>NZ_JBHFIG010000021.1:0-615489 GCF_057334175.1 Desemzia sp. AGC72
TTTTTTTTTTTGAATAATAAAGAAAAAATCGGTTAATCACCAGAATAAATAATTCAGATCATTGTAGCACTCAAAAAAATCTTCTTAAAATACTTGCGCCTAAATGTTAAACGTGGTTTAATGTATGTGATATAAAAATCGTTGAGAAAGACACCAATAGAAGCGGCACGTTTTACAGAGAGGGAAAGTTTTGCTGAGAATTTCCTAAAATGGACTTGTATTGACCACTTTCGAGAGCGGATGTGAACTATAAGTAGCATCCAGCCGTTTAGCTAGCGTTATTTAGCCAAGAGAGCCCTTATACCTACAAATGTAAGTATATGAGCTAAACTTGGGTGGAACCACGTAAATTTGACGTCCCATTTATGATTTGTATGAATCATAAATGGGACTTTTTGTTTTTCTAAACGTATTTCAACGAAATCTACTACAGGATATGGAGGAACGCAATATGTCAATTATTAACGTAACATTCCCAGATGGAGCAGTAAAAGAATTTCCTTCTGGATCAACAACACAAGAAATCGCAGCAAGCATCAGTAAAAGTCTTTCTAAAAAAGGACTTGCTGGTAAATTCAATGGAGAATTGGTGGACTATGATCGTCCATTGGAAGTTGATGGAAACATTGAAATCGTGACACCGGAACACGATGATGCATTACAAATTTTGCGTCATTCTACAGCTCATTTGATGGCAAATGCTCTACGCCGTTTATACCCAGATATCCATTTTGGTGTAGGACCAGCTATTGAGACTGGTTTTTACTACGATACAGATACTGAACAACCGATCACTGAAGAAGACCTGCCTAAAATCGAAGCAGAAATGATGAAAATCGTTAAAGAAAATAATCCGATCGTTCGCAAACAAGTTTCTCGGGCAGAAGCATTAGAGTTGTTTAAAGAAGATCCTTATAAAGTAGAACTGATTACTGCACTTCCGGAGGACGACATCATTACTGTCTATGACCAAGGGGATTTCGTAGACTTGTGCCGTGGAGTTCACGTGCCTTCAACTGGACGTATCCAAGTCTTCAAACTGTTGTCACTAGCAGGAGCTTATTGGAGAGGGAATTCTGACAACAAAATGATGCAACGTATTTACGGTACTGCATTTTTTGACAAGAAAGATTTGAAAGAATTCTTGCAAATGCGTGAAGAAGCGAAACAACGTGATCACCGTAAATTAGGAAAAGAACTCGACTTATTTATGATCTCGCCTGAAGTTGGTTCAGGTCTGCCATTCTGGCTGCCAAAAGGTGCTACGATTCGTCGTACGATCGAACGCTACATCACGGATCGTGAAGTCAGCTTAGGGTACCAACATGTGTATACACCGATTATGGCTGATGTGAACTTGTATAAAACTTCTGGTCACTGGGATCACTACCATGAAGATATGTTTCCGCCGATGGACATGGGAGACGGAGAAATGCTTGTTTTACGTCCGATGAACTGTCCTCACCATATGATGGTCTATAAAAACGACATTCACAGTTACCGCGAATTGCCGATCCGCATTGCTGAACTTGGTCAAATGCACCGTTACGAAAAGAGTGGAGCTTTATCAGGACTGCAACGGGTTCGTGAAATGACTTTGAATGATGGACATACCTTTGTGCGCCCCGATCAAATTCAAGATGAATTCAAACGAACATTAGAATTGATGTTGGCTGTTTATGATGACTTTGATATTACTGATTACCGTTTCCGTTTAAGTTATCGTGATCCTAACAATACTGAAAAATATTATGATGACGATCAAATGTGGAACAAAGCTCAAGCAATGCTTAAAGCGGCTATGGATGATATGGAATTAGAGTACTTTGAAGCTGAAGGTGAAGCTGCTTTCTACGGCCCCAAACTAGACGTTTTAGTAAAAACAGCAATTGGAATTGAAGAGACGTTATCAACTATTCAATTAGACTTCTTGCTTCCAGAGCGTTTTGATTTAACATATGTAGGAGAAGATGGAGAAAACAACCACCGTCCAGTCGTTATCCACAGAGGAATTGTTTCTACTATGGAACGTTTTGTAGCTTACTTGATCGAAGAATATAAAGGAGCTTTTCCAACATGGTTAGCACCAGTACAAGCAACTATTATTCCAGTGAACTTAGACTTGCACACTGGATATGCATCTGAGATCAAAGAACGTATGCAAAAAATGGGAATGCGAGTAGAATTAGACGATCGAAATGAAAAAATGGGATATAAAATTCGTGCGTCTCAAACTCAAAAAATCCCTTACCAAATTGTTGTTGGAGACAACGAATTGAAGGATCAATCTGTAACAGTCCGCAGATACGGACATAAAGAAACACATGTACAAGGGCTAGATGCATTCATGCAAATGATTGGTGATGAGATTAGAACATTTGGTAAAGCAGCACGATAAATAGTTCTATCTTCGAAAAAGGTGTTGACATTCAACTCAAATAATCATATAATATAGAAGTTGAGAAAACAAAGCAGAAGCACCCGCTTCTCGCCTTAGGTGACGAAAAGTCTCTGGGCTAGATATAAACGAAGATGTCTTACGCGCGGCGTAAGTACGTATTTATTTATGGGCGGGTTCAGAAATGAACTCGTCTATTTTTCTGCTGATCTTTCTCTCAAATTTTACGGAGGTGAATGACCATAGCAAAAGATATGATGTTAAATGAAAACATTCGTGCACATGAATTGCGAGTTATTGGTAGCGATGGTGAACAAATTGGTGTGATATCAAAAAGTGAAGCATTAAAGATTGCTGAAGATGCAAACTTAGACTTACTTGTTGTTTCTCCAAATGCAAAACCACCTGTTGCTCGTATAATGGACTATGGTAAGTATCAATACGAACAGCAAAAGAAAGAACGCGAAGCTCGTAAGAACCAAAAAACCATTAGTGTAAAAGAAGTTCGTTTAAGTCCAACTATTGATATTGGTGACTTTAATACGAAACTTCGTAACGCACGTAAGTTCCTTGAAAAAGGCGATAAAGTGAAAGCTTCTATCCGATTCAAAGGGCGTGCTATTACACATAAAGAAATCGGTAAAGAAGTTCTTGATCGTTTCTATAAAGAAGTAGCTGATATCGCTGTTTTAGAAACAGCAGCTAAAATGGAAGGTCGCAGCATGTTTATGATGTTAGCACCTCAAACTACTGATAAGTAAGAAGACTTTAGGAGGATATACAGATGCCAAAACAAAAAACACACCGTGGTTCAGCAAAACGTTTCAAA
This sequence comes from Desemzia sp. AGC72, assembly GCF_057334175.1. NCBI lineage: Bacteria > Bacillati > Bacillota > Bacilli > Lactobacillales > Carnobacteriaceae > Desemzia > Desemzia sp. AGC72. The sequence continues at coordinate 3,228 of NZ_JBHFIG010000021.1, forward strand.
AGAACAGGTAATGGCGGATTAAAACGTCATCACGCTAAAACGAGCCATATGTTTGCAAACAAATCACAAAAACAAAAACGTAAATTACGTAAATCAGCAATGGTTTCAAAAGGTGATTTCAAACGTATTCGTCAAATGGTTTCACAAATGAAATAATTCGTTTCATAACGATAGAAAATTCTCTTGTAACAGGGAACAATTAAAATTATATTTTGTTAAGTTTTCCTATTAAGGGATTGCTTAAAGGAGGAAATTATTATGCCACGTGTAAAAGGTGGATCAGTAACACGCCAACGTCGTAAAAAAGTTTTAAAATTAGCAAAAGGTTATTACGGTTCTAAAAATACTTTATTCAAAGTAGCTAACCAACAAGTAATGAAATCTTACTTGTATGCATACAGAGACCGTCGTACTACAAAACGTAACTTCCGTAAATTATGGATCACACGTATCAATGCAGCTGCTCGCATGAACGACATGAGCTATAGCACATTAATGCATGGTCTTAAACTTGCAGGAATCGACATCAACCGTAAAATGTTATCTGACATCGCTATTACAGATGCAGCAGCATTTACAGCTTTGGCTGACCAAGCTAAATCAGCTTTAAACAAATAAATCGATTTTAAAAGCACCTTCTAAAAAGAAGGTGCTTTTTTTGTACAGTAAGTTACCTTGCGTAATCGCAAATATCTTTTATCAGTAGTTTTTTTGAACTGTTCAATAAAGCATTGTAAGCACTAAAGTTTGATGATAATATCAATAGGGTAGAATAGAGGCAAACCAAACTATTTGGTAAGATGGTCTTTTAGATTAGGGAGAATGTAAAATGAAAAGCGCTAAAAAAATGAAAAACTTCTTTGTGCCGTTAGTAGCTGTCCTGATTTTTATGGGGGCTTGTGAGAAACAATCTGGTAACCCATATTTAACAGAAGAGTATACGAACAGACACAATAATGAGAATGTACTAAATTTGACAGAGTCATCTGAAATACCCACAATGGATACGGTCATGCAGCGAGATATCGTTAGCGGAAACGTGATGAACAATGTTTTTGAAGGGCTCTATCGTCAAGGAAAGGATGGTGAGATCGTTCTTGGTATGGCAGCAGAAGAACCTGCTATTAGTGATGACGGCCTGATCTATACATTCAAAATCAAAGAAGAGGCTGTATGGTCAAACGGAGAACCGGTCACGGCACATGATTTTGTGTTTGCCTGGAGACGGTTAGTTGATCCTGAAACGAAAGGTGTCGGCAGCCATTTGATACAGGAAATTGTAAAAAATGCCAGTGCTGTAATATCCGGAGAATCGGCTCCAAAAGAACTTGGTGTAACAGCTCTGGACGATAAAACGCTGCAAGTAGAATTAACAAAACCTTTCACTTATTTCAGCAATTTGCTGACTCTTCCAGTTTTTTTCCCGCAAAAAGAAGAGTTTGTAATAGAAATGGGCTATGAGTATGCCAAGTCGAGCGAGACACTCCTATACAATGGACCTTTTGTATTAAAAGAGTGGGATGGCTCAGGATTGAGCTGGGTATATGAAAAAAATGAGCAGTACTGGGATAGCGACTCAGTTAAGTTGAACACCATCAATGTTGATGTAGTAAAAGAGACATACACAGCATTGAATTTGTACAATAATGATCTAGTAGATCATATCATGTTAACAGGTGAATTCATTGAATTAGAAAAGAACCATCCAGAGTTGGAATATATCCCGACTTCTTCTGTGTATTATTTGAAATTTAATCAAAGTAAAAACGGAGAACCGACTCCTTTAGCAAACAAAAATATTCGAAAAGCATTAGCTAAAGCAATCGATAAATCAGGTTTTGTTGAAAAGGTCTTGCAAAATGGATCAATCGAAGCAGACGGTTTAATTCCTGAAAGCTTTGCTTATGATCCTGAGACTGGGACAGATTTTAGAAAACAGAATGGCTATTTGATGCCTTATAGCAGACAAGAAGCAGTAGAATTGTTTGAAAAGGGACTGGAAGAGTTGGGTGCAGAAAAACTTTCATTGGAAATTATTGGAGATGATACTCAAGTAGGAAGAGATTCACTGGTCTATCTGCAAAAGAATTTAATGGACGTTTTTCCTAACTTGCAGATCAATATTTCGAATAAACCTTTTTACGCTCGATTGACGGCAGATGAAGAACAAAACTATGATATTCAGTTAGCTGGCTGGGGAGCAGACTATGCAGATCCTATCAATTTTTTAGAATTATTTACGACAAATAACGGAAATAATAATACCAGTTTCTCGAGTGAAAGTTATGATGCGCTCATTTCAAATGCAGAATCGATTGGAGTATCGCCAGGCGAACGTTGGAAATTATTGTTGGAAGCTGAAAGACAATTATTGAATGAAGGTGTGATTGCTCCGATTTATCAGGAATATAAAGCTGTTTTACAAAAAGACAAAGTAAAGGGTATTATTGCTCATCCCGTTGGAGCAGAGTATACCTACAAATGGGCTGACATAATAAAGTAGCTTACTTTAAGTTCAAAAGTCATTCTTTAGTCTGATTATTTATATTGTCTGGTAGCATATAATAAGTTCATAGCAAAGAAGCTGAAGGTTATTCTTTCTTTGCTGTAAAATATTATAGGCAAAGGACAATGTACAATGAAAATGAGAAAAAAAGTTGTAAAAACTCCTATAAACAAGATCAAGTCATTATGTCTGGCGCTTTTCAACTCAAATGTAAAAGGTAAAAAGAAACTTGCTGTATTAGGGATTATTCTTTATATCATCAGCCCAATAGATATCATCCCTGATTTTATCCCACTAGCAGGTTATGCGGACGATATTTTATTGCCGATTCTCTTTTTAATAGTAGATAAGATGCTGAGTGATGAAATTCAACCAGAACACACAACTCACATAAGAGAAGTAGAAAAAGCTTAATTGCTGTCGCATCCGAAATTATTTTCTCAATACGAGAAAATAATTTCGGATTTTTTGAATAAATATTTTTTTAATCTATGGAATAATAAAGACAAATAAAGAGATTTAAAAAAGAAATATCAGTATATTATAGAAGAAATTGTAGTTTCAAAGAGGCATAACATAAGTTCTTGGAGCGATTTAAAGAACTTTTCTTAACGTTATAACTGTATGTTCACAATTAAATAAATTTTATTCGGCGGTATTTAACCAAAAGGAAATAATACATGATATAATAAAGAGGATGATGTGAAAAACAGATGGAGGGGTCCGATTTGGTAAATACAGATGTCGGTTTTTTAAAAGAACTAACGGATGCTAAAGGAGTTCCGGGAAATGAGGAACAAGTTCGTAAAGTATTCAAAAAGTATGCAGAACCTCTTGCAGACTCGATTACATATGATAATTTAGGGAGTATTATTGCTAAAAAAACAGGGGATCAATCAGGACCCAAGATTCTTTTTGCCAGTCATTTGGATGAAGTGGGCTTTATGGCGACTTCTATTACAGATGATGGTTTTATTCGCTTCACTCCTTTAGGCGGCTGGTGGGCAAATGTCATGTTAGCCCAGCAAGTAGAGATCACTACCGCTTCTGGAAAGATTGTCCATGGAGTTATTGGATGCAAACCGCCTCATGTTCTCACAAAAGAAGTACGTGAAAAAGCCTATGATATAAAAGATATGTTTATTGATATAGGAGCTGAAAGTAAAGAAGAGGTTGCTTCATGGGGTATAAAATTGGGAGATATGATTACTCCTTATACGGAGTTTAGAAGATTGAACGATTCGAAGTTTTTACTAGCAAAAGCTTGGGATAATCGTATTGGAACAGCTGTAACGTTGAAAGTTCTGGAAAATCTGAGCCAATCAGACCATCCTAACATAGCTTATGGAGTAGGGAATGTCCAAGAAGAAGTGGGATTGCGTGGAGCAAAAACGGCTACTCATTTAGTAAATCCTGATATTGCTTTTGCATTAGATACTGGAACCGCTGGTGATACACCAGGTATGACATCTAAAGAAGCCGACTCAAAATTAGGGAAAGGTCCCCAAATTATTCTATATGACGCCTCAATGGTAGCTCATAAAGGATTGCGCGACTTCGTGATTAATGTTGCAGAAGAATTGAATATACCGTATCAATTGACAGTCATAATGGGCGGAGGAACCGATGCTGGAAGCCAGCACGTTTCTCATAATGGAATACCCTCTTTAGCTGTAACTGTGCCGGTACGATATCTGCACTCTCATACATCTGTTATCCATGAAGAAGACTATACAAATACAGTCAAGTTGATGACTGAAGTAGTTAAACGATTAGATGCTGAAACAGTAAAAAGTATTGCATTCGACTAGTAAAAAATATGAGTCAAAACTCTAAATGGTTAATAGAGTAAGTATTTTTAGAGAAGGTTGTTGGTAAATGAATTCGAGTTGTTGGCAGGTGATAAAAGCATGAAGCGAGCAAAAAAAAGGATTGCAGTGATCGGTGGAGGTATAACTGGTCTGACAGCTGCTTATCGTATTAAACAAAAAATTGAAGCGGAAAATTTACCGTTTGAACTGATTATTTTAGAAAGTTCTCTTAGAGTCGGCGGTAAAATCTACAGCATGAAAGTTGAAAATCAATACCTGGATTTAGGGGCAGAATCTATTGATACTCGTTATCCAGAAGCTTTAGAATTGATTAAAGAATTGGGTCTGACAAATCAGCTTGTTTATAACGAAGGCGGTAAACAAGATTTGTTTTATTATAACGAGTTGCACCATAGTCCTTTTCCGACATATAAAGGTATTCCGATGAATAAAATGGATGTTTGGAAAAGTAAAATGCTTTCTTTTAATGGAAAAGTGGCTACTTTTAAGGATCGTTTTTTGCAGCCCGAACAGTTAAAAGAAGATATGGAAGTAAGCAGTTTTTTGAAAAGAAGACTTGGTGATGAAATCGTCGAGCTGATGTTAGAACCATTCTTTTCAAAAGTTTATGCCAACGATATCGATGATATGGGAGTTAAAGCTACTCGCGAAATTATTTTTGAGTTAGAACAAAAGTATGGAACTATCGAAAAAGCTTTGCAAGAGCATCCTGAATTAGAAGATCGTTCAGGGAACTACGCAACATTTGCTCAAGGTCTTTCTATATTAACAAATAAACTTGAAGAAATACTGAAGCCTCATATTCAATACAGCAAAAAAGTAGTTGAAATCCAACCTGGAATCGAAAACACATATATTCTCAATATAAATCTTAAAGAAGAAGTACGTGTAGGTGCGATTTGTGTGGCAACACCTACAACTGAGTATACAAAATTGTTTAAGGACAAAGAATTGAATAAACAATTCTCACAAATCAAAGCGGCTTCCGTGGGATATATTGTTTTTAGCTTTAATCCAGAAACAATCAAGAATTACCCTAACGGTTTTGGGATATTGACTCCACGAAGAAATGATTCTTTTGTTTCTTCAATTGTCTTCTTAGGGAAAAAATGGCCTAGCCTATACAATTCTAAAGAAGTATTGCTTGGAGTGAATTTTGGACGTAAAGGTGAAGATATGATTGTTTCACTAAGCAATAAAGAGATTGAGGAAAAAATCTTAACCGATCTGGAAATCATTCTCGGGGTAACTGAAAAACCAAATTATCGTATCATCAAGCGTTGGCCAGATGCTATTCCTCATTTTTCTGTTAACCAAGAAGAAACGATGAGAGAAGTCGTTGGTCCTATGTTGGAAGAGAAGTATCCTGGTGTCTTAATTGGCGGAAACGGGTTAGAAGGTTTCGGCTTAAACCACTGTATCAGACAAGGGAACGAAATCGGGGAGAAATTGGTTGAAGTAATAAAAAAACAAAATTGTCTTTAATGCATGATGGAAAATAAGAAAACATTCAAATTTAATGATTTGAATGTTTTTTTCGTTTCATAATTTTCTTAAATGCTGTAAAGTAGTGTTTGTGAATTTAATTTTAAAGGGTAATGTTGATTTATAATCGTTGAGAAACGGAAATCTGTAAGAAACGGCAGTTTTGATTTTTAAACCATGTTGGACTAAAGTGAATATAAATTAAAACTAGGAGGTAAGAGGATGGAACTGACGATTTTAGGTTATTGGGGAGGTTACCCAATAAAAAATGAAGGAACCAGCTCGTATTTAATTGCAGCAGATGATTATCATTTATGGCTAGATGCAGGAAGTGCGTCATTGATCGCATTAGAAAATCATGTAGATCCTTTAGACGTAGATGCTGTTTTGATTTCTCATTATCACCATGATCATATAGCGGATCTGGGGGTTTTCCAATTTACTCGTCAATTGAAAGGTACAGGAGAGAAGCGTTCTCCGATTGTTCCAATTTATGGTCATGAAGAGGATAAAGTGAATTTTGATCGATTGACAATGGATCGTGTTTCAAAAGGAATAGCTTATCGAGAAAATGACCCTTTTACGATCGGTCCGTTTGAAGTAACAGCTATGAAAACATTGCACCCAGTACCTTGTTTTGCTTTACGTATTAAAGAGATAAAGACTGGAAAAACACTTGTGTTCACAGCTGATTCAGGCTATTTGGAAGGCTTTATTCCCTTTGCAAAAGAAGCGCACCTTTTATTAGCAGATACTAATTTCTTTCATGGAATGGAAAATCATCGTGTGCACATGACGGCTACTGAGGTAGGAAGAATAGCAAAAGAAACTCATGTTGAAAAATTGGTTTTGACTCACTTGCCTCAAAACGGAGATTTAACTTTGTTAAAAGAACAAGCCATCACAGAATTCGGTTCCAAAGAGGTTATCTTAGCCGAAAAGGATTTAGTGATCGTAGTATAAAGTAACAATGTAAAAAGATTTATTTGATGGTATGATGTAGTGAATATGAGAAAAGAGGAATGTAACGTGTATTATGTGAAAAACGAGCGTAATGGTGAAGAAATAACAGATCCAAGATTGAATTTGGCGATTGAATACTATTTATTGAATGAAGTTCATCTTGATGAGCCGATTTTGTTGTTCTACATTAATGAGCCTTCAATTATTATTGGAAGAAACCAAAATGCTTATGAAGAAGTCAACCGTGATTATGTAGAACAAAACAACATCCATGTCGTTCGTCGTTTTTCCGGCGGCGGTGCTGTTTATCATGATTTTGGGAATCTGTCTTTCTGTTTTATTACAAAAGACGATGGTAATTCTTTCCGTAACTTCAGTAAGTTCACGGAACCAGTAATCACAGCTCTTCACAAAATAGGAGTGGAAGGGGCAGAACTAAAAGGCCGGAATGATTTGCTGATCAATGGTCAAAAATTCTCTGGAAATGCGATGTACTCAAAAAATGGACGTATGACTGCGCACGGAACAATCATGTTTGACAGTGAGATTGATGCAGTAGTAAAAGCATTGAAACCTAAAAAAGAAAAACTAGAGTCTAAGGGGATAAAATCTGTCAGAAGTCGTGTGACGAATATCAAACCGTTCATGTCTGACGAATACCAATTTATGAATACGAAACAATTCCGTGAAAAATTGTTGTTGAACATTTTTGACGTTGAAACTGTTGATGAAATTAAAGAATTCAAATTAACAGAAAGAGATTGGGAAAGAATAGAAGAGTTCGCAAAACAATACACGGGCAACTGGGAATGGAATTATGGAAAGTCGCCTGACTTTGATATTGAAAGAAGTCAACGATTTGCGATTGGTTCTATCGATGTGAAATTAAATGTTGAAAAAGGAATCATTCAAGAAGTCAAAATATACGGAGATTTCTTTGGTTTAGGTGAAATTTCTGATGTAGAAGAAAAATTAACAGGTATTAAGTATGAAGCTAAAACGATTTCTGCAGTTTTTGATGAGATAGACATCAAGAAATATTTTGGCGATATCACTAAAGAAGAATTAGTGCATTTAATTTATTAAGAATAAAGACTGAACAAAGAGTAACCCAGCATTGGGTGAGCAACTTTGTTCAGTCTTTTTTTATCTTTTTCTGCCTAGTCCAACAGCATTTTTCATTTTTCTAAGGGTTTTATTAGCTACAAATCTTGCTTCTTCAGCACCTTTATCTAAAATAAAATCTAATTCTTCTGATACCAATAATTCATCATGGCGTTGTTGGATAGGCTCTAATACAGCAACAACAGCTTCAGCCAAATCTTCTTTAAATTGACCGTAACCTACGCCTTCATAGCGCTTAACAATCGTATCGATAGGTTCATTTGTGAAAGAAGAATAAATCGTCAACAAGTTAGAAACTCCTGGTTTATTCTCTTTATCATATTCAATAACTCCGCTAGAATCTGTAACGGCACTTTTGATTTTTTTTCGTATCACTTTAGGTTCATCCAACATTGAGATAAATCCTTTTTGATTTTCATCCGATTTACTCATTTTTCTAGTTGGATCTTGTAAGCTCATGATTCTACCGCCAGCCTCTGGAATGTGAACTTCAGGCAACGTTAAAATAGTATTGTTGTTTCCATAACGATTATTGAATCGTTCGACAAAATCACGTGTTAACTCCAAATGTTGTTTTTGGTCTTCTCCAACAGGGACCAAGTCAGCCTGATATAAAATGATATCTGCTACCATTAATGGAGGATAAGTGAGTAGTCCAGCAGAAACGCCAGCTTTCCCATTTTTGGCAGATTTGTCCTTGAACTGAGTCATTCGTTCGAGTTCCCCAATCGTGGTGTTGCATTGAACGATCCAAGCAGCTTCTGCATGAGCAGAAACTTCTGATTGAATAAATACTGTAGCTTTTTCTGGGTCTAATCCAATAGCCAAGTATAAAGCAGCTAAACTTTTTGTCTGCTTTCTCAATTGCAGGCGATCTTGAGGAACAGTTATAGCGTGTTCATCAACGATGCAGTAGAAACAATTAAACTCTTCTTGTAAAGGAATAAATTGTCTCATCGCCCCAATATAGTTCCCTATGGTAGGTGTACCACTAGGTTGAATACCTGAAAAAATAGTTTTTGTCATTTATTACACTCCCTGTATCTATACAATTCTTGCTTCTTAAATATCATAACAAAAAAAGGTCCATTTGTTATGAAAAATAGGAAATAATTCCTTAAAACCTTGGAAATATATCTCTTCCTATAAATAAATACAAAAATTATTTAATGAAAATAGATAAAGACCATTTATGAAACAGATCATATGAAAATGGAATCGTTTTACGAAAGCTGATGTTTAGAGGTTTTTTATTTAAAGAATAAAAAACTCAGAATAGAATAATAACTTATTTATAATCATTACAAATATACACAAGTATAAAAAAACGTTGATTTTAAAGGGTTTGTAAATAAATGTTGTGAACAGGATAATAAAAGTGACTAAAATATACAAAAATAATAACTAAATTTGACAAAAAAATGTCAAAAAGGGGTAGACTTTACATAAATCATTCGTTATAATAATCCTTGTAAGTTAGCAAATGAGACATCAACCAATGATAAAAAAACTAGCTCATTACAAAGGAGAGAATACATATGGTTACTTTATTTACATCACCAAGCTGCACTTCATGTCGAAAAGCGAGAGCATGGTTAGAAGAAAATGATATTCCTTATGTAGAAAGAAATATTTTTTCTGAAGGATTGACGATTACAGAAATCAAATCTATTTTGCGTATGACTGAAGACGGCACGGAAGAAATTATTTCAACTCGTTCAAAAGCTTTCCAAGAATTAAACATTGATTTAGATGATATGAGTTTACAAGAATTGTATGATGTGATCCAAGAAAATCCTGGATTGTTGCGTCGTCCGATTATGGTAGACGAAAAACGTCTGCAAGTTGGCTATAACGAAGATGAGATTCGTCGTTTCTTGCCAAGAGAAGTGCGTGCGTTGGAATTGCAAAAAGCACAACTTATCGCAGGAATTTGAACAAAGAAGGTCAAGCAAAGTATAACTGCTCATAGGAATGTCGTGTCTATAAACTTTGAGTAAAAATATGGATTCCTACTATCTATATAAAAGATGAAAAATTTAACAGAGCTCGAACCAATACTATTGGTCCAGCTCTATTTTTTTTACTCTTCAGTTAGGAAGTTTCCGGTTTTTTGACTTTACATTTAAATAATTTCCTATACAATAAATTTATAGATACAATTGAGCTTTTAGCTAGCAATTCAATGGAATTGCATAGAAAGTAGGTGCAAGACTATGGAAATGGAACGAATTAATGAAGATACCATTCGAGTAGAGATCGATAATTCTGATTTAGAAGAAAGAGGAATTAAATTTTTAGACCTCTTAGGAAATCGTAAACAAATTGAAAATTTCTTTTACAGCATTTTAGAAGAAGTAGATATTGATGAACAATTCCATGAATCTGATGCCATAACTTTTCAAGTTTTACCTAAAGGGAATGGACTTGAATTATTTATTAGTAAAGAAGGCCCTTCTGCTGACAATTTGGACTTATCTGATGCTGAAAACTTCAGTAAAGATGAGATTACTCAATACATTCAAGACCGAATTACTTCTGATAATCAAAATCTAGATACCGATATGGATGAAATCGATATGTATTTAAGTGATCCATCTAATCAAACGGAAGAGTTAGTCGTGGTATTTGACGATTTTGAAGATTTAATCAGTTTATCAAAAATATTGTATTTGAATAACTCTGTGTCCAACGTTTATTATTACAACGATCGCTACTATTTAGAAATTCTTATCTTTACAGAAGAGGCGCAAATTTTTAATATGGAACGCGAAACGGCTTTAGTACTTGAATTTGCTAGAAAAACAAATATTACTAGCGGTGTTCTGGGAGAGTATGGAAAACCGATCATTGAAAGAAGTGCTTTAGAAACACTTCGTTACTTTTTTAAATAATACAGAATAAAAGATGAGGTACTTCAAACTAATTGAAGTACCTCATCTTTTATGTTTTTAAATAAGGAAACTCCTTTTTTTCGCGCATATTATCATAATGGCTCAATACGAATTAAGGAGTGGTGAAGATGTATGTGGCTTTAACGATCAATAATGAACATATTACTGCAGACCAAGTCGATAAAGGAAAACAACAGACTTATTTCTGCCCAGGTTGTCATGAAAAAGTTTTTTTAAAAAATGGTAAAATAATCCAAGCGCATTTTGCTCATTTCACAAACAGTACCTGTTCTTTATTTTCAGAGGGAGAGACTCAGGAACATTTAGCAGGAAAAAAATTATTATTTGAATGGTTCACAAATGAGAAGATACCTTGTCAACTAGAAGCTTACTTACCAGAATTAAAGCAAAGACCTGATTTGTTGATTTGGCCAGATGAAGACAACCCAGTGGCTATAGAATTTCAGTGCAGCTCGTTATCAATCGAAAAAATGCTGAAACGAACAGCCGGGTATCAAAAAAATGGCTACGAAGTCTTATGGATAGCTGGCAGTAAATTTCAACTAAAAAAACAGTTGACTCCTTTTCAACAGGTTTTTTTGAGAAGTCATTCTATGTTAGGTATCTATTTTATTTGTTTGAGAGAAGACAAGAAATTATTTGAAGTCTATGCAAACATATCTGTTGACCAGCCAGGCGGCTATTTTAAAAAAAGGCAAATGATTGTTGATTTTCATGGATTAAGAAAACTATTTCGCAAGCCTGAATCAACCATTCAGACTCGTAACATAACTAAAAGCTTTTCTTATCAAAAAAGCCATGAGTATTTAATAAAAGGAAGACTATATCAAAATCCAAAAATGATCGAATTTCAAAAATATATTTATTATCACGGTTATTCCCTGATTTCACTACCTAAAGAAGCATACATACCGATAGAAAACGAATGGATCATTAAAACGATTCCTCATTTCTGGAAAACGATTCTTCTGGAATGGATAAAAGAAAAAGGAGACGGAGAAATTTTTTCAAAGAAAGAATTCGATACAAAAATACAAGACATGAAGAAAAATCAAGAAATCGATTTTTATTTATCTCCCTTCATTGAAGATCCAACGAAAGAAAGGATTTTCAGTTCTTACTTGTCAGCATTAGAAAAAAAGGATGTCATCATTCCATTGACTTCAACTGAATGGCTGATCATCAATATTCCGTATAGTTATAGAAACGAAAGAGAAAAGTTAGATGAATTTGAAAAATTAGATAAAAAAGTGCGTTCAAAAATAAAAAATTGATTCTCTCACTTTTTTTATGTGAAAATTATGTTAAGATTAGAAAGTGATGAAAATTTAGGAGGTTATACGCTATGAGTGAAGCAAACAAATTACCAAAACGACAGGAAGTACCAGAAGAATTGACTTGGGATCTAACGGTTATTTTTAATTCAGATGCTGAATTTGAAGAAGCTTACCGAGATGTAGAAGAAAGCTTAGCTAAGATAACCGATTTTAAAGGTAAATTACAAGAAGGTGCAACAACTTTCCAACAGGCCGTAGAAACATTGTTAGAGGTTACTAATAAACTTGAAACAGTTTATGTATACGCGCATTTAAAAAATGATCAAGATACAGCTGATTCTAAGTATCAAGGAATGTATGATTCTGCCTCTTTACTAGCAGCAAAATCAGGAGAAGCCATGGCTTGGTTTGAACCAGAAGTGCTGGAAATTCCTGAAGATCAACTAAACAGCTATTTTGAAGAGAATAAAGAACTAGCTGTTTATCGTCACTTTATTGATCAAATGACAGATAATCGAGATCATATATTATCTGCTAATGAAGAAGCATTGTTGGCAGGAGCTAGCGAAATATTTGGAGCTTCAAGTAAAACGTTCAGTGTGTTGAACAATGCAGATATCCAATTCCCTACTATAAAAAATGAAGATGGCGAAGATGTCCAACTATCTCATGGGGTATTTGGAGAGTTAATGGAAAGTACAAACCGTTCAGTTCGAGAACAGGCTTTCAAAAAGCTTTACAGTGTGTATAAAGGATTAAAAAACACCTTTGCTAGTACACTAGGGTCAAATGTGAAATACCATAATTATAATGCAAAAGTGCATCATTATGGTTCTGCCAGAGAGGCAGCTCTAGCGAACAATCATATTCCAGAATCGGTCCATGACAATTTGATTGAAGTAGTATCAGACCATTTGCCGTTGCTTCATCGTTATGTAGCTCTTCGAAAAGAGTTGCTGGAAGTAGACGAGCTGCATATGTATGATATGTATACACCTATCACTGGAGAAGCTGGAATCAAGTACACTTATGAAGAAGCTAAAGAAGAAACGCTTAAGGCTCTTCAACCTCTTGGAAAAGAATATGAATCTGTACTAAAAGAAGCATTCCAAAACCGGTGGATCGACGTGGTGGAAAATGCTGGAAAACGAAGCGGTGCTTATTCATCAGGAGCTTATGAAACAAACCCTTATATTTTATTGAATTGGCATGATTCTTTAAATAACCTGTATACATTAGTGCATGAATTAGGCCATAGTGCTCACAGTTACTTTACTAGAAAAAATCAACCATATGTATACGGTGATTATTCTATTTTCTTAGCTGAAATTGCTTCTACAACAAATGAGAACATCTTAACAGAATATCTGCTTCAAACAGTGACTGATCCAAAAGTGCGCGTGTACATTTTAAATCATTATTTAGATGGATTCAAAGGAACGATATTCCGTCAGACTCAGTTCGCTGAATTTGAACATACGATACATGAAGAAGCTAGAAAAGGAACACCTTTGACAGCCGAATTTTTAACAAACTATTACGGAGAGTTGAATGCACGTTATTATGGACCGGCAGTAGAAAAAGATCCTGAGATTGCTTACGAGTGGTCTCGTATTCCACATTTCTACTACAACTATTATGTTTATCAATATTCAACAGGATTTTCTGCAGCTACTGCTTTAGCAGATAAAATCATCAGCGGAGAAGAGGGAGCATTAGATAAATACCTGACTTATCTAAAATCTGGTAACAGTGACTTCCCGATTGAAGTCATGAAAAAAGCTGGTGTAGATATGACAGAAAAAGACTATATCCAAAAAGCTATGACAGTTTTTGAGAGACGATTAAATGAATTGGAAGCTTTGGTAAAAGAAGTAAAAGCATAATAAATCCAATGCCAACTATAGATAGACCAAAAGGAAATGGACGTAGCTGTTCGTTTCCTTTTGGTCTATTTGTGCAAAAAATCTTACAGTCAAAAAAATCTATGGACAAAGCAAAAAGAATTCAGTGAGACCTTCTATCAAAAACAGAAAGAAGACTTCTAGATTCTGCTAGAAGTCTTCAGTGTTAGCCTATCAGTTAGTTTAAAACTCTTAATGTTGGGAACGTATTTTTTTCCATTACAGTGTCTAATTGGTTAGGAGAGATGTCGTATAAGTTATTTAGTAAAGAATAAGAAACTTCATGCTCTAACAATAGACCATACTCATATAGAGATTCATTGAACATCACACAAGAAGGAGAAGTTTCAACTTTCATGTCTCGCGCTACTTTTTGATCAGCAGAAAAAGCTGTTTTAGCGAAATCAGATTGTTTATCGTCAAAAAACATAGGAACATCAATTTTTGATTTTTCAGCGATTTCTACAAGCAACTCTTCAGAATAAGTGCGTTCTTGATTCAATACAGCATCTTGCAAGTTTAATAAAAACTTGCGGCCTTTTTTCTTTCCTTGCATAGAAGCAGCAATAAAAGATAAAGACATGTCATAAGTTTGAGCAAATAATTTATTTCTAGTTGTCAAATCTGTTTCTGAAAGATTGTGTTTATACATATAATGATTAAAACTCGTTAAATTCAATAATGGCATGATTTGAATAGAGACTTTTTCTTGTCTGGTTTCAGCAAAAGCTAATATGTTTTGAAGATTTTCAAAACTTTCTTTTTCTAGCGGATTGATAAATAGATAGAATTCAATTATTTTTTTTGTAGTAAGCATGTCTTCACCTTATATAGTTTATTTTTTTTAGTGTCTGCCTTGACTCTTTGTGGCAACATAGACACTTTATCAAAAATAAACGAAAAGTTATAATGGACTGAATCAAAAAATGAAAAAAAAAGACAAGTTTGTAACAAACTTGCCACAAATTTTACATGAATCCCCAACTAACAAGGTTTTTAGTCTTCACATTTCGTTCTTTTTGTCCAATGCATCTTTCATACGAGCTATTTTATTCTTTCCGACTCTTCTTGGGATAGCGTGTTTTTCTAGAAACTGATTGAAAAATAATAATCCTTCATGGTGATCTTGTGCTTCAAATTCTAATTCATAATCTAATTTGTCTGCATAGGTACTTTTATCAAGAACAAGAAGACCCTCGGGTGCAGCTTTTTCAAATCTTACGGTCTTTAAAGAACCGATAACATGTAAATCTTCTATGATAATGCTCAATTCCGTTAATTTTCTTCCTACCATACCGTCTTTTTTGATGGTATCAGCGGCTAAATAAGCGTGTGCTTCCTCTAAAGTCAACTGGTCCGTCGTTTCTAGCAAATGCAATCCAAGAGGAGTTTTTAGAGTCAATTCAGCGGTTTGCGGCAGCATTCTGATTCTCAGCCCTGAATTCAGTTTTCTTAAGCGATTATCTGCAGTGTCAAAATAATGATTTTCTTGTGAAAAAAAATCATTTTTTTTCGCATTGAACTCGTTAAGAAGCTGATTATATTCTGACTTGCTGAGTAGGTTTTTAAATTCTATTTCTAATTCTTCGCTCACAATATTCTCTCCTTATTGATGATTTCTTTTTATCGCATCTAAAGTATTTTACCATAATTGGGACTGACTTGAAGTTTCTTCTTTGTTTTAAAATGTGTTAAACTAGTACTATTGAGAATTAGAAAGCAAATCGATAAGAAATAGGTAAAGAAGGTTGCAGCTATGATTGAAAACTGGTCAGAATTTTTATCGCCTTATTCACAAGCCGTAGAAGAGTTGAAAGTGAAATTAAGAGGAATACGAAGACAATATCACACAGAAAATATACACAACCCCATTGAGTTCGTCACAGGTCGAGTAAAACCCATAGAGAGCGTTTTAGGGAAAATGAAGTTGCGTGATATCTCTTATGAAAGTCTAGAATATGAAATGCAAGATATTGCCGGGATGCGTATCATGTGTCAATTTGTGGATGACATAAGGGACGTAGTGGCATTGATCAAGAAACGAAATGACATGAAGATCGTTGAAGAAAAAGATTACATCTCTCATAAAAAAGATAGCGGGTATCGCTCGTATCACATTATTGTAGAATACCCGGTACAACTGATAGATGGAGAGAAGAATGTATTAGTAGAAATACAAATCAGAACACTGGCTATGAACTTTTGGGCAACGATAGAGCATTCATTGAATTACAAATACCAAGATGATTTGCCGGAAGATTTGAGAACCCGCCTTGAAAGAGCAGCAGAAGCAGCGTTCAGATTAGATGAAGAAATGTCTCAGATTAGAGAAGAGATTCGTTAAAAAATAAAACATAAAGCAAAATGGCTAAGTCAGGAGGAGGGCAACTGTGAGAGTAGGAATAGTGAGCAATGATAGTAATAAATCAGTTGCATTGGTAAAGCAATTTCGAGAAACAGCACTTCAAGCTGGATTGACTTTAGACAATAAGAATCCAGATGTGGTCGTTACAGTGGGCGGAGACGGGACGTTGCTGTCTGCTTTTCATCGATATGCCCATTTATTGAATCAAGTGCGCTTTGTGGGGGTTCACACAGGTCATTTAGGTTTTTATACCGATTGGCGAGACTATGAGATTGATGATTTAGTTCAAAGTTTAGTAAGAGATAAAGGAGAGAGTGTCAGTTATCCTCTATTAGATGTTTCCGCGATTTATCAAGGGAGAAAAGAACCTGCACATTTTCTTGCACTAAATGAGTCTACGATCAAACGACTGGATGGAACGATGGTGTGTGATGTGTACATTAAAGATGAGCTTTTTGAACGGTTCAGAGGTGATGGAATGTGTATTTCAACGCCAACAGGCTCTACAGGATACAATAAATCTGTAGGGGGAGCTGTGATCCATCCACGAATCAATGCACTTCAAATTGCAGAAATAGCGTCGATCAATAATCGAGTATTTCGTACATTAAGTTCTCCAATGATCATTCCTACCGATGAATGGCTGACATTGAGACCAGTAACATCTGAAGGATTTGTCTTAACAATCGATCATTTGACGTCCTCAGAAAAAAATATTGTAGAATTATCTTATCGTGTTGCGAAAGAACGAATCCATTTTGCTCGATACCGTCATACCCATTTCTGGAATCGTGTCGAATCGGGTTTTATAGGAGCGAATAAACAGAATGATCTTTAAATGGCAATATGAAAATGAACAATTGATACAAGTGAAATCTTTTTTAAAGGATCAAGGAATTTCTAGAGGCTTGTTAGCACAAGTAAAATTTCAAGGCGGAAAAATAGAAGTGAACGGCCATGAGGTAAATGCAGTGTATAAATTAAGCAAAAATGATATAGTAAAAGTTACGGTCCCAGACGATGAAGGAACACCTAATATCCTTCCTTCGGCTTTACCGATTGATATCGTCTTTGAAGACGACCATTTTTTGATCGTCAATAAGCCGGCTGGAGTAGCTTCTATACCTTCAAATGTACATCCAAAAGATACGATGGCTAATCGAGTAAAAGGTTACTTTATTCGAAAACAATATTCAAATAAAGTTATCCATATAGTGACCAGATTAGACAGAGATACATCCGGCTTGATGTTCTTTGCTAAACATCGTTATGCTCATGCGTTGATCGATCAAGCATTAAGAGATAAAGAAGTTACAAAAAAATATACAGCAGTTGTATCTGGTCGGTTAAAACAAACACACGGTTACATTGATGCTCCTATTGCTCGCACAAGTGATTCAATCATCACCAGACGAGTACATGAAAGCGGGAAAGCTGCGCTAACGGAATACTGGGTGAAAAAAGAATATTCGGACAGTTCGTTGGTGGATATTCAATTGCATACAGGCAGAACTCATCAAATAAGGGTTCATTTCAGTTGGATGGGGCTTCCCTTGATCAGCGATACCCTTTACGGTGGAAAAGTGAATCCATGGATCAAACGACAAGCGCTACATTGCCGTGAGCTGATATTTTATCATCCATTTTTAAAGGAAAGAGTAACGATCACCGCTGATTATCCTCAGGATTTTCAAAATTGGAAACAACAACAATAAACATGCTTTACCTAGTAGAAAGGAAGAATTTTAGTGAACGATAACTCAGAAAAAATCGAAGACAAATTGCAATTTTTAAGAGAATATTTATTAGCTGGGGATATCAATAATTTCAGAAGATACTTTCTTTCGCTACATACTTATGATCAAGGACAATTCTATTTGTCATTAGCTAATGAGGAAAGAAAAAAAATCTATGCTTTTCTTTCACCTGAGGAAATGGCTGACTTATTTGATACGATTGAAGAAGATGAAGAATTCATTGAAGATTATCTGCAAGAGATGAACATTCAATATGCAGCAGATATGTTAAGTGAGATGTATACAGATAATGCCGTAGATATTTTAAATCAGTTAGAGCAAGAACAGCAAAAAGAATACTTGGATCTGATGCCTCTTGATGAAGCGGAAGAAATTAGTGATTTATTAGTGTATGAAGATAATACAGCTGGATCGATCATGACGACTGAATTTGTTTCTATTGCAGCGGGATTGACGATCAAAGAAGCTTTACTAGAAGTGAAAAAACAGTCTGAAGATGCAGAGACGATTTACTATTTATATGTAGTGAATTCGAAAAGACAACTTGTGGGCGTTTTATCATTAAGAGATCTGATCACCAGAAAAGATGATGAGTTGGTAGAAAACGTTATGGGAACAAGATTGATTTCAGTCCAAGTGACTGATGATCAAGAAGAAGTCGCCCATACTATTCGTGACTATGACCTGTTAGCTGTTCCTGTTATCGACTTAGTAGATCGTTTAGTTGGTATTATTACGGTAGATGATATTATCGATGTTATTGATGAAGAAGCAAGGAGCGACTATTCTGGTTTGGCCGGGGTCGATGTAGATGAAAGATCAGAAAATCCTTTTGTGGTGGCTTCTAAGAGACTTCCTTGGTTAGTAACATTGTTGTTCCTTGGTATGGGAACTTCAACATTGATCAGCAATTATGAAAATATGGTCAGTGAAGTCAGTATATTGGCCGTCTTTATTTCTCTGATTACAGGAACTGCTGGGAATGCTGGAACACAATCGCTGGCGGTAGCTATTCGGAGATTAGCTGAAAAAGAAGATAAAACCAGAACGATTGGTCGAATGATCGTGTCAGAGTTGTCGTCAGGGCTGATTACAGGCTTAGTGACGGGGATAACGGTTTTCTTGCTTGTAGGGATCTGGCAATCGAATATGATTTTAGGATTAGTTATTGGTATAGCTATGTTGTTTGCCATAACCATAGCCAATTTAGCTGGAAGTTTTATCCCAGTTCTGATGGATAAGTTAGGTTTTGACCCAGCAGTGGCCAGCGGACCGTTCATTACTACTTTAAGCGATTTGACCAGTGTATTTATTTACTTTAATATTGCTGCATACTTTTTAACGGTTTTATAAAACCATACTTTTTGGTAAGAAATAAAGTAAAAGGAAGCTGAGACTGTCTCAGCTTCCTTTTGCTTTATTGAATAAAGATCAAATTATAATTGTTTTGCCATTGCGTGATGAGGAATTCCTGCATCCATAAATCCATTTGGGTCAGTGATGGTAAACCCTAACTTTTCATAGAAGGGGATAGCATAATCTTGAGCTTCTAGAATCATGGCGTTTCCGCTAAGGGAAATAACATATCGTTCAACTTCTTGCATGAGCTGCATCCCTACTTTTTGGCCGCGCAGTCCATAATCTACAGCTACGCGCTGAATCTTATAAGTATGAGGTGTTTTTTCGTAAATACGAGCAGTAGCAATAGCTTGTTGATGGTTGTATCCAACAACATGGGTCGTTTGACTTTCCAGCTCATCTACTTCCAATTCCATCGGTACTTTTTGTTCTTCTACAAAAACTTTTTTTCGTAGAGCTAGAGAGTCTTTATAGATAGGAGAATCAATATCTGTTGTCCATTCAAAGTTCATTTATCCAGCCTCACTTCTTTCTATTTGATAATTAGAGTAACATAAGGAAGATGAAAGGACAATTTCAAAATAAGTTTTTTTCTATTTGAATCATTTTTGCATCATGGATAAAAATAATCAATTTTTTATCAAAAAAACGGCAATGAATAAAGTATTATATAATTAGCTGAACTTTTAAAGGTGTATGTTGAAACAACTAATCAAACTTAGAATGAAATTATAAAACATATTAAAACATCTAATTGAAGGTAGTGAGAAACATGAAAAAAGTAGTTTTAGCAGAAAAACCTTCCCAAGCACAAGCGTATGCTGAATCATTTGGAAAGTATACTAAAAAAGACGGTTATATCACCTTGTCTTCATCAAATGACTTTGTCATCACTTGGGGGTATGGTCATTTAATTGAATTAGCACCGCCTGAGACATATAAAAAAGAATGGAAAAAATGGAGTATGAAGCAATTGCCCATCATTCCAGAACAGTTTCGCTTTAAAGTAGGATACGGTAAAGCTAAGCAATTTACGATTGTAAAAAACTTATTAAAAGAAGCAGATGAAATCATTATTGCTACGGACAGCGATAGAGAAGGAGAGAATATTGCCCGTTCTATCATTCACCAAGCGAGAGCTGAAAATAAAATCATTAAGCGTTTATGGATCAATTCGTTGGAGACGGATGAAATTCAAAAAGGGTTTGCTCGATTGAGAGATGGCAAAGAGTTTTATTCTTCTTATATTGAAGCGCAGACTAGACAAGTGAGTGATTGGCTGGTAGGAATCAACTTATCTCGGTTTTATACGTTGTCTTTACAAGCAAAAGGCATCAATGAAGGAGTTTTCAGCGTTGGTCGTGTACAAACGCCAACATTGTACATGATTTATCAGCGGCAAAAAGAAATCGAAAAATTTGTTCCGCAACCATTTTTTGAATTGCATGCAGAAGTTACAGCGGAAAAAGGTGGATTTAAAGCGAAATACAATAAAAAATTCCAAACAAAAAAAGATTTGCTGGATATGATTCAAAAATATGACTTGGCTGCCGTCAATCCGGGGAGAATATCTGCTGTAGAGACAAAAAGAGTTTCTCAACCCTCACCATTGTTGTTCTCACTGAGCGACTTGCAAAGTTTGATCAACAAAAAATACAAAATCAGTCCTTCTGATACATTGAAACATGTCCAGTCATTGTATGAAGCCAAATTATTAAGTTATCCCAGAAGTGATTGCAGACACATCACTGGATCAGAGTTCAGTTATTTGCTGGAAAAAAGAACAGACTACGAGCAATTATTGAGCTACAAAATAGAACAGCCGAATATTAGTAAAAGAAAACGTTACGTAGATGATTCAAAAGTCCAAGAACACTATGCCATTATCCCAACTAAGAAAACACCTACGCAAAAGCAATTGGATAAGTTATCTTCTATACAAAAACAAATTTATTATACCGTTTTGAAACGAACGCTAGCCATGTTCGAAACGAATTATGTATATGATGAAACTAAAGTCACGGTAGACATCAAAGGGCTTGATTTCTTGAGTAAAGGAAAAGTAAATTTAGAAGAGGGATGGAGAAGATTGGAATATTCTTCTTCTAAAAAAAAAGTTGGAGATGAACAGTTGGAACTTCCACCGTTAAAAAAAAATGAGATAGTGGAAACTGAGCTGAAAACATCAAAAGGAATGACTACCCCTCCTAAGTTCTATACAGAAGGAACATTGATCACAGCTATGAAAACGTGCGGGAAAGAATTAGAAAATGAAGAAGAAAAAGAAATTTTAAAAGAAACTGAAGGTATCGGTACAGAAGCGACCAGGGCGAATGTTTTAGAAACACTGAAGCATCAACAATATATCGAAGTCAAAAAGAATACTGTTACCGTTACTCAAAAAGGCGAAATACTATGCGAGGCAGTGGAGGACACGTTGTTAAGCAGCCCGGAAATGACAGCGAAATGGGAAACCTATTTAAAGAAAATCAAAAGTGAAGAAGGTACCCAAAAAGCTTTCTTGACAAATATTGAACAGTTTATTCAACATACACTGACTGCAGCTGTTCAAACGTTGAATACTCATGATTGGTCTGATAAAATGACAGCTGTAAAATCAGATAATTCGGTTATAGGTGTTTGTCCGAAATGTGGAGAAACAATTATCGATAAAGGGAAAATTTACGGATGCACTGGATATAGTAAAGGCTGTACGTTTTTGATCCCTAAGAAATTCATTGGAAAATCGCTCTCTTCTGCTACTGTAAAAAAAATATTGGAACAAGGAGAGACTCAAATTTTAAAAGGATTTAAAAAGAAGAATGGGCAGATTTTTTCAGCAGCTTTGATGATAAATGAAAAGCAAGAATTGACTTTTAAACCGTTTGATAAAAAAGAAACAAACTAAGATTTGCTGGAAGAGTCAAATAGGCGGAAGATTAACTCATTGTTCTTAGACTACGTTCATACCTTCTTTCTTTCTCTGACACTTTAGCTTATACTGAAAATAATAAAAATTGAATAGAATGGAGCAAAATTGATGTCTGAACAAACGATTGACAAAGTGAAACAGTTAACGAATATAGCTTCTCCTACAGGAAATACTTACGAGATCATCTCCGTAATCAAAAAAATGATGGAAAAAGAAGGATACAAGCCTGTCGTTAACCGTAAAGGAAGTTTAATGATAACGGTGGAAGGAACAAACAAAGAACAAGAGCGGTTCATTACAGCCCACGTTGATACATTAGGAGCAATGGTACGTGCAATCAAACCGGATGGAAGATTGAAAATCGATTTAATTGGCGGATTCCGCTTTAATGCAATAGAAGGAGAATATTGCACGATCCATACTACTACAAACGGCGAGACCTACAAAGGAACCATACTTATGCATCAAACCAGTGTACATGTCTATAAAGATGCTGGAGAAGCTGAAAGAAATCAAGACAATATAGAAGTGAGAATTGATGAAAAGGTCAAAACAGCAGAGGAAACTAAAGCATTAGGGATTTCTGTAGGAGATTTTATCAGTTTTGATCCGCGTACGGAAATTACGGAATCAGGATTTATAAAATCACGTCATTTGGATGATAAAGTGAGTGTTGCTATTTTGCTGCAGTTTCTATCAAAATTGGCTAAGAAAAAGATCACTCTTCCTCATACTACACACTTCTTTATTTCGAATAATGAAGAGATCGGTTATGGCGGAAATTCCAATATTTCAGATAAAGTTGTTGAATATTTAGCGGTAGACATGGGAGCTATGGGAGATGACCAACAAACAGATGAATATTCTGTTTCGATCTGTGTAAAAGATGCCAGTGGACCTTATCACTATCAATTTAGAAGAAAACTGACTCAACTGTGCGAAAAACATCAGATCCCTTATCAATTGGATATTTACCCTTTTTACGGCAGCGATGCTTCAGCAGCGATGAAAGCCGGCGCAGATGTTCGTCATGGATTGATTGGAGCTGGAATCGATGCCAGTCATGCTTATGAAAGAACACACAATGATTCGATCGAAGCTACTGAGAACCTGGTAGAAAAGTATTTGTTATCTGTTATCGACTAATGAAATTTTTATGTCATCAATATGTAGATCAACCATTATTTTTTAAGAAAGAGGAAAGAAATTAAATGAATAAATTTAAGGACTCCCAGTTAATGTTTTGGTCTGTTTGGTTGTTAGTCATCGTGACCATCTTTTATATCATGACCCAGATCAATTTTGTTTTTTATCCCGTAACAACGTTTATCGCTACATTATTTTTACCAATTTTGACAGCGGGATTTTTGTATTACTTATTAAATCCTATAACTTCTTTATTGGAAAAAATTAATATCAAAAGAAAAATTGCTGCTCCAATCATCATATTGGCTTTTATCAGTGTTGTGATAATTTTAATTCTGACATTGATACCAGCTATTATCACACAAGTAGCGCAATTATTAGAGAATCTGCCTAAAGTCGTTGCTGACCTTGAAACACAATTGACAAAATGGGAAGAGCAGGAATGGTTCCAAGAAATCAATGTAGATGAATTGATTGATTCTTTTGGACTAAGTATAAAAAGTGTTTCGGATTTTCTAATCACTAATGTTACTTCTAGTTTAAGTTCTTTAGTAGGTATAATTGCCAATACAGCGATTTTTGTCGTAACTGTCCCGATTATTCTTTTTTATATGTTTCGGGATGGTGAAAAATTACCTCAAGCGATCTCACGTTTCTTGCCGGCAGAATATCGAACAGAAATGATCGGCTTACTAGGTCAAATGAATCAAACGATTTCTTCATATATAAGTGGGCAAGCTTTAGTTTGTTTATTTATTGGGATTTTCACTTATCTGGGATATATGCTTATTGGATTACCGTATGCTTTGTTATTTGGCTTGATTGCTGGAGTAACCAATATCATTCCATATTTAGGACCATTTATTGGAGCTGCACCGGCTGTCATTTTAGCTTTAACGATTTCTCCAGTACAAGCATTAAAAGTAGCTTTGGTCGTATTAGTCATTCAACAAATTGAAAGCAATCTGATTTCGCCGAACATTATTGGTAAATCGTTAGACATTCATCCGTTAACGATCATCATTATCCTCTTGGTTGCAGGAAACTTATCAGGAGTGTTAGGAATGATCATGGCAGTTCCGACATATGCGGTAACAAAAACCATTATCATTTACTTGCACAATATGTATAAATTGAGAAAAGAGTTTAGGTACGCAAATTTGAAAAAAAATACACGAACTTCCGACTAAAAGCATTGACAAGTTTGTGAAGAGTGTAGTATTCTATTAGCTGTGGTTAAGAACACTAGGAGTTCTTAACATAAAAAATACCGTTAGAAATGATCCGTATAAGTGATCTAATAGGAGGATTCATAGTGAAAGTAGTCGTTGTAGGATGTACGCATGCTGGAACATCAGCAGTAAAAACTATTCTTAATGAGCATCCAAATACTGAAGTAACTGTTTTTGAACGAAATGACAATGTGTCATTCTTATCATGCGGAATCGCATTGTATGTTGGTGGCGTTGTGAAAGATCCAGCAGGTTTATTCTATTCAAATCCTGAAGAATTAACTGAAATGGGCGCAACTGTTCACATGGAACATAACGTTACAAATATTGATACTGTTGCTAAAAAAGTTACTGTAGAAAATATGCAAACTGGTGAAGTTTTTGAAGAATCATACGATAAATTAGTGAATACAACTGGTTCTTGGCCAATTGTTCCTCCTATTTCTGGAATTGAATCTAAAAACATTTTATTATGTAAAAACTACAACCAAGCAAATGAAATCATTCGCCAAGCAAAAGACAAACAAAAAGTTGTCATCGTTGGTGGAGGTTACATTGGTATTGAATTAGTAGAAGCTTTTGCAGAAGCTGGAAAAGATGTTACGTTGATTGATGGATTAGACCGTATTTTAAACAAATACCTAGATCCAGAATTCACAGATATCTTAGAAAACGACTTGCAAGAACGTGGAATCAAATTAGCGTTAAACCAAACTGTAAATGGCTTCGAGGCGAATGAAAATGGTGAAGTAACTAAAGTTGTCACTTCTGAAAATTCATTTGAAACTGAAATGGTTATCATGTGTGTTGGTTTCCGTCCAAACAACGAATTGTTGAAAGACAAAGTAGACATGTTGCCAAACGGGGCTATTCTTGTTGATGAATACATGAGAACAAGCGACAAAGATATTTATGCAGCTGGAGACAGTTGTGCAGTTCATTACAATCCAAATGGTGGATCTGCATACATTCCATTAGCAACAAATGCTGTGCGTATGGGAACTTTAGTTGGTAAAAACATTGTTGAACCAAGTGTTAAATACCGTGGAACTCAATCTACTTCTGGATTGTACTTGTTCGGTTTCAACATCGGTTCTACAGGAGTAAACGTAAACAGTGCTTCTCATTTCGGATTAGATGTTCGTTCAGTTGTAGTTGAAGACTACTACCGTCCAGAATTTATGCCGACTAATGAAAAAGTATTGATGAAATTAGTTTACGAAGTAGGAACAAACCGTATCGTTGGTGGACAAGTAATGTCTAAATACGACGTTACTCAATCAGCTAATACATTGTCATTAGCTGTACAAAATAAAATGACTATCGAAGATCTAGCATATGTTGATTTCTTCTTCCAACCAGTATTTGATCGTCCTTGGAACTACTTGAACTTGCTTGCTCAAGCAGCAGTAGAACAAGAAAGAAAAATAGCAAAAGGTACAGAAGTAACTGCTTAACATTGAATTTAAAAGTACGAAAAACGACTGGAGTCTCACTCCAGTCGTTTTTCTGTTGTATTGCATATAGTTTTGAAACAGTTCTGTGATACAGATTTATCTCGCTCTCATTTTTAAATTATGTTATAATTAATTAGTTGTAGATAAGTAAAGCTTGATTATTGCAGAAAAGATTCTTAGTAGCAATTGAATTAAGAGGTTCTGCTTATATAAAAAAACAAAAGAAATTTAAAAGAGGGATTTGAATATGAAACAAACATTAAAAGAAGAAGTGGCATCTCGTAGAACTTTTGCGATTATTTCTCACCCGGATGCTGGGAAAACGACGATCACTGAACAGTTGCTCCTTTTTGGTGGCGCAATTCGTCAAGCCGGTACGGTAAAAGGGAAAAAGTCTGGAAAATTTGCTAAATCGGACTGGATGGAAATTGAAAAACAACGTGGAATTTCAGTAACGAGTTCAGTGATGCAATTTGATTATAGCGACAAAAGAATCAATATTTTAGACACTCCTGGACATCAGGACTTTTCTGAAGATACGTATCGTACTTTGATGGCGGTGGATAGTGCAGTAATGGTTATTGATAGTGCCAAGGGGATCGAGCCGCAAACGAAGAAATTATTTAAAGTTTGTCGTATGAGAGGTATTCCTATTTTTACATTCATCAATAAATTAGATCGTGACGGAAGAGAGCCTTTAGACTTGATTGATGAACTGGAAGAAGTATTGGAAATCGATGCATATCCCATGAATTGGCCGATCGGTATGGGGAAAGGTCTGTTAGGGCTATATGATCTATACAATAATCGAGTGGAAGTGCATCGTCCTGAAATCAATGGGTTAAACGGAGAGGCGTATGCGCCATTAGATGAAAACGGAGAAATCATCGGAGATCATCCTTTAAAACAATACAGCTTATACGACCAAGCTCTTGAAGACGCTCAGTTATTGAGTGAAGCTGGGAATGAATTTTCGAGAGAAAAAATCCAAGCTGGAGAATTGACGCCTGTATTTTTCGGTTCTGCATTGACCAACTTTGGTGTACAAACGTTCTTAGATACTTATCTAGAATTTGCGCCAGGTCCGGCTTCTCATGAAACAAAAAATGAAGAAGAAGTAAGTCCTTCAGAAGAAAAATTTTCTGGATTTATCTTTAAAATTCAAGCTAATATGGACCCAGCTCATAGAGACCGAATCGCTTTTGTACGAGTTTGTTCTGGGAAATTTGAACGTGGAATGGACGTCACTTTAGCGAGAACAGCTAAAAAAATGAGATTATCTAATTCTACTCAGTTTATGGCTGAAACACGAGAGATAGTAGAGCATGCTGTTGCAGGGGATATTATTGGTTTATATGATACTGGGAACTTCCAAATCGGAGATACGATTTATGAAAACAATTTAAAAATCGAATTTGAAGATTTGCCGCAATTTACTCCTGAGTTGTTTATGAAAGTTTCTGCTAAAAACGTTATGAAACAAAAATCATTCCATAAAGGTGTTCAACAATTGGTACAAGAAGGAGCCATCCAATTGTATAAGACATACCATACGGAAGATTACATCATTGGAGCAGTTGGTCAGTTGCAATTTGAAGTGTTCCAACACAGAATGTTGGGTGAATATAATTCAGAAATTATTATGTCGCCAATGGGGCACAAAATCGCTCGTTGGATCGATGCCGATGATTTAGATGAGAATATGTCGTCTAGTCGAAATATTCTAGCGAAGGATCGTTTTGGTAACCCGTTATTCTTATTTGAAAATGAATTTGCAATGCGTTGGTTCTCAGATAAATATCCGAATGTTGAATTAAAAACATTGATGTAAAATACTCATAAAAAAACGACCACTGAATTATTCAGTGGTCGTTTTTTTATGAGTGAAAATGAGACAGGGAACTTAGACAATTGAAATAAATGCGGGTTTCTGTCTGTTGGACTTATACCGCTGATAAAATCAGCGTTTAATAGAAATTTCTACAAGGTGCGGAGCTTCAAAGATTTCTACTTTGTTCGGATCAGTTTCTAAAATACGTTCAATAGCATACTGGATTTCAGTGCTTTTTATATTTCTTTTCTTGTTTTCAAGAATAACATCCTCGTGTGTAGGAGCACCAGAGAAAATTACTGTGGTAGGACCTAATGAAAAGACTTTTATAAAAACGGCATCAGTATTTTCCAACTGACTATTCACTAAAAGAGAATGGCTATTGGTTACATCAATTAATTTCATGTTGTCCACCTCATTCTTATTAAATTTTATACTATTTGATTTTATTATAAACTGCACGAAACTGTTTTTCAAAATATTATTTACTATTTAGAAGAAAAAAATCCCCTTTGAAGATAAGAAGTTCTTATTCTTACTCCAAAGGGCATGGTGTTAAAGCTATAACGAGAGGTTATATCAAAAATTATTCTGTTGTATCTGATGAAGAAGGTGATTCGATTTCTTCTTTGATCTCAACAATTTCTTTTTCCTTTATAGTGATTTCGTCTTGTTCTACCGTACAGATCAAGTCTTTAGCATTTGGATGATCCAAATAGAAATCAGCTACACGGTCTTCTATTTGCTCTTGAATAACTCTTCTTAATGGACGAGCGCCCATTTTAGGATTGTATCCAAGATCTACTAATTTTTCTTTCGCTTGCTGATCCACATCTAAGGTGATGCGCTGATCTTGAAGCATGCGGTTTACATCTAAGATCATTAAATCAACAATTTGGAGCAAGTTTTCTTTACTCAACGTATTGAATTCGATGATACCGTCAAATCGGTTGATAAACTCTGGTTTGAAGTAATCTGTCAAGTGGTTCAAGACTGAACTGCGGTTTGCTTGGTTAGTAGCTGCAAATCCTACACTAGCTTCAACTTCACCTTGTCCAACATTACTTGTCATGATAATGATCGTATCTTTAAAACTAACCGTTCTTCCTTGCGCATCAGTCAAACGACCATCGTCAAGAATTTGCAAGAACATGTGCAATACATCCGGGTGAGCTTTTTCAATCTCATCTAACAATAGAATGCTGTAAGGGTTGCGGCGGACTTTTTCTGTTAATTGACCAGCTTCTTCATAACCAACATAACCTGGAGGAGAACCGATTAATTTAGAAACACTGTGTTTTTCCATATATTCGCTCATGTCAAAGCGAACATACGAATCTTTGCTGCCGAACAATTCAAAAGCCAGCTGTTTAGCCAATTCCGTTTTTCCGACACCAGTTGGTCCGATGAATAAAAACGAACCGATAGGTCTGCCTTTTTTATTGAAACCAACACGATTTCTGCGGATAGCTTTAGCAATTTTTTCAATAGCAGCATCTTGTCCAATAACATGTTTTTTCAAGTCGGTATCTAAGTTTCGCAATTGTGTTTGCTCTTTTTCTTTTAGATCTCCGACAGGGATATTTGTTTTTAATTCAATAATATTGATCATATCTTGCTCAGTAACGACTGGTTTTTCAGAATCAGGTTGTTGCTGATCTCGCATAGCTGCGTATTTAGCAGCTTGATCTCGGTAAAATGCAGCTTTTTCATAATCCTCATTTTGCAAAGCAGCTTGTTTTTCTTGAGCAGCTTCAGCAATTTTCTCTTCTATGATTTGAGGATCGATCGTTTGGATCGTCAAGTTCTTCTTAGAACCAGCTTCATCTAATAAATCGATTGCTTTATCCGGCAAGAACCGATCTTGGATATAACGATCTGATAAGTTGATTGCACTGCGTATAGCTTCGTCTGTATATTTCACTTGGTGGTATTCTTCATATTTCTTTTGGATACCTTTTAAAATACTGAAGGTTTCATCAAGAGTAGGTTCATCGACACGTACTGGTTGTAGACGACGTTCTAGTGCACCGTCTTTTTCAATTGAACGGTATTCTCTTAACGTAGTAGCACCAACTAATTGAAGTTCCCCTCGAGCTAAGGCAGGTTTTAAAATGTTTCCAGCATCCATACTTCCGTCTGCACTACCTGCACCTACGATTTCATGGATTTCATCAATAAACAAGATAATGTTATTATTTTGTTTCAATTCATTCATTAATTGTTGCATGCGTTCTTCAAATTGACCACGAATACCAGTACCTTGTACTAAAGAAGCAACGTCTAAGCGGATGACTTCTTTGTTCATCAATTTTTGAGGAACGTCGCCGTCTACGATTTTTTGTGCTAAACCTTCTACAACAGCAGTTTTTCCAACACCTGGATCACCAATCAAAACAGGGTTGTTTTTTGTACGGCGGTTCAAAATCTCTAATACGCGCTCAATTTCTTGATCTCTGCCGATAACTGGATCAATTGCTCCTGATTTTGCCAAGTCAGTCAGGTTAGTACCATATTCTCCTAGCAAACCGGATTTTCTTCTAGTAGGAGGCTGGTTGCCTCTGCCGCCCCCTGTTTGAGTAGGAGGGACGTCTGAGTTGGGATATTCTCTTGCTCCGCCTTGCATAGAACGGAACAAATCATCCAGATTCCCAAATCCGAAAGGATTTTGAGGAGGACGATTATTTCCCATTCCTCGAGCTTGTGCATTTTTCAATTCTTGGTAACAATTTTGGCATAGGTCTAATTGGCCTTTTTGACCATTCATACTTGTATATAAATGAATAGTAGCTTCATTTTGATGGCAATTTTGACATAACATATTTTACACAACCTTTCAAAGATTGATTCATAAGTCAGATGCAAATTTGACTTTGTCTGACCTTTATGAATTTATTATACACTGACCATTCCTGACTTTCAAGTTTTTTTCTTATAAAAAATTAGTTATTTATCACAAAAAATAGTTTTTGTTTACAAAGACAAGATACAACTATTTTCTGTTTTATGAAAGTGATACACTATACTTAAGAGAAAAAAGAGGTGGTTAAATTGACTAAAGAAGAAATACAGCAAAAAATTTTTGCATTGAGCAATGGAGAAGTGGAAGAAATCAATATCCAGAAAGAAGAGTTTATGATTTTTTTAGAAGTATGGAATCAGCATCCGAAAAAAAATACCGTTATAGGTGAGGCTGGATTGGGTGGAAACGTTGTCTATAGACGCAAAAGTAGAGAATAGATTAAATTTATCTATGATTTAGCGTTTACAATGTAAAAAGAGTTGTGAAATTATTGAAAAAATGGTAATCTAATTTTTGAAAGGGTTATTTTTAACTATGTCTTTTACTGTTTAACAGTATTATAGATGAAACTGACTCTAATAAAAAATATTTGAAATAAAGGGGAATAACCAATTATGGAAAAACGCGAATTTCATATCGTAGCTGAAACAGGAATCCATGCTCGTCCAGCTACATTATTAGTACAATCAGCAAGCAAATACAACTCAGATATCAACCTTGAATACAAAGGTAAATCTGTAAACTTGAAATCTATTATGGGCGTTATGTCTTTAGGTGTTGGCCAAGGCGCAGACGTTACGATTTCTGCTGAAGGAGCAGACGAAGCTGAAGCAATTTCTGGAATCGCAGAAACAATGAAGAAAGAAGGATTATCAGAATAATGGTAGACGTACTGAAAGGAATTGCAGCTAGTGATGGTATTGCTATTGCAAAAACTTATATGCTTATCGAGCCTGATTTAACTTTCACCAAAAAATCAGTTGAAGATTCAGATAGTGAAATTCAACGCATCACTGATGCATTGGCGAAAGCTAAAGAAGAACTTAGTTTGATTCGTGAGAATGCAGCAAAAAGTTTAGGCGAAGAAGAAGCTCAAGTTTTTGATGCACATTTAATGGTCCTTTCAGATCCTGATTTGATTGGAACGGTTGAAAGCAATATCAAAGACAACAAAGTAAATGCAGAAAGTGCGCTTCAAGAAGCTACTAATACATTTATTTCGATTTTTGAAGGCATGGAAGACAACCCATACATGCAAGAACGTGCAGCTGACATCAAAGATGTTCGTAAACGTGTTCTAGCTCATTTATTAGGTGTGAAACTGCCTAGTCCTTCAACTATTGATGAAGAGGTTATTGTGATTGCTCATGACTTAACACCGAGTGATACTGCTCAATTAAACCGTAAATACGTTAAAGCTTTCGTTACAGATATTGGAGGTCGTACTTCACATTCTGCTATTATGGCGCGTTCTCTTGAAATTCCGGCAATTGTTGGATCGAAAGATATTACAACTCGTGTAGTAGATGGTGACGAAATTATCGTTGACGGTTTAGAGGGTCAAGTATTTATTAAACCAGATGCTGAAACAATCAACACTTACAGTCTAAAAGCTGAAGAGTTTGAAAATCAAAAAGCTGAATGGGAAAAACTTAAAGAAGAAGATACTGTAACAGCCGACGGGAAACATATTGAATTAGCTGCAAACATTGGTACTCCTAAAGATTTAGATGGAGTTCACAACAATGGAGCTGAGGCAGTTGGTTTGTACCGCACGGAATTCTTATACATGGACTCTTCAGATTTCCCAACAGAAGATGATCAATATACAGCATACAAAACAGTATTAGAAAGTATGGGAGAAAAACCTGTCGTTGTCCGTACAATGGACATCGGTGGCGATAAAGAACTTCCTTACTTGGATTTGCCTCATGAAATGAACCCGTTCTTAGGATATCGTGCAATCCGTATTAGTTTAAATGAATCTGATATGTTTAGAACACAATTGCGTGCTCTATTACGTGCTTCAGTTCATGGCAACTTGCGTATCATGTTCCCTATGATCGCTACTCTAGGTGAATTCCGAGAAGCTAAAGCTATTTTAATGGAAGAAAAAGCTAACTTGATCAACGATGGTGTTGAAGTTTCTGATTCTATCCAAGTTGGTATCATGATTGAAATTCCGGCTGCTGCTGTAATTGCGGACAAGTTTGCTAAGGAAGTAGATTTCTTTAGTATCGGAACAAATGACTTGATTCAATATACAATGGCTGCTGACCGTATGAATGAACGCGTTTCTTACTTGTACCAACCGTACAATCCTTCAATTTTACGCTTGATCAAGAATGTTATTGATTCAGCTCATAAAGAAGGCAAATGGGCAGGTATGTGTGGAGAAATGGCTGGAGACCAAACGGCTGTTCCGTTGTTGCTAGGTCTTGGTTTAGACGAATTTTCAATGAGTGCATCAAGTGTATTAAAAACACGCAGCTTAATGAAAACGTTAGATTCAACGAAAATGGCTGAATTGGCAGATAAAGCAATCAATGAATGTGATACTGCTGAAGAAGTTGTTGCTTTAGTTGAAAAATATCTAAAATAAAACCATAAAATGATTATTTAAAAACGTTTGTTTAGGTTTTTCTAAACAAACGTTTTTTTTATAAAGAAACTTTATCTACTGCTAAAGATGGATTATTTTTTTATCGTACTATGTTAAGGTAAGATTATATTGAGCAATCTATCAAAAAAACAATGTAAACTAGATATTTAACACATTTGCACTGTTTTTTTTATTGAAAATCCGTATAATCTTATTAAAGGAGTGAAAATAAAAATGAGAATAGGAATTTTCACTGATTCGTATTTTCCCCAAGTAAGCGGAGTGGCTACGTCTATCCAAACATTAAAAGAGGAATTGGAAGCTCATGGGCATGAAGTAGTTATTTTTACAACGACAGATCCTAAAGCTGATAAACATGAGCCGGGAATTGTTCGATTTGCAAGTATCCCATTCTTTTCTTTTAAAGATCGGCGAGTGGCCTTTCGTGGCATGTTGAGTGCACTGAGAAAATCTAAAGAATTTGGTCTTGACTTAGTCCACACACATACTGAATTTAGTTTAGGTTTAACTGGAAAATATGTAGCGCGTCAACTTGGTATTCCTTGCGTGCATACGTATCACACTATGTATGAGGATTATTTGCATTATGTGGCTAAAGGAAAAGTTTTACGCCCTTCGCACGTGAAGTTAGTTTCCAAGCATTTTTGTAATCAAACGGCTGGAGTTATCGCTCCTAGCGAAAAAGCGAAAAATAAACTTTTGTTCTACGGTGTGAAACAAGATATTCGAGTGATTCCTACAGGAGTCAATCTGGAAAAACTAAGAGCTCCATCAATACGTAATATTCGAGAAGAATTAGCTATTGGCGAAGATGAGTTAGTCTTGTTGTCATTAAGTCGTTTAGCTCATGAAAAAAATATAGGTGCCATATTAAAAGCTTTCCCTATTGTGCTAAATGAATACCCGACCGCTAAATTAATTGTAGTTGGCGATGGGCCTATTCGTGATGAGTTGGAGCAATTAAGTAAGGAATTAAATGTTACAAATTCTGTTCGCTTTACTGGAGAAGTCCATGTAGATGAAGTAAATGCTTATTACCAAGCTTCGGATTTATATGTTAATGCTTCTACATCTGAATCTCAAGGTTTGACTTACATTGAAGCGATTGCTGCAGGAACAAATATTGTAGCGAAATCTAGTCCTTATACTGATATGCTGATTTACAGCGGTAAATTGGGTAAAACGTATCGGCAGGATGAAGAATTAGGTCAAACAATCTTGGATTACCTGAAAAATAAGGACACTCAAAAAAATAATGCAAATAATACAATAGATCGGAAAAAGTTGCTTCAATCGATTTCATCTACTGTTTTTGGCGAAGAAGTGTTGAAATACTACAAGGAAGCTATGCAGACATATCATCAAGAGAAACCCGTTGAACCAAAATATTATCGAAAATCAGTAAGGAGAGGTTAAATACATGATTCACATAAATATGTTTTCTTCTGCTGATAAAGTTAAAGGTCAAGGAGTTGGCAGTGCTTATTTAGAATTGGTGCAATTATTAAAAACATACCATAAGGATTCAATAGAGCTCTCTATCAATCAGTTTTCAAAATCATCTATCAGCCATTATCATACAATCGATCTGCATTTTTATATCAGCACCTTTTTTAGAAAACGGTTTGGAAGAAGAATAGGGTATGTTCATTTCTTGCCTTCAACATTAAAAGGAAGCATTCATCTACCGAAATTCATAGAAGAAGTATTTTATAAATACGTTATATCTTTCTACAAGAGGATGGACCATTTAGTAGTGGTTAATCCTATTTTTATTGACGAATTAAAAAAATACGGTATTGCAGAAAATGATATTACATATATTCCTAATTTTGTCGCAGAGAAAGACTTTTTTGTTTATTCTAACGAACAAAAAAAGCAGCTGAAAGAAAAGTTGACTATCAAACCTGATCAATTTGTAGTATTTGGAGCCGGGCAAGTCCAAGAGCGAAAAGGTGTATACGACTTTGTTAAGTTAGCTGAAGAAATGCCGGACGTTCAATTTATTTGGGCTGGAGGATTTTCGTTTGGGAAAATAACAGATGGTTATGAAAAGTTTAAAAAAATTATGGATCACCCGCCTAAAAATTTGTTGTTTACGGGTATCTTAAACCGGGATAAGATGCGAGATTATTATAATCTGGCTGATGTTTTTTTATTGCCATCTTATGAAGAGTTATTTCCAATGTGTATCTTGGAATCTTTAGCTTGTCACACACCTGTTGTGTTGCGTGATTTGCCATTATATCAGCCGGTATTGAAAGGCTATTATCACCCAGCTGCAGATAAAGCATCTATGAAAGAAACCATCAACCGACTAAAACAGGACGAGGTTTTTTATCAGAATATAAAAGAAAAAGCCGTTGAAGGAAATGCTGCCTATTCGGAGAAACGTCTGGCTCGCATATGGCTTGAATTCTACAGCCGGCAGAACCATCTTCAGTAAAAATCTTGCAGCGCTTTTAGAAGGGTTATATTGAATCCGTGTTATACTAATAATAAGGGATAAGGGGAGGAGATAGGTAGTGATGAAGAAAAGAATAGGGTTTATTGGAACAGGTGTTATGGGGACATCTATTGTTAAACATTTGTTGAAAGCCGGTCATGAGGTACAAGTTTATAATCGGACAAAAAATAAAGCAGCTGAAATCATAGAATTAGGCGCGAAATGGAAAAATACTCCTGCTGAAGCAACGCAAAATACAGATATAGTATTTACTATAGTAGGTTACCCTTCCGATGTAGAAGAAGTTTATTATGGAGATAACGGGATTTTTCAAACAGCGGGAGCTGACCAAATATTAATCGACATGACGACTAGTACGCCGACATTGGCTAAAAAACTTTATAAAACTGGATCAGAAAAAGGTCTAGGTATTTTGGACGCTCCAGTTTCTGGAGGAGATCTAGGTGCTAAAAATGGTACTCTGACTATTATGGTAGGAGGAGATCAAGATGTATTTAAAAAAATAGAACCGATTTTTAATGTTTTTTCCAGCAAGGTAAATTTGCAAGGGCCAGCTGGCAGCGGACAACATACTAAAATGGCTAACCAGATAATGGTAGCAGGTACAATGACTGGTATGACAGAGTTATTAGTGTACGCAAAAGCAGCAGGATTAGATGTCGAAAAAGTAGTAGACACAGTTGGAGGCGGCAGTGCTCAAAATTGGTCATTGACAAATTATGCTCCGCGTATTTTAAAAGAAGATTATTCTCCGGGATTCTTCGTGAAACACTTTGTTAAAGATTTGAAAATAGCTCTAGATGAAGCTAAAAGAATGAACTTGAGTTTGCCTGCTACAGCTCTGGCCGAAAAAATGTATGAAGAATTAGAAGGTAAAGGTAAGGGAAATGACGGTACACAAGCATTGATTAAACTATGGTGGGAAAGCTGAAAGCTGATCTGCTAAAAAAAGTCGGCAGGAATTTTCTTGCTGGCTTTTTTTATTCAGGTATATCTTTTCTAATTCTTGCAACCTAAGTTTATTTGTTTTTAGGATGAGAATTTCAAAAACTGAATCCTCATTTTTTTGCCATGCTATTCCTAACTTATTTGCTGTGAGATATCATTTTTTTATCATAATTTAAAAAAAGAAGTACTGGCTAATAAAGTAAAAAAGCTTTTATTATAGCAATGCACAAAAGAGCCGGAATTTTTTTTGTAAAACAGAAGTGAGTATAGTGTTATTTACTATAAAATCTGTTAGAATAGTACTGAGTCAAGTTTGAAAGGGGCACGAAACATGAAGTCTTCACAATTAATTGCCATTATCCGAAGATTAGAAGCTATGCAAGAAGGGTCAGATGGGGAAGTACAAGTCCGTCGCTTTGAAAAAGAAGGCGCTGAACGTTGTCTGATCAATTATGATGGCAAATCTGGAGTTTACGAACTAGAAGAAATAGCCACTGGTCAAGTTTATCAATTTGATGATATTGATATTGTAGCAATAGAAATATTTGAACTACTTCAAGATTAAGCAATCAACCGATGCAGAAATGGTGGTATTTCTGCATCGGTTGTTTTATTTTGTCTATAATAGTCGGAAATCCCTCCCGGACATTCGCTCTTTGGTCCGAAGGGGATTTTAGCATGTATCAAAACTTTAATAGAAAAGAGTGGCTTTTCCTAAAATTGCGTTCAATAACGAATTTTTAAGTAAATAGTAAAATATTTTGTTATAATAAGAAGAAGTTTGTTAGACTTGAAATGTCTGATCATCCTGAGAGATGGTTATCTAGTTTTTTTTGACACATTGAATAGGTAGGAGATGCTGATGAGGTTTTGGTACGAAAAGAGACGATCAGCGCACCAAAATCAGCCATTAGTTGAATAAAGGGAGATATGGAAACATGAGAACTTTAAAAGTACAAGAATACATTGATCAATTAGTTGAGAAGGATATTTTAGTCAAAACTACGATTGCTCGAGATTCTGTTATTGCTAATAGTGCTGTTTTACAAATGACATACGATTCGCGAGAAGTCAGCGAACCTTCTCTGTTTATCTGTAAAGGTGCTACATTTAAAATAGAATATTTGAAACAAGCTGTGTCTTATGGAGCTTTGGCTTATGTCAGTGAAGTAGAATATGACATAGATGTGCCTGTTATTTTAGTAAGAGAGATACGAGAAGCCATGGCGGTGTTAAGTTCTCTTTTTTATGACTTTCCAGAAGATCAATTGACATTGATTGGTGTAACAGGAACAAAAGGAAAAACAACTACGACGAATTTTATGCGTTCTATTCTAGATGATTATTTAGTAGCTAACAAAAAAAGAACATCAGGATATTTTTCATCAGTTGAGAACTACGATGGAGTCACGAAATCACCTTCGCGTATGACAACTCCTGAAGCGATGGTATTAAAACAAAATTTCAGAACGGCTGTAGATTCCGGTGTTGAATTTTTTGAAATGGAAGTTTCTAGTCAAGCATTGAAATACGATCGTACAAAAGGATTGACATTTAAAATCGGTATTTTCTTAAATATTTCTGAAGATCATTTAAGCCCAGCAGAACATAGTGATATGGATGATTATCTAAATTCAAAATTATTGCTGTTTAAACAGTCGGATACAGTTTGTTTAAACTTGGATACTGATTACTTTGACAGGATTGAAAGAGCTTCACGACAAGCGAATAATGTCATTACATTCAGTCAGCGAAACGAAAAAGCAGATATTTTTGGGTTTAACGTACAAAAAGAGCATAATCAAATTACTTTTGATGTCCGCACACCGACGTACATTGAAAAAAT
Source organism: Desemzia sp. AGC72 (assembly GCF_057334175.1). Taxonomy (NCBI): domain Bacteria; kingdom Bacillati; phylum Bacillota; class Bacilli; order Lactobacillales; family Carnobacteriaceae; genus Desemzia; species Desemzia sp. AGC72. The sequence goes on from NZ_JBHFIG010000021.1 coordinate 42,001, forward strand.
TTCTCTAGGAATTGCAGGGTTGTTTAATGTGGAGAACGCATTAGCCGCTATTTCTGCGATGTATGTATTAGGTATTCCTATAGAGTACATCAAGTCAGGATTGTTAAAAGCACGTGCAAAAGGACGTATGGAGTTGTATAACAGCCAAGATAAAAATTTGGTCGGGATAGTAGACTATGCGCACAATCGATTGAGTTTTGAAGTGTTGTTTGATTCTCTGAAACAAGAATACCCTCACCATAAACTGATTTCAGTATTTGGCTGTCCGGGAGGAAAAGCCTACAACCGACGAAAAGAGATGGGCGAAGTAGCTGGCAAATTTTCAGATAAAGTTTATATTACTGAGGACGATCCCGCTGATGAACCGCTTCTGGAGATATGTAAGCAAGTTGCTGAAGCTGTTATAGCAGAAAACGGGTCTTATGAGATTGTTGAAGATAGAGCAGAAGCTATTCAAAAGGCAATGAGTCATATAGATGGGCCTACTGTCGTAGCAGTAGTAGGCAAAGGCGCTGAAACTAATCAACGAGTTGGAAATGGGTATGTCGATTACCAAGGAGACACTTTTTATGTGATCAAAAATTTAGAAGAATACAATAAAAAACATTAGGCAAACTAATACGCCAGCCATCTGTTTAAATAAAATAGATCAGGAGCTGAAATGAAGAATACGCTTAGTGAAAATTGATATTCTCAGCTTTTCGCGTATAATAAAAGCATAGAATACTATGGGAGTGCTAAAAAAAGTGCTCCCATTTTAATGAGTAGGGAGATGTTATGTTAAATATATTTAAACCTACCTGGATGGTAGAAGCAATCTATCAAATTACTCCAGAGCAATTGAGAGAGCAAAATATAAAAGCCGTTTTGACGGATTTGGACAATACGCTGATTGCTTGGAATAACCCAAATGGTACAGAAGAATTGATTGCTTGGATCCAAGTAATGAAGGAAGTAGATATACCGATCATTATTCTGTCTAACAATAGTGATGAGCGAGTAAAACGTGTAGCAGAATTGTTAGGTGTCCGTTACGTTCCTCGCGCTATGAAACCTTTGTCAAAAGGTTTCAATGAAGCTGCGGAAGGGTTGAAACTGCCTAAGGAAGAAATTTTAATGGTAGGGGATCAGATCATGACAGATATTTGGGGAGCCAATATAGCGGGGATCCGTAATGTACTTGTCAAACCAATTCTAAACTCAGATGCATGGAATACGCGCATCAATCGTTTTTTTGAATTGCACATTATGAACTATTTGATCAAGAACGATCCAGATATGAGATGGAGGATGTCAATACATGACAAAGATAGAGTTAAGTAACGAAGAAGAGATTCGCTGTATTGGTTGCGGTGCTGTATTGCAGACAACCGACAAATCTAAACCAGGATATACACCAGCGGCAGCTTTAGAAAAAGGGTTGGAAACTGGAGAAGTATACTGTCAGCGTTGTTTCAGATTGCGTCATTACAATGAAATCCAAGATGTTCATTTGACTGATGACGATTTCTTGAAATTATTAAACGAAATCGGCTCTAAAGACGCCTTGATCGTAAACGTGATAGATGTATTTGATTTTAACGGAAGCGTCATTCCGGGACTGCACCGATTTGTCGGTAAAAACCCGGTATTGCTTGTAGGGAACAAGGTAGATCTATTGCCGAAGTCGCAAAAAAGAGGTCGTTTGACTCAGTGGTTGCGCGAGAGAGCTCATGAAATTGGATTGCGTCCGGTAGATGTAGTATTAACGAGTGCAATGAAAACCAACGAAATAGATGAGCTGAAAGAAGCGATTGAAAAATATCGTAACGGAAAAGACGTTTATGTAGTAGGCGTGACAAATGTTGGGAAATCCAGCATTATTAATCAAATCATTAAAAGTTCAGCAGGAGTACAAGATTTGATCACGGTTTCTCAGTTTCCAGGTACTACATTAGATCAAATTGAGATTCCTTTAGATAACGGAAAATCTTTGATCGATACACCGGGAATCATTCATCGTCATCAAATGGCTCATGTATTAGGAGCAAAAGATTTGCGATTGATTGCCCCTAAAAAAGAAATCAAACCGAAAGTTTATCAATTAAATGAAGCGCAAACGCTATTCTTCGGCGGCGTAGCTCGATTTGACTTTATCAAAGGAGAAAGAAGCTCTTTTACTTGTTATGTTTCAAATGATTTAAACATTCATCGGACAAAATTGGAAAAAGCTGATGAACTGTACGAGAAACAAAAAGGAGCTTTATTGCAGCCTCCGCGTATGGAAGAAAAAGATTCTTTTCCTGAGCTGGTTCGTTTTGAGTTCTCTATCAAAGAAAAATCAGACATCGTTTTTGCCGGTCTGGGATGGATCACTGTCCCTCAATCTGGTGTAGTCGTAGCTGGATGGGCACCTAAAGGCATTGACGTTTTAATTAGAAAGTCAATTATTTAATGTGAATTGAATATAGAAATGGAGAGTTACTATGAACTTATCAGGTAAGCAAAAAAGTTTTTTAAGAAGTAAAGCGCATCACTTAAACCCTATTTTTCAAGTAGGTAAAAACGGGATGAATCCAGAAATGTTAGTACAAATCGGGGAAGCGTTGGAAAAAAGAGAATTGATCAAAGTATCTTTACTGCAAAACGCAGATGAAGAAGTTTCTGAAGTGGCTGAAGCTATCGAACAAGCGGTCAACTGCGAAGTAATCCAAAAAATCGGTCGTGTGATCGTGTTGTTTAAACCATCTTCACAAGAAAAATACCGTAAAATCTCATTAGATATACCCAAGAAATAACGTTTAGAGTTTACAGTAGGAAGGAGTGGAAGTTGTGTGAGAGAATCTTTTTTTTCTGGGAAACAGACTAAAGTTTTAAGTGAAGTATTGCCTGAAACGGAAACAAAGAAAAGAGTGGGTATTCTTGGAGGTACATTCAATCCTCCGCATATTGCGCACTTAGTCATTGCAGACCAAGTATGCCAACAATTAGGGTTGGAAAAAGTTTACTTTATGCCAACTGCTAATCCTCCTCATGTGGATGCTAAAAAAACGATTGATGCCAAACATAGAGTTAATATGGTAAAGCAAGCTGTTTTAGAAAATCCTCAATTTGATATTGAAACGATTGAAATTGAGCGCGGCGGAAAGAGTTACACGTATGATACGATGTTGGAGTTGATTCAACGCCACCCAGATACAGAATATTATTTCATTATCGGAGCGGACATGGTCAACTATTTACCGAAGTGGTACAAAATAGATGAATTGATGCAATTGATTCAATTTGTAGGAGTAAAAAGACCAGGTTATGTGATCGATACTCAATACCCCTTAATATGGGTAGATGTTCCAGAGATAGAAGTAAGTTCTACCTCTGTTAGAAAAAACATTGCCAGAGGCTGTACAGTTAATTACTTAGTGCCTGAAGCGGTTTTAGATTATATTCAACAAGAAGGGTTGTATAGAGATGAAAAGTAAAGCTGATGAGCTTGTTTATTCAAAGCACTATCTCTCTGTGACCCGAGAAGAGTTGAAAGAACAAGTAAGAACGCAAATGAGCGCTAAACGTTTTATTCATGTCTTAGGTGTAGAAGCAGCAGCAGTCGACTTGGCTGAAAAATATGGTGCATCCTTAGAAGCCGCCAGTATTGCTGCTTTGTGCCACGACATCGCAAAAGAGAGACCAGATCAAGAAATGAAAGAATTGATAAAACAGAGTGGATTTCCTAGCGAATTGATGGAATATGGCAGTAACATTTGGCATGGTCCTTGTGCAGCAGAAATGGTAAAAAAAGACTATCATCTTTTAGATGAAGATATTTTAAATGCTATTCGTTACCATACGATCGGCAGAAGTGAAATGTCTTTATTAGAACAAGTGATTTATGTGGCAGATTACATTGAACCAGGAAGACATTTTCCTGGAGTGGAAGAGGCTCGTCGTCTGGCAGCGGAAAATCTACAAGCTGCAGTTTCTTTTGAAACGCAACAGACACTGGTTTATTTGATTCAGACCAAGAAAAAGATTTATCCAAGAGCCGTAGCTACTTACAACAGATGGGTAGCTAACAAATAGGAGGAAAAACATGATTGAAACAAATATGGAATTATTAAAAACAGTAGTTAAAGCAGGTGATGATAAAAGAGCTGAGGATATTATGGCAATGGATGTTGCAGGGATCTCTCTTTTAGCAGATTATTTTGTAGTTATGCACGGAAACAACGAAAGACAAGTTGCAGCTATTGCTGAAGGCATCGTAGACAGTGTAGAAAAAGCAGGATATACAGTGAAACATGTCGAAGGAAAAGACTCTGCGAAATGGATCTTGATTGATTTAGGAGACGTTGTTGTTCACGTATTCCATTATACAGAACGTTCATTCTATAACTTGGAAAAATTATGGAGTGACGCTCCATTAGTAGACATTTCTGGAATGATGTAACATGAGTTACGATATTTTCGCTCAGGTGTATGATGATCTGATGGACGAAGAGTTGTATGACCAATGGATCTTATTCACCAAGAGCAATCTCCGTGAGTACCATCAACATGTACTGGATCTAGCTTGTGGAGCAGGTCAATTGGCCATCAAGATGCAGCAAGAGGGTCTAAAAGTTACTGGATTGGATTTGTCTGTGCAGATGCTGGAAATAGCTGGAAAACGTGCAAAACAAGCAGGAGAAGCAATTTCTTTTGTTCAAGGAGACATGACCGACTTAACAGGCTTGGAACAATTTGATGCTGTCACTTGTTATTGTGATTCGATTTGTTACTTGCCTGATGAAGAATCTGTTCAGGCTGCTTTCAGTCAAGTTTATCATCATTTAACGGAGGATGGAGTATTTCTATTTGATGTTCATTCTATTTATCAAATAGATGAAGTCTTTCCTGGCTATACGTTTAACGATCAAACGGATGAAGTGAGTTTTTTATGGAAAAGTTATATTGGAGAGCATCCACATTCCATTGAACATGACCTAACTTTTTTTGTTTATCAAAATGAGGTTGATTTGTATGAACGATTTGATGAAACACACAATGAACGGACATACTCGTTGGAAACCTACCTTGATATGTTGAAGAAAGCTGGATTCGATTCTATAGAAGTATCTGCTGAGTATGGAAAAGAAGACGTAACAGAAGAGAGTACTCGATGGTTTTTTGTTTGTCATAAAAACAAACAGCAAAGTACCTGATAAGAAATAAGACGACAGTTGAGAAAGGTAGACGATCTAGTGAAAAGTTGCGGCATTATTGCAGAATACAATCCTTTCCATAAAGGACACCAGTATCAGATAGAAGAAGCGAAGAAAGAGTCTTCTGCTGATGTAATGATTGTTGTGATGAGTGGGAATTTCTTACAACGAGGTGAACCCGCCATTGTGGACAAGTGGAAGAGAGCGGGAATGGCTCTTTCTTCCGGCGCAGACTTAGTGATTGAGCTGCCAGTAGCGTTCAGTGTGCAAGCTGCGGATTATTTTGCTAAAGGAGGAGTAGCTCTTCTTCAGGAAATGCAATGTGATGTATTGTCTTTTGGAACAGAAAGCGGAACAGCAGAAGATTTTCAACTGCTTGCAGCCGACTGGCTAAAAAAAGAGAAACAGATAGAATCTACTTTTCATCAGCTTAAAAACAATGGCCGCACTTATTCGGAACAAATGCAACAAGCAGCAGAGTCCGTCTTGTCAAAAACTCGTCTGGATCTTCATTCGCCTAATACTATTCTAGGCTTAGCATATGCTAAAGAAAACATTCGATACAACACTCCTATGTTATTGAAACCTATCCAACGTCTAGGAGCCGGTTATCATGAGAAGCAAATTCAAAACACTCCTTTTCAAAGTGCTACGGCGATTCGAAAACAGCTTTTGGTGCAAGAGTCTTCAGGACAGTTTTCTGTCACAGATAAACAGGCGGTACAGAATGCAGTTCCAGCTAAGGTTTTGGATATATTGGGAAACAGCCAGTTTGTTCAGTGGGATGCCTTTTGGCCTTTATTAAAATACCAATTGATTATTCAGTCGGAAGAACAATTGAGAGAAATCTATCAAATGAACGAAGGTATTGAATACCGGTTGAAACAATGCATCACACAAGCCAATAGTTTTGAACAGTTTATAGAACTAGTTAAAACTAAGCGATACACTTGGGTCCGTCTGCAACGGTTGTTCACATATATTTTATTGCAAATGACAACAAAAGATGTAGCGGAAGCCTTGGAAGGACCAAAAGGTATTCGAGTGTTGGGTTTTTCTGATGCTGGTCAACAGTACTTGAGCCGAATAAAAAAAGATGTTTCGATTCCTATCATCAGTCGTTTACATCAAAAAAACAAGAGCTTATGGGAAATAGATATTCAAGCAGGAAAAATTTATCAACTGGCAACTGGAAAAGTAATTGAGGAACAAGATTTTCATCGCTTGCCTTTACGAAAAACTGAAGCTTAAATGCAGGAAATCAATCAAAAAGAACTTAGAGGTGTAAGGTAAAATATCTTGACAAAGGTTTTTATCACTAGTATAATAAATTTTGTTGCTTTAGGAGTGAAGAGAAATGAAAATGAAGTGGTCACTAAACGAATTAAAACGATATCTAAATGAACCTTTTGTCTTTAATGATGAGGTGGACATAAAAGAAACCTTGTTGAAAAGAGAAAGTGAAATATTAGACGTTTCACCGATTCATTTAGATGGAATCTTAACTGTTAATGATGATGAATTGATTCTTCATATGAATGTTTCATTACAATTAACACTTCCTTCTGCAAGATCACTAAAACCTGTATTATTTCCAATGGAGTTTGTGATAAATGAAGTGTATATTCCGAAATCAGCATCTAATGAAACTGCTGCTAGAGAAGATGAAGTTGTGATTTATTTAGAAAATGACTGGATCGATTTAGCAGAAAGTATCGAGGATACGATTTTGATTAACCTTCCTCTTCAAGTTTTCACTGAAGAAGAAAAAGAAGCACAAGATATGCCAAGTGGAAATAATTGGAAAGTAATTTCAGAAGAAGATTACTATTCGAAAGAAAAAGAATCCGAAGATGCTGTTGATCCCAGATTTGCGAATCTAAAAGATTTTTTTAAAGATGATGAGTCTGATAGTAATCAAGATGAAGACTAACTTGTTTCTTGTTATTTAAAAATGAAACAATTGTTTAAGGAGGTGTATAGAATGGCAGTACCAGCAAGAAGAACATCAAAAGCTAAGAAAAACAGACGTCGTACTCACTTTAAATTAGAAGTTCCAGGTATGAACGCTTGCCCTAATTGTGGTGAATTGAAAAAAAGCCATCACGTGTGTGCATCATGCGGTTTCTATGATGGAAAAGAGGTATCATCTAAAGAAGCATAATAACTTTCAGTTATTGAGCTCTTAAGATAAAAATAATCTTGAGACTTTCTCAGGATTATTTTTTTTGCTAAATTTTAGCTGATTTGTTAAAGTAATACAGATGGAAATAGTGTACAATTTGGTTAATATATGCGTAAATGGAGGACAAGTAAATGGTATTGGATTCAGTAATGGTTATGAGAATCGTGTTATTTTTGATACCGATTCTTTTATTTCTGCTATTTAACAATAAAATCAACCGACATTTTCGAAAACAACACCTAACTCTCAAACTAGCTGATCTGCTTGTCCCTTATTTAATAATAGGAATTCACATAATGAGTATGCTGACACTTGGGATGACAGTTTTCCCCTATTTTTTAATATTCATCTTTTCCTTAGCTATTATACTGCTGCTGTATTTGGCTGTGAAAAAAGGAGAGATTTTATACGGGAAATTTTTCAAGAGTTGGTGGCGGTTTGTTTTTATCAGTTCTATCATTACATACTACGGCTTAGCAGCTATAAGCATCATAATAGTTGTCTAGAAAAAAGAACTATGAGAGGTAATTCTCATAGTTTTTTTTTGTATAAAATGAAGCAATGATTAATAGAAAAAATAGGTTCAAATTTTTTTCGGGGACAGCTTAAAACGGAAAATAAAAACACTTGAAAAAGTAACTAGTTTGTTACAAATGAAATGTAACAGAGATTAATTTTTAAGTGTTGTCGTGCCAGTGATGACAACGGTTTAAGAGTTATGAAAAAAAAACACAAAAATTTCGGAATGTGGTGGTGGAAAGTGGGGGATTGTGGTAGACTGAATTTAAATAGGGATGATAGGGGTGACCAGAGAACATGCTTATCGGTGAATATCAGCACAATATTGATGCAAAAGGCCGGTTGATCATGCCATCTAAATTCAGAGATGATTTAGGCGAGAAGTTTATTATTACTCGTGGGCTTGATGGTTGTTTATTTGGTTACCCGCAAGAAGAATGGTCTGAACTAGAAGAAAAACTAAAACAATTGCCGCTTGCTAAGAAAGACGCCCGTCAATTTACACGGTTCTTTTATTCCGCCGCAACAGAATGCGAGTTGGACAAGCAAGGAAGAATCAACATTCCTCAAAACTTAAGACAATACGCAAAACTAGACAAAGAATGCCGTGTTATTGGAGTATCCGAACGGATTGAGATCTGGAGCAATGAAAGATGGAGCCAATATGCTGATGAAGCAGAAGAATCTTATGAAGACATTGCTGAAAGTATGATCGATTTCGGATTTTAGCTGATAAGAAACATTGAAAGGGAGATATAGATGCCAGAATTTAAACATGAAACAGTCTTACTACATGAGACGGTAGATGGATTATCCATTTCTCCTGAAGGAACATATGTTGATTGTACCCTTGGAGGAGCTGGACACAGCGAATACCTGCTTTCTCAACTAAATGAAAAAGGGCATTTATATGCTTTCGACCAAGATGAAACAGCCATTGCGAATGCAAAAAACAAATTGAGCCATTATGTTGAAAAAGGAATGGTCACTTTTATCAAATCAAATTTCCGTTACATCACAGAAGAATTGAATGCTCTAGGTGTTCAATCAGTAGACGGAATCCTATATGACTTGGGAGTATCTTCGCCGCAGCTAGACCAAGCTGAACGGGGCTTCAGCTATCATCAAGATGCGCCTCTAGACATGAGAATGGATACTCAATCATCTTTAACAGCGAAAGAAGTAGTAAATGATTGGCCTTATGAGAAGTTAGTGAAAATTTTTTACCGTTATGGAGAAGAGAAATTCTCTAAACAAATTGCACGTAAAATTGAAAAAGCCAGAGAAACAGCACCAATTGAAACCACTGGAGAACTAGTGGAATTGATTAAAGAAGCTATTCCTGCACCTGCTCGCAGAAAAGGTGGGCATCCAGCCAAAAGAACGTTCCAAGCTATCAGAATAGCTGTAAATGATGAATTAGATGCTGTGGAAGAGTCTTTAGAAAAAGCTATTGATCTATTGAATGTGAAAGGAAGAATCAGCGTTATTACCTTCCATTCTTTAGAAGACAGAATTGTTCAGTCGATATACAAAGACCGTGCCAGAGGACCACAATTACCACCAGGATTGCCCGTGCTTCCAACAGAGTATATGGCGGAACTGAAAATCATTACGCGTAAGCCGATATTACCTAGTGAAGAAGAGCTGGAACAAAATAACCGGGCTAGAAGTGCAAGATTAAGAATCGCAGAAAAACAAGTTAAAACAGAAAGCAACTAATTACATAGATGGGAAAGGAAGTTATTGTATGGCAGCAGAAAATAATTTAGCTAGGGATTTACATAGTGTAATGCCTCAAACAGCACCGAAAGTCCAACCTAAACAACAACCTATTCAAACTCCTGAGCCAAAACAACAGCATCATTTAAAAGTTGAAAAGGTATTATTAGTTGTGGCTAGTATGATCATCTTTGCTTTAGGAGTAGCTTGTGTTTCATTGGAAATCATGGTCGCTACAGCGAACAGAGAAGTCCAAGATACAAACCGTTCTATTGAAGAAGTTGCAATTATGAATACTAACTTAGAGCAGGAAGTACAAGAATTGTCTCGATATGATCGAGTATATGAAATTGCTAAAGCACATGGACTGGAAATGAATGAAGAAAATGTTAGGAATGTTACGAAATGAAAAAAAGAAGTCCCTTAACAAATAGAAAATTAATAGCCATTTTCTTATTTTTTGTATCTATTCTAGCGTTTGTCATATTTGCTGGAAGATTCTCTTATATAATGGTCAAAGGGGAAGTTAACGGGGAAAATTTAGAGACTAATGTGAATAATCTATATACAAGAAGTAGTGTCCTTGAAGCTAACCGTGGTACCATCTATGATGTAGGGGGGAATCCGGTCGCAATGGATGCTACTTCTTATTCATTATATGCTGTATTGACGGATGAGTGGTCTAATAGTAAAAAAAACCCGCAACATGTCGTCGATAAACAGAAAACAGCTGAAGTCTTAGCTCAATACATTTCAATGAGTGAAGAAGAAATCTTAAACAAATTGAATCAAGACTTGAGCCAGGTTGAATTTGGGACAGCAGGGAAAAATTTATCTTACGAAATCAAAAGTGATATCGAAACACAAAAATTATCAGGGATCTTTTTTAAAGAAACTCCTACAAGATTGTACCCTAACGGAATTTTTTCTTCTCACTTAGTTGGTGTAGCTCAGTTGCCGACAACTAAAGAAGGAGAAGTAAATGTTGACGAAGAAATGGTTGGTATCATGGGGATCGAGCAAGCTTACAACGACCAATTGACTGGAACGGATGGGAAATTAAAGTATCAAAAAGATAGTTTTGGTTACGCTCTGCCTAATGAAAAGGCGGAAGTGATCGACCCTGTTGACGGAGTTGATATCTACCTTACATTAGATAAACGTATGCAGGTGTTATTAGAAAGTTTGATGACAGAAGTTGATGAAAAATACAATCCTGTTGCTTTGACAGCGACATTGATGGATCCTAAGACAGGTAAAATTATTGCGACCTCTCAAAGACCTTCTTTTAACGGAACAACAAAAGAAGGTATCAGTGATCTGTGGATGAACTTACTGGCCGAATACACTTATGAACCGGGCTCTACTTTAAAAGCGTTGACGTTAGCTTCCGCCATAAACGAAAAAGCATTTGATCCTAATGCTTATTTTGAGTCAGGTATGATCAAAGTATCTGGGATACCTATTCGAGATGTCAATCGCACAGGATGGGGAACAATCACTTATTTAGAAGGTCTAGCTCGTTCAAGTAACGTCGCATTTGTAAAAATCGTCGAGAAAATGGGTGCAGATGTCTGGAAAGAGTATTTGGATGCATTTGGTATAGGGAAATCGACCAATTCAGGATTACCTCATGAAAATAAAGGTTCAAACAATTATGAGAGAGCTATTGACCAAGCAAATACTGCCTTTGGGCAAGGTTTAACCGTAACGCCGCTTCAAATGATGCAAGCCTTCAGCGCTATTGCTAATGGCGGACAAATGATGAAGCCACAATTTATTGATAAATATGTTGATCCTAATACAGGAGAAGAAACCGTTATGGAACCAGAAGTAGTTGGGAATCCTATTTCAAAAGAATCCGCTCAACAAACGTTAGAGTATTTAAAAGAAGTTGTGTATAACGAGAACGGAACGGGTAAGAAATATGCGATTGATGGATATGAAATCGCAGCAAAAACCGGAACAGCTCAAATTTACAATTCCAAAACGAAAAATTATTTCAGCGGTGGACACAATTTCTTATATTCAGTAGTTGGAATGGCCCCTGCTGATGATCCAGAATTAGTGTTGTACATCACTATGGAACGCCCTACAATTACTGATTATACAGTTGCTCCTTCAGATGTTTTAGCTTCTATTTTTAATCCCGTAATGAAAAGGGGATTGGAGTACTTGCATTTGAACGATACTGCTCAAGAAGCATTAGACAACCAAGTTAAGATGCCTAAAGTAACGAGTGAGCCTAAAAAAGACGTGTTGACAAAATTAGAAGAAATGGGTTTGAACGTGACCGTCGTTGGAAATGGTGATACAATAGTACAGCAATTGCCGTTGACTGATGAAGTAATTATTGATGAACAACGAGTCATTCTTATGACAAATGGAGCAATGACTATGCCCGATATGACGGGTTGGTCGAAAAATGATGTCTTAAAGGTTTCTGAAATTACAGGAATAGAATTTACTTTTGATGGTGATGGATACGTTACTCAGCAAAATTTAGAACCTAATGCTCTTTTGACAGAAGAAAGTCTAATTGAAATCAAACTAGAATCTCCTTAATCGTTAGGAGATTCCAGTTGTAAAGTAAACAGGTCTTGACTTCATAGAAGAAAAAAGGCAATCTGTTAAAAAGAAAAATTTAGGAGCGATAATATGCAGTGGGAAGAAATGCTGATTTCAGTAGTAAGTAGTTTTGCAATAACCATTATTTTGATGCCTTTTGTTATAGGGTATTTTAGAACGAAACAATTAGGACAAACAACTAGAGAAGAAGGACCGACATGGCATGAAGTAAAAACGGGAACCCCTACTATGGGAGGAGTTGTTTTTTTGATTTCTGCCAGCGTAACAATCGTTTGGACAGCAGTATGGCAAAATGCTTTTACAGTTAGTTTAGGTTTATTGGTATTTATTCTTCTGTTATATGGATTATTAGGATTTTTAGATGATTACATCAAATTAATTAAAAAAAGAAATTTAGGACTTACTTCAGCACAAAAATTTATTGGACAAGTAGTAGGAGGAGTATTATTCTACATTGTTTACCGCATGCAAGGATTACCGAGCGAACTGAATCTCTTTGGATTGACAGATGTCAATCTAGGCTGGTTTTATGGAGTGGTAATAGTATTTTGGCTAGTAGGTTTTTCTAATGCAGTCAATTTGACAGACGGATTAGACGGATTGGCTACTGGAACAAGTATCATTGCGTATTCAGCTTATGCGGTAGTAGCTTTCCAACAAGAACAGCTAGATGTATTGATATTTTGTTTAGCTGTTATCGGAGGGTTGATAGGATTCTTAGGATTCAATAAAAAACCTGCTAAAATATTTATGGGTGATGTAGGCTCATTAGCACTAGGTGGTGGACTTGCAGCTGTATCAGTATTGTTGCATCAAGAATGGACGCTGCTGTTGATTGGACTGATCTTCATCATAGAGACATTATCCGTTATCTTACAAGTCGGTTCCGTTAAGTTAAGAAACAAGCGAGTATTTAAGATGGCGCCTATCCACCACCATTTTGAAATGAGTGGTTGGAGCGAATGGAGAATTGTCATTACTTTTTGGTCGATTGGTTTACTAATGGCCCTAATTGCGTTATGGATCGTACTTTAATAATTAAACAGCAATGGAGGATTTTGGGTGAAAAACGTAACGACATATAAAAATAAAAAAGTATTAGTACTAGGTTTAGCATTAAGCGGTGTGAATGCTGCAAAACTTTTGCATAAATTAGGCGCATTGGTCACAGTCAATGATTACAAAAGCTTTGAAGACAACTCTGAAGCACAAGAACTTTTGGAAGATGGTATGCGTGTAGTAACTGGAGGGCATCCAGTCGAGTTATTGGATGAAGACTTTGAATTTGTAGTAAAAAATCCTGGAATTATGTACAATAATCCAATTGTTGCTAAAGCATTGGAAAAAGGCATTCCAGTACTGACAGAAGTCCAGTTAGCTTATGAAGTGGCACAGTGTCCTATTGTCGGAATCACAGGTACAAATGGGAAGACAACCACAACAACGATGATCGCTGATTTGCTTAACCGCAAACAGCAACAAGGAAAAGCTTATGTGGCAGGTAATATAGGCACTCCTGCAAGTTTAGTTGTTCAAAAAGCTGCAAGTGAAGATGCTATTATTATGGAACTATCCAGTTTCCAATTATTAGGTACAACGACTTTTAGACCACATATAGCTGTGATCACCAATATTTATTCGGCGCACTTGGATTATCATGGAACGAGAGAAGAATATGTAGAGGCTAAAATGCAGATCACAAAAAATCAAACAGAGGAAGATTATCTAGTTGTAAACTGGGATCAGCCGGAGTTAAGAGAATTAGCTCTAAGCAGCAAAGCCACGATCATTCCTTTTTCAAGACAAGAAATGGTCGAAAATGGCGTGTTCCTTAGTGGAGATTCTATCTACTATTTAAATGAATCAATTATGGATAAAAAAGATATCTTAGTACCTGGAGAACACAACTTGGAAAATGCAATGGCAGCTATAGCAGTTGCTAAGTTGATGGGACAAGAAAATTCTGTCATAAAAGACGTATTAACTTCTTTTTCCGGAGTGAAACATCGGACTCAATTTGTTAGAGAATATAAAGGTCGGAAATTTTACAATGATTCAAAAGCAACGAATACATTAGCAACGATCAATGCCTTAAATGGTTTTAAGCAGCCGGTGGTTTTAGTAGCTGGTGGTTTAGATAGAGGAAACGACTTTGATGATTTGGTTCCGCATCTCAGACAAGTCAAAGGGATGATCGTATACGGAGAAACAGCTGCTAAGTTGACTCAAGCAGGAGAAGAAGCTGGGGTGCCATCAATTGTAACAGTACAAAACGTTGAAGCAGCGGTTCCTGTTGCTTATGACATGAGTGAAGAAGGAGATGTTGTTCTCTTATCACCAGCTTGTGCTAGTTGGAATCAATATCGCAGTTTTGAAGTTCGCGGAGATGCATTTATTGACTCAATAGAACAATTAATTGCCAATATAGAAGAGGGGGAATAGACCTTTTATATCAGGTCTTACATTTGAATGAAAGTATTATTAACAGGAGGAGGAACAGGAGGGCATATTTATCCTGCTTTGGCCTTAATGAGAAGATTAAAAAGTATTGATCCCACTACAGAGTTTTTATATGTTGGAACTGAGCGCGGTTTGGAGAGTACAATCGTGCCAAACGCTGGTGTTCCTTTTAAAGCCATTAAAGTAGAAGGGTTTAAGCGTTCATTATCGTTAGATAATGTCAAAACGATTCAACTATTTTTACAAGGAATCTTTAAAGCCAGAAAAATCGTTAAAGAATTTGCACCTGATGTAGTGATTGGCACTGGAGGATATGTATGTGGTCCAGTAATGTACGCTGCTGCAAAACTGAGGATTCCAACTATTATTCATGAGCAAAATAGTGTAGCGGGTGTAACGAATAAATTCTTGGCTCGTTATGTGGATAAAATTGCTACTTGTTTTGAAGAAGCACGATCTGAATTCAACAAATATTCTTCAAAAGTTGTTTATACAGGTAATCCTAGAGCGCAAGAAGTTGCTGGTATCAAACCGTCTGGGGCTTTGAAAGAATACAATCTCAAACCAGGAGTTCCAACGGTATTGATTTTTGGAGGCAGCAGAGGGGCAAAAGCTATCAATACGTCTTTTATTGAAGCTATACCAGCTTTTTCAAAGAAGGATTACCAAGTCTTATTTGCTTCTGGAGAAGTTCATTACAATACGATATTAGAACAGGTTGGAGAAGTGACTGAAAATATTTCCATTGTTCCTTATATCCCGAATATGCCAGAGATATTTGCCAACGTTTCTGTAGTGGTTTCCAGAAGTGGTGCAACAACATTAGCTGAAGTAACAGCACTCGGATTGCCCAGCATCTTGATCCCCAGTCCGATAGTGACCAACGATCATCAAACGAGCAACGCCAATAGTTTAGTCAAACATAATGCAGCTAAAATGATTGCTGAAAAAGATTTGACTACGGAAACATTCATTCAAACAATCGATGAGTTAATGAATGATCCGGAAAAAAGAAAAGAGATGTCTCAGCAAGCTGAAAAAATCGGCGTTCCAGATGCTTCAGACAGATTGATCCAAGTTATAAACGATATTATTTAATTACGTCCATTGTAAGGAGGATGAACCAGGATGAATTCATTCAAAAAAAATAAAACTAAAGTGAACAGCAGCCTTCCTGGAGAGTCCTCCTCGAACAATGCAAAGAAAAATACCCATTCTGCGCGCAGTTTGGAAGAGAATTTGCCAAAGTTGAAAAAACAACGACGCAATAAGATGTATAGCCGTTTAATTCCGTTACTTTTGCTGTTTTCATGTGCAATCTTAATTGTGGTATACTTTATTTCTCCATTAAGTAAAGTAGGGACTATTTCAGTCAATGGAAGTGAAAATGTTACAGATCAACAAGTAATCGATTCTAGCCAATTGTCATCCGGACTACCTCTATGGACAACCTTATGGGATGATGAAGAAACAGAAGAAGCTGTTTTGACTATTCCTCAAATAAAGTCAGCTGATTTAAAGCGTCAAGGCTGGAACAATCTTGTGGTTACAGTTGAAGAATACAAAATAATTGCTTACTCCCATATAAAAGACGATTATTTTCCAATTTTGGAAAATGGAAAGATTGTAAATGAAAGCAAAAAAGTTTCCATGGGCAACAACCCGATTTTTAAAGACTTTTCTCAAGGAAAAGCGTTGGACATATTAATCGAGCAGTATGAATTGTTGAATACCAGTGTACAAAACGGTATCTCTGAAATAGAACATGCTTCTACTGATACAGATGAATATTTAATCAAAGTCTACATGAATGATGGAAATCAAGTAGTAGCTACACTGCCTAGTTTTGCTGAAAAAATGAATTATTATCCAGATATGGTACAAAAAGTAGGAGATCAGAGTGGTCTGTTCAACCTTGAAGTTGGAGGTTACTTCACTCCTTTTGAACAGGAATCATCTGATTCAAAAGAAGAGGATCTAGAAGGTAAAGTTGAAACTTCTGAGGATACTGAGGAAGTGGATAGAGAATGAGATAAACCGTCCGTTTAAAGTTATTAAACAAAGAAAAACGTAAATCAAGTTTTTTTTCAAAATAATCAGTAAACTAAAGGAATAGCTTCAAAAAATAGCGCAAAGTGTGGTAGAATTGATTTTGTATAAGTCAATATAAAAATAGATAAAAGTTGAGATTAAAAGCTAGGAGGTTTCAATGTATGAGAAATTCTGAGATGTATGTTAGTTTAGATATTGGAACCACTTCAATAAAAGTTGTTGTAGCCGAGTATATTAATGGACAGATGAATATTATTGGAGTTGGAAATGAAAAATCTGAAGGTCTAAGCAGAGGTATCATAGTTGATATCGATAAAACTGTGGAATCTGTGAAGAAAGCGATTAAACAAGCAGAAAAAAAAGCAAATGTTGATATTCGCAATGTTATCGTAGGAACTCAAAGTACATCTACAGAAATTGAAACCTGTCATGGAATGATTGCAGTATCAGGTGAAGATAAAGAAATTACAGATGAAGATGTAAGAAATACTATCAGCGCGGCAATGGTCAAATCTGTTCCTCCAGAACGCGAGATCTTAGCCATTATTCCAGAAGAATTCATTGTGGACGGATTTGACGGTATCAAAGATCCCAGAGGAATGATAGGTGTTAGGCTGGAGATGCACGCTACAATGATCACTGGACCTAAAACTATTGTACATAACATCAAACGTTGTGTGGAAAAAGCTGGATTACACATTGAAAACATCGTTCTTCAACCCTTGGCAGCTAGCAAAGTCAGCATGTCAAGCGGAGAAAGAGATTTTGGGACGATATTGATTGATATGGGCGGCGGTCAAACTGCTGCCTCCGTTATTCATGATAATCAATTGAAGTTTTCTTTTGTTGATCCTGAAGGTGGAGAATATGTAACAAAAGATATCTCCATTGTATTAAATACGAGTTTAGAAAATGCAGAGAAAATAAAACGTGACTTCGGTTACGCTACTTCTCTTGAAGCTTCAGAAGACGAGGTCTTTCCTGTAGAAGTCGTTGGTAAAACCGAACCGGTCAAAGTTAATGAACTGTATTTATCTGAGATCATAGAAGCTCGTTTGGTCCAAATCTTCGAAACTATAAAAGCAGAGTTGGACTCAGTCAGAGCCAGAGAACTGCCTGGAGGTATCGTTTTAACTGGAGGGGCATCTTCTATACCTGGTATGGTAGAATTGGCAAGAGAGATATTTGAAGTAAATGTGAAGTTATACATCCCTGATCACATGGGAATCAGATATCCTTCCTTTACGACAAGTATTGGATTGATCGAGTATCAGGCAAAACTAAATGATATTCAAAAAATTGCCAACCAAACTGCAACGGGATTCAATTTAGATCCTTCTTTCTCACAAGAGCAGACAGTTGTTTCTATGTACACCGAGGAAGATGCAGGAGAATACGTTGAAAAGAAACAAGTAGTTAAAAAACAAAGGAATCAAGAAGAAAGCATGTTTTCAAAAATGAAAAAAATGTTCAACAACTTCTTTGACTAAACTAAAAAAGAAACCAATCAGATAGTAGGAGGAAACAAGATGGACTTAGAATTCGATACAGCACCAGTAAGTGGAGCTGTCATTAAAGTAATTGGTGTAGGTGGAGCAGGTAACAACGCAGTAAATCGTATGATCATGGATAATGTAAAAGGCGTAGAGTTTATTGTGGCAAACACAGATTTACAAGCCTTAGCGAATTCACACGCTGAAACAAAAATTCAACTTGGACCTAAGTTGACTCGTGGATTAGGGGCTGGTGCCAATCCAGATATTGGTCATAAAGCCGCTGAAGAAAGTGCAGAACAAATTGCTGATTCTCTAAAAGGAGCAGACATGATCTTTGTTACTGCAGGAATGGGTGGAGGTACTGGTACAGGTGCTGCACCTATCGTTGCTCGTATTGCTAAAGAGCAAGGAGCTTTGACTGTTGGAGTGATCACACGACCATTCTCATTTGAAGGACCAAAGCGTGGCCGTTTCGCTGCAGAAGGTTTAGCTCAGATGAAAGAATATGTAGATACATTAGTAACGATCTCAAATAACCGTTTATTAGAAATAGTGGACAAAAAGACTCCTATGTTGGAAGCATTCCGTGAAGCAGATAATGTATTGCGTCAAGGTGTACAGGGAATCTCTGATTTGATCACTTCTCCAGGATACGTAAACTTGGACTTTGCGGATGTTAAAACCGTAATGGAAAATCAAGGTTCTGCTTTAATGGGGATCGGTACAGCAAGTGGAGAAAACCGTACTGTGGAAGCTACTAAAAAAGCTATCTCTTCACCATTATTAGAAGTTTCTATTGATGGTGCAGAATCAGTATTGTTGAACATTACCGGAGGATCAGACTTGACGTTATTTGAAGCTCAAGATGCTTCAGACATCGTTTCAGCTGCATCTACTACAGAAGTGAATATTATCTTCGGTACTTCAATCAATGAAGAATTAGGAGATGAAGTTATCGTAACTGTTATCGCTACAGGGATCGACACAACGGAATCAGATAAAAGACTAGCTCAAAATACTCGTAATCGTGTTCAGCCAGCTTCTAATCGTGGACAACAAACAAGTGATTCAAACCGCGACACAAGAGAAAAAGATCCGTTTGCTGACTGGGATATCCGTCGCGAACCGAATACACGTAGCCGTAGTGTGCAAACAGAAGAACCTGCTTCTTTTAATGAAGATGACAACAATGACTTTAATTCATCAAACCGTGAAACAGCGTCAGAAGAGAAAAAAGAAATGCCTCAAGACAGCCTAGATACACCTCCTTTCTTCAGAAGAAGACGGAAGTAAAAAATGAACACCATTGAACATAATGTTCGCAGCATAGAAGATCAACTGGAAAAATCACTTAGACAAGCTCAACGTGATAGAGTTGGTCTTCGTGTTGTAGTAGTAACAAAATATGTATCTATTGAACAGGCTAAAGAGGTAGTATCGTTAGGCTACAAAGATTTGGGAGAAAATAGACCAGAAGGTTTGATCGAGAAGCAAGAAGCTTTACAAGATGATAGTATCATCTGGCATTATATTGGATCACTCCAGACTAGAAAAGTAAAGAAAGTCATTAATCGTGTCGATTTTTTACATTCTTTAGATCGTGTGTCCTTGGCAGAAGAAATCGAAAAACGAGCTGAAAAGCCTGTCTCTTGTTTTGTACAAGTGAATGTGGCTAAAGAAGAGTCTAAAAGCGGTTTTTCTTCTGATGAATTGATTGAATTTATTCGAACTCTTGCACAATTTGAAAAAATAAACGTTGTTGGTTTGATGACGATGGCTCCTAAAAATGCTGATATACAGACTATTCGAAAAACATTTATCGAATTAAAACAACTGCGAGACGAAGTTCGTCAACTTGGATTGTCTTATGCTCCTTGTACAGAACTAAGTATGGGGATGAGTCAAGACTATCCAATCGCGATAGAAGAAGGTTCTAGTTTTGTCCGTATTGGGTCAGCTTTTTTCAAAAATACTACCGTTGACGAAGACTAATTTTTTGATTGAGGAGGGTTTACAATGGGAATGATAAACCGATTAAATGATTTCTTTGGGTTAGGCGATGAAGAGGAAACTTTTCAGTTCGAAAACAACGCACAAGAAAATAATGAGATGAAAAACAAGCAAAAACCTCAGTTTCCAAACAGACAAGGAAGTAATGCGTCCATGAACACACGTAGAGAAGTTAAAAAGACCAACAATGTAGTGGCTTTGAGCCAAGTACAACAACAAGGAAAAATTATTGTTGTAGAACCGCGAGTTTACTCAGAGGTAAAAGATATTGCTGATTTGCTGCTGGCGAATCAATCTGTTATCTTGAATTTCAGCCGTATTGAAAAAAGCGAAGCAAAAAAAATAGTAGATTTTTTGATGGGAAGTATTTATGCCATTGAAGGAGACATGCAACGTGTCGGAAATGAGATTTTTCTTTGTACACCGAAAAATGTTGAAATCGATGGTGTGTTAGAACAAACAAATACCTTTGATGATCTTGAGATTTATTAAAAGAGAGGAAATACCATTCAGTGTTAAACTTACTATTCGTACTTCATGATGTGTTATCTGCTGCTCTAGAAATTTATTCTATACTATTGATTATTTATATATTGATGTCTTGGTTTCCGAACGCTTACCAATCGACTTTCGGGCGATTATTGGCTCGAATTTGCGAACCTTATTTGGAAATTTTCCGTAGATTTATTCCGCCAATCGGTATGATCAGTATATCTGGAATAGTGGCATTGGTTGTATTAAACTTGGCAAGTTCTGGGTTAGATAGTATCTTCGTGTTCATTTATCGATTAATACTTTCATAAGGGGTAGATCAGAATGATTGAAAATGTTTATCAGCATTTCCGAAAAGATGAAATACCTTTTATTGATATGGTAATGGATTGGGTCAGAGAAGTGGAAGACCAATATACACCGGTACTGACAAACTTTTTAGACCCTCGCCAATACTATATATTAGAAACGGTTATCGGTAAGAGTCGGGAAATCAAACTGCATTCTTTTGGAGGATATGAATCGTCTGAGAGAAACAGGGCATTTATTTGTCCGACGTATTTTGAACCTAAACAAGAAGATTTTAACGTCCGCTTGTATGAAGTAAAGTATCCTGCGAAGTTTGCTACTATGTCTCATGGGAAAATATTGGGTACCTTGCTTTCTACCGGTATGAAAAGGGAATATTTCGGAGATATCATTTCAGACGGAGAGAGATGGCAATTTTTTATTGATGAGTCCATTGAAAACTATGTTGTCTCTCAGATTGATAAGATCGGTCGGGTTGCTGTTCGATTAGAAGAAAGACGCTATACAGACATGATTGTTCCTAAGGATAGTTGGACGATCGTTCACGATACTGTTTCTTCAATGCGTATTGATGTACTTGTTTCGAGCGTTTTCAAGATTTCTAGACAACGTGCTAAACAAATGATAGAATCAGGGCATATTAAGGTCAACTGGACTGAAATGAAGCGTCCAGATTTTGTCTTGGACTTGTTAGATATTGTTTCAGTCCGCGGTTTTGGACGATTTCAAATACAAGAGATTGAAGGAAAAAGCAAAAAAGACAAGTGGAAACTTGGATTGGGTGTTTTGTTTAAATAAATAGACTAACAAATTTACTATTGGAGGTGTCAATAATGGTACTAACACCATTAGATATACATAATAAAGAATTTCCGGTCAAAATGCGGGGTTATGATCAAGATGAAGTAAACGACTATTTGGATCAGATCATCAAAGATTACGAAGCCATTTTGAAGGACAAAAAAGAATTAGAAAAAAATCTGAAATTTGCTGAAGAAAAAGTGGCCTATTACAATAATCTTCAAGAATCATTGAATAAATCAATTATTGTGGCGCAAGAAGCAGCTGATCGGTTGAAAGAAAATTCTGACAAAGAAGCTGCAATTATTATCCAAGAAGCTGAAAACAATGCTGATCGCTTATTGAATGATTCCGTTGAAAAGGCTCGTAAAATTACTGCTGAAACAGAAGAATTGAAAAAACAAAGTCGTGTCTTCAAACAACGTCTTCAATTGATGATTGAATCTCAATTAGAAATGGTAAAAAATAATGAATGGGATGAGTTGCTGAAAAGCGATGTAGAAGAAGTGATTGAAATCCCGACTGTTAAAGAATACCTGAAAAAGACAGAAACTAATGAGAAACAGTTGCCAGTAGATGTTGAAAAAGCTATAATAACAGATGATGATTCTGCAACAGAAGAAAAAATAGAATCCAGTGAAGCTCATTCTGAAATTGTTTCAGAAAAAGCTTCTGCTGAAATAGATGAAGCTGACTACGAAGAAGGCAATATGCCTGCTGTAGAGTTGCCTTTATAATCAACCATTTGAATAATCGATAACGAAGATTGGAACAGAAAGCGACAGTAAACTTTGCAGCGAGTTAGAGATAGTGGAAGTCTAACAAGTCCCTGTTGTCGTAAGATCCTCCATGAGTATTGGTTCGAACTATGAGTAGAATCAATCGTGTGATTGGCGTTAACAATTACTAGAGGAGAAAAGAGGGAACTCTTTTCTTGAACTATGGGTGGTACCACGAAGATTTCGTCCCTTTTGGGAGGAGGTCTTTTTTTTATGTTCCAAAAGTTGTGAAAAGTGTGTTGGTTAAAGTGCAGAAATGAAAAATAACAAAGAGAGAGGAATCCTTATAATGAAAATGAAAGAAACATTGAATTTAGGTAATACTAAATTCAAAATGCGGGGAAACCTGCCAGTACGAGAAGTTGAATGGCAACAAGAATGGAAAGATTCTGATGTATATGAAAAACGTCAAGAAAAAAATGCTGATAAACCAACTTTTATCTTGCATGACGGCCCTCCATATGCAAACGGAGATATCCATATGGGACATGCTTTGAATAAAATCACAAAAGACATTATTATCCGATCAAAAAGTATGAGCGGTTTCCGTTCTCCGTACGTTCCAGGCTGGGATACTCATGGTCTGCCAATCGAACAAGCTGTTACAAACAGCGGTGTTAAGCGCAAAGAAATGTCAGAAGCAGAATTCCGTAAAATTTGTGAAGAGTACGCTTGGAAACAAATCAATCAACAAAGAGAAGATTTTAAACGCCTTGGGGTAGCTGGTGACTGGGATAATCCTTATGTGACTTTAGATCCTAAATTTGAAGAACAACAAATTCGTTTATTTGGTAAGATGTCAGAAAAAGGATATATTTATAAAGGTTTGAAACCTATTTACTGGTCACCATCTAGTGAATCTTCGTTAGCTGAAGCTGAAATCGAATACCAAGATGTTAAATCACCAAGTATTTACGTGTCTTTTTCAGTAGTTGACGGTAAAGGAATCTTAAGCGGCGACACTTCATTTGTAATCTGGACAACTACACCATGGACGATACCAGCTAACTTAGCTATTGCTGTGAATGCAGATTACGTTTACGCTGTTGTCAAAGTTGAAGACAAAAAGTATGTATTAGCAAAAGACTTAGTGAATGATGTAGCGGCAACATTAGGTTGGGAGAATGTTGAAATCGTATCTGAAGTGAACGGAAAAGACTTAGAAATGATGACTGCACAACACCCGTTATACGATCGTACTTCTCTAGTAATCTTGGGAGATCACGTTACGTTGGAAGCTGGGACCGGTTTAGTTCATACGGCTCCTGGACATGGGGAAGATGACTACATTGTAGGCCAAAAATACAAATTAGGTGTGCTGTCTCCTATAGATGACAAAGGGTGCTTCACAGATGAAGCACCAGGTTTAGAAGGTATTTTCTACGATACAGCAAACAAACAAATCACGGAATGGCTTGAAGAAAAAGGGAACCTATTGAAAATGAGCTTCTTTACCCATAGCTATCCTCATGACTGGAGAACTAAAAAACCGGTAATTTTCAGAGCAACACCTCAATGGTTTGCTTCAATCGATAAATTCCGTCAACAAATTTTAGATGCTATCGAAAATGATGTAACGTGGTTGCATCCATCAGGAAAACCAAGATTGTACAATATGGTCCGTGACCGTGGAGATTGGGTCATTTCACGCCAACGTGTGTGGGGTGTGCCTCTACCGATTTTCTATGCTGAAAATGGGGAACCAATCATCACTCCGGAAACTATTGACCATGTTGCTTCATTAGTGAGTGAGCATGGCTCAAATGTCTGGTTTGAACGAGAAGCAAAAGATTTATTGCCAGAAGGCTTTACGCATCCAGCTAGTCCAAATAATGAATTTACTAAAGAAACAGATATCATGGATGTATGGTTTGACTCAGGATCATCTCATGCAGGTGTATTGACAACTCGTCCAGAGTTGTCATTCCCAGCAGACATGTATCTAGAAGGCTCAGATCAATACCGTGGCTGGTTTAATTCTAGTTTAACAACATCTGTGGCCGTTAACGAGGAAGCACCTTACAGAAGTGTTCTTTCCCAAGGATTCGTTATGGACGGGGAAGGCCGCAAGATGAGTAAGTCTATCGGAAATGTTATTGTTCCGAATAAAGTCATCAAACAAATGGGTGCAGATATTATTCGCTTATGGGTATCCAGCGTTGATTACGAATATGATGTAAGAGTCTCAGACGATATCTTGAAGCAAGTATCTGAGGGTTACCGCAAAATACGTAATACGATGCGTTTCCTAATGGCAAACACATCTGACTTTGACCCGGCAAAAAATACTGTTGCTTACGAAGATTTAAATGCTTTAGATCAATATATGTTGATTCGTTTCAATCAAATCGTTGAGAAAATCAAACATTCTTATGAGACGTATGACTTCAAGGGGATTTACCAAACGGTAATGAATTTCTGTACAGTTGATTTATCTCAATTCTATTTAGACATTGCTAAAGACATTGTTTACATCGACTTGGAAGATGGTCACGATCGTCGTGCTATGCAGACAGTCTTCTATGATATTCTAGTTAAGATGACAAAATTATTGACTCCTATTCTTCCACACACAAGTGAAGAAATCTGGAAACATCTTAAAGAAGAAGAAGAATTTGCCCAATTAGCAGAATTGCCTGAAGTAGAGCGTTTTGATAATCAAGAAGATGTGTTGAAAGATTGGAAAGCCTTCATGACTATTCGAGATGAAGTATTAAAAGCTTTAGAAGAATCACGTAATGAAAAAATCATCGGCAAGTCATTTGAAGCGAAAGTAACTCTTTACCCAACACCAGAAGTGAAAGAGTTGTTGAGCAGTTTAGATGCTAATATCGGGCAACTGTTGATCGTTTCTGACTTAGAGATTACTGAGGATTACGATTCAGCTCCCGAATCAGCACATAAATTTGCTGATGTAGCAGTTTCTATCGAACATGCACATGGAGAAACGTGTGAAAGATGTCGTATTGTCAGCGAAGAAGTTGGCTCGTTTGAGGAAGCTCCGACACTTTGTGGTCGTTGTTACCATATTGTAAAAGAACATTATCCAGAAGCGCTAATGCCTGAAACAGAAGCAGAATAAGTATTAAGGCTCCATTGAACAGTTGAATCTGTTTGATGGAGCTTTTTTATTGAAGATAAAGGTAAAAAGCAGAGAAACACCTAGAGATAGGTGATAAATGAGGATTATTTTGATAGAACGTTTCCAAAATATCTAAAAACTCATAATCAAAAAAAAGCTATTATTAGCTGTTAAATTGCAGATGACAGCACTTGCAAATGAAAAAAAACTACGTTATAATTTAAATTGTAATGGATTTTATTTTTAAAAATGAGAAAGTTGATTTTATGTCACATCAATAACTAATCAAGAACGACGTTTATATTTGTATAAATGCATTTTGATCGTTGAGTTACATAAATAGACCTCTATAGAAAAAAGATCTGTTGCAATAAGATATAGTGGAGGTAGTTAGTTATGGAAAAAGGAACTGTAAAATGGTTTAACGCTGAGAAAGGTTTTGGATTTATCGAAGTTGAAGGCGGAGATGATGTATTCGCACATTTCAGCGCAATCACTGGTGATGGGTTTAAAACTTTAGAAGAAGGACAAGCGGTAGAATTTGAAATTGTTGAAGGCAACCGTGGACCTCAAGCAGCTAACATTGTTAAATTATAATCTAAAAAAATCAAAAAGAATGGAGACGTCATCGTTTCCATTCTTTTTATCGTTCAAAGGTAAAAAAAGATATACTCCAGAGAGTATATCTTTTTTGTATGTTATTAGGGAACAATTACCCTTTGCGTCTTCCAGTAATGAAAGAGAAAATTAATATTAGAACGATAGCACCAATCAGCGCTGGGAAGATATAAAATCCTCCAATGTTTAAACCCCATTGTCCTAATAATGATGTACCTAACCAAGATCCGATAAATCCTGCAATGATGTTTCCAACGATACCAAATGGTACGTCGCGTCCAACGATCATCCCTGCAACGGCTCCTAAAATACCACCAACGATTAATGACCAAATAAATGACATAAGTTCCACTCTCCTAAGAAATAAAGTATTTGTAATGAACTATTACAATACCTAGTATAGACACAATTCATTCAAAGTACAAAGGATATGCTCACGTATTAAAATGGGGTAGGATCAAAAGCTAATCTTTACTTGTGATTTCTAGTAATTGATCACGCAAAGTAGTCTCCATAGTCGTTAATTCACGTTCTGCTTCTTTACGTTTGATGCGGCCTTCTTTTTGAATTTCTAGCGTTTGTTGCAATGTATCGATCAGATCAGTTTGAGTTTTTTGCAAGGTCTCTAAATCAATAATACCTCGCTCATTTTCTCTAGCAGTTTCAATAGCAGAAGTTTTCAATAGTTCAGAATTTTTCTTTAACAAATCATTTGTTGTTTCAGATACTTGGCGTTGAGCTTCAACAGCATCTTTTTGTCTCAACAGGGTCAATGCAATAACGATTTGGTTTTTCCACAATGGAATAGCTGTATTAATAGACGACTGGATTTTTTCAGATAAGGCTTGGTTTGTATTTTGAATCAAACGAATTTGCGGAGCTTGTTGAATCGTCATTTGACGAGCCAACTTTAAGTCATATACTCGTTTTTCAAGGCGGTCAAGAAATTGATTCAAGTCATTGACATGTTGAACATCCATTTGATCAGAACTGTTTTCAGCTTTTTTTACAGCTTCAGGAATCAATTTAGTAAGAAGTTCCTCGACTTTTACTTCCCCAGCAGCAATGTAGATATTCAAGGCTTCAAAATAGTCTAAGTTTTTTGTATACAATTGTTCCAGCATAGCGTTATCTCGTAACAACATATCTTTTTCTTTGTTTAACTTACCGGCGATTTTATCTACTTGGGCACCGATTTTTTGGTATTTTGCTGTTACTTCATAGATCGAACGATTGATTTTGCCGAACAGCTTCTTGAAAATATTGCTGTCTTCAGCTCTTAAATCATCTGGGTTAGCTTCGTTTAAACGGTACATCAATTCATTCAATGTTTCTCCAATATCCCCAGTGTCTTGGTTTTGGACATGATCCAACATCGAATGGGAAAATTCACCTAGTTTTTTTTGTGCAGCTGCACCATAAGACATCACAGACTCTATGTTGCTTTCGTCAATTTGATCGGCTAGAGCATAAGCTTGTTGTTGTCTTTCTTTAGGCAGTTTGTCTACTAAACGTTCGTTCTTTGTTTCTTTTTGCAAATCTTTTTCAATAGAAGACTCTGCAGCTACTGGAGCTGCAGGTGTTTGGAAAGGATTAGCTAATAAGCTCTCTAATTCAACGTTTACATCTTTAACTGTTGATGGTGTTTCATTTTCGTTTGTATTGAATGGTTCTTTGTTTGTATCGACCATACTCTCAACTCCTAAATTATAGTTCCTCATGATTGATTTCGTCTGTGAAATGATTATCTCGTGTAATGGCTTTCTTTGCAAGTTCCATCTCTAATTCTATATCTTCTATTTCTTCGGATTTGAAAGAAACATAATCTTTGGCGATCAAGTTACACATAGCATCAATCGTTTCGGCACTCTCTTCTAAAACAGAAAAAGTTGATTTGTGCTTCACTTCATGATTATCGACTTCAATATATTTAGCAGTCAAGTCTTTTAATGAAGGAAGGTGCACGTATAAGAATTTATCCACTTCATGCAAGCGTTGAGGCTCTTCAGTAATTCCTTTGAATAGGGCTTTAGCTAAATGGATCGTATTGTTGCGTTTTTCAATAGCTGTCAGCTTAGTAGATTTGCGCATGTTTTGTTCCAATTCTAAGATGTTGACCTTTGCCGTTTGCATCGTTTCTCTAAAAAACTTCATTTCATCTTTAGAAAGGCCTTTTGATTTATAAAAAGCTTCTTTTTCAGGAGTTAACTTTCTAAGGCGTTGTACTTTTGTTTTTGCAGATGCGGCAGGTTTATCTTTTTTGAAATATAGAAAGCTTCCGATAATCAAACTGATGATCAAAGATGGCCAAAATCCAAAATCAAATACCAGCAAGACTAAAAATACAACGATGGTACTTGCAGTCGTAAAAGTGTACTTCAAAATATCTCCAAAATTTTTAATAAAATTATCCATTTTTGTCCACCTCTTAAAATAGTTTAAAACAACTCTGTTTGTTATTTATCTTACATTTATTCTAGCACAAAAAGCTGCTGAAAATATATGCGACTTAAGAATGAATTATTACTCTTAGTATAAAGCAAAGTAGGGGTTCTTTCGACCGATAGATATTCTGGTTCTTGTTTTTTTCAGAATTCAACGTTATTATTGAACAAGATGTTGACAAAGGGAGGAAAAGTCATGAAATTTGAAGAAAAGACATTGTCCAGGGAATCTATCTATAAAGGAAATATAACAGAGTATACAATAGAGTCGGTAGAGCTGCCTAATGGAAAAGTCTCTACTAGAGAAATTGTGAGACATCCTGGAGCAGTCGCTATCATGCCATTTACCTCAGAAGGAAAAATGATCTTTGTAGAACAGTTTCGTAAGCCAATTGAACAAACTATTTATGAGATTCCTGCGGGAAAAATAGACGATACAGATTTCGACCCAGAAGAAACAGGAATGAGAGAGTTGAGAGAAGAAACTGGATATTACGCGCACGAATTTGAATTTGTAAAAACGTTTTATACGACTCCAGGTTTTACAGATGAAGCAATTCATTTGTATCGTGCTTCCTCATTAGAAAAAAAAGAAGAGGCAGTCTTAGATGAAGACGAGTTTTTAGAGTTGATAGAACTGTCTTTTGAAGAGGCTTGGCGAGCTTATGAAGATGGAAAAATCGTCGATGCCAAAACTATTATGGCCTTGCTTTATTGGAAAATTGAATTGTCATAGACCAACAAAAAGGATGAGAAAAATGGGTAAGAGTTTAAGGCAGCAAGAAAGGGAAAAAAAACAGCAAGAGTTAAAAGCTCAAAAAGAACGTGAAAAGAAACGGTTGAAAGCTGAGAAGCAATACCAAAAAGAGAGAGAAAAACAAGGATTTGCTACTAAAAGCCGGAAAAGCGAAAACGACAAAATACGGGATGCTGGAAAGAAGCTTAATCTAGCTATATTGGCCGTGGCTGCTTTACTGGCAATTGTTTTAGTGATTGTTTTTGTTGTATAAAAATAAATGTGTCCTAGACATGAGGAGAAGAAGTATGAAAATCGGTATCATTGGAGCAATGGAACAAGAAACAATTGTGTTAAAAAATAATTTGATGAATCGTCAAGATTGGTCTAAAGCAGGAGCACATTTTTCTTCTGGAAAAATGTGGGATCATGACATTATTCTAGTACAATCCGGAATAGGGAAAGTCAATGCAGCTATTGCCACTACTTTATTGATAAATGATTACCAAGCGGATGTAGTTTTCAATACAGGATCTGCAGGTGCAATCGATGAGAGCTTATCGATTGGAGATGTCGTCATTTCTACTGAATTAGCTTATCACGACGCTGATGCACGTGCTTTTGGCTACGTTATGGGTCAAGTACCTCAAATGCCGGCGCGTTATGTAGCAGATAGAAAAATGATTGAAGTGACAGATAGAGCTGCGAAAAAAGTTGGATTGACATCAGTCAACGGCGTTATTGTAACAAGCGACTCGTTTATAGCGGATAAAAATGTCATCAAAGAAATCAAAACAAACTTCCCAGATGCTTTAGTTTCTGAAATGGAAGGAGCAGCAGTAGGTCAAGTGTGTTATCAATTCGAAACACCATTTGTCATCGTACGAGCTGTGTCTGATACTGCAGACGATGAAGCAGGAGTTGTTTTTGATCAATTTATTATTGAAGCTGGGAAAAAATCAGCAGAGATGGTCATTGAAATTATCAAAAACATTTAAAAGAAGGTTATCAAAAAGGACACAGCTTTTTGCTGTGTCCTTTTTGTCGGTTTACTCAAAGTTTTTTCTGAGCGATTTCATTGTAAATGGAAAAGCCGTTTTTTTGGTAAGTCTCTTTTGCGATTGTGTTGTTTGCCCAATAATGCAATTCTACATACGGGATATTTTTTTCTTTAGCATAATCATCGGCAAATTGCAACAATTCACTGCTAAGACCTTTGTTTTGGTAATCCGGCAAAACGGTTATATGGGAAATATATAATCGTGTATAGCCATAACGAAAAGGGGTTTCTTTGATTTCTTGTTCGCTTAACCATAAATAAGCACTGACAGGTTGATCCTCTTTTGTATCATCCAGCCAAAGAAAAACTTTTTCTTTGGGATTTTGAAAAACTGTTTCAAAATATAGAGCAATGGATTCTTCGTTGTAAGGCTTGAAAAATTCAGGGTATAATGCATAATGTTTTTCTTGCATAGTTTTTCCCAGTTTACCCATCAAAATAAAATCTTTTGTTTCTTTGATTTGCATGTATAAATCACTCCTGTATAAATTAAGAATTAGGAGAAAAAGCGTTTAAAGAATGACTTTTTCTGACTTTTTGGTTGGGGCTCATCCTTTTGAGGAAGAGGGTATTTCTCGACAAGATCAATAACAGGTTCATTTACAGCAGTCGAAGCAGTATAAATGATTGCATAAGGACTGGTTTGGGCATATTCATTTGCGAGCAAAGTGAAGGGGATGCTATTCCGCTTACTTTCTTTGATATAGTCATCAAAGAAACTCATACTGAATGTGCCGTTTAATAGGAGTTGACCATCAGGGTGTTTTTGAAATTCATCTTGGAAAGCTTGAAGTGCATTTTCTTGTGAGAGCTGTTCCAGACGTGCAGTTAGATAGACTCTTTCGCGTAAACTGCCCATAAATTCTTTTCGTTCTGAAATCAACGTTTGTTTAACTCCATATTGTCCTTTTTGTAAGTAATCGTTGGCATCTTTATTGACCATGCATAACACCTCATTCAAAAATAATTCGTCTCGTTACCAATAGTACCACATTCAGCTGATTAATAACAAAAACAGGAACTTAATAGAAAGAGAGAACACGGTATGAAATTAGCTATAAACAAAAAAGCTTGGAGATCTATGAAAGATCTCCAAGCTTTTAAGAAAGAT
Source organism: Desemzia sp. AGC72 (assembly GCF_057334175.1). Lineage (NCBI taxonomy): Bacteria > Bacillati > Bacillota > Bacilli > Lactobacillales > Carnobacteriaceae > Desemzia > Desemzia sp. AGC72. Next base: position 73,643 of record NZ_JBHFIG010000021.1, read on the forward strand.
AACCGAATGAAAATTCTTATTATCTTGAGTAGTATTCAACGATAAGAGTTTCGTCGATTTCAGCACTCAATTCTTCACGTAATGGAAGACGAGTTAATGAACCTTCTAATTTTTCTTCGTCAAAAGAAACGAATTCTGGACGACCAAATACAGATTCAACAGCTGCTTTGATGATTTCCAAGTTTTTAGATTTTTCACGAACTGAAACAACTTGTCCTGGTTGAACGCTGTATGATGGAATATCAACACGTTTGCCATCTACAAGAACGTGACCGTGGTTTACTAATTGACGTGCTTGACGACGAGTAGTAGCTAAACCTAAACGGAAAACAACATTATCCAAACGTTGCTCTAAAAGGATCATGAAGTTATCCCCATGTTTTCCTTCTTTGATAGTACCAGCTTTTAAGAATAGGTTGAAGAATTGACGTTCATTTACACCGTACATGAAACGTAATTTTTGTTTTTCTTGTAATTGCAAACCGTATTCAGATAATTTTTTACGGCTGTTTGGACCGTGATCTCCTGGTGCATATGGACGACGTTCGATTTCTTTTCCTGAACCAGTTAATGAGATACCTAAACGACGAGATTTTTTCCAACTTGGGCCTGTATAGCGTGACATTATAAAATTCCTCCAATGAATAATTTTTTGGAGTAAAATAATTAAGTTAAAAGTTCAGTAATACGTGCAGTTCATTTTCAATCTTCACCTTTGCAGCCGCAGGTTACACAATTGGACTAAACTAAAGAGTCACCTCTTTAGGCAATGAACTGTTGACGCGGTTACCACTTTTTTTGCTGCATTATTTTACACAACCATTAGTATACCGTATGAATGAGTGAAACGTCAAGTGTTTCTCGGTTTTGATATCAATATAAATGTTATGAAAAAGGTATCTTTTTTAGTTGGCCGCATTCATTAAAATAGCTGCAAACTCTTCAAGATATTTTTTGTCGATTTCATCGAATCTTTCAGTAATAGGTGCATCGATATCCAATACACCAATCAATTCTCCATTTTTAGTCTCAAGAGGAACGACGATCTCAGATTGACTTGCTGCGTCACATGCAATGTGACCTGGGAATTGATTGACATCTTCAACTACGATGGATGTTTTTTTTTCAAAAGCTGTTCCGCAAACACCCTTTCCAGGTTGGATTCTAACGCATGCTACTTTTCCTTGGAACGGTCCTAAAACCAATTCTTTAGAAGATTCTTCAAACAAATAAAAACCAGACCAATTGATTTGAGGTAAAGTTTCATAAAGTAAAGCAGATGCGTTGCTTAAATTAGCAATTAAATTAGATTCTCCTTCTATTAGAGCACGGAGTTGATTATTCATTAGTGAATAGCTGCTTTCTTTTGACATATGTGGACTCCAACTTTCTTTTTAGGAACGAGTTAAAGATTGTTCCAGAATTTTTTTATTTCTAGTGTTAGAAATATTTCATTATGTTATACTAATTAATAGGTATTTTACTAGGAAAAATGAAAAAAATCCATCCCTTATGCATAAAAGTGAAACGAACGGATAAAACGGGTGGTTCATTTCAAACGGAGGGCTTTACACATGAAAGTTGAAATTATCATAGCTGTTATTCTTTTCTTAGCAGTAGCTGCTTTTATTTTCAGTTACATAACGAGGAAAAAACATTATCGAATAGTGGATCAATTAGAAGAACAAAAAAACCAGTTATTGGATATGCCGATAGTAGATGATGTACAAGTCATCAAGACCCTGAAGCTAACAGGACAAACAAAAGAAAATTTTGAAAAATGGGAAAAAGAATGGAAAAAAGTAGAAACGGTTTCTATCCCTGAAATTGAGAATAACTTATATGAAGCAGAGCGTTCTGTTGATAAGTTGCGTTTTAGTCATGCACGAGGTTTAGAAGAGGATGCTAAAAATAAACTGAGCGAAACCAAACAAACATTGCTATTGATCCAAGATGCTTTAACAGAATTGGTGAGAGGCGAAGAAAAAAATAAAGAAGAATTGGACAGAATCAAAGAAACTTATCAAAATATCCGCAAGAAGTTATTAACTCAAAGTTTTAGTTTTGGCCCTGCTTTAGAACAATTGGAACAAAAATTGACTTTTCTGGAAACAGACTTTTCACTTTTTTCTGAGTTTACAGCTCAAGGAGATCATATCGAGGCAAAAGAAGTTTTAGAAAACGTCAACGCTAAAACTGAGACTTTAGATGCTTATATTACTGAAATTCCGCTGTTGCTAAAAGAGATCAATGGAGAATTCATTGAGCAATTAAAAGAGATCAAAACAGGTTATGATATGTTGATTGAAGAAGACTTCCAATTTCCAGATGACCACATTGAAGATAAAATTTCTGAAGTGGAGCAAGAAAGAACAACCGCTGGAAAATTAGTTGGTCAATTGGAAATCGATGCTGCTAAAGAAAAACTGCCAATCATAGAAGAAGAAATTGATAAGTTGTATGACATTTTGGAAACAGAAATGAGCGCCAGCCAATATGTAAATGAGCATCGAGAAAAGTTGGAACAACTGATTGATTATTTAACGCGTAAAAACAGTAAATTGCTGATCGAGATCGATCGCGTTTCACAAAGCTACAAACTGAACCATGACGAATTGAAACAAACACAGGGTTTTAAAGACCAATTAGAGGGAGTAACAGAAACTTTCCGTTATTATCTAGAGGGACTGCAAAATAAAGCTGTTGTGTATTCCGAAGTCCAAGAAGCGTTTGAGAAAAACCTTAAAGAGTTGGAAGACATTGATAAGAAACAAAATGACATTGCTCAACAATTGAGAGAATTACGTAAAGAAGAAACACATGTCAAACAATTGATTGATGATTTTGAATTTAATATGCGCGGGATGAAAAGGTATATTGAAAAACAACATCTACCTGGTCTTCCTACAGAATACATGGATTTATTTTTTGCAGTGACTAAAAAAATCGAGAATTTGTCTGTTGAGATCAATAAATTGAGAATCGATATGGATGAGATCAAAAAAATGGCTGATTTTATTGCAGATGATATCGAACTGCTGATTGATAAAACAGAAGAAATAGTGGATACAGCATTATTGACAGAGTATATGATGCAATATGCTAATCGTTACCGTCAGAGCAATCCGCAAATCGCTTCAGCTGTTCAAAAGAGTTCCACTTTGTTCAGTCAAGAATATGACTACCGAGAAGCGCTTGAAACCATCTCGACTGCTTTAGAAGAAGTCGAACCTGGAGCATATAAAAAAGTCGAAAACACCTATTTTAATGAAGTTAAACCATCAGAATAGAAATGAAAAGCTGAGTGAGGGAAATCGCTCAGCTTTTTTTTATGCCAGAATAAGATAAAGTGAAACAGCTAACAAGATGTGTCTAGAGATTGAAAAAGCTAAATGAAACCTTGTACTTACTAAAGATTTTGTTATAATAAGTAGAGAATTTTTTAACTAATAAATAATTAGTTAAAGTAGAAAGAATGTGGAAAAATGATTTATTTCGACAATAGTGCTACAACTAAAGTTGATGACAGCGTATTGGAGACGTTTATGCAAGTAAGTCAAAAAATGAACGGCAATCCTTCGAGTTTGCATCGTCTAGGGGATATAGCAGATGGCTTGCTGCAGCAATCAAGAAAGCAGATTGCTTCTTTGCTGCATGTTAAAGATTCTGAAATCTATTTTACCAGCAGCGGAACAGAAGGCGATAATTGGGCGATTAAAGGGACAGCTATTGAAAAGATGCGTTACGGCAAACATTTGATCACTACGTCAGTAGAACATCCGGCAGTCAAAGAAAGTATGGCCCAATTGGAACAATTAGGGTTTAAAGTAACGTATCTGCCGGTTGATGAAACAGGAGTCATTTCCGTTTCGGATTTGAGAAATGCTTTGCAGCCCGATACAGTATTGGTATCGGTTATGGCTGTAAACAATGAAGTGGGAAGTATTCAGCCTATAGATGAAATCGGCGAAGTTTTAAAAGAGTATCCATCTATTCACTTTCATGTAGATGCAGTTCAAGCTGTAGGGAAAATTCCCTTGAATTTAAGCAGCTCTTCCCGTATTGATCTAGCGACTTTTTCGGGACACAAATTCCATGGCTTAAAAGGAACGGGTTTCTTGTATATCAAACATGGAAGAAAAATTGCTCCTTTATTGAGTGGGGGCGGACAAGAAAAAGGTCGCCGTAGTGGTACGGAAAATGTTGCGGGGATAGCGGCTATGTCTAAAGCATTGCGATTGTTATTCGATCAGCAAGAAAAAAAAACAGCTAATCAAAGGCTGATCAGAAATTACTTGATGGATGAGTTGAGCAAATACCCTAAAGTTCAGTTGTTTTCAACCAAAGAAGGTGCTCCTCATATTGTTTGTTTTGCTTTGCAAGGTATTCGAGGAGAAGTAAGTGTTCATGCATTTGAAAAAGAAAATATTTTTATTTCGACGACCAGTGCATGTTCCAGCCGTAGCAAAACGACCTCTAGTACATTATCGTCTATGGGTGTACCTGAAAAAACCGCTACTGGAGCAGTCCGGGTCAGTTTGACGGATACCAATACTATTGAGGAAGCACAACAATTTTTAAAATCATTTGATGTGTTGTATCAAAATTTTAAAGATATCAAATAAGGTAGAGAGATTTAGAGAGGAAGTACGTTATGCAATACAATGAAGTGATGGTTCGCTACGGTGAACTATCAACAAAAGGAAAAAACAAAAAGATTTTCATCAACCGCTTATCACAAAATGTTAAAGCGGCATTACGCGATTTTCCGCAAGTTAGAGTTCACGGCGAACGGGACCGTATGCATTTAGAATTGCATGATGCAAACAGTGAAGAAGTGTTAAAACGATTGAAATCGATATTTGGTATTCAAAATTATTCTCCCGTTATGAAATTAGATAGAGACATGGAGCAAGTAAAACGTGTGGCTGTTGAGATGGTTAAAGAACAGTTCTCACCAGGGAAAACATTTAAGATTGCTACTCGAAGAGCTGACCATGAATTCGAACTAGACACAAACGATATCAACCAATTGCTCGGCGGAGAAGTCTTGAGAAATATTGACGGTATTAAAGTTCAAGTCAAAAAACCAGATATTACTTTACGAGTTGAAGTGCGTTTAAATGGAATCTTTTTATCTAGTGAAACGATCCAAGGAGCAGGTGGTCTCCCTGTAGGTTCAAGCGGTAAGGGAATGTTGATGCTGTCTGGAGGAATCGATTCGCCAGTAGCAGGATATTTGGCAATGAAACGCGGGGTAGAGGTAGAAGCAGTTCATTTTCACAGTCCTCCATACACGAGCCCAAGAGCTTTGCAAAAAGCGAAAGACTTAACGGCTAAAATTGCTGCTTTTTCAGGAAGTATCCAATTTATTGAAGTGCCATTTACTGAAATTCAAGAAGAAATCAAAAAGAAAGTTCCAGAGGGATACTTGATGACAGTAACGCGTCGTTTTATGATGCGCATCACAGACCGTATTCGTGAACAACGTAAAGGTTTAGCTATTTTCAATGGAGAATCTTTAGGCCAAGTGGCGTCGCAAACAATGCACAGTATGATTGCTATCAACGATGTGACGAACACACCTGTTTTACGACCGGTAGTCTCCATGGATAAGAATGAGATTATTAACATCGCTCAAAAAATCGATACATTCGACTTGTCTATTCAACCTTTTGAAGACTGTTGTACGATCTTTGCTCCTCCAGCTCCTAAGACCAAACCGGACTTAGAAAGAACAAGAGAGTACGAATCCAGATTAGATGTAGAAGGCTTGATTGAACGTGCTATGGCAGGATTAGTCTTCTCTGAAATCAGCGTAGGAGATACTCTAGAAGCTCAGCAAGAAGAAGCTTTTAGTGCACTGCTTTAATAAATAAAGTCATAAAATGGATCGCAGAATGTTGTTCTGTGATCCAAATTTTTTGTCTAAATTTTATTCTGCATAGCCATCGAGCGAAAAGAGCTTTATACTAGAGACAGATGTTAGTATAGGAGTGGATGAAATGGAAATCACAAGAAAAGGTACACCGTATCAATTAGAAGGAACACAACCTGCAGTTGGGGAAAAAGCACCTGGTTTTTCATTGTCTAATTTAAATGAAGATCAAGTATCGCTGGCAGATTTTACAAATCAAGTCATCGTAATCAGTGTTATACCGGATATTGACACACGCGTATGCGCTCAACAAACAAGAGTGTTCAACGAAAAAGCCAGCAACATTGAAGGCGTGCAGTTACTGACGATTTCAAATAACACAGAAGATCAGCAACGGAATTGGTGCGCAGGAGAAGGATTAGATATGGAAATGCTGCATGATACAAGTCTGACTTTTGCTCAAGCTTACGGATTATATATGCCTGGATTAAAGAAGTTGGCACGTTCCGTTTTTGTGATTGACAGAAAAGGAAAGATCGTTTACCAAGAAATTGTTCCTGAAATGGTGGATGAACCAGATTATGAAGCGGTGATCGAAGCTGCAATATCTGCTCGATAAACTGAATAACTAAGATAAAAATCAAGTGGCGATTCACTTGATTTTTTTCATATACACATTCTCTTATTGACTTAGAGTAGACTCCAAGTGTTACTATAAAATAAAAACGCTATCAATTAATGAGGAGTGGAAATATGGAAAAAATATTTAATCTTATGCGGCACGGGCAGACTTTATTTAATATGAGACGAAAAATACAAGGAGCCTGTGATTCACCGTTAACGAAATTGGGTATCCAACAAGCTAAAGAAGCAGGTGAATACTTTAAAGACATTCCGTTGGACCACGCATACAGCTCTACTTCAGAAAGAGCATGTGATAGGTTAGAAATCTCTACGAATTATCAAATGCCGTATAAACGTTTAAAAGGCTTAAAGGAAATGAATTACGGTGTATTCGAGGGAGAAAGCGAAGACCTGCATCCACAGGACAAAAAAGTATATGGCACCTTTTATCTGGATTATGGCGGAGAATCTAGAGCTCAAGTCAGAGAACGAATGGTAAAAACCTGTACAGAAATTATGGAAGTTGATGATCATCAGACTGTTTTAGCCGTCTCTCACGGAGGAGCTTGCTATCAATTTCTAGGACACTGGCAAGATCCAGCTGATGAACTAAAAAAAGGCTTTCCGAACTGCTGTATTTTCAAATATGAATTTGATAGTGTAGAGAAAGTTTTTTCTTTGTTGGAAGTTATTCGACCTACTATTGGAGTGGAGACGGTTATATGAATATTTCAAAAGCTAGTCAAGTTGCAGGCGTCTCTGCTGATACCCTTCGTTACTACGAAAAAATCGGGTTGATTCCAACAGTTGATAGAGATCGTAATGGAAATCGAAACTATAAAGAAGAAGATTTCAAATGGATTGAATTTGCTAAACGTATGCGGACTGCGGGTTTGTCAATCAACGTGTTGTCCGAGTACCTGCATTTATTTAAAGAAGGCGACAGTACTATTGAAGAGCGTTATACTTTACTGCAAGAACAACGAAGCGAATTGCAAGAACGAATCGGTCAAATGCAAAAAACGCTTGATCGATTAGATCAAAAGATCTTGAATTATGATAGTCAATTGGTGAAAAGAGAAAACAAATTGGCGAAGAAATAAACTCGTATATTCGTTATTGAATTTTAAAAATGAACATGCTATTCTATTAAGGAATAAAGCGATGAACAAGAGGAGTAGTTTCAGGTTTCAATTTGAAGAGAAAAGGATGCTTGGTGGGAGTCCTTAATTGAACTGGAATGAAGGTAGCTTGGGAGCTGACAGAGTGAATGAAGAGTAGCTTTGTCCGGACTAACGTTTCGTTACTAACGTGAATGAAGTGGTCTATCCAGTATATTGGATAGGCAATATAGGTGGTACCGCGAATCCAAAAGCATTCGTCCTAATAATAGATCAGGATGGGTGCTTTTTTAGTTTTTTCAGCAGAATACAGGATAAAAAAGAAAAGGAGTGTTCAGCATGGCAAAAGAAATCACAATGCCGACGAAATATCAGCCGAATGAAGTTGAGGCTGGTCGTTATGAAAAATGGTTGGAAAAAGATTTGTTCAAACCAAGTGGAGATAAAACGAAAGAACCTTATTCAGTGGTTATTCCACCACCGAACGTTACAGGTAAACTGCATTTAGGACATGCCTGGGATACAACGCTACAAGATATTTTAGTGCGTCAAAAACGCATGCAAGGTTACGATACATTATGGTTGCCGGGAATGGACCATGCTGGGATCGCAACTCAAGCCAAAGTAGAAGCAAAACTAGCTGAAGAAGGCATCTCCCGTTACGATCTAGGAAGAGAAAACTTCATCGATAAAGTATGGGAATGGAAAGAAGACTATGCTAGTGTCATTCGTGAGCAATGGGCAAAAGTTGGAATCTCTGTTGACTATAGCCGCGAGCGTTTCACATTAGATGAGGGATTATCAGAAGCCGTTCGTAAAGTATTCGTAACCATGTATGAAAAAGAATTGATTTATCGCGGTGAATACATCATCAACTGGGATCCTAAAGCTAAAACAGCTTTATCGGATATCGAAGTGATCCATAAAGATATCGAAGGTGCTTTTTACCACATGACTTACCCGTTAGCAGATGGCAGTGGTGAAGTGGAAATTGCTACAACGCGTCCTGAAACGATGCTGGGAGATACTGCAGTAGCTGTACATCCTGACGATGAACGTTATCAAGGATTGATTGGTAAAACTGTTACATTGCCATTGATGAATCGTGAGATACCGATCATTGCGGATGATTATGTTGACATGGAATTTGGTACTGGAGTGGTTAAAATAACTCCTGCCCACGACCCGAATGACTTTGAAGTAGGGAATCGACACGATCTTCCTCGTGTCAATGTGATGAACGGTGATGGATCTATGAATGAAACTGCAGGGAAATATGCAGGAATGGACCGTTTTGAAGCTAGAAAAGCTGTCATTAAAGATCTGGAAGCTGAAGGTCGTTTAGTGAAAGTAGAAAAAATGGTCCACAGCGTTGGACATTCTGAGCGTACTGGAGTAGTGGTGGAACCTCGTTTGTCTACTCAATGGTTTGTTAAAATGGCACCATTAGCTAAAGAAGCTTTGGAAAACCAAGCGACAGACAAAAAAGTCAATTTCGTCCCAGAACGATTTGAAAAAACGTATACTCAATGGATGGAAAACGTTCATGACTGGGTTATTTCTAGACAATTATGGTGGGGGCACAGAATTCCAGCTTGGTACCACAAAGAAACTGGAGAAATGTATGTAGGAATGGAAGACCCGGCAGATGTTGAAAATTGGGAACAAGATCCTGATGTATTGGACACATGGTTCAGTTCAGCATTATGGCCGTTCTCAACAATGGGTTGGCCAAATGAAAATGCAGAAGACTTTAAACGTTATTTCCCGACCAGTACATTGGTGACGGGTTACGACATTATCTTCTTCTGGGTAAGCCGTATGATTTTCCAAAGTTTAGAATTTACCAATGAACAGCCGTTTAAAGATGTGTTGATTCACGGATTGATCCGTGACGAGCAAGGACGCAAGATGAGCAAGTCACTAGGAAATGGTATCGACCCAATGGACATTATCGACAAATACGGTGCAGACGCTATGCGCTGGTTCTTATCTACCGGTTCTGCTCCAGGTCAAGATGTTCGTTTCAGCTATGATAAAATGGACGCGGCTTGGAACTTTATCAATAAAATTTGGAATGCTAGCCGATTCGTTTTGATGAACTTAGAGGATCTGGAAGTAAAAGACATTGATTTAACGAGAGAAAAAACAGTAGCCGACCGTTGGATCTTAACGAAATTAAATGAAACGATCCAATCTGTTACGGAATTGACAGACAAGTATGAAATCGGTGAAGCTGGTCGTCATTTGTATCATTTCATTTGGGATGATTTCTGTGACTGGTATATTGAAATGAGTAAAGAAATTTTATTTGGCGAAGACGAAGAAGCGAAGTTGACGACAAGAAGTATCTTGGCTCACGTTTTGGATCAAATTTTACGTTTGCTGCACCCGATCATGCCTTTTGTGACTGAAGAAATTTGGGAAAACATTCCACATGAAGGGGAATCGCTTGTAGTAGCGGCATATCCAACGGTTCAACCAGAATTGTCCGATAAAGCAGCTTCAAAAGGGATGGATGTATTGATGGAATTGATCCGTTCAGTGCGAAATATCCGTTCAGAAGTAAATACTCCATTATCGAAAAAAATCAATATCCTAATCAAGACAAATGACGATACCATTGAAGCGTTCTTAAAAGAGAACACATCTTATATCGAACGTTTCTGTAATCCGGAAATATTGACGATCTCTAAGACTATTGAAGCACCAGAAGAAGCGATGACAGCTATTATTACAGGGGCTGAGATTTACCTTCCGTTGGCTGGATTGATCAATATTGAAGAAGAAATCGCTCGTTTGGAAAAAGAATTGGACAAATGGAACAAAGAAGTTCAACGCGTTCAAGGCAAATTGTCGAATGCGAAATTCGTCAATAATGCTCCAGAAAAAATTGTTCTAGAAGAAAAAGCTAAAGAAGCTGAGTACTTGGAAAAACAAGCAACAGTAAGCGACAGAATCACAGTTCTAAAACAAAAATTCTTATAAGATCTAACGAAGTGCCAATAGAAAAAGCTGTGTCCTGAAAAGGGTACAGCTTTTTCTACTGCAAATCGATACAAAGTATCTTATAATAATATGGAAAGCAGTTTAATGGAAGAACGGTGGGAAGATATGTGGAAGACTTATGAAGAAGCATTGAATTGGATCCACGGCATTCGAACATTTGGTAAAAAGCCGGGATTAAAGCGCATGGAATGGATGATGGAACGGTTAGGGCATCCTGAAAAAATTACACCGGCGATCCATGTAGCTGGTACTAATGGAAAAGGATCGACGGTTACGTTTATTCGCAACATGCTGGAAGAGCATGGATTGGTCGTAGGGACTTTCACTTCTCCTTTTATTGAGGTATTCAATGAGCGAATCAGTGTCAATGGCGAGCCGATAGAAAACGATGAGATTGTGCGGTTGGCGAATAAAGTTTATCCTTTGGCCCAAGAGCTGGAGCAAACGGAACTAGGCGGTCCAAGCGAATTTGAAGTGATCACAGCTATGATGTTTACTTATTTTGGAGAAGGACATGTAGATATTGCGGTTATAGAAGTCGGTTTAGGAGGGTTGTATGATTCAACCAATATCGTGCTGCCTGAAGTGTCTGTCATCACGACGATCGGTATGGATCATATGGCCATACTGGGTGATACTTTACCCGAGATAGCTAAGCAAAAGGCAGGCATCATCAAACCTGCTGTTCCTGTAGTAACTGGGAATATCCCTTATGAAGCACTGGAAGAGATTAAGCAACTAGCGTTGGAGTGTCAGAGCCCTCTTTATGAGTATGCAACTGATTTTTCGGTCTCAGACTGGCATACATTGCCAACATGGGGAGAACAGTTTACTTTCGAAGATGACGTATTGCGGTTGAGAACGATCCAACTTTCTATGCTGGGGAAACACCAAGTAGAAAATGCTGCAGCAGCTATTAAAGCAGTGGAATTATATGCAGAAAGAAAACAACTCACTCTCAAACACGAAGCTTTATTGAGAGGGTTGAAAAGAGCCTTCTGGCCAGGCAGGATGGAAAAAATCAGTGATGAGCCGATCATTGTATTGGATGGTGCTCACAATGAACCTGGTGTTGAGCGTCTGGTGGAAACAATCAAAAACGACTTTCCTGAACAAGAAGTACGAATTATATTTTCAGCTGTCGTCAACAAAGATATTCAGCAAATGGTGGATCTGATTCAGAGTCTGCCGAATGCTCAACTGGGTCTGACGACCTTTGATTCACCTAAAGCTGCAACGAATGAAGAACTTAGACCATATATTCGTTCAGGAATCACTTATTATGAACAGTGGCAAGCAGGGTTGTTGTCTGAGTTGGAAACAATGGGTGAAGGCGGAGTATTATTCATTACAGGATCATTGTATTTTATTTCTGAAGTACGGCGTGAATTGTTAGCCGCTGATTAAGTCATTAGGGGGATTTGGATGAAACAATTAAAAACAGTTATATTTGATATGGATGGTTTGATGTTCGACACAGAAATGATGTATTACACAGCTAATCAAAAAGCTGCAGATGAAATAGGATTGTCATTTACTTACGAGTATTACGAAAGATACATTGGAGCTTCTGATGAAGAATTTTTTGCCAACATGTATAAAGATTTTGACGACGAACAAAAAGTAGATACGTTTATTGAAAAAAGCCGCGTTTATTTGTTAGACCATATCGAATCAGCAGGTATCTTGATTAAACCTGGGCTAAAAGAAATGTTGGCTTTTCTAGAAGAGAAGGGCATTCGAAAAGGAATCGCTTCAAGCAGCAGAAGAGACATGATAGATCTGTGTATCAATAGTGCTGGAATCGCTCATTATTTTGATGAGATCGTTTCTAGGGATCAAGTGGAGTTTGCTAAACCTAGTCCGGAAATATTCGAGAAAGCTTGGAATTTATTCGATGGAGAAAAAGAAGAAACAGTGATTCTTGAAGACTCAATGAATGGTATACGAGCAGCATTCGATGCAGATATTCCAGTTATCATGGTTCCTGATTTGTTCCAGCCTACTAAAGAAGCTGAGGAAAAATCGTTAGCTATCCAAAAAGATTTGTTTGAAGTGAAAAAATTTCTTCAAAATAATTGGATTCTTTCAAATTAAAAACAAAACAACACCTTCTTTGCATATATTATGCCAAAGGAGGTTTTTTTGTGTTATCAAATCAAACGAACTTATTAGCAGAAATGCCTGTCCAGTCTCGGCCAAGAGAAAGACTGGAGCAGTACGGCGAAAAAGCTTTATCAAATCATGAATTATTGGCGATACTATTACGTACAGGAGTAAAAGGTGCAAATGTTGTATCGGTTGCTTTGGATATTTTGACTACTTTTGATGACTTGTATTACTTAAAACATGTTTCATTAGAGGAACTGGTTATGATATCTGGTGTTGGGAAAACAAAAGCTATTGAATTAAAAGCTGCTATTGAATTAGGAATAAGAATCGCTCAAGCTCCGCAAATAAAAACTGGGCAAATCACTTCCAGTCGGCAAATAGGTGAAATGATGTCTGCCGAGATGGGCGACTTGCAGCAAGAACATGTCGTGGTGCTGTTCTTAAATACGAAAAATGAAATCATCAAAAAAGAAACGATCTTCAAGGGTGGTTTGAGCTCAAGTGTGGCACACCCAAGGGAAATATTTAAAGGGGCAGTACGATATTCAGCTGCAAAAATAGTGATTGTTCATAATCACCCGTCTGGCTGTCCAAAGCCGTCAGAGGCAGATTTCTTATTTACAAAACGTGTAGCAGAATGCGGTGATTTAATGGGAGTAGAATTGTTGGATCACATTATCGTAGGACAAAACGACTACGCCAGTTTAAAGGAGCTTGGTATTTTTTAAAGGTGAAAGCTGATAGTCATGGGGATGGGAGTGAGAAGACAAAAAGAATTTAAAAAAGAGTGCATTATAGGTTGCTAAGATTTTTTTATCATGTTATACTTTAGTTAGCATTTTGTTAGGTGGAAAAAAGAATTGTTTCAAAACATTCCGAATCGTACCGTCAGCAACAATGTGAATTATATAGTGCTTACAAGCACGAGGAGGAATTTTTCATGGAGCAAGGTACAGTAAAATGGTTTAACGCAGAAAAAGGATTTGGATTTATCGAACGCGAAGGCGCAGACGATGTATTCGTACATTTCTCAGCTATCCAAGGAGACGGATTCAAAACTTTAGAAGAAGGCCAAGCAGTTTCTTTCGACGTAGAAGAAGGTAACCGTGGACCTCAAGCTGCTAACGTTAACAAAATTTAATTAAATTTAAACATTTAAAAATTTATCAGTTAGCTAAACAGTCTAGTGTAAACTAGACTGTTTTTTTGTGTTTTAAAAAATAAATTAGGTTAAAATAGTGTAGAAAGAAAGATTAGGACAAAATTTATGCAGGATCAAGAAGCGAAAAGAAAATAAAGTATGACTAAATGGATAAAATATGAAGGGAATTAACAGTACACCTTTATATTGTGTCTATAAAATTGTATACTGAATATAGCTTTAAATAAAATGGTCTCAATTGCAAAGATTACGAAACTATTGAGAGCTACTTAAATTTACATTAAAAATAAGTGTTATTAATGCGTCTGATTTCAATTTGAAGTATGATATTAAAAGCGGAAAAATGCGGAACGTTCAAAGAAACGTTTCTGGGGAAGTCTAATCTTTTTCTTTAAAAGAGAAAATAAATAGTATGATTAGACAATTGAGAGGATGAAAAGCGTGTTTAATTTTGGAAGTAAAAACATAGGAATAGATTTGGGGACAGCTAATACTAATGTCTTCGTAGAAGGAAAAGGTATCGTTTTAAGAGAACCATCAGTGGTAGCTAAAGACATCAATACGGGAGAAATCGTATCAGTTGGTGAAGAAGCCAGAAACATGATCGGAAGAACTCCCGGGTCGATCGTTGCGATTCGTCCAATGAAAAATGGTGTGATTGCGGATTTCAATATCACTGCTGAAATGATGAAATATTATATTAAAAAGGCCATCGGCAAAAGAACGTCTAAACCTTACGTGGTAGTTTGTGTGCCAAGCAGTGTGACAGAAGTTGAAAAACGTGCTGTCATCGATGCTACTCGCCTATCTGGTGCAAAAGATGCATACATCATCGAAGAACCGTTTGCAGCTGCTATCGGTGCTGGTTTGCCTGTAATGGATCCAACAGGAAGCATGGTAGTGGATATTGGAGGTGGAACAACAGATGTTGCAACGATCTCATTAGGAGGAATCGTCAGCAGCAGAACAATCCGTTTAGCTGGAGACAGAATGGATGAAGTCATTATTCATTACATCCGTAAGAAATATAATTTATTGATTGGTGAAAGAACGGCTGAACAAATTAAAATAGAAATCGGATGTGCGTCAGTTGAAAAAGCAGCTGAATACGGCACAATGGATATCAGGGGTAGAGATTTACTTACTGGGTTACCACAAACGATTGAAATTTCAGCAGTAGATATCGCTGAAGCGATTCAAGAAGTAGTAGAAGGCATCGTTATTGCCGTTAGAGAAACATTGGAAGAAACTTCGCCTGAGATCTCAGCGGATGTTATCGACCACGGTATCGTATTGACCGGCGGAGGAGCGCTTCTTAAAAATATCAGCGATGTTATTGCAGAAGAAACAGATGTACCTGTGTTTGTAGCCAACGACCCACTGGATTGTGTAGCAATCGGTACGGGAGACGCTTTAAAACATATAGACGTTTACCAAAAACGAGGAAACAGATAAAACGATTTTTTTCAAGCGGGTATGGATTATCCATCCCGCTATTTTTGAGTGAAGGATTTGTTCTGCATTATATAGGCAAAAATGTATTATAGAACTCAAAATAAAATGCGAAAACAGTATGCTTATTTTGAGCAACCTATGGTAAAATATACACAGCCTGTAAAAATCAACGAGGTGGTACTTTGAATCAGTTTTTTTCAAATAAAAAACTTATTATTTTATTAATCAGTGTAATCGTTGTTCTTGGTCTAGTAGCGTTTTCTATCACAGGAAGCGGGAATGCTCCAATCGTCCAGCGTTTTACAAACGATATAACAGCTTTGACCAGCAGAATATTCAGTAAACCGGCTAATGGTGTAGTAAACATTATTGATTCCGTGGAAGGTTTGATTGACACTTATGAAGAAAACAAATCATTGAAATCCAAAATGGATCAATTATATGAAACAGAAGCTAAATTAGCGTCTTTACAGCAAGATAATGAAAAAATGCAAGAGCAATTAGATTTAACTGAAACATTGACCGATTACAATAGCATCAATGGTGCAGTAATCGGACGCAACCCGGACAATTGGGTAGATCAGTTGATTATTGATAAAGGAAGCCAGAATGGTGTTGAAATGAATATGTCGGTTATGGGTGGAAACGGCTATATCGGACGAGTTGTTGAAGTTAGTCCAACAAGTTCTAAAGTGCAGCTCGTAACGACTTCTCATCAAAACACTGGCAGAGTCTCAGCACAGGTGTTGACAGATAATGGAGTTGTTCATGGCATCATCAGCGGATATGAAGCTGAAACAAATCGTTTGATTTTGAATCAAATCATTACTGATGCAACACTGAAAGAAGGGGATCAAGTAGTAACGTCAGGTTTAGGCGGCTTGTCACCCAGCTCTTTATTGATCGGAACTGTCGATGAAATTAAGCTAGACTCATACGGTTTAGCTATGGAAGCTTACATCAAACCTGCAGCTGACATGAACGACATTCGTTTTGTGACGATTATTCAAAGAGCGTCTGGAAGTGAGGAATAAGGATGCTGAAAAAAACAAGAATCAATATTTTTGTTCCGCTCACGATGTTTATAGCTCTTTTATTAGATGGAGTGATCGCGACAGTTTTTTCTGCGCAGATGTACACACCTACCAGTGATATGGTTCCTAGATTGATCATCGTGTGCACGATTATTTTTGCATTCTATATCGATCGCAGCTACATGATTCTTTTTGGGATCCTTCTCGGATTGCTGTATGACAGTTATTATGTAGGGATATTAGGGATCTATACTTCACTTCTCCCTGCGATCATTTATTTAAGCGATAAATTGAAAAAGATTCTAAATCCTAATTTATTGGTGCTGATTATGATAACGATTCTTCAACTTAGCTTAACGGAGTTTTTATTATATGGATTTTATATGGTTATCGACTTAACGACCATTGATGTTACTACTTTTTTAGCAAATCGTTTAGGACCAACGTTAGTATTGAATACTATATTATTGCTGGTACTTTACTATCCGCTGAAAAAATTAGCTGACGCTATCACACACGATTAAAAATAGGTTTGTAAGTCTTTTGAAATTGGGGGATAAGATTTAATGAAGCAGAATGTTGCATTAAAGGGAATTAAGGATGGCTTTTTATTAAACTTAAGTGATACAGCTTCTTTTGAAGAGTTACTGGAAGAATTGGATGGTCTGCTTGAACATCTAAGAGCAGAACGAAAACTTTCTGGTGAAACACGTCAAAATATACAATTGGAAGTACATTCAGGTAATCGTTTATTGAATGACGATCAAAAAAGCCAGCTGACTAATAAAATTGAAGAGAATAGTCACTTTTCGATCAAATCATTTGCCTCAAATGTTTTGACTTATGAACGAGCAATCGAATGGCAAAAAGAAGTTAGCTTAGAAATGAAAGTGCAAACCGTAAGAAGCGGACAGATTATAGATGCTCCAGGAGATATTCTGTTGATTGGAAAAGTTCATCCTGGAGGCGTGATCCGTGCGAAAGGCAGTATTTTTATTATTGGCGAACTTCATGGATTGGCGCATGCAGGAATCGAAGGAGATACTTCAGCTGTTATCGTAGCGGATTTTCTGACTAAAGCTCAGATTCGTATCGCTGACAGCATTGAAGTGATCGATAATGAAGACGAAGAAAGTCCTTCTAGTAAAGTAGAAGTAGCCTATATAAATGATTTACATATCTTATCTTTTGAGACGTTGGATCGGTTAAAGAAAATACAGCCGTCTATCGATAAAGTGACAGGAGGATTATTTTAATGAGTACAGCGATTGTCATTACTTCCGGTAAGGGTGGAGTTGGAAAAACAACTTCAACGGCTAATTTAGGAACTGCATTAGCATTACAAGGGAAAAAAGTGTGTTTGATCGATATGGACATCGGGTTGCGCAACTTAGATGTTATTTTAGGATTAGAAAACCGAATCATTTACGATATTGTAGATGTGGTAGAAGAAAGAGCTAAATTACACCAAGCATTGATCAAAGATAAACGATTCAATGATAACTTGTATTTGCTTCCTGCCGCACAAAATGCAGATAAAAGCTCAATCAATGAACAACAAATGATCGACATTGTAGAAGAACTGCGAACAGATTATGATTATATCTTAATCGATTGTCCAGCAGGGATCGAGCAAGGGTTTAAGAACTCCATTGCAGCGGCTGATGAAGCTATTTTAGTAACGACACCCGAGATTTCTGCTATACGAGATGCAGATAGAATCATTGGCTTGTTGGAACAAACTGAAATTGAAGAACCTAAATTAATCATCAACCGTATTCGTAAACGAATGATGCAAGATGGTGAAGTGATGGATGTAGATGAAATCACTCGTCACTTATCTATCAACTTATTAGGCATCATTTTCGACGACGACGATGTAGTTCGTTCTTCGAATAACGGAGATCCAATTGTATTGAATCCTAAAAATGCTGCTTCGCAAGGATATCGAAATATCGCGCGCAGAATTTTAGGTGAAACAGTTCCATTGATGTCGATGAAATCAGAAAAGCAAAGTTTCTGGCAAAAAATATTTGGCAAAAAGAAATAATTATGATATAGTACCTTTAAATTAAATAGTCTTTTTAAAAGCAAAGAAGAGAAAAAGTAGGAATTAAATCTTTTAAGAGAAGTTGCGGGTGGTGAAAGCAACTAAGAAATAATTTTGAACACACATCTCTGAGCTGGCAGCTGAACTGATTTAGTAAGTTGACCCGGGAGTGCCCGTTATAGTACTAGCGTTTAGTAGTCTTGAACGTGATGAGGCAAGTATCTGTGAAGAACTTGCGAAAAAAGGTGGAACCACGATAGTAATTGTCAATCGTCCTTTGATTTTTCTTTAAAAAGAAAATCAAAGGACGATTTTTTGTATTTTCAGACTGCAGCTGAAAATATTTGGTAAAAATAAAAAAAAAGATACACAAAAGGAGCAAGTACACATGAAAAAAAACGCATTGAAATCATTTTTGGGTTTAGGTATTTTAACATCACTACTAGCAGGTTGCGGATCTACAGAAGGTCAGACTGACTCTTATGATCAAATCATTGAAGAAGGAAAAATTGTTGTTGGGTTAGATGATACCTTTGCTCCGATGGGATTTAGAGACAGTGAAGGCGAGATCGTTGGTTTTGATATCGATCTAGCTAATGAAGTTGCCGGAAAAATTGGTGTGGAAGTTGAATACCAATCTATTGACTGGGCATTGAAAGAAACTGAATTAAAGAGCGGAAACATCGATGCTATCTGGAACGGATATACGATTACAGATGAAAGAAAAGAACAAGTTGATTTTAGTACACCTTATTTAGAAAACAGCCAAATCATTATCGTGTTAGAAGAAAGCGAGATCCAAAGCAAAGAAGACTTAAAAGGCAAAGCAGTAGCAGCACAACAATCTTCTAGTGCAGTAGATGCGATCAATGCAGACCCTTCAAATATCGTTGATTCATTCGCTAATGGAGAAGTGGTTCTTTACCCGTCTAACAATGACGTATTCAACGATCTGGCATCTGGCAGAAGTGAAGCAATCGTAGTAGATGAAACGCTGGGCCGTTACTACATGAAACAAAATGCAGATATTGCGTACCGTGTATTGGAAGATAATTTTGGAGAAGAAGAATACGCAGTTGGTATGCGCAAAGAAGATGACAAACTAACAGAAGCAATCAATTCAGCTTTAGAAGAAATGAAATCTGATGGAACCTTTGACGAGATCTATGCAAAATGGTTTGCA
Source organism: Desemzia sp. AGC72 (assembly GCF_057334175.1). Taxonomy (NCBI): domain Bacteria; kingdom Bacillati; phylum Bacillota; class Bacilli; order Lactobacillales; family Carnobacteriaceae; genus Desemzia; species Desemzia sp. AGC72. The sequence goes on from NZ_JBHFIG010000021.1 coordinate 93,271, forward strand.
GAATAATCTGTTTTCTATATTATTGAAAAGGACTGATGACTTTGAAAAAAATGAACTTAGTCACACTTATTGCAGTTTTGTCACTTTTTTTACTGGCTTGCGGTAAAGAAGCAACTTCAGCAAATGAAGAAACGACTGGTTTTACAGGTGAACCTGGAGATACATTGGTTGTTGGTTTAGATGATACTTTTGTACCAATGGGGTTTCGAGATAATGAAGGAAACTTAGTCGGGTTGGATATAGACTTGGCAACAGAAGCAGCTGATCGGTTAGGAATGAAAGTGGAATTTCAGCCAATCGATTGGGCAATGAAAGAGACAGAACTTAATTCAGGAAATATTGATGTTATTTGGAACGGGTATTCTGTTACAGAAGAGCGCAAAGAGAAAGTCAATTTTACTACGCCATATCTTTCTGGAGGACAAATTTTTGTTGTGTTAGCGGACAACTCTATAAACAACTGGAAAGATTTAGAAGGCAAAGTAGTATCTTCGCAACAATCTTCCAGTACGGTAGATTTGTTGAAAAATCATGAGAGTGGCATTGTGAATACTTTCGAAGGCCAAGATGTGATACAATATCCATCCTATAATGACGTATTCAATGATTTAGAAAGCGGCAGAAGTGATGCTGCTGCAGTTAGTGAATTATATGCACGGTATTATATGAAACAAAAAGGAATTGAAAAGTATCGTGTGTTAGAAGAAGGATTTGCTGAAGAAAATACAGCAGTAGGAGTCAGAAAATCTGATACGGTATTTTTAGAAAAACTGAATGCAGTTTTAGCTGATATGGAAAAAGACGGCACTTTAACAGAGATAAAAAATAAATGGATCGCAGATTAAAATGAAGCAACAAAGCAAAGGATGAGTGTAGAAAATGAATTTGATTACTGAAATCATGCCTAGTCTGATAAACGGGCTGCAAACAACGTTGGGATTATTTTTTATTATAGTAGTAGTAACCATTCCGTTAGGGTTTTTAGTAGCTTGTGTAAGAGTATATGCACCTAAATGGATCTCGTGGATCATACAAGTTTATATTTATGTAATGAGAGGAACACCTTTATTGCTTCAGCTCATGGTAGTCTTTTTCGGATTGCCTCTTGTAGGGATTACTTTTGATCGGTTTGCAGCAGCTGTATTCACGTTCATTATCAACTACACAGCTTATTATGCAGAAATTTTTCGCGGAGGTATTTTATCTGTTCCCAATGGTCAATTTGAAGCGATCAATGTATTAGGAATTGGGCGTGTTAGAGGATTTATCAAAATCATCATTCCGCAAGTCTTGCGTGTGGTATTGCCGTCAGTTGGAAACGAAGTGATTTCTTTAGTGAAAGATACTTCATTGATTTATATTTTAGGGCTGGGAGAATTGTTACGAGCAGGTCAAATCGCAGCAAATACGTATGCGTCCTTGCTGCCTTATGCAGCTGTAGGGATAATTTACCTGATCATCACTGGCTTAGTTACATTAGCCTTAAATGCAATTGAGAAGAAATCGAATTACTAAAGGAGAAGATTCAAATGGGGTTGAAAGCAACAAATGTCACTAAACAATTTAATGGCATCGATGTGATCAGAAATTTTGATTTCACGATCGACGCAGGAGAAATCGTTACTCTTGTTGGAAAATCCGGTACAGGAAAAACAACATTGATGCGATTATTAAACCAACTAGAAAAAGCAGATAATGGAACTATAGTGATCGACGATACTTTCTTGTGCAAAGAAAATGCTGAGGGAAAAGCGGACTATGTTTCAAAAAAAGAACAAAAAACATATGGCAATCAAATTGGGATGGTGTTTCAAGATTACCAGTTGTTTCCTAATTTAACGGTCATCGAGAATTGCCTTGAAGCACCTTTAGCTCAAAAGTTGATGACTAAAGAACAAGCTGTTCAAAAAGCTGAAAGCTTATTGCAGCAGATGGGGATCAGCGATAAGAAGAATGTATATCCTGGGACATTATCTGGGGGCCAGCAGCAACGTGCCGCAATTGCTCGTGCAATGATGCTGAATCCAAAAATCTTATGTTTTGATGAACCGACTTCTGCTCTGGATAGAGACACAGCTAATGGTATTGGTAGAATGATCCAAGAAATAGCCTCTGATGGGACCGGCATCTTGATTGTTACACATGATATCGATTTTGCAGAACAATACGGAACTCGTTCAGTATCATCTGATTTATTTATTTCTTAAAAAATCGAATAAAGAAGCCGTCAATGAGAAAAATACATTGACGGCTTCTTTTATATTTGGTAAGATGTTAATGTTGTAAATGTGCAGCACCACAACTACAACCGCGCGGAATTGAGTTATCAAGTCCATTACGGCACTCATGACGGCGAGTCTAAGTCTAACAAGGAGGTGCGAATATATGTACGCAATTATCAAAACAGGTGGAAAACAACTTAAAGTTGAAGTTGGACAAGAAATCTACATCGAAAAATTAAACGTTGAAGCTGGTGAAACAGTTAACTTTAACGAAGTAATCTTAGTTGGTGGAGATGACACTAAAGTGGGAGCTCCATTCATCGAAGGAGCAACTGTTGAAGGAACTGTAGCTAAACATGGTAAACAAAAGAAAGTAACTACTTTCAAATACAGACCTAAAAAACACAGCCACAACAAAAAAGGTCACCGTCAACCATATACAAAAGTTGTCATCAATGCTATCAACGCATAATAAAGAGGTGTTTCCAATTGATTCAAGCATTTATTAAACGAAGCGACAGAGGAAACATTGTTTCTTTCGAAGTGACGGGACATGCCGAGTCAGGACCCTATGGCAGCGACATCGTCTGTGCAGCTGTTTCGGCTTTGACGATCGGAACTGCAAATAGTTTGACCGCTTTAACTGGAGTTACTCCTATCATCGAACAAAACGATGAAGCTGAAGGCGGCTACTTATATGTAGAACTGGTTAAAGACTTAACTGAAGAGCAGATGAAAATATCTCAAGTTTTACTGGAGAGCCTACTTATTTCTTTAACAGGAATAGTAGAACAATATTCTGAATATATTCAATTAAATATCAAATAAAAAAAATGGAGGTGCATTCCAAATGTTGAAAATGAATCTACAACTTTTCGCTCATAAAAAAGGGGGCGGTTCTACTTCTAACGGCCGTGACTCACAATCAAAACGTTTAGGCGCTAAACGTGCTGATGGTCAAACTGTTTCAGGTGGATCAATTTTATACCGTCAACGCGGTACAAAAATTTACCCAGGAGTTAACGTAGGTATCGGCGGAGATGACACTTTGTTTGCTAAAGTAGATGGCGTTGTACGTTTCGAACGTAAAGGCCGCGACAAAAAACAAGTTTCTGTATACCCAGCAGCTCAATAATAGAAATAGAAAAGGGAGTGGACAATTGTTCACTCCCCTATTTTTTAGTTATTTTTAAACTTATTCTGGTTAATCGGTTTACTGAAGCTTCTTATTTTGACCTTTAGGATATTGGATAAGGTGAACTTAATGAATGATTAATAATTATTAAGTCTAGAATGGATGATAAATCATTTTGCACCTTGTGCAGAAAGAATAGATTAGATAAGATGGTAAAGTAGCTTTGCACTTTTATCAAAAATGACTTTATCCCAATTAAATGATAGTTATGAGGAAGAGAGGTTGATTTGATTGTCTCAAAAAGACATTGAAGCACTTTTTAATCCGTTAGATAGTACAGTTCAATTGTTAAGAAATGAAATCGATTTTTCATATTTGGAAGCTTTGACTGAAACGGGCAGCAACCTGATTGAAAAAAACATCCCGGACGAATTGAAGAACAGCTTGAATACAGCAACAACTGATCAATTGTTAAAAATTTACCAAGATATCGATACATCCAATATGGAACCGGAAGATATCCGAAAAGCTTTGCAATTGGCTATTTTAAAAGGTCTAAAAGAAGATAAGGTACAAGCCAATCACCAAATGACACCTGATGTTATTGGGTTCATGTTTGTGTATTTTATTGATAAACTGCGTGACACGTCACTGGACAACTTGCGGATTCTTGATCCTGCTGTAGGAACAGGTAACTTGCTGTCGACTGTTTATAATGCTTTAACAACAGCCAAAGTTGAAGTAGAAGCAGAAGGCATCGAAAACGATGATTTGCTTATTGATCTAGCTGCTATGACGACCAGACTGCAAAGACAAAATGTGAAGTTGACTTATCAAGATGCTCTTCAAGACTTGTTGGTTGATCCTGTGGACTTGGTGGTCAGTGATTTGCCGATTGGCTATTATCCAGTGGATGAAAGAGCAAAAGTGTATACATCTGCAGCAAAAGAAGGTCATTCTTACGCTCATCATTTATTGATCGAACAAAGTTTGAAGTATTTAAAACCAAATGCTTTTGGTTTATTTTTAGTACCTAAACTATTGTTTGAAACTTCTGAAGCGGCTTCATTGATGAAAGCTATTCAAGAACACGGATTTTTACAAGGGATGCTGCATTTGCCGAAAGAACTTTTTGCAAATGAACCGTCTCAAAAATCTATTTTGATTCTTCAGAAAAAAGGGGACAAAGCGGCACAAGCTAAACAAGTATTGTTAGGAAACATTCCTGATTTGAAAAACCACCAATCCATGTTAAAATTTATGGAGGAAGTGGATACTTGGAAGAAAGAAAATCTGTAAGAGAAGAAAAGGGGAAGACACATGTCAAAAACAATTGCAATCAATGCCGGTAGTTCAAGTTTAAAGTTTACTTTATTTGAAATGCCTGAAGAGCAAGTTATTTCATCGGGAATCATCGAAAGAATTGGTTTGAAAGATTCTATCTTTACTACAAAATACAACGGTGAAAAATATAATATCGTAGAAGATATTGAAAACCACGAAATTGCTATCCAAAAAGTTTTGGATAAATTGATTGAATTAAATGTCATCGAAAACTATGAAGAAATCGAAGGCGTGGGACACCGTGTAGTTGCCGGAGGAGAAGATTTTAAAGAATCTGCTTTGATCGATAACGATGTATTGGCAAAAATCGAACGTTTATCTGATTTAGCTCCATTACACAATCCTGCTAATGCTACAGGTATCAAAGCTTTCAAAAAATTGTTGCCTAACATTACGAGTGTAGCTGTATTTGATACGTCATTCCACGCAAATATGCCAGCTGTAAACTACCTATACAGTATTCCAATGGAATATTATGAAAAACATGCAGCTCGTAAATACGGAGCACATGGAACTTCTCATCAATATGTATCAGAACGTGCAGCAGAAATGCTTGATCGTCCTTTGGAAGATTTGAAATTGATCACTTGTCATTTAGGTAACGGAGGATCTATTACTGCTGTTCAAGGCGGAAAATCGATTGATACATCAATGGGATTCACTCCTTTAGCAGGTATCACTATGGGAACTCGTACGGGTGATATCGATGCTTCTATCATTCCATACTTGATGGAAAAAGAAGGTATTACAGACATCAACGAAATGATCAATATCTTCAACAAAAAATCTGGATTACTTGGATTATCAGGCGTTTCAAGTGACATGCGTGATGTTGAAGATGCAGCGGCTGAAGGAAATGAAAGAGCACAATTGTCTCTAGATATTTTCTATAACCGTGTTCAAAAATATATCGGTCAATACATTGCACTGATGAATGGTGTAGATGCTATTATCTTTACAGCAGGTATTGGTGAAAACTCTGCTGAAACTCGTGAAATCCTTATTGATGGAATCAACTGGTTTGGTGCTGAGATCGATAAAGAGAAAAACGCTGTTCGCGGTGAAGAGCGCATTATCTCTACAGATGACTCAAAAGTTAAAGTATTATTGATTCCTACAGATGAAGAAGTCATGATCGCTCGTGACGTAGAACGTCTAAAAAAATAATTTTTTAAATTAAGTTGTCCATAAAAAGGAGCCGCAGTCATTTTGAATGATTGCGGCTCCTTTTTTGCTATTGTGATTAATCTGTCGGTTTATTTTCCAAATCTGTACGAACGATCAATACGTCACAAGCAGCATGACGGATAACGTATTCAGAAACAGAGCCGATAAAAATTCTTTCTACTGCGCTTAAACCAGTTGCTCCCAACATGATCAAATGAACATTATGTTCTTCAGGAATTTGTTTTGAGATCAGAACTTTTGGAGAACCATATTCGATAACGTAACTAACATCTTCGACACGGTGGTTTTTAGCATATCGAACATATTCTTCTAACGTATTTCTAGCTTGCAGACTAGCTTTATCAGCCATTGATCCATCAAAGGTTGAAATACTTTGGAAAGCTTTTGTATCAATAACATTTGCAATCAACAATGAAGCTTTGTTACGTACAGCTACTTGTACCGCTTTCTTGAAGGCTAACTCAGCTTCTTTAGAACCATCTATAGCGACTAAAATACGATTGTATTCTTGCAACATACTTACCACTCCATTCTTTATCTATCCTTTGCTCACTTCTATTGTAACGCATATTTTTTAATTTTCATAGAGAAAAGATATCGCTTTCAACAGTAGGACGTTGCCTAAGTTTTATCTTACATGCTTTTGTTCAAATAAATCAAGAAAGAGAGGATAACAATCATAACAATACCTAAAAAGATAAAGGATTGAATGATCGTATAGAAAAAGGCCAGATAGAGAGAAAATAAACCACAAAGAAGAAAACCGACACCAAAACCTGTAAAAATCGGTTTTGTTTTTTCGCTGGCCTCACTGCTCTTGTAATACAAAAAGACTTGAGCTTTCATAGTTAAGAAAAAATAAGCTGTGTAAAGCAGCAGAACCGCAAAAATAACAAATAAAATAGATAATAACATATAAATTCCTCCTAATAATGACTCATATATTACATCTATTATACACCATAAAAAAGCCATCCCAAAAAGGATGGCTTTTTAAATTGAAATTGTATGTAAAATTCCGATGGTACCGTTTATGCGTCCAAGTAGTATTGAACCCGCAATCTAGCAGGTGGGCTCCACTGTCAAGCATCTAACTTCCAAGTGAAAAGGCTTGTTATCCGTTTGATTCAGTTTGGATCCCAATGTTTTATTAAAAATGTTCGGTCAACACATTTTAGGACATCGCGCATACCTCAGAATTCTTATCCTTATAGTAGCATGGTGTTCATTTATTGTCAATCAAATGTGCTCTGATTTGAAGAGAAACGTTGTACATATAACAAAGATAGCGTTTACGCTACCTTTTCTTTTTCTTATTTATAGCTTCGTACTGAGCAGCCAAGACATCTTCATACTTACCGGTATGGTTCGGTTCGAAATAACGCGCTTGTTTAAGTTTATCAGGGAGATACTGCTGGTCTACCCAAGCTCCAGGATAACTATGAGGATACTTATAGTCGACTCCTCGACCCAACTTGCTGGCTCCGCTGTAATGAGAATCTTTCAAGTGATCGGGTACATCACCACTTTTTCCATTACGTATATCGCTTATGGCAGCATCAATAGCTGAAATACTGGAATTGGATTTGGGTGATAAACATAAATCGATCACTGTATTAGAAAGAGGAATCCTGGCTTCTGGAAAACCAATGCGCTCAGCAGCTTGGATCGCGGTGACGGTTCTGGAACAGGCTCCTGGATTCGCTAATCCGATATCTTCGTAAGCAATTACCATCAAACGTCTGGCTATGATTGGCAAGTCTCCAGCTTCGATCAAACGCCCTAAATAATGTAAAGCAGCATTGACATCGCTTCCTCGAACGGATTTTTGCAACGCGGAAATCACATCGTAATGAGCATCTCCGTCTTTATCGTGTGTCAATGCTTTCCTTTGCACGCATTCCTCGGCGACTTCAAGAGAAATAGAAATCACACCGTCAGTATCAGGTTGCGTCGATTTAACAGCTAGTTCTAGACTGTTTAAAGCGCTTCTTAAATCACCGTTCGTTGCCCGAGCGAAATGCAATAGAGCTGGTTCGTCAATGTCCACCTTATATTCTCCTAGACCATTGGCTGAATCCTTTAGTGCACGTTCCATAGCCTTTTTGATTTCTTCAATCGAAAGAGATTTCAGTTCAAAAATTTGTGCTCGGCTTCTTAGAGCAGGGTTGATGGCGATATACGGATTTTCTGTTGTTGCTCCAATCAAAATGATCCTTCCATTTTCTAAATGAGGAAGTAAAAAATCTTGTTTTGGTTTATCTAAGCGGTGCACTTCATCCAACATTAAAATGACAGAACCGCTCATTTTAGCTTCTTCGGCAATAATCTGCAAATCTTTTTTTGAATCGGTAGCAGCATTCAACATACGAAAAGCGTATTTGGTCGACCCTGCAATAGCACTGGCAATACTGGTTTTTCCAATTCCTGGTGGACCGTATAGAATCATGGAAGACAACATTCTGGCATCCACCATTCGTCTAATAATCTTTCCTTCGCCTACTAAATGACTTTGACCCACGACTTCGTCAATATGAGTAGGACGCATTCTAAAGGCTAATGGTTTATTCGTCAATGTGAACTCTCTCCTCGCAGAAAAACTTTTATTCAGTATATCATGGATAATAAAGAGTTTCTATTTTATCGCAAACGTTTGTTCAGTCTGCCTTTTAAAAAGATATATTGTAGAAGAAAATGGGTGACAAATTAAAAACTACATTAAAAAGTGATAAATATATGAAGATATCCTAAAAGAGAAATCAAATTGGGTCGCTTTTTTTTAGGAACTTTGCGATAATAGTTTTGACAAACAAAACTTCTCACTTAAAATAAGTAATCAAGAGAAGTGGCTCAGGAAGGTAGTGTCAACACATAATGCAAACAATCAAACAACTGATGAAAGACCACTCAATCAAACCAATATGGAACAGTTCTGTTATCGGAATTGAAAAAGAAGGTTTACGAGTTAAGAAAGATGGAACGTTAGCAACTACGCCGCATCCTAAAACGCTTGGAAGCAGAAATTTTCATCCGTATATCCAAACAGACTTTAGCGATGTTCAATTAGAGTTAATCACACCACCATTGAAGGGAGCTAGAAGTGTCAACCAATGGCTGCCGGCTTTACATGATGTGACATATCATTCTATGAACGATAAGGAATGGATCTGGCCGCTCAGCATGCCGGGAAGTTTACCAGAAGAAAAAGATATTCCTATCGCACGATTGGAAAAACGTGCCGATGTGGTATACCGCGAATATTTAGCAAAAATTTACGGTAAGAAGAAACAAATGCAAAGTGGGATTCATATTAATTTTGAATTTGATGCAGCTATTTTGAATGCTTTATATGAAAAGCAAACAGACATTACATCAAAAGAAGAGTTTCAGTCCGCTGTTTATATGAAGTTGGCTCGAAACTTCTTACGTTACCGTTGGGTATTGAGTTATTTATTTGGTGCTTCACCGACTGTGATGGAAGACTTTTATCCAGCTGATGTGACTGTGCCGAACCATTATGTACGTAGTTTGCGTAATAGTCATTTGGGATACACGAATGACGAAGAAGTCATCGTTTCTTATGAATCAATAGATGCTTATGTAGAGAGTATTCAATCTTTAGTCTCTTCAGGTGCATTATCAGAAGAGCGAGAATTCTATTCGCCAATTCGTTTACGCGGCACAAAACAGGTCAAAGATATGTTGGAACAAGGAATTGCTTATGTTGAATTGCGCAATTTCGATTTAAATCCGTTCACTTCATTCAGTATTAGAGAAGAAGACTTGGTTTTTGTGAAGATGTTCTGTTATTTGATGATTTGGTTGGATGAAGAGACTGCAGCCGTAACGTCTAAAACCGGTGATGAAAAAAATCATTTGACTTCTATAGAACACCCTAAAGAATTGTCACAGTTTAAAGAAGAAGGACTGGCTCTATTAGAGGAAATGCAACAAATGGCTGTTCATTCAGGATACGAAAAAGCTGAAGCAGCTGTAGCATGGGCCAAAGAGTTGTTCGAACACCCTGAAAAGACTTTGTCTGCTCAAATTATGGATGGTATAGAAGCAGAAGGGGACTACATCGCTTTTGGGATGAAGTTAGCTCAACAATACAAACAGGAAGCTATGGAAAAACCGTATCAACTAAGAGGGTTTACTTCATTAGAAATGTCTACTCAATTATTGATCCATGATGCTTTGCAAAGCGGCATCACAGTAGATGTGATCGATGAGCATGACCAATTTGTCAAATTGAGTTATGGCAATCATGTAGAATACGTGAAAAATGGAAATATGACGTCTAAGGATACGTATATTTCTTCTTTGATCATGGCGAATAAAACAGTGACTAAAAAAATTCTTTTTGAAAATGGGTTCCATGTACCAGGTGGTGGAGAATACCAAACAGTCGAAGAGGCGCAAAATGATTTTTGGCGCTACCAGAATAAAGCTATCGTGGTTAAGCCTAAATCGACCAATTACGGAATAGGAATCTCCATTTTTAAAAATGGTCCCACACAAGAAGACTTTAATCAAGCAGTCAATATTGCATTCAAAGAAGATTCCTCTGTATTGGTAGAAGAATATATTGCCGGAACAGAATACCGCTTTTTTGTCGTTAATGATCACGTTCCCGCTGTGCTGCTGAGAATACCAGCCAATGTGATAGGAAATGGGTCAGCAACAGTCAAAGAGTTGGTAGACAAAAAGAATCAAGATCCTTTACGGGGAACGAATCATAGAGCTCCTTTAGAAAAAATAAACCTTGGTGAGATTGAGCAATTGATGTTGAAAGAACAAGGTTATTCCAAAGAAAGCATTCCTGAAAAAGGAACGGTCGTATATTTAAGAGAGAACTCCAACATCAGTACCGGCGGAGATTCGATCGATGTAACGGATGAGATGCACGACAGCTATAAAGAGCTCGCTGTAAAAATGGCAGAAGCAATCGAAGCAAATGTAACAGGTATTGACTTAATTATTCCAGATCTAACACAACCAAGCTCTACGCAGAATCCTGGCTATACTGTCATAGAAGCCAATTTCAATCCTGCTATGCATATGCATGCCTATGTTTACAAAGGGAAGAATCGTCGTTTGACAAAAGAAATCTTAATGATGTTGTTTCCAGAATTGACACAGACCATAAAAAGGGACTAAAGCTGGGAACGCTAAGGGAATTTGGAATATCTGTTGGTCTTTACTATTGCTCGTTGCGGCAGAAATGCTTATTCTGTTCATCGAAACAGATATACAGCCTTATCTCTTCAGCGTGCTGTTGGTCTACATCGTACTGTCTTTTCTTCTCCATATGGTAGTGCATGAATTTGGGCACCTTGTTTTTGGATTGCTCACAGGAGATACCTTTTTGTCGTATCGTATTTTTGTTTGATCCATCATCAAAGTGGATGGTCGTATCGTTGTCAAAAAGCAAAAGCAGAATGAAGCTTTGGGCCAAGCCTTGATAGTGCCGAACGAAAATTGGGACTCTGAGGACTATCCTTATCAGTTGTATATGAGTGGAGGATTGATACTCAACGGAGCAGCTTTATTGATGGCTATTGTGTTGTACAAATTGTCAGTTTTGCCATTGATTCCTGTATTGTTTTTTTCAGGGTTAGCTATATTCTTTATCCTTTCAAATGGTGTTCCAAGAGGATTGAACGATGGAGCAATATTGAAAAAATGCCGCCAAAGTAAAGAATACCGTAAGATGATGTACCACCAATTACGAACCATATATCACTTGTTTAATGGGAAAGCGTTAGATCAATTGGTTTTAGAATTTTTTGAGTATTCAGAATCGATACCGTTAGAAGATCCTTTTACACTTTATGTCATGCGGCTTAGTTATTACAAAGAACTAAGTGACCTCCGATTTGATCAAGACTTTGAGATTTTGACACAGCAGTATCAAGTGATCGATAAGCTGGACATTTATGATAAAATCATGGTGAAAGCTGAAGAGTTATTTTGCTTGAGGAGTGCTCAACAACACTCAACTGAAGCAAAATAGCTGTACCAATATACAGAATTACAAGCTTTTAAAGAGCATGAGTTTATGACAATAAAAAGAGTGTTTGCTACGTATTTCCTTTTTGTTGAAGTGAACTCGAAAAAAGCTTTAACATTTGTAGAAGAAAGGCTAAAAACAACTCAAACGAATCTGCTTGATCCTCAAATAAGGACAGAAGAAACAATATTGCTGTGGTTAGAAAAAAGCGTCAGTGAGAAAAAGAAGAGCTATTGTTCAATGAATCAAAGAGTGATACAATTTTGGAATAAAAAACAAATGAATGAGAGGATAACATGGAAAAAATCTATTTAGATCATGCAGCTACGAGTCCAGTTCATCCTGAAGTAGCCGAAGTAACGTACGAAATGATGAATAAACACTTCGGAAACGCCTCAAGTATTCATGGATTTGGACGCGACAGCAGAAGAATATTGGATCAATCAAGAATGGTTTTCGCTAAAAGCATCGGCGCTAAACCAATGGAAGTTATCGTGACAAGCGGTGGGACGGAAGGCGACAATACTGCTATCATGGAAACAGCTATTTCACGTCAGCATGAAGGAAAGCATCTTATCACGACTATGGTGGAACACCACGCAGTCATTCGCCCGATGGAACATTTGGAAGCGTTGGGATTTGAGGTAACTTACTTGCCTGTTGATGAAACAGGGCAAGTAAACCCTGAAGATGTGCAGCAGGCTTTACGTCCCGATACTATTTTAGTTTCTATCATGTACGGCAATAATGAAGTTGGAACACTAAATGATATCTCAAAAATTGGAGAGATTATCCACGAAAGCGAAACTGCAGCTTATTTTCATACTGATGCGGTCCAAGCTTATGGGACAGAAGACATTGATGTGAAGCGCGACTATATTGATTTGTTATCAGTATCCGCTCACAAAATCAATGGTCCTAAAGGTATCGGATTTTTATACATCAATGAAAATATTCATTTGCCTAGTTTTATGTTAGGTGGAGAACAAGAGCAGAAAAGACGGGCAGGAACAGAAAATATTCCTGGAATTGCCGGGTTTAAGAAAGCTGTAGAAATCATGTTGGCTGATAGAGAAGAACGTAAAAAGCAACACGAAACTTTAAGATCATACTTTTTAAATCAATTGGAAGTTCAAGGAGTCGAGTATGAATTAAATGGGTCTCCTGACCATCGTTTAGCTCATATTCTGAATCTATGGATCAAAGGCGTCCATTCAGAACAACTATTAGTCAGTCTGGATTTAGCTGGTATAGCAGTATCGGCTGGTTCAGCTTGTACAGCAGGGAACATCGACCCTAGTCATGTATTGATTGCAATGTATGGAGAAGATAGCCCAAGAATCAGCCAGTCGATCCGTGTCAGCTTTGGTTTGGGGACGACAGAAGAACAGTTGGACATTTTTCTTGAAGAGTTGACCAAAAGTATCGCACGATTAAAAAAATAACTTAGAATAAAGGCGGTAGGCAAATGGCGTTTTTAGAAAAGAATCAATTAGAAGGTTCATCAGACAGTTACAAAATGAGCTCTAGTGTAAAAAAATATACGTTAAGAGACAATGGCTTTGAACAATTAAAAAACGGTAATTTTCAATTCAGTCGTGATTTAGAGATCGGAACAGCGAAAAGTCCGAAGTTGAAAATGAGCGTTTCCAGCGATTTAAAAACGTTTAAATTATCTGCAGTGACAGCTAATGGCTTACGTACCGTAAACTTGTATAAAGGGGAAGCTTTTACGGAAGCACAAGAGCGTGCTGGTTATATTTTAACGGAGTTTGTAGAAAGCGGCATTTTAGAAAGAGTTTAGTCAATCGAAAAAGCAGGCATACAGTTGGATTCGGTCCAGATGTATGCCTGCTTTTATATTTATTAACGGATTTGATGGAAACTTTATTCTACTAATTTCTTTTTGTAGAACATGTCCCAATAAATTTTGCCTAAACCTACATTTCTACGGGTAATCTGGCAACACTTTTTCAAATCTGAGTCTTTGAGCTCGTTTGGACCATAGGCATGTAATTTTTGCCTCAAATCATTGATAAAAGAAGAATCTACATTTTCTAAAGTAAGCAAAGTAAATATAGAAGAAAGATTCAGTTTAATGTAAAGATCTTTAAGTATCTTTGTATCAACAGACGGGTCTTTTGAAAGCAGCTCGACCGCTCTTTCTATGGCAACCAGACCATTCAACTTTCTTTTATTTTGAAGAACATTCAGCGGCAAGTGACGATTGAGATAATAATGGTAATGAGGCGGAGGGCTGTATACGATGCGTTGGCTTTTATCAAACAGCTGCATAGCTACCAACAAATCATCATAATATTCGATATCTTCATCAAAATGGACAGCAGGAGAAGAACTAAACAGTTCCAACTTATACAATTTGTTTCCTAAAAAACTGTTCACCCTTGGTTGAGATAGACATAATTGGATAGCCTCGTTCTTTGACATGATTTTGTTTTCATCTGGACCAGGAGTCAAAAACAACTCACTGATAGAGTCTTCAAAATACCTGCATGTAATTATATCACCTTGAAAGATTTTATTTGTATTGATCAGTTCTTCCAGCATTTCTGCATTGATCCAATCAACAGCATTAACAAAGCAGACATATTCTCCTTGAGCGTAAGCAAGGCCGATATTCTTAGCTCTAGAAGCATTGGTACTATCTAGATGAATTACATGGAACCTAGAGTCGTTGCTCGCAAACTTCTCACAAATTTCCCCGCTTTTATCAATTGAGCCATAGTCTACCAATATGGCTTCGAAATGACGATAAGTTTGGTTTTTGATACTGTGTAAACACTTGAATAAAGATTTCTCAGCATTCTTTATAGGGACAATAATTGAAATCATTACTAAGCCTCCTTTGTTGTAAGGAAATAGAAAGTTATAGTAAGGGGTGAATGGAACAATAGAGATGAAAAAAGAAAAACGAATGTTTTTTAGGTCGATTTAAGTGTATCTGTAAAACGCTTTCATTGTCAAATAAACTGAATTGTTTTAGCTAGTTAACTTATCGATGACGAACATTATTTTTATGAGCAGACCTTGCATTCTTATTAATTGTTAGTATAATAGAACAGACTGGAAAAATACGACCTTCAAATCGTTAAGATTTCAGAATCTATTTGAAATGATGGTGATAGCATGACAGACAACAGTAAAATTCGTGTTGTTGTAGGAATGAGCGGCGGCGTAGATTCGTCGGTAACAGCTCATTTATTAAAAGAGCAAGGGTATGACGTTGTAGGGATTTTCATGAAAAACTGGGACGACACAGATGAATTCGGTGTATGTACCGCAACTGAAGATTACAACGATGTAGCTCTTGTAGCAAACCAAATCGGGATTCCTTATTATTCCGTTAACTTCGAGAAACAATATTGGGATAAAGTCTTTACGTATTTCTTAGAAGAATACAAAAAAGGCCGTACACCAAATCCTGATGTAATGTGTAACAAAGAAATCAAATTTAAAGCCTTTTTAGATTACGCGACAGACTTAGGCGCAGATTATGTAGCGACTGGTCACTACGCACGTGTAGAACGCGATGAAAACGGCGTGACACACATGCTGCGCGGAGTAGACAACAATAAAGACCAAACTTACTTCTTGAACCAATTGTCTCAAGACCAATTGTCTAGAGTTATGTTCCCACTAGGCGGCATGGAAAAATCAGAAGTACGCCGTATCGCAGAAGAAGCAGGGTTAGCGACTGCTAAGAAGAAAGACTCTACAGGAGTTTGCTTTATCGGCGAACGCGACTTCAAAAAATTCTTGATGGAATACTTGCCTGCACAACCTGGAAATATGGTGACGGTTGATGGCGAAATCAAAGGCCAACACGATGGTTTGATGTACTATACAATCGGTCAACGCCAAGGGTTAGGTATTGGCGGAGGCGGAAAAACCAATGATCCATGGTTCGTAATTGGTAAAGATCTTAAATCCAATACGTTATATGTTGGACAAGGCTACCACCACGAATGGTTGTATGCGACTCATTTGGACGCATCTGATATCCGTTTTACACTAAATGATGAAACACCAAGTACGTTCAAATGTACAGCTAAATTCCGTTACCGCCAAGCAGATACTAGCGTAACTGTTCATATGAACGAAGACGGAACCAGCGCAACAGTTGAATTCGATGAACCTGTACGTGCAATCACTCCAGGACAAGCTGTTGTCTTCTACAATGGCGACGAATGTCTAGGTGGCGGAACCATCGACAAAGCATACAGTGATGTGAAAGAATTGCATTACGTGTAATAACGAAGTAAACAAGAGAGACTGAGGCGAATTTGTTTCGGTCTCTCTTTATGCGGTGTTTTCTACTGCTAATGTTTTCTTCGGTGATTTTTTTAATAATAGCACTAAATTCACCGAAGAATGAATCAATGAAGTAGAGTAAATCACAGAATTTAGAACAATAATGAAGAAAACGGCTAAACAGTTTTCCGTTAGAAATGAAACAGTGTTTAAGATTAGATTGACTAATCAGATTCAGTTAAAAAACTGTTGTTTTATTTACGAAAATGTGATTTTATCAGAAATAAGACTTGATTCTTAATTTAAAAGTGTTAGAATGAGAGTTGCATTTATTTTGTGAAAACAAACTGGGAGGATTTTTTAAATGGAACATGGAAAAACTAAAGTTAGTACAGCTTCACTAAAAGTTTTAGCAGGATGGGGAATAGATACAATTTATGGTATTCCTTCAGGAACTTTGGCTCCTTTAATGGAAGCTTTAGGTGAACAAGAAGAAACAGATATTAAATTCCTACAAGTAAAACATGAAGAAGTAGGAGCAATGGCAGCTGTAATGCAATGGAAATTCGGCGGAAAATTAGGTGTGTGTGTTGGATCAGGTGGTCCTGGTGCATCTCACTTAATCAACGGTCTTTACGATGCAGCTATGGATAACACACCAGTTTTAGCTATCTTAGGATCTCGTCCACAAAGAGAACTAAACATGGATGCTTTCCAAGAATTGAACCAAAACCCAATGTTCGATCATATCGCAGTATACAACCGTCGTGTTGCTTACGCTGAACAATTACCAAAATTGATCGACGACGCAATCCGTACTGCTATCTCTAAACGTGGAGTAGCTGTATTAGAAGTACCTGGTGACTTCGGTTACCACGAAATTGCTAACGACGCATTCTACTCTTCAGGTCACAGCTACCGTGATTACGTTTCTTCTGCAATCAATGAAGCAGATATCGACGCAGCTGTTGAAGTATTAAACAACGCTAAACGTCCTGTTATCTATGCAGGTATCGGAACTATGGGACATGGTCCAGCAGTTCAAGAATTGTCTCGTAAATTAAAAGCTCCAGTTATCACAACTGGTAAAAACTTTGAAACTTTCGACTATGACTTTGAAGGATTAACTGGTTCAACTTACCGTGTTGGTTGGAAACCGGCTAACGAAGCTGTTAGAGAAGCTGATACAGTTCTTTTCGTTGGTTCAAACTTCCCGTTTGCTGAAGTAGAAAATACTTTCGGAAGCGTTGAAAAGTTCATCCAAATCGACAACAACCCAACAATGCTTGGTAAACGCCATAACGCAGATGTTGCTATTCTTGGTGATGCTGGTGAAGCAGTTCACTCATTACTAGAAAAAGTAGCACCTGTTGAAGAATCAGCTTGGTGGAATGCTAACTTGAAAAACGTTCAAAACTGGCGTGAATACATGACTAAGTTGGAAACAAAAGAATCTGGTGCTTTACAACTTTATCAAGTATACAACGCTATCAACAAATATGCTGACGAAGATGCAATTTACTCAATTGATGTTGGTAACTCAACTCAAACATCTATCCGTCACTTGCACATGACTCCTAAAAACATGTGGAGAACTTCTCCATTGTTTGCTTCAATGGGTATCGCACTTCCAGGTGGTATTGCAGCTAATAATGTTTACCCTGGACGTCAAGTATTTAACTTAATGGGTGACGGTGCGTTCTCTATGAACTACCAAGACGTTGTTACTAACGTACGTTACGACATGCCTGTTATCAACGTAGTATTCACTAACACTGAGTATGGTTTCATCAAGAACAAATACGAAGATACAAACACAAACACTTTCGGTACTGAATTTACTGATGTAGACTACGCTAAAATTGGTGAAGCACAAGGTGCTGTTGGTTTCACAGTAAGCCGTATCGAAGACATGGATCAAGTAATGGCTGAAGCTATTAAAGCTAACAAAGAAGGTAAAACTGTAGTAATCGATGCTAAAATTACTAAAGATCGTCCAATTCCAGTAGAAACATTGAAATTAGACCCTGCTTTCTACAGCGAAGAAGAAATCAAAGCTTACAAAGAAAAATATGAAGCTGAA
Source organism: Desemzia sp. AGC72 (assembly GCF_057334175.1). NCBI lineage: Bacteria > Bacillati > Bacillota > Bacilli > Lactobacillales > Carnobacteriaceae > Desemzia > Desemzia sp. AGC72. Next base: position 111,528 of record NZ_JBHFIG010000021.1, read on the forward strand.
GAATTAGTACCATTTAGCGCATACCTAAAAGCTGAAGGTCTAGAATCTATCGCAACTAAATAATTTTTATGATCTGTAACTGGTAGTTTAATTAAAAAGACAAGTCGCTATTAAAGCGACTTGTCTTTTTTTTGCTACGCAGTTTTTTTATAAAGAAGTAAAAAATGTTATTTCGCTAGGTTTTTGTGTAAAAACTACTGCAATTATAATTCAATTATTTATCATTGTTATTCTTCAGTTGAGGAGGAGTTAAAATGACAAATAATTATATGATTGAAACAAAAAATCTGTCAAAACAATTCGGAAAGGAAATTGCACTGGATCGAGTGTCTATTCATGTCAGAGAAAATTCTATTTATGGATTGTTGGGGCCGAATGGAGCTGGAAAATCAACTTTACTCAAAATGATTACTGGAGTATTAAAACCAACTAACGGTGAAATTTTCTTTGCCGGAAATCATTGGAAAAAAGACGATTTGAAGTATATTGGTTCTTTGATAGAAGGTCCAGCTATCTACGAGAACTTGACGGCTTACGAAAATTTAGAAGTCATAACGTTATTAATTGAAATACCTAAAATACGAATTCATGAAATCTTAAAAGTAATAGGGTTAGCACAGACTGGAAAAAAGACAGTTAAACATTTTTCTTTGGGTATGAAACAACGTTTAGGTATAGGCATGGCACTTATAAATCAGCCAAAAGTGTTGATTCTTGATGAACCAACGAATGGCTTAGATCCGCTTGGTATTCAGGAATTTCGTGATATGATTCGAGCTTTTCCAGAGAATGGAATTACTGTTATATTATCGAGCCATATTCTAAGTGAAGTTCAACATATCGCAGATGACTTAGGGATTATTTCGAATGGACTTTTAGGTTATGAAGGCCCAAATGATCAAGCAGTAGAAAATCTAGAAGAACTTTTTATGGATATTGTTAAACAAACTCAAAAGGGGGAGTTCTAAAATGAATCGTATGATTCAAGCAGAATGGTTAAAAGAAAAACGTTCAGCCAACAGCAAATTATTATGGTTAGTTCCAATTATTTTTATAGGATTCAGTTTTTTGATGTCGCTGTTAATGGGGAAAAGCCCTGATGGTAAGAGCTACCTAGTTACGTCATCTTTTAATTGGTATCCTTTATTGGTTTTACCGATTGTGATTTCCTTATTAGTCACCAATATTTATGCAAAAGAGAAGAAGAACCGAAATGATCAATTTTTCCAATCTCTGGGTTTATCTAAAAGCAAACAACACATTGGTAAAAATGTAGTGATATTAATAGAGTTATTCATTATATTGGCGGTCTCTAGTATTCTTTTACTAATCATCAATCGAGTATCGATACGTGATCATATTTCAGTCCAGCGAATGAGCATAGCAACCATTTGTTTGTTTCTAGGAAGTTTGCCAATAACGGGAATTAGTTTCTTACTCTATCGACACACTAACAAGTTCATTGTTATTTTAATCAATTTTCTATGTACAGGACTATCAGCAATTATTGCGGTGAAAACGTGGTGGTATTTATTTCCCTGGAGCTACAGCATTCGTATGATGGCATCTGTATTAAGTATTCATCCAAATGGAACATTTTTAGAATCAAGCAACCCGTTAGTTGATATAAGCACTGTATATACAGGAAGCGGCTTCGGAATTGCCGTATATCTTATTTTAACCATATTGTCATACTTGAGTTATATAGAGGAGGACTAACTATGTTTCACTTAGTGATGGCACAATGGAAAAAAACGAAACATACAATTATTCGACCAATGGTTCTTTGTTTACCGATTGTGTATAGTTTTCTCATGTCTTTTTATTACAGATTTACTCAAGCACAAGCAGTATCCACGGAAGAAAAAATTGTTTTTTTCTTTTTACTTTTGAGTATTGCCATAATATTTTTCTCAGCAATTATCGTGTCTTTTTTTATTCAATTAGACAAAAGTGCTAGCTATTTTGGAAATGAACTGAGAATAGGTATTCCGAGAAGAAAAGTAATTACTAGTAAAATTTTATTCTTTATGGCTCTTGTTTTAACGGTTGAATTCGTAGCATTACTATTGTTTACAATTGTAGGATTCTTTTTTCAAATGAATTTGGAGAGTGTTATTACAATGATATTATTCTTATTCACAAGTATAATACTCCTTTTACCCACCATACTTATATATGTATTTTTTGCTTATAGGTTCAATTTTACAGGAACGTTAATGATTAGTGTGGTAATGGTCTTATCCAGTATTTTAATGGGAACAACAGGATTAGGTAACCAGTTATGGCGATTCTTACCCTGGGTATGGCCAGTAAAAATTATTTCTAGTATTTTACCAACCGCTCTCTATTTAACTGGAGATACTCAAGCAAAAGCTATAGAAACACTGGTTCAGACACTTATCTTCTCTGTAGTAGTTAGTTTGTTTCTGTTTCTGTTGCTGAATATTTGGTATAATCAGTGGGAAGGAAAAGGCAGTTTGGAGGAATAAGAATGGAACAAATTTTAGTGATAGACGATGATATAGAATTGCTTAAGCTTATTAAAAAAGTGCTAGAGAAAGAACAATACGCAGTAGAAACTAGATTTACTGTAAACAGTATTCAAACAAATGAGTTAGCTCAGGCTGACTTAATAATATTGGATGTCTTAATGCCTGAAAAAGATGGATTTACCTTTCTAAGAGAAAATAGATTATTTATAGATGCGCCAGTACTCTTTCTAACAGCTAAGGACTTTGAAAAAGATAAACTTGAAGGATTTGCTTCAGGTGGAGATGATTACATAACCAAGCCTTTCTCAATTAAAGAATTACGTGCTCGCGTAGCTGCACATTTAAGGAGAGAATCTCGGGAGAATCATTCACGTTTAAGAGATACGCCTGTAACCTGTGATTTGGTACAGCGGCTATTTTTTGTAGATGAGCAGAAAGTGTCGTTAACTGTAAGTGAATATACCCTCTGCGAGTTTTTGCTGAAAAACAAAGGACAGGTTTTTTCAAAAGAAGACATCTATATCTCAGTCTATGGCTATGATGCAGTAGGGGATAGCCAAACAACTATAACGGAACGTATTAAGCAAATCCGACAAAAATTTCAAAAAGTTAATGTGAATCCGATTCATACTGTCTGGGGGATTGGCTATAAATGGGAAATAGATCGTTAAGAGGATTAATCTCCAAGTTTATTTTGTTAGAGATGCTTTTTACTGGGATAATAGCAATGGGAGTCTTTTTTTTATTGAATATTTCTATTAATATTGGATTTTTATACTCAGCAAATTATCCAGAGAGCCTAGTTCCATTCTTTGCAGAAAGAATATCACAAGAAGAAATCACTGTGAATGACATACCAGACTTTTATGCTTATCAATTAGAAGATGCAGACGGAGAAATCATAGAGCAGACAATTTTAGAAAAAGACAACACTCAAATCCAAGAAGCTAAAGAGAATGGTCGAATTCAATCGAATGGCATCATTGGATCAAAAATTTATGTTTCTTTAAAAGGAGAGAGCCAAAACTTAGTATTGGCATATAATATTGCAAGTGATTTTAGTTCATCAATCATGCGGAAATGGCTACCTAATGCGGAAGTGATATATTTTGTAGTCTTTTTAACACTTTGGATTAGTGTGTTCATTCTTATTGTTCAACGTTTGGTAAAAAAACTTCAAAAAGAATTCGATAAAGTTATTCACACTAATAAAGAAATAGGACAATTCAATTTAGATTACCAACCAAAAACCAGCAACATTAAAGAAGTAAATCAAATACTCTCTTCTATTAATACAATGAAAATAGAGCTCGCTCGTTCTTTGGAAGAACAATGGGCCACTCAACAGCAACAAGAAAGACTAGTACAGTCTGTTACGCATGATATTCGTACTCCAATCGCGATTGTTCAAGGTAATTTAGAGTTGCTAGAAGAAACGAATTTATTTCCAGAACAAGAAGAAATGCTGGAGAGTGCAGAAAAAGGGATCTATCGATTATCTGAATATGTACTACAATTAAAGGGAATTTCAAATATAATTCCTGAAGCTGAACAAAAACAAATTATTAATCATTCTGTGATTTCAGATTGGTTTTTATTAGCCAAAGCAATGGCTAAACCTAAAAAAATTGAAGTAAGAATTGAACAGCAAGATGAAAGCTTAATCAACTTAAGTAAAAATCAAATCACTCAAGCCCTACAAAATATACTCCAAAATGCTGTAGATGTTTCTAAAGAAAATATGCACCTTCATTTGGTATTTAGCAACACACAAACGGAATACACTATTTCTGTACTAGATGAGGGTCCAGGATTTACAGAAGAAGCATTAGAAAAAGGAACAGAACGTTTCTTTTCTACGAAAGATCAATCTGGATCAGGCCACTATGGATTGGGACTTGCTATTACAAATGAGTTAGTTCAAAGGAATAATGGAACTATCCAGATAACAAATCTAGTTGAACAGAACAAAATAGTAGGGGCTAGAGTATCTCTCGTATTTAGTGAGAAGTAGTAACGAATAAAATAAATAATGAAATATTAGATCATGTACAGGATTCATTTTGATACTCTGGACATACACTTTAGTTCTAAGTAAGCTAAAATCAGCTACGTTCAAATGTACTGCTAAATTCCGTTACTGCTAAACAGGTACAAGAACAACTTTACACAGTAACGGGGATAGAACTAGCGCATCAATAATAGTAGTCACAAAAAGGACGTACTGGGATGATAAACTGTGGAAATACCCCAGCGTATCATCCTAGTATGTAACTATTGCTCCAACAATTATGATAAATTACATATCCTTTGCTTTTTAGCGCTTAAGTTTCGTTTGTATTCCGCTGTGTAATAAATAGACTATCCATACATCGTTAGCGTTCAACGGCTATGGCAAATAATTGAAAGCTCAGAGCCTTTAGTTCCAAACGTTCGCGTGGTTTTTACAAAGTAACCTCAATTGTAGAGGGAATTTTGCACCAATCTCATTTGCTAAATAATCTTTTTTGCTGAAATCAGCTTGGCTACTTTATTCAGTTCCAAATATCATAATAAAAGTTGTTTCTAAAAGAAGAAAACATAGTCATTGAGCAGATTGAGTAAACGGGACACTCAAATCCAAATCCGAATGACCGTCACTTTCTAAAATGTTATCCATATAGCGAAATAGGAACCCTTTAGAATGTTTTTTGATTAATTGGTAGCCTTGTGATTCTTTCATCAGCTCAAGTTCTTCATTACTTATTTGAGAAGCTTCACCGCTAAAGAAGAGGCGGTTGCTTTCTCCTACAAAAGTACCAACTTCTTCAGCGTACTTGTCATCATGCCATTGTTCTTCGATCATTTGGCGCAGGCCCATATTGATGCCGTCTTCCACGAATAGATTGGTGGCATAATCTGTGTAAGTCAATAAATTGTTATCCGTTTGATTCGTTTCAGATGCCCAAGATTCCATATCAACCGCTTGTTTCTCATAAGAAAATTGTTCATTGTCGAAAGTTACTTTGCCAATGCTTGGTGCCATAACCGAAAAAGCAGCGGTAGTGATATCATATAAAGTGTTTTCCTCGTGAGCGATGTCTTGCACATGAGTATGTCCAGTGAACACAACTGGTATATCGTATTTTAGGAATAAGGCTTTTACCTCTTCCTCATTGTCCAGAGTAAATCCTTTAGTCATAAAATCATTGTGTTTCAACAAATTATGATGCAATACCGGCAGGACTGTTGCGCCGGATTTTTTGGCGTCTTCAAATACCGATTCTATCCAAGTCAACGTTTCTTTTTTCAAGCGCCCATTTGAAGGAGGTGCGCCTTTTCCTTCTGTTTTAGTATAGACATTGGTGTCCAACATCAATAGAGTCAAATCAGTGTACGGTTGGACAGCGTAACTTAAAGAGTGTTCATCTAAAGTATAAGCATCTTGATATCCCATCTCGCTGAAGATAGATTGGAAATCTTCTGGGAGAATTTGACTCGTTTTTTTTTGGTCATCTCCAATAAATTTTCTCGCCCAACCATTTGAAATATCATGGTTACCAGGGATTACGTATACTTGAGTGCCAAATTGTTCGATTTGCTGGAAGTAATCGGCTAATTCTACAGCACTTTGTTTTTCTCCGTTCAACGTCAAGTCTCCGCTGACGAGTAAAAGCTTTGGACGTTCTTTTTCAACTTGCCAGATAAGAGCTTCCATACGTTGTGCGGGGTAAACTAATTCTTTTCCAGCAGAAGTTTCTTTGATAAAGGTAAAACTCTCGCCCTCGTCAGATAAAGAAGGAGACAAATAGTGCAGATCAGTAATGACCCATATTGCATCGTCCTTTGAAAGAGATTCAGTAGGCACAAAAGGATCACGTTTTAAGGCAGTTGGTTGTACTTCTTTCGTGCTGTTGAAGGCAGCAAAAAGTAATAAAAGACAGAAGATAAGTCCTATTCTTATCCCTATTTTCTTCGTCATAAAGAACTCCTTTTAAATACGTAGTTTATGGGTTCAGTATAATACAAATGGAGAGAGCTCACTATAGAAATATCGTTTAAAAACAAGATCTCTTTCAAAGGTAGTCCAGAAGCTACTTTTAGTGTAAAATAGAATGGAGTGTTTTAAGGGAGGCTGGAAGCATGGATTTGAATCAAGAAGCCTTATCTTTATGGAACAAAGGACAAGTTAATGAGGCTGTCGCGATGTTATTTAAAGCCATTGATGAAGAATCAGATAGAAAAGAGAGTTATTACAATTTGATCAATGTATTGATCGCTGCTGAGAAGTTCGCAGATGCAAAAGCAGTATTAGACACTGTTAAAGAAAAGTTTGGTCCGGAAGAAGCGTATCTATATGCTTATGGAAATTGGCATTACCAGCAACAGAATTTTTCCAAGGCGCTAGAGAACTACCAGAAAGTCTTCCAACAAAAAGAAACGGTGTTGGCTAAAGAAGCAGCCGCTATGATCGGTCAATGTTACTTTGCTTTGGAACAGCCGAAAATGGCGATAGCTTATCTATTAGAAGCTGAAGCGTATTTTCCTGAGGATAAAAAAGTGTTGCTGCTGATCGGCAATAGTTTACTGCAGACAGAATCTTTCAGCGATGCTGAACGGTATTTCGAAAAAATGATCTCTATCAATGATACTAGTGCAGAAGCATGGTTTAAACTCGCTTTGGCAAAAAGAGCGCTTGGCAAAAATCCTGATGAAGTCAAAAAATGCCTGCAAAAAGCTAAAGAACTGGATCCTGAAACATTTTTACGCTATATAAAACAATTAAAAGAAATCGAGTCATTTGTCCATGAAACAGATGTGACATAAATCAAGCACAAGGCAGAAAAGGGTGGAGTTAGTTTGGATATTCAAGAAGAATTATTTGATGCATCTGCAGAACCATATATTGTCGGAGGGATTAAAGCTGTGTTTTACCAGAACCCCTCGAACTTTTATAAAGTTCTGTTAGTTCAAATTACCGAAACCAATTGCGACTATAAAGAACAAGAGATCGTTGTTACAGGAAGTTTTGGTCAGATCCAAGAAGAAGAAGTGTACCGTTTTTATGGTAAATTAGTAGATCATCCGAAATTTGGGATGCAATTTACTTCTACTCGTTACCATCAAGAAAAACCAACTTCGATTGAAGGGCTGATTCATTATTTGTCGGGAGATAAATTTCCGGGAATCGGAGAGAAAACAGCGGAAGCTATTGTAGACGCCTTGGGAGAAGAAGCTATTGATCGTATCAATGCTGATCCTGATGTGTTGGTACAGATTCCGCAATTGAATCAAAAGAAACGAGACACGATCGCAGAAGTGATCCAACAAAGCAACGGAATGGAAAAAATCATTATCGGATTGAATCAATATGGTTTCGGAAGTCAGTTGGCTTATAGTATTTATCAGACATATCAAGAAAAGACGTTAGAGATTATTCAGGAAAATCCGTATCAGTTATTAGAAGATATTGAGCATATCGGGTTCAAAAAAGCCGATGCTATAGCAGAGCAGATAGGGATCAAAGCAGATTCTCCAATGCGTATTAAGGCAGCAATCCTATTTTCATTGAACGAGCTGTGTTTATCTAACGGGGATACTTATACGTATGCAGAACAATTATTGACAAAAACGATCGAAGTATTAGAATCCAGCCGTTCCTTTTTGATTGAACCAGAAAGCGTTGCAGATGAAATAGTTCATTTGATTGATGAAAACAAGTTGATTGAAGACAATGGAAAGTTGTACATCAGATCATTGTATGCCGCTGAATGGGGAATTACGGCTTCGATTCATCATATGTTGGAAAATTCTTCTAAAATAAAATACAGTCAAGACATTGATAAAGAAATCAAAATAGTCGAAAAAACGTTCAATATTCAGTATGGAAAGTCTCAAAAAGAAGCCATCAAAAAAGCGGTCCAATCGCCTATTTTCATATTGACGGGTGGTCCAGGAACTGGGAAAACAACGGTTTTGAATGGTATTGTAACCTTATACGCTGAACTGAACGGTTTGTCTTTAGATGTTGAAGATTATACAGAAGAGAAACCTTTTCCTATTTTGCTGGCAGCTCCAACAGGAAGAGCGGCCAAAAAGATGAATGAATCGACCGGTCTTCCTAGCAGCACGATCCATCGCTTGTTAGGTCTGAATGGAAGTGAAAACCAAGCTGGAGAACAAGCTGAAAAAGAGTTGTCGGGTGGACTGCTGATCGTTGATGAAATGTCGATGGTCGATACTTGGCTGGCGAATCAATTGTTAAGGGCTGTTCCAAGCGGCATGCAGGTTTTATTGGTGGGAGATAAAGACCAGCTGCCATCAGTTGGACCTGGACAAGTACTGCATGATTTATTGGCCAGTCAAAAAGTTCCGAGCATGGAACTCAATGAAATTTATCGACAAGGTGATGGTTCTTCAATCATTACTTTAGCTCACAGCATAAAAAACGGCGAACTCCCAGCTGATTTTCTCAAGCCACAAAGAGATCGCTCGTTTTTTAATTGCTCAACGTTCCAAATTGAAGAAGTCATCCGTCAAGTGGTCACCAAAGCAAAAGCTAAAGGGTTTACTGCCCAAGATATCCAAGTGTTAGCACCGATGTACCGAGGTCCTGCAGGAATCGATGCCTTGAACAAAATGCTGCAAGACATTTTTAACCCGAATGATACCGGCCGTCGAAAAGAAGTCAATTTCAACAACAAAGTTTATCGTATAGGGGATAAAGTGCTACAGCTGATCAACTATCCGGAAATGAATGTGTTCAATGGAGATATGGGTGAAATCGTCGGAATCACTTATGCAAAAGAAACAGAAGACAAAGTAGATGAGATCGTGATTCGCTTTGATGCCAATGAAGTAACGTATAAACGTAGCGAATGGAATAAAATTACGTTGGCTTACTGTTGCTCGATCCATAAATCACAAGGAAGCGAATTTAAAATGGTCATCTTGCCGATGGTAAAAAATTATCATCGAATGTTGAGACGAGATTTAACGTATACTGCGATCACCAGAGCCAGCGAATTATTGATTTTATGCGGCGAACCTCAAGCCTTTCATGAAAGTGTGATGAAGTCATCTGCTGATCGGTTAACGACGCTGAAAGAGCGGATTATAGGCGATGAAGAGAGCGGAGAATCCTCAAAGGATGAGAATACGATGAAGATTACAGTCGTTCCAGAATCCGAAAAGTCTGTTCCATCTACTGAGGATCAGCCGGTACAACTATCGATTGAACAAGAGAACACACTCCCTCAAAATGAGTTGCCAAAAGAATACAGATTGACTGTATCGAAAGTGAATAATGAAGAAGTTGATCCAATGATCGGAATGGAAGGCGTCACGCCTTATCAATAAAAGAGACTTGTCCCATAAAAAATGGGCAAGTTTTTTTTCATGGTTCAAACCAAAACAGTCTTTTGGTTGTCGTTAGAGTCATGTCGAATGGCTCAAATCCAATTTCTTCTCCGTCTTTTTGCCCATGAACAGGAGAAAGTGCAGATAAACGCAATTTTTTACTGTGGTAGTAATGCACGTCCTCATCTTCCAAATGATTGCCTGTTGTAAAAACAAGGACAAATAATTTAAGAAAGGTCAGTCCTGAAATACGTTCTAAAACGATCAAATCCAATTCTCCGCTTGAAGCAGCAGGTTTAGGAGAAATTCGAATGCCGCTTCCAAAATAAGGATGGTTGTTTACAGTTACTAGAAAAGCTCGTTGAAATGAGTCTGTTTTTCCGTTGGCTGACACTTTTAAAGGAAATGGTTCTTGGCGGATGAAATGAGAGAGAACTGCAGAGAGATAGACAAGCGAATGGAAACCGAGTTTGTTTAAGACCACTTTTGAAGTTGAGCGATTCACTTGTTTGATGATGGAAGCATCTAGTCCAAATCCAACATTATTCACAGCCTACTTTTTTTGACCGGTGTGGTTGTTTGTATATACCATGACATCAATCTGCTTAGGTTTAGAGGCGTTTAAAATTTGCTCAAGAGCTTTTGTGGGGTTTCGAGAAATCGAGATTCCTCGAGAAAAGTCATTCCCGGAACCTGAGGGGATGAAGGCTAAAGGAATGGAAGCATATTGATCGCCTAATGCATTTATTGCTTCGCTGATCGTCCCGTCGTCACCGATAACCAATATTAGCTCGTCTCGATGTTCAGCCTCAGCTAATGTCGGAGCAAGGGTTTGAATGATGTTGGTGATGTGTCCTCTAAATTTGCTTTCATATAAATAAGCTTTTTTATTTTGTTTTTCTATTGATTGCTTTGCTGTACGTGCAATTTTTATTCCTTTGCCCGAACCTGAAGTTGGGTTGACAAGGAGATGATACTCACTAATAGTTGTCATAATTTACCTCTGTTTATCAAATAATGATTTATAAAATGCATATATACTGCCTATTATAACGGAAATAATGGTAAAAAGGAATTGCACTTAAGAGCAGAATACATCGTAAAACGACTGATTCATGATATGGTTAAGATGTATTTATTCGATGGAAGTATTTATTTGAAAGGGTGAAGTAGATATGTCTAAAAAACCAATCGGTGGGTTGATTGTCTTGTTCGGTGCCACTGGAGACTTAAGCAGCCGCATGTTATTGCCAGCATTACATCAGCTGTATCAACGAGGAATGCTGTCTAAAAATTTTGCTATAGTGGGTGCCTCTCGTAAAGAGATGACGGATGAAGAGTTTCAAGAATTCGCACGCACGTCTGTTGAGAATGGAACGAATTTTGAAAAGTTTGAGGAAGAATTTTTCAATCATTGCCGTTACCAAACGACGGACAATATGAAGTTGGAAGACTTAGAAAAGCTTCGTGAAAAAATGGAGTTGACTGCAAAAGAGTTTGAGACCCCAGAAGAATTCATTTACTATTATTCTATTGCTCCTGAGCTGTACGATGAGACGACAACCAACCTCCAAAAAGCACACATTACTGAGTTGAACGGAAACCATAGGGTTATAGTCGAAAAACCATTTGGAGATAGTTTAGAAACCGCTGAAGAGTACCACAAGCTGCTTTTGAAAGAATTTGATCAAGAAGATATTTACTTCATGGATCATTTTCCAGGAATGGACTTTATTCAAAACGTTTTAGCTTCACGCTTTTTCAATCCTTTAATAGAAGGAATCTGGAACAATCAGTTTATCGAAAACGTCCAAATTTCTCTGCCGGAGAATTTATCTATTGGTACACGAGGAAGTTTTTATGAAGAAAATGGAGCTTTATATGACATGTTCCAAAATCATTTGCTCCAGATTTTGTCTATTGCTGCTATGGAATTACCGAGTGAATTGACTGCGAATGCGATTCATGAGGAAAAACTGAATGTGCTGAAAAACGTACCAACGTTTACCAAAGAACAAGTGGAACAAAAAGTGGTTCGTGGTCAGTATAAAGCAGACAGTGAGGGCACATACAACAGTTATCGCGGGGAAGGTCATGTAGACAGCGATAGTGATACAGATACTTACATTGCTGCAGAATTGACGGTTGAAGCACCACGTTGGCAAGGTGTACCTTTTTACGTGAGAACAGGGAAAGCTTTGATAGAGGATTACATCGCCGTCGATGTGATGCTGAAATCTACCGATGCAGTGACTTCAGATGTAGCGTCTCGTATGTCTTTTATGGCGAAACCTGCTTACGGGATATCTTTAGTTCTTAACCAAAAGATGCCGAATAATGAGTATGAACCTATCACTACTTTTATTGGTCCTGATAAAGAGACTTTTGGGAAACAATATGTAGCCGATCCGTATGAGAATATGATTCACGACGCTTTGGCGGGTGATCGCACTTACTTTACAACGTATGCTGAAATAAAAGAACAATGGCGCATCACAGATAGTATTGCTGCTGCTTGGAAAGAAATGCCCAAACCCGATTTTCCAAATTACAGAGCCAATACATTTGGGCCTATCGAAGCAGAAGATTTACTAACTAAGAATCATCATGAATGGGTCAAACGTATCTGATGAAGCACAACATGCAATACAACAATCAATAATGGAAATGAACAGATATGGAGGACAATAGATCAATGAATTGGAAAAACTTTATTTTACGCTCTTTAGCATCGATCTTAGGAATCACTTTTATTAGTTTTGGTGCTGCTTTGAGTGAATCAATGGATATGGGGCTTGATCCGTTTACTGCGATGAACAGAGGGGCATCAGCTTTATTAGGATTTAGCTTAGGGAATTACCAACTAGTCTTGAACTTGATTATTTTAGCTATCGTATTTTTTATGAAACGCTCGCTGATTGGATGGGGAACGATTTTTAATATGGTATTGGTTGGCTATCAAGTCGACTTTTTCAAATCGATTTTTGATAATTTCTTTGCTGTGGAAGATATGAGTTTTATCATCCGAATCGTCATCACTATAGTAGCTATATTGATTTTTACGTTTGGTGTGGCTGTTTATATGGACACGGAATTAGGAGTATCGCCTTATGATGCAATAGCACCGCTTATTGTTGATAGATCAGGTTGGAAATATACGCCTGTGCGAATAGGACAAGATCTTTTAGTAGTAGTTATTGCTTTATTAGTTAGCGGACCTGTTGGGGTATCGACATTTATTACAGGATTTTTTGCTGGTCCACTGATCTCATTCTTCTCGAAGAAAATCACGAAACCAACAATGGAAAAATTTCAAACATCCGCTTAATATAAAATGCAATAAAAAGACTTCAGCAGATCACATAACCCGCTGAAGTCTTTTTATGTATTTTTTAAAGTCTGATATTTTTGAAAACAGTACACCAGAAAAACTATTGGACAGATTAGCAATTGACTTTTGTCGATAAATTATCTATACTTTTAACGTTAGCAAAAGGATATGTGGATTTTCAACTTGGCTTACAGAAAGGTCTTTCCAGGCTGAAAGAAGACCAGCAAGCAAAATCTGACGCTCCCTTTTGAAATACAGTAGAAATATTGTCGGTTCTCCCGTTATCGAGACTATAAGAGGTAATGAATTGGTCGGATCCATTCATTGCAAACAAGGTGGTACCGCGATGCGTCGTCCTTGTTTGACAATGGAGATTGGGCTTTTTTTTTATCTAAAAATTATGTATAAACTATTTATTGAAGGAGCAGAAAAAAATGAAACAATTGACAAGCAGTGAAGTACGGTCGCTTTTTTTAACATTTTTTGAATCAAAAGGGCACAAAGTTGAACCAAGTGCATCTTTAGTTCCTATTGATGACCCAACATTGTTGTGGATCAACTCAGGAGTAGCAACACTGAAAAAATATTTCGATGGATCGGTAGTACCGGATAATCCGCGAATCACAAACTCGCAAAAGAGTATTCGTACCAATGATATCGAAAACGTAGGGAAAACAGCTAGACATCATACGTTGTTTGAAATGTTAGGAAACTTTTCGATTGGAGATTATTTCAAAGAAGAAGCCATCGTTTGGGCTTGGGAATTCTTAACTGACGAAAAATGGCTGGGCCTGGATCCAGAAAAATTATATGTAACAGTATACCCTGAAGACAAAGAAGCAAAACAATTGTGGAAAGAAAAAGTTGGCTTAGCAGATGATCACATCATTGAAGTGGAAGATAACTTTTGGGATATCGGAGCTGGTCCAAGTGGTCCGGATTCTGAGATTTTCTACGACCGTGGAGAAAGCTTCAATAATCTAGCTGAAGATGATCCAGAAAACTATCCAGGTGGTGAAAATGAACGTTGGTTGGAGATCTGGAACTTGGTATTCTCTGAATTCAACCATAAACCAGATGACACATACGAACCGCTTCCAAATAAAAATATTGATACCGGTATGGGACTGGAACGTGTCGTATCCATCATCCAAGATGCACCGACAAACTTCGAGACTGACTTGTTTATGCCGATCATCAAGACAGTTGAAGAAATGAGTCAAGGCAAGAAATACGGCGAAGATCCAATAACTGACATTTCTTTTAAAGTTATTGCAGACCACATTCGTACAATTACTTTTGCGGTTGGAGATGGTGCTTTACCTTCGAATGAAGGACGCGGCTATGTTTTACGCCGACTGTTACGTAGAGCTGTTATGCACGGTAAAAAGTTAGGCATTGATAAAGCTTTCTTTTATAAGTTAGTACCTGTCGTAGGAAAGATCATGGAGAGTCATTATCCAGAAATATTAGAAAGCCAAGATTTCATTGCTAAAGTGATCCGTACAGAAGAAGAAAGATTCCATGAAACGATCAATGATGGATTAACTATTTTGAATGATTTGGTTACAACCTTAAAAGAAAATGGACAAAAGGAGATTGCCGGAAAAGATATTTTCCGTTTGTATGACACATACGGTTTCCCAGTAGAACTGACAGAAGAGTATGCTGAAGAAGAAGGATTAGCTGTAGACCACAAAGGATTTGAAGAAGCTATGGAAGAGCAAAGAGAACGTGCGCGTTCGGCTCGTAGCGACGAGAAATCCATGGGCGTACAAACTGGTCTATTTGCTGAAATTACAGAAGAAAGTGCTTTTGTCGGATACGATCAAACAAGAAGTACAGGCAAATTAACAGTGATTGCTGGAGAAACTGCTCTAACGGATACTGCAAAAGCAGGAGAAACAGTACGTGTGATTTTTGATCAAACGCCTTTCTATGCTGAAATGGGTGGACAAGTTGCGGATACCGGAGTCATTTTGAACGATTCAGATGAAGTAGTGGGTAAAGTAACAACGGTTCAAAAAGCTCCAGCAGGACAATCACTTCATACTGTAGAAGTGGAAAAAGACTTGGCTGTTGGAAACACGTATCATTTAGTCGTTGACGAGACAAAACGTCGAATGATTACACGCAACCATACAGCAACTCACTTGTTGCATCAAGCTCTTAAAGATACTTTAGGAGAACACGCAAATCAAGCAGGTTCATTAGTTGCACCGAACCAATTGCGTTTCGACTTCACTCACTTTGGTCAAATCACAAAAGAAGAGTTAGACCAAATGGAACAAGCAGTTAATGAAAAAATCTGGGCATCTATTCCAGTCCAAACGATTGAAACAGATATTGAAACAGCAAAAGAAATGGGCGCGATGGCTTTATTTGGCGAAAAATACGGCAATGAAGTACGTGTCGTAAATGTTGGCGACTACTCTGTCGAATTGTGTGGAGGAGTTCATGTAACGAATACTAGCGACATCGGAATCTTTAAAATCGTTTCTGAATCAGGTATCGGTGCTGGAGTTCGTCGTATTGAGGCTGTTACCAGTTCAGCTGCTTATCGCTTGACGAAAGAAAACCAAACGTATTTAGAAGCAGCAGCAGTTCTGACAAAAGCACAACAACCAAAAGATGTTGTCAAAAAAGTAGAACAATTACAAGCTGAGATCAAAGAATGGAAAAAAGAAAATGAATCTTTACAAGCAAAATTGGCAAACAACCAAGCTGCTGATATCTTCAATACAGCAACAGAAGTGAATGGGTTGACAGTTATTGCAGCTAAAGTAGACGTACAAGACATGAATCAGTTGCGTCAATTAGCTGATCAATGGAAACAAAAAAATTCTTCAAACGTATTAGTCTTAGGATTAGTGACAGACGGCAAAGTAAACTTATTGACGGCTGTTGACGAAGAAACCGTTAAAAAAGGATTGAAAGCCGGAGATTTAATTAAAACGATCGCACCTCTTGTTGGAGGCGGCGGCGGTGGGCGTCCTGATATGGCTCAAGCTGGTGGAAAGAATCCAGAAGGGTTACAAGATGCTTTGACTAAAGCTGTTGAATGGGTAGAAGAAAAAAGCAATGCTTAACATCTTCTTTCAAGCTAGATCATAAGCGAATCCAAGTTAAAAAAACACACTCCCAACACTACGAACTATTTCGTTCAGCAGTGGGAGTGTGTTTTTTTATTTATATGAATCTAAAGGAAAGCTGATGTTTTATGAAAATATCGTTTTGAGTCTTTCTTTATGTACTATTCTGTTATCGTTATTTCACAAAATAAAATCCATTATGGTAAATATCCATCAGCAACACGTAAACTCCCATACCTAAAAATGACAGCATACATACTGCCAATAAAATCAGAACCATTTTAAAAAAAAGATTTGCATATTTTTTTGCCGCGTCTTTTTTGTTGTCGCTCTTAAACACACTATCCCTCCTTTTTTAGCATTTGTAAATTAAATCATTCAAAGCGATGTACGTTTATTGTAACATCTATACCAATTTTCGTGTGAAAATAAAAATGTTCACGTACAACTTTTTTACCATTAAATATAGAAATAACATACTAAGAAAAAAATAACGCATTGAGTATTGAAAGGAGTAAAAATCTTTTTTTATCAATTAAAAGTATGACGTTAATTATGATTATTAGGAAGTTAGAGGGTCTAATGTATTGCATTTATCTTTATCTGCGGTAATATAAAAGTGTATTCCTTTTTATAGATTTTACAGTCGGGCAAGCTACTTGAATCGGCAAACGTTCCTAAACTAGTGAATAAATCATGGGATTCGAAATTTATACGGAATTTAATCAATCAATTTTTGAATACCGTTGTAGTTTGACCAAGTTTCTTGTAAGATAAGAAGTGTAGTTAACAGAAATTGGGGTGTAAAAAAATGGGCACAAAAGATGAAACAGTCCGCTTCAATGTTCCTGAGAACAATGAAAAGGATGTCAAAGAAACCTTGTCTATTGTATATAAAGCGCTTAAGGAAAAAGGGTATAGTCCGATCAACCAGATTGTAGGATATCTTTTGTCTGGAGATCCTGCATATATTCCACGTCACAACGATGCTAGAAATCTTATCAAACGACATGAACGCGATGAAATTGTCGAGGAATTGGTAAAGAATTATATGGATAAGAGTATAAGCGAAAATTGATGAGAATAATGGGGTTAGACGTAGGCTCTAAGACTGTAGGGGTCGCTGTGAGCGATCCTTTTGGTTGGACAGCGCAGGGTGTGGAAATCATAAAGATCAATGAAGCTATTGGAGAGTTTGGCATAGAACGTGTAGGAGAACTGATCAAACAATATGAAGTATCAAAAATTGTGATCGGTTTGCCTAAAAATATGAATAATTCTATCGGTCCCAGGGCAGAAGCTTCCTTGTCTTATGGAGAACTCATAAAAAAAGCATTTGATATTCCGGTTGAATACCAAGATGAACGACTAACGACTGTTCAAGCGGAGCGTATGCTGATCGAGGAGGGCAACACTTCTCGTAAAAAGAGAAAAAAGGTTATTGATAAGGTAGCTGCAGTAATGATTTTGCAAAATTATTTAGATGGACATCACAACTAGCATTTTTGTCTATCATAGGTTAAACTAGTAAAGTCAATTTGTTAAATAGAGAGGAGCCTTTTATTATGGCACACGACCACAACCATGATCACGATCATGAACATCATGACCATGAACACATTACGATTATTGATGAACAAGGTAACGAAGAATTATACGAAATTTTATTCACTTTCGATTCAGACGATTTTGAAAAATCATACGTATTAGTTTACCCAGCTGGTGCTTCTGAAGGAGAAGATGTTGAATTATCTGCATTTTCATTTATTCAACAAGAAGACGGCAAACAAGGGCAGTTAAGCTCTATTGAAACAGAAGAAGAATGGGATATGATTGAAGAAGTTCTGAACACTTTCATGGAAGATGAAGAAGAAGCTTAATTAATCTATTAGAATTCACTTTAAAAGCTAACAATTTTGTTAGCTTTTTTTGTTCTCTTTAATAGGAATATCATGTATAATAGTAAAAGTTAGGCTAGCAGAGTACATATTTGATTGTTTTGCATTTTAAGAGATTGGGTGAAACAGTTAAAATACGAAAGTTCATATGAATCGATTAAATGATTTACAAAGCTTAATGATAAATTAGGAGGGAATTTGTTGAGTGAAAAGAACAAGAAAGAGATCAATCAGCAAAGTTATCCAAATGGAAAACTGGACACTGATCAAAAAGAAAAGAGTGTAGTGGCCAAGATAGTATGGAGTATTATTGCTGTTTTACTAGTCTTATTAGTTGTTTTTGGAGTGTCAGCATATAACTTCTACACATCTTCTATTGAACCTCTTGACCCAGAGAGTACAGAAGAAATCCAAGTGGAAATCCCAAGTGGTTCTTCCTCAGCAGATATTGCTCGTATACTAGAAGAAAACAACATTATCAAGAGTGCTTCTGTATTTAATTTGTACACTCGTTTCAATAACGAAAGCAACTTTAGAGCAGGATACTATGTTTTCACTCCAGCAATGGATGTGGATGAAGTCATCGATTCACTACAAGCTGGAGGTACTGATCTACCTGTAGATGCTCTTGAGAGAATAACGATACCTGAAGGCTCAACTATGACACAGATTGCTGCTATTGTAGAGGCAAAAACGTCGTATACTTCAGATGAATTGATGTCGCTTATAGAAGACGAAACTTTCCAAAAACAAATGGTGGAGAAATATCCGCAATTGTTAACAGATGTGTCTAAAATGGAAGATGTTCGTTTTATGTTTGAAGGCTATTTATTCCCAGCTACTTATGAAGTTCATGAAGACATGACTTTAGAAGAAATCGTTGACGCTATGGTAGGTAAAATGGATACTGTGCTGCAAAATTATTATGCTCAAATAGAAGAAAATTCTCAATCTGTGCATGAGATTTTGACAATTGCTTCTTTAGTAGAAAAAGAAGGTTCAGATTATGAAGATAGAAGAAAAATAGCAGATGTCTTTTATAACCGGATTGAGTTAGGAATGCCGCTGCAAACAGATATTTCTGTATTGTATTCATTAGACACTCATAAAGAAAGAGTATCTCATGATGACTTAGAAGTTGTTTCGCCATATAACTTGTATCAAAATACCGGAATTGGACCTGGACCATTTAACAGTCCTAGTGAAGAAAGTATCTCAGCAACTATTGATCCTGCAGAAACGGATTATTTATACTTCCTTGCCGATATTGATACACAAATTGTCTATTTTGCTGAAACTTATCAGCAACACTTAGAATACAAACGTGAATATGTAGACACTAAATAAAAAAGAATCACATAGATTTAAGAATTAAATTGATAAAAAGACAAGAGCTGGGAGCTTTTCCAGCTTTTTTAAATGAAAAGGGGCAAATGCAATGAGTAAATTAGTAAAACCGATCGTTATAGGGGTTACAGGAGGTTCCGGAAGCGGAAAGACAAGCGTTAGTCGCGCAATTTTTGATCATTTTTCTGGCCATTCTATTTTGATGTTGGAACAGGATTTTTATTATAAAGATCAAAGTCATTTGTCTTTCGAAGAACGTCTAAAAACGAACTATGACCACCCATTTGCATTTGACACAGATTTGCTGATCAAACATGTAGAAGATTTGATTAATTTCAAAGCAATTGATAAACCTGTATACGATTATGCAAAACACACTCGAAGCGATCAAATCATTCACCAAGAACCAAAAGAAGTTATCATTATTGAAGGAATCTTGATTTTAGATGACCCGAGATTGCGTGAATTGATGGACATAAAAGTCTATGTAGATACAGATGATGATATTCGCCTTATTCGTCGAATCAAACGTGATATTGAAGAGCGCGGTCGTACATTAGATTCTGTTATCGAACAATACTTAAATGTCGTAAAACCGATGCACAATCAATTTGTAGAACCTACTAAACGTTACGCAGACATCATTATCCCTGAGGGCGGACGCAACCAAGTGGCGATCGATTTAATGACGACTAAGATTCATAGTATTATTGATGTGCGTGAATAATTGATTGCCCACAAAAAATAGCAACAATATCGAACGATACTTTAAAACTCTAATAGGAGTTTTAAAGTATCGTTCATTTTACGTATAATCAAAACAGCTCTTTTGATAAAAAATATGGTAAATTAATGAGAAGTATGAATGAATAAAGTAAATCACTATACATTATTTAAAGATAGTGATAGTATGTGTAAGTGATTTAAGAAGATAATTTATTGATTGAATACAATCAGTAAGATACCAACAAAGACCCGCATTGTTTGCGAGCTTTTTTCTTTGTTCAGCCGAAAACAATAGTGTATTTATTTTTAGATGTGAAGAAATATATTCTAGATAAATAAAGTAAATGAGGCGAAAAATCTAAATATGTGAGTAAGAAAACGAATTATATTTTATTTCTTGTTTACAATTAAAGAATGTCGTGGTATCTTGTCTGTATTATATTTATAGAAGCAATGAGGACGCTACCAATTGTAGTGTCTAATTAAGAGGAGAGAAATTAAAGATGATTGAACGCGTATACCCTATGACATTAGAAGGAAAAGAAAAATTAGAAGAAGAATTGGATTTATTAAAAACAGAAAAACGTAAAGAAATCGTAGAAAGAATCAAAATTGCCCGCAGTTTTGGAGATTTATCTGAAAACTCAGAATATGAATCTGCTAAAGATGAGCAAGCTTTTGTTGAAGGAAGAATCACAAAATTAGAAAATATGCTTCGTTTTGCTGAAATCATTGACAGTTCAGAAACAGCTGCTGATGAAGTATCTTTAGGTAAAACAGTAAAATTTATTGAATTGCCTGATGGCGATGAAGAAGAATATATTATTGTCGGAAGTGCAGAAGCTGATCCATTTGAAGGGAAAATTTCAAATGATTCTCCGATAGCTAAATCTTTGATCGGAAAAAAAGTTGGAGAAGAAGTTGTGATTGAAACGCCAGGCGGAGATATGAAAATCAAAATCACTAACGTTTCAGTTTCCTAAAAACTGATCATACAAAATGAACTTAGAACTGCTCTCTAAAAAAGAGCAGTTTTTTCATGCAAAAATAAGACTTTAGTCGTAGTCCGCTTCCTGCTTAAGAACGCTACCGTTCTAGGTAAAAAACGGTATACTAAAGAAAGGAAAATTGCTGCTGAAACAAGTCGCAATAAAAAGGAGTTAGAGTCTAATGAGCAATCACTGGAAATTTTTCTTTGCTGTGGAAGCTGTCTTGATGGTATGGTTTCTTTATCAATTATCCACTAATGTATTTGTAGCTTTGCTGACGATTGCTGGTATCTGGATCCTCATTAGAAATCAACAGTCAAAGAAAGAAAATAAAACCCCGTCTTATGTGCTGGGCGTATTTTTGCTGTTGTTCTCGGCAGTATCTACAAGTGCTTTTTGGCTTATCTTGTTGGTTGCTGTGTTTTTCATCAGTATAAAAGGCCAAGGTGTTTTTAAAAGCGTGAATACAAATGTGTTCAAAAGAGCACCATGGAATGAAAAAGAGATCAAGATCATTGAAACCACAGAATCAACACCCAAAAATGCCAAACGAGTAAAACAAAGATGGATTGGAACCGAAAAAATCGGGAATACCATTTTTGAGTGGGACGACATTAACTTTACATTATTAATGGGAGATACGATCATTGATTTGGGCAACACGGTTTTGCCTAAACTAGAAAGCTACATTGTGATTCGAAAAGGGATAGGTAAGACGCGCGTATTAGTTCCTAAAGGTGTAGGAGTAATGATTGAACACAATGCTCTGATGGGGAATGTATTGTTTGAAGGAGAAGACTATTCTTTAACCAACGAATCGCTAAAAATCTACAGCAAAGAGTATGACAATTCCAATCGCAAGTTGAAAGTCATTACGTCTGTATTGGTTGGAGATTTAGAGGTGATCACTATATGAGCAAAAAAACGATGGGAAAGTTGTTCGTGGCAACTTTTGTGATCATGTTTTTTATTTTATTTTTTGTAACGGCGTCTTTCAGTTATCTTGTTTACCCTGATACATGGTATGTAGAATTACTGACAAAACAGTTTTTTTACTTGCCGATTTTGTTCTATTTGTTTATTATTGCGGGAATTGTAGCTGCGATGGTGGCAGTATACGGTTATCTTTTCATCCAAAAGCGTTCAAAGAAACTGTTGAAAGTGTTGGAAGAAATGTCCAGTGGCAATTATTCGGTAGATATCTACCAGGGTCTGCTGGAGAATGAAACCTATTCTACTGCTACGATTGAAGCGGTAGAAAAAAATCTGGAAAATATTCAAAAGAAGTTGCAAGACCTGTCTCGAGAAGTCCAAAAAAGCAGTAATCTACCTAAGTATGTAGATGGGCAGACAAAAGAACAGATTCTTGAACAAGAACGTCATCGATTAGCTCGCGAGCTGCATGATTCTGTTAGTCAGCAATTATTCGCTGCAATGATGCTGCTGTCAGCATTGAACCAGCAATTAATAGATGCTGATGAAACAACACGTAAACAAATGAATATGATTGAAAAGATCATCAACGAAGCACAGTCTGAAATGAGGGCGTTGCTGCTTCATTTAAGACCGGTCAATTTAGAAGGAAAGACTTTAAAGCAAGGTATCGAACAGTTGTTAAAAGAATTGAGCACTAAGATCCAAATCGAATTGACTTGGTCAATTGCCGACATCAAATTGGCCAAAGGCATTGAAGACCATTTGTTTCGGATCGTTCAAGAGCTGCTCTCCAATACATTAAGGCATGCAAAAGCTAGTGAATTGGAAGTCTATTTAGATGAAATTGATCAAACTTTATCATTAAGAGTAGTAGATGATGGCGTAGGGTTTGATCCGGATAAAAAAACTGCCGGAAGTTACGGCTTGCAGAATATTCGCGAACGTGTTGCGGGAATGGGCGGAACATGTAAAATTATTAGTTTTGCCGGCAAAGGCGCTAGTATAGATATTAAGATTCCAGTCATTAAGGAGAGTGAAATCAATGATGATTAAAGTCCTTTTAGTAGATGATCATGAAATGGTACGTCTTGGTTTGTCTTCGTATCTTACGATTCAACCAGATATCGAAGTTATCGGAGAAGCGGAAAATGGTAAAGTAGGGTATGAAAAAGCCTTAGCCTTGAGACCAGATATTATTTTGATGGATTTAGTAATGGATGAGATGAATGGTATCGAATCCACTCAAAAAATTTTAAAAGAGTGGCCGGAAGCTAAAATTATTATTTTAACCAGTTTTATTGACGATGAAAAAGTCTATCCTGCGTTAAAAGCAGGCGCATCAAGTTATTTGCTAAAGACGTCAACAGCACATGATATTGCAGCAGCCATTCGCAATACATATAAAGGCGAATCGGTATTGGAACCTGAAGTGACTGGGAAAATGATGGAACGTTTTTCCAAAAAGGAAGAGCATAAATTGCACGATGACTTAACGAGCCGTGAAAAAGAGATTTTGTTATTGATCGCCCAAGGAAGATCCAATCAAGATATAGCCGACGAACTATTTATCACTTTAAAAACCGTTAAAACTCACGTATCAAATATTTTATCTAAATTACAAGTAGAGGATCGTACTCAAGCCACTATTTATGCTTTTAAAAACCAGTTAATCAAATGAAAGCGTCATTTCGAGAAAAAAATTATAGCTGTTTCTTCTGAGTGTAAATTCTTATTGTCTGTGATACACTTGAGATAAGTATTTAGTTGAGAGGGGGATCACAGGCTTGCCTGTGTGAATAAATGATGAAAATCGACATTACAAAAGGTGCCCAAGAATGGTTCAATACAGAATTAGGGTTAACGGAAGGTTCAGGAATTCGTTTTTCAGGAAAAGTGTATGGGAAGACTGAAGTACATGAAGGCTTTTCAGTTGGGATGGCAGTGGCTCAACCTGGAGACAACGTCATGGCTTCTACAAAAATTGACGGTGTGACTTATTATGTCAATGAGTCAGACGATTGGTTTTTTAATGGCTATGATTTAGAAGTAGATTATGACGCTAAAAGAGATGAACCAGTCTACCATTTTATAGAACAATAAAAAACCAAATAAAAAAGGAATCGAGAAATCGATTCCTTTTTTATTTGGTTTTAAACCGGCATGATGATCGGTAAAATCATCGGATTTCTTTCAGTACGTTCGTACAAGAAAGGTTTCAAGCTTTGAATGATTTCGTTTTTAACAGAATGCTCTGTAACCGAATCTTTTTTTAATTCTTTAACAATACTGCGAGAAACAACACTTTGCGCATCGTGAATCAATTTACCTGATTCACGCATATAGATGAAGCCTCGTGAAAGGATATCTGGACCAGCTAATACTTGACCAGATTTAAAGTCGATCGTTACGACTACGACTAGTAAACCTTCTTCAGATAACAACTTACGGTCTCGTAAAACAACGTTTCCGATATCACCGATACCTTTACCGTCCACATAAACATCACCAGCTTCAAAATGACCAGCTAATCGTGCTGAATCTGGAGTCAAAGCAATAACGTCTCCATTTTCTACGATAAAACAGTTTTCTTTAGGTATACCTGTTTCTTCAGCTAGACCGGCATGGATTTTTTGCATACGATATTCCCCGTGAATAGGGATGAAGTATTTTGGTTTCATTAAACGTAACATCAATTTTTGTTCTTGCTGACCACCATGACCAGAAGTGTGGATGTTGTTCAGTTTACCATGAATAACATTTGCTCCAGCTTCTGATAATAAGTTGATCAAGCGATTGATGCTGGTAGTGTTACCAGGAATAGGTGAACTTGAAAAGATAACTGTATCTCCTGGTTGAATCTGAATCTGACGGTGAGTGCCGTTAGCAATTCTGCTTAAAGCAGCCATCGGTTCACCTTGAGAACCAGTACATAGAATGATTGTTTCGTTAGCCGGATAACGATTGATTTCTCTTTGGTCTACAAATATTTCTTCAGGAGCAGTAATGTAGCCCAGTTCACGACCTGTCACCACAGAAGATTCCATGCTTCGACCAAAAACAGCTATTTTTCGTCCTGTTTTAATCGCAGCATTGGCTACTTGTTGCAGACGAGAAATGTTTGAAGCGAAAGTGGCGAATATAATCCGTCCTTCAACTTTCTGCATAAGGCTGGTAATTGAATCGCCGACCACGTTTTCAGATTTTGTAAAGCTTGGTATTTCTGCATTTGTACTATCAGAAAGGAGAGCCAGTACTCCTTCATCCCCGATTTTTGCCATACGGTGTAAATCAGCAGGTTCGCCAACAGGAGTAAAATCAAATTTATAATCTCCCGTATGAACAACATTACCTGATGGAGTCTTTACAATAATTCCATATGCTTCTGGAATACTGTGAGTAGTGCGGTAGAAACTCACGCTTGTCTTACGGAATTTGATTACATCATGCTCATCGATTTTGTGCAATTCAGCATCACGCAACAAACCACGTTCGTTTAATTTATTTTGGATCAATGCGTAAGCTAAAGGTCCAGCATAAATTGGTATGTTAACTTGTTGTAATAAGAAAGGAATCCCACCAATATGATCTTCATGACCATGAGTGATAAACAATCCTTTTATTTTATTGATATTTTGAACAATATAACTATAGTCAGGAATAACATAATCGATTCCTAACAAATCATCCTCAGGAAATTTAACCCCAGCATCAATCAAAATAATTTCATCTTGGAATTGAACACCATAAGTGTTTTTCCCAATCTCACCTAATCCCCCAATGGCAAATACAGCCGTCTCATTATTTTTTATGTTTGGTTTCATTAGTTGAACTCCGTTAATGCGAAATCCGGATTTTTTTGTTCATAAGCTAAATGTGCTTGATCTAATGGTTGAACAAATTCAATATTATAGGGGGTATTTTTTTCAACCAAAGCACGAGCATCTACATCAGATTCTGCCTCTATATATAAAGATTTAGTATCTTCTCTTTTTGGGTTTGTTGCTTTACTTTCTTGGTAAGTGACTTTAAAAATCATGTTTTATTCTCTCCTTTAAACTTTCTTCTTTTAATATAAATTAATAAAGCTATTTAAATAATACTTAAAATGAAACACATTAAATTTGGGTACAAAAAATAAACTATTTTTGATAAAAAAGATTGATTTATCTGTTAAATGCACATTTTTTCTCCCGAACTGGTTGCTGTGGTATACCACAACGGCTATAAATAGTTTAACACAGTTTATGAATTAAGTATAGAATGGAAGGTTTGATGCCATAACATTTAAGCGATTCCTTGAGCATGATTATTATAGAAAAGGTTTCTTTTGGAAAAGATGAAATAGCCGGATGATTCTAGATTGTTTTTTAGAAGACTACATTCTTGTTATTCAAAAAGTAAAAGGTTTTCAAAAACAACTTTTCTTTTGTAAGATTATTCGATAGAATAAGAGAGAAGAGTGTTCAAGAAAGCAGGTAACGTATACTTATGAAGAAAAAAATTCTTTTTTTTGATATTGACGGAACTTTATTGACTGATGAGAAGAAGGTGCTGCCCAGCACAAAAGCAGCATTGAAACGGTTGCAAGCTGATGGGCATGAAGTCGCGATCGCAACAGGCAGAAATTATACAATGGCAAAAACGGTGATCGATGAATTAGAGTTGCAAAATTACATCGTCTGCAATGGAGCTGCAGGATTTTTCCATGATGAATTAGTATATGAGAATGTACTGGATCCGATTGAATTTGAGAAGATGCTGCAATTAGCGGATAAAAAGGAACATCAAGTGGTTTACGAAACACCTTATAAATTAAGAAGACGTAGCGAGGCGATCGATATACGCATCAAGACGGCTATGGAGGCAGTAGGATTCGGTGTACCGAAATGGGACAATGAATTTTATAAAGAAAATAAATTGTCACAGGCGTTGATTTTCTATCGCGAAGAAGAAAAAGACATTTATGAGAATGGGCAATTTTCTAAGTTGAAATTTGTTCGTTGGCACGATACAGGAGTAGATGTGTTGCCTCGTGATGGTTCAAAAGCCGCTACTATTTTAGAGTTTTCTGATAACCAAGGATTTAAACGCGAAGATATCATTGCTTTTGGAGACGGGTTAAATGATTTAGAGATGATCTCACAAGTAGGTGTAGGAGTCGCGATGGGGAATGCCTTGGAATCAATCAAGTTAAGAGCAGATAAAGTCACTTCCAATAATAATGAAGATGGAATCGCAATAGCTTTGAAAGAAATGGGATTGATTTAACTTACTTTTCTGATTTGTAAGGAAGGTTGGATAAAATGAAGTATATCGCATTGCTTAGAGGAATAAACGTTGGCGGGAAAAATCGAGTACCGATGAAAGAATTACAGAATAGTTTTCTTGATGCTGGATTTACTCATGTTCAAACGTACATCAATAGTGGTAATGTGTTGTTCGAGGCTGAAGAAGAGTTAGATGAGAAAGTCCTTCAAGAAGATTGCCAAACCATTATTCAAACTTCTTTTGGATTTCCTGTAGCGGTAGCTATTTTATCTGTTCAAAATTTATCTCAATCTTTACGTCAGGGTCCAGAATGGTGGGGAAAAGACCCTCAAGAAAAACACAATGCTTTATTTACTATATTCCCTGCAACGGCAGATGAAATCATGTCTGAAATAGGAGAAGTTAATGTTGAAGCAGAAAAAATCTACTGCTCTGAAATGATTATTTTCTGGAGTTCTTCGATTCAGCACTACAGCAAAACAAAGTTCTCAAAAATAGTAGGAACCAAACCATACCAAAAAGTCACGATACGAAATGCAAATACGACTAAGAAAATAGTTCTCTTAGGGACACAGTAAAATGATCAACTGTTTTTCAATGGTCTTATCATTGAATGAACAGTTTTCCGGGGGTATAGCTCAGTTGGGAGAGCGCTACGCTGGCAGCGTAGAGGTCAGGGGTTCGAGCCCCCTTATCTCCATAAAGTAATCGAAAAGTCTTTAATCCATCTTGAAAATGGGTTGAAGACTTTTTTTGTTTTACAACTAGTTCTTCATTACAACCAAATGACTATAAAAGTTAGAGTAATTCACTAATGATTATGATACAATAGAACGTGTGTTCCCTGTTTCGAGAGACGAATTCTCGTTGCTGGAGTGCATATTTCTGTGTTGAAAGGTGTTTTAATTCAGATTCCTGAAATGCAAAAATTATTTTGAACATCTCCTTTTGACAGTAGTGGCGAGAGTCGTATGGAAAAGCATGGTGTTTATCATTTGAAAGGAGAAAAAATGCGTTACAAAACACATTTAGCTGTCACTTACGCTGTTTCATTGCCTATGCTGGCTTCTTCGGATGCTTTGACATTAGGCAATTTAGCAGCGGTGGGAGTAGGTGCGTTGTTTCCGGATATCGATCACCCTGGATCGTTTATTGGAACACGCATGCCGATTATAAGTGATGGGATGAGGAAGTTGTTTGGTCATAGAGGTATCGTTCATTCATTAGCAGGAGCTATTTTTTTTACAGCACTTGTCAGAATGCTGCTCACTGGTCTTGATTTGCCGATGGATTGGGCAACGTGGTTTTTAATGGGTTTTCTGGCTCATTTAGTAGAAGATTCTTTTTCAAAATACGGTATAGCTTGGCTGCAGCCTATTTACAATAAAAATATCCAATTTGGTTTTAAACGAATCTATTACACGACCGGTGGAGTAAGCGAACTAATCATATTTACTGTTGCATCCGCAATTATTCTGTATCAAATTTTACAACTAGATCTGTTTGCACACCTCGCTTTTCCTTTTTTAGAATTTCAAAATGTTATAAATCAGATCAGAAACACTTATTTTATATAAAGAAAAAGGAGCCGGGTGTTTCCTGGCTCCTTTTTCTTATGAAATAATATTGACACCTTCATCTAATTGATAAGGATTTTCTTCGTTGATCCGGTCGTAAAACATAACGCCGTTCAAATGGTCGATTTCGTGCTGAACAACCATTGCAGCATAGTTTTTCAAGCGGATTTTTTGTTTTTCGCCGTTTAAATCATAGTAAGTTACTGTGATTCTGCTGTGACGTGGTACGTAACCGGGGACGTCACGATCTACTGATAAGCATCCTTCGCCTTCAGCTAAACAAGAAGATTGAACAGAGTGGCTGACGATTTTAGGGTTTACCATTACATCGCTTAAGATGTATTCATCACTATCTTCTTCAATTCCTGGAATGTGAACTGCCATCATACGAATAGATTGATCGACTTGAGGCGCGGCTAAACCGACACCGGCTCTTAGTTTATATTTTTCTGCTAATTCAGGATCTTGACTATTCACTAAGAATTCCATCATTTCATGACCTAAATCAATCACTTCTTTAGATAATGGTAATTCTACTTCTTTAGCTACTAAACGAAGAGTAGGATGGCCTTCTCGAATAATGTCTTTCATTGTAATCATTGATCATTCACTCCTACTTAATATTAATAGTACTATTTTAATGGTTGTAAAACTAACTTTCAACCTATCTATTTTAACAGGATTACTTAAAGAATGCACGAGGATTTCTTCTTTTTATCTGTATAAAAATGTGCGATAATAAAAAAGTTATAAATGTATCATCATTTTTTAATGAAACAAGGAGGACTAATATGTCAGAGGCTAAGCAATATATTGAGCAGATTTACCAAGAAGTAAAGGAAAGAGATTCTCAGCAACCCGAGTTTTTACAGGCTGTTCATGAATTTTTCTATTCTATTGAGCCTGTGTTGTCAGCACATCCCGAATTCATTAAAGAGAATATTTTAGGTCGTATAGTAGAGCCTGAACGAATCATCCAATTTAGAGTTCCTTGGGTGACGGACCAAGGAGAAGTAAAAATCAACAGAGCTTTTCGTGTGCAATTCAATTCTGCCATCGGACCTTATAAAGGCGGATTGAGATTCCATCCCACTGTTGATCAAAGTATCGTGAAATTTTTGGGCTTTGAGCAAATCTTTAAAAATAGTCTGACTGGACTTCCAATTGGTGGAGGAAAAGGCGGAAGCGATTTTGATCCTAAAGGAAAATCGGATGCTGAAGTAATGCGTTTTTGTCAAAGTTTGATGACAGAGTTGCAAAAATACATTGGTCCAGATATGGATGTCCCAGCTGGAGACATTGGTGTAGGGGCTAGAGAAATCGGATACTTATATGGACAGTACAAAAAATTGAACGGTTCATTGAACGGTGTGTTGACTGGAAAACCTCTATTATATGGAGGAAGCATCGGGAGAACGGAAGCAACTGGTTACGGACTGGTTTATTTTACAAAAGCTATGTTGGAAGACGCGAAGAAAAGTTTTAAACAACAACGCGTCATCGTTTCTGGAAGTGGAAATGTAGCAACTTACGCCATGGAAAAAGTTCACGAGTATGAAGGAGTAGTAATTGCTTGTTCTGATTCTGACGGGTACATCATTGATGAAGAAGGAATCGATATCGAATTAGTAAAAGATATCAAAGAAAATAGACGTGGCCGTATTTCTGAATACGTAAGCGACCATCCAAACGCTGCTTACTATGAAGGAAATGTGTGGAATCATAAAATCAGCTATGACATAGCATTGCCGTGTGCTACACAAAATGAAATCACTAAGGACGCTGCAAGTACCATCCTTGAAAATGGCGTGTACGCTGTTGCTGAAGGAGCGAATATGCCGACAGACTTAGAAAGTACAAAATTATTCCAAGAAGCTGGTGTGCTGTTTGGACCGGCTAAAGCCGCAAATGCCGGAGGAGTAGCAGTTTCGGCACTAGAAATGTCTCAAAACAGTCAGCGTCTAAGCTGGACTTTAGAGGATGTAGACCATCGATTAAAAAGTATTATGGAAAATATCTACAAGCAAGTC
Source organism: Desemzia sp. AGC72 (assembly GCF_057334175.1). Classification (NCBI taxonomy): domain Bacteria; kingdom Bacillati; phylum Bacillota; class Bacilli; order Lactobacillales; family Carnobacteriaceae; genus Desemzia; species Desemzia sp. AGC72. The sequence goes on from NZ_JBHFIG010000021.1 coordinate 142,555, forward strand.
AGTGAAACGGCTAAGGAATATGGAGTAGAAGGCGATTTTGCAGCTGGCGCGAATATAGCTGGTTTTTATAAAGTAGCTAATGCAATGGTAAGTCAAGGAATCGTTTAATCAAAAAAGAAGCGCGAATTGTTGCGCTTCTTTTTTTTGTAGTTTGTTTTAGTTTTTAAAACAAGTACAGTTGTGTGAAAAATAGTACAGAGATTATCTGTTTGTGTAACAGATTTTAATTCGAAAAAATGGCGAAAAAATTGTGGAGTTATAAGCATCAGCTTAAAAAAGAGAACGCTTTACTTTGTTTAAATTGTGAATACGTTCATTTGTCTGAAATAGAATAGTGCTTTAAAAAGGAATAGAAAGCGTTATTACTCTATTTTATATGAATGTTTATAATCCTTAGATTAAGTGCTTGCAAATTAGCGTAAAGAATGATAGATTTGTATAGTAAACGAAATAAATTGATACAGTTTCGAAAACCTGTATTAATTTTTTAAAAAATTATACTGTTTAAAAGAGAGGAATGGGTAATAAATGGCTAACAATAAACAACCTGTAGATTATGAAGCGTTGTTAAGTGCAATTGATGCTGCTTATCCAATGGTACAAATCTTAGACAAGGATGGAAATGTCGTAAACGAAGACATTATGCCTGAATTAACTGATGATCAGTTAGTAGAATTAATGGAGAAAATGGTGTGGTCACGTACGTTACATGAACGTTCAATGGCTTTAGCTCGTCAAGGACGTTTAGGTTTCTACGCACCGACTGCAGGTCAAGAAGCTTCTCAACTTGCAAGTCATTATGCATTTACTAAAGAAGACTGGTTATTCCCTGGTTACCGTGATATCCCACAATTGATCCAACACGGATTACCTGTAAGCCAAGCTTTCTTATGGTCTAGAGGACACGTTGAAGGAAACAACTATCCTGAAACATTGAGAGCGATGCCTCCTCAAATTATTATCGGAGCTCAAATTATCCAAGCAATGGGTAGTGCAGTAGGACAAAAATTAAATGGCGATAACGCTGTTTCATTCACTTATACTGGTGATGGCGGTTCTTCACAGGGAGACTTCTACGAAGGTTTGAATTATGCAAGCCGTTACAAAGCTCCAATCGTGTTTTACATCCAAAACAACGGTTACGCTATTTCGACTCCACGTGAAAAACAAACAGGCGCTACAACTTTAGCTCAAAAAGCAGCTGCAGTTGGAATCCCAGGTATCCAAGTAGACGGTATGGATCCATTGGCAGTTTACGCTGTATCTAAACAAGCGAGAGATTGGGCTTTAGCAGGAAATGGTCCTGTTTTAATTGAAACAGTTACTTCTCGTTTCGGTCCTCACTCAACTTCTGGAGACGACCCATCAATCTACCGTGATCAAGAAGGTATTGACTACTGGGCACAACGCGATCCATTGATCCGTTTCCGTAATTTCTTAACTGAAAAAGGTCTTTGGTCAGAAGAAAAAGAAACTGCTTTTATTGAAAAAACACAAGAAGAAATCAAAGAAGCTGCTAAAGAAGCAGATAAAGCACCTAAGCAAAAAATCTCTAGTTTCTTGAAAAACATGTACGAAGTACCTGGTCAAGTAACTCAAGAGCAAATTGCGAAGTATGAAGCAAAGGAGAGTAAATAATCATGGCACAAAAAACAATGATTCAAGCGATCACTGAAGCGCTAGATCAAGAAATGGCACAAGACAATAAAGTGATGATTTTTGGTGAAGACGTTGGTAAAAACGGTGGAGTTTTCCGTGCTACTACAGGTCTTAGCGAAAAATATGGTGAAGATCGCGTAAGTGATACTCCACTATCTGAATCTGCGATTGGTGGAATGGCTATTGGTTTAGCTCTTCAAGGATTCCGCCCGGTACCAGAAATCCAATTTATTGGTTTTATTTTTGAAGTAATGGACTCTATTGTAGCTCAAGCAGCTCGTACTCGTTACCGTATGGGCGGTACTCGTACTATGCCGATTACTTTCCGTATGCCGTTTGGTGGGGGAGTTCATACACCGGAATTGCATGCTGATAACTTAGAAGGTTTGTTCACACAAACACCAGGTTTGAAAGTTGTTGTTCCATCAAACCCTTATGATGCAAAAGGATTGTTGACAGCTTCTATTCGTGACAACGACCCAGTTGTATTCTTAGAACACATGAGACTTTACCGTTCATTCCGTGACGAAGTTCCCGAAGAACAATACACTGTTCCTCTAGGTAAAGCTGCTGTTACTCGGGAAGGTAAAGACGTTTCTATTATCACTTATGGAGCTATGGTTCGTGAATCATTAAAAGCTGCAGATGAATTAGAAAAAGAAGGTATCTCAGCAGAAATCATCGACTTAAGAACGATTTCTCCATTAGATATCGAAACAATCATTGCTTCAGTTGAAAAAACTGGCCGTGTAGTAGTTGTTCAAGAAGCTCAACGCCAAGCTGGTGTAGGTCCAACAGTTATTTCTGAAATCTCGCAACGTGCTGTGTTATCTCTTGAAGCTCCAGTTGGATTTGTAGCAGCTCCTGATACGATTTTCCCATTCGGTTTAGCTGAAGATGACTGGAACGTTAACTCAAAAGATATTTTTGAACAAGTTAAAGAAACTGTAAACTTCTAATTTTAAAAGTGTCATTGCTTTTCTAAACGGAAGATTTTTAATAGAATATGAATGAATGGCTTTAACATTGAAGTGGAAGGAGGCATTCATTCATATTATTCATCTTACAAAAAGTTTAAAACTACAGTGATAGAGAGAAAGGAAGAAATAAACATGGCTTTCAAATTTAAAATGCCAGACGTTGGCGAAGGAATGGCAGAAGGCGAAATCGTAAAATGGTTAGTCGCTGAAGGAGATACAGTACAAGAAGAAGATTCAGTTGCTGAAATCCAAAACGACAAATCAGTTGAAGAGATTGCTACTCCAGTTTCTGGAACAATCAAAAAAATCTTAGTACCTGAAGGAACAGTAGCAACTGTTGGAGATGTATTGATCGAAATCGATGCACCAGGACATGAAGATGAAGAAGAAGACGTAGCAGCATCTACTCCAGCTTCACCTGCAAACGAAGAAAAAGCTGCTGATCCAGCAACTTCTGGTTCGACAGGTTCTTCAATCTACAAATTTAAAATGCCAGACGTTGGTGAAGGAATGGCAGAAGGCGAGATCGTAAAATGGTTGATTGCTGAAGGGGACACAATTGAAGAAGAAGATTCAATTGCTGAAATCCAAAACGACAAATCAGTTGAAGAAATTGCTTCTCCAGTTTCTGGAACAGTTAAAAGCATCTTAGTTTCAGAAGGAACAGTAGCTACAGTCGGCGACGTCCTTATTGAAATCGATGTTCCGGGATACGTTGACGAATCAACTCCAGCAGCTGAAACTTCTGCTGCATCATCAACTGAAAGTAAACCAGCTCCATCAACACCTCAAACTGGTGAGCGCAACGAACGTGTACTAGCTATGCCTTCAGTTCGGCAATTTGCTCGTGAAAATGACGTAGATATTGCTTTAGTTACTCCATCTGGTAAAGGCGGACGTACAACTAAAGAAGACGTGCAGAGCTTTATGTCAGGCGAAACTGCTGCTCCAGCTAAAAAAGAAACAGCTGAAGTTACTGAAGCTGCCGCAACTCCAGCAGCAAAAGAAAGCAAAAAAGAAGCTGCACCAGCTGCACAACCATTCACTTCTTCTATGGGCGAAGCAGAAACTCGCGAAAAAATGACACCAACAAGAAAAGCTATTGCTAAAGCAATGGTAAACAGCAAACACACTGCTCCTCATGTTACGTTGCATGACGAAGTTGAAGTTTCTCAATTATGGGATCACCGTAAGAAATTCAAAGCAGTTGCTGCTGAAAAAGGAACAAAACTTACTTTCTTACCATATGTAGTTAAAGCATTGGCAGCTACAGTTAAAGCATTCCCAGTAATGAATGCTTCTATCGATGATGCATCTCAAGAAATTGTATATAAAAACTACATCAACATTGGTATCGCAACAGATACTGATAACGGTCTATATGTACCAAACGTTAAAAATGCTGATGCAAAAGGTATGTTTACAATTGCAGATGAAATTAATGACAAAGCAGCTCAAGCTCACGAAGGTAAATTAGCTGCAGCAGACATGAGAAACGGTTCAATCTCAATCAGTAACATTGGTTCAGTTGGCGGCGGCTGGTTCACACCGGTTATCAACTACCCTGAAGTAGCTATCTTAGGTGTGGGTACAATCACGCAACAACCGATCGTTAACGCTGAGGGTGAAATTGCTGTTGGACGTGTAATGAAACTTTCATTAAGTTTTGACCACCGTATTGTCGATGGAGCAACTGCTCAAAAAGCAATGAACAACATTAAGAGATTATTAGCAGATCCAGAATTGTTATTAATGGAAGGTTAAGGTGAAAACTAAATGGTAGTAGGAGATTTCGCATTAGAATTAGACACAGTTGTTGTAGGTTCAGGACCAGGCGGATATGTTGCGGCTATCCGCGCTGCACAATTAGGACAGAAAGTAGCAATCGTTGAGAGAGAATATATCGGCGGAGTTTGTTTAAACGTTGGTTGTATTCCTTCTAAAGCATTGATCAGTGCTGGCCATCGTTATCAAGAAGCTTTAGATTCATCAGTATTTGGTGTTACTACAGAGAATGTCACTCTTGATTTTACTAAAACTCAAGAATGGAAAGACAACAAAGTAGTGAACACATTAACTAGCGGTATCGAAATGTTGCTTAAAAAGAATAAAGTAGAAATTTTACGTGGAGAAGCATATTTCAACAATGATCATACCATGCGTGTAATGACTGAAATGAGTGCACAAACATACACGTTCAAAAACGCTATTATCGCAACAGGTAGTCGCCCAATCGAAATCAAAGGATTTAAATTCGGCGGACGTGTAATCGATTCAACTGGTGGTTTGAACCTTAAAGAAGTTCCTAAGAAATTAGTTGTTGTAGGTGGAGGTTATATCGGTAGTGAATTAGCTGGTGCTTATGCTAACTTAGGTGCTGAAGTAACAATTCTTGAAGGTATGAACACTATTTTAGGTGGTTTCGAAAAAGACGTTGTTAAATTAGTTGAAAAGAATTTTAAAACTAAAGGTGTTAAAGTTGTAACTAGTGCTATGGCTAAAGAAGCTGTACAAACAGACAACGGAGTTACAGTTAAATATGAAGCAAACGGTAAAGAAGAATCAATCGATGCTGATTACGTAATGGTAACTGTAGGCCGTCGTCCAAATACAGATGAATTAGGTTTAGAAGCTGCTGGTGTCAACATGACCGAACGCGGATTAGTTGAAGTTGACGAACAAGGACGTACAAGTGTAGATCATATCTTCGCTATTGGAGATATCGTACCTGGTCCAGCTCTAGCTCACAAAGCAAGTTATGAAGCAAAAGTAGCTGCTGAAGCTATTTCTGGTAAAAAAGTTGCTGTTGATTATCGTGCTATGCCGGCTGTTGCATTTACGGATCCTGAAATTGCGATCGTTGGATTAAATGAAAAAGAAGCAAAAGAAAAAGGTTTAGATGTTAAAGCATTTAAATTCCCGCTAGCTGGTAATGGTCGTGCTCTTTCTCTAAACGCAACTGAAGGATTTGTTCGTTTAGTTGTTACTAAAGAAGACAACGTTATTGTTGGTGCTCAAGTTGCAGGAGTAAGTGCAAGTGACTTGATTGCTGAGTTAGGTTTAGCAATTGAAAGTGGAATGAATGCAGAAGATATTTCAATGACAATCCATGCTCACCCAACTTTAGGTGAATCTGTTATGGATGCAGCTGAAGCAGCTTTAGGAATGCCAATTCATATGTAAAAAGTAAATTATCGTATATTACGGATAAACACTATAAGAGAAACTGGAATCATGATTCCAGTTTCTCTTTTTCATTTTACATAGATCAAAAGTTCAAGAAAGCAATATATCTCAAATTTTGGTATAATAGAAAAAGAAGAAAAAAATGGACAATAAATAAATAAATGAGGTTGGTAAGATGAAAAACAGTTATGAATACCCGCTAGACTATGATTGGACACGAGATGAAATGGTAAACGTCGTAGATCTATGGCGTTTAGTAGAGTTGGCCTATGAAACTGGAATAGACAGAGAAGAGTTTTTAGCTCAGTATGCGTTATTTAAAAAAGTTATTCCTTCTAAAGGAGAAGAAAAAAGATGGGGTAACAAATTCGAAGATATTTCAGGTTATTCTTTGTACCGAGTAGTCAAAGCTGCAAAAGAGGGTACAAACAAAACAATAAAAATAAAAATATAAATATAAATATAAATGTATGCTAAGTCATGGAATGAAAAAGAAAGGGTGATGGGTTTGGAACAAATCAATAAAAGAAATGAACTGATTACACAATGGGTGCTTGAAGCTGGGAAAACAATTAAAGACTCTTTTGAAAAGAACATCCAAGTAGAAGAGAAGTCGAATCGAAATGATTTAGTTACGGAAATGGACAAGAAAACAGAGGAAATGTTGATCGAAAATATTCGCCAGCATTTTCCTAATGAACGAATCTTTGCAGAAGAAAGTGACAATGAAGAGATAAAAGACTTGGATGGGATAGTTTGGATCATCGACCCTATTGATGGAACTTTGAATTTTGTAAAACAACAAAATGACTTTGCTGTTATGATAGCTGTATATGAAGATGGCGTTGGACAGATGGCTTATATTTATGATGTGATGAAAGATGAATTGTACAGTGCAATCAAAGGTCAAGGAGCTAGTTGTAATGGACAACCTATCGGAACTGTGCAAAATCTTCCGTTAAAAGATGGTCTGGTCGCTATCAGCAGCTTGTTGTTGTCTGGAAAAAATGAGGCTATTCGCCAAGTGGCTCGCAAAAGTAATGGAGTCAGAATGATCGGGTCAGCCGGGTTAGAAACATTATATGTCAGTTCTGGCAGATTAGTAGCGTATATTGCTGCTTCACTAGCCCCGTGGGACATTGCTGCTGGAAAATTGATTGCAGAAGAAGTTGGTTTAATATACACACAAGCTAACGGCGAAAAAATCGATTTATTGAAAAAGAATCCGGTAGTTGTAGCTACACCGGCTGCTCATCAAGAAATTATTCAGCATTTGGCTGAAAAAGAAAGCTGAGACAAAGTAAAATAAAACAGTCTTTGTCTATTATAAGAAGTTAGAGCCTAGAGTATGAAAAAAAAGAAAGTTTTTCTTTTCAAACACTCTGTAAAGTGTTACACTAGGAAAGTTGAAAGTTGAACCTTGTACGTTTTCATAGCGTTTTCATTATTGGAAATAGTGAGAAATAAGTAATATACGGAGACATCCGTTAGCAAGAATAGTTTAGCTTTTTATGTATTTTGCTCCGATAAAGCAGAGCAGAATGGATCAAATGATTTCAGAAGAAGTCTTGGAGGAATATATACTAATGAATAGAAGAGAAAACCTAAGAAATGTCGCAATTATTGCCCACGTTGACCACGGTAAAACAACTTTGGTAGATGAATTGCTGAAACAATCAGATACATTGGATGCTCATAATCAATTAGCAGAACGTGCAATGGACTCAAATGCTATTGAGCAAGAACGTGGAATCACAATTTTAGCTAAAAATACAGCCGTTAAATACAAAGATACTCATATTAATATTATGGATACACCAGGACATGCCGACTTTGGTGGAGAAGTAGAACGTATTATGAAAATGGTTGACGGAGTTGTTTTGGTTGTTGATTCATATGAAGGAACAATGCCTCAAACACGTTTTGTATTGAAAAAAGCGTTGGAACAAAAATTAACTCCAATCGTTGTTATCAATAAAATCGACAAACCATCTGCACGTCCTGCAGAAGTTGTAGATGAAGTATTGGAATTGTTTATCGAATTGGGAGCAGATGACGATCAATTAGAATTCCCAGTTGTTTATGCTTCTGCATTAAATGGAACAAGTAGTTTATCAGATGATCCAAGTGAACAAGAAGCTTCTATGGATCCTGTTTTTGAAACAATCTTGAAAGAAATACCAGCACCAGTCGATAACAGTGAAGAGCCTTTACAATTCCAAGTTTCATTATTAGATTATAGTGATTACGTTGGTAGAATTGGTATTGGACGTGTCTTCCGTGGAACGATCAAAGTTGGGGACCAAGTTGCTTTGAGTAAGTTAGACGGTACGACTAAAAACTTCCGTGTAACTAAATTATTAGGATTCTTTGGTTTAAACCGTGTTGAGATCGATGAAGCTAAAGCTGGAGATTTGATTGCCGTATCAGGTATGGAAGATATCTTTGTTGGGGAGACAGTTACTCCTATTGACCACATTGATCCATTACCTATCTTGCACATTGACGAACCAACATTACAAATGACATTTTTAACAAATAACTCACCTTTTGCAGGTCGTGAAGGTAAATGGGTAACTTCTCGTAAAATAGAAGACCGTTTACTATCTGAATTGCATACTGACGTTTCTTTACGCGTAGAAAACACAGAATCTCCTGATGCTTGGATCGTTTCTGGCCGTGGAGAATTACATTTGTCTATCTTAGTAGAAAACATGCGTCGTGAAGGTTATGAGTTGCAAGTTTCTCGTCCTGAAGTTATCGTTAAAGACTTTGATGGTGTTAAATGTGAACCATTTGAACGTGTTCAAATCGACACTCCTGAAGAATACATGGGTTCTATCATTGAATCACTAAGCTTGCGTAAAGGTGAAATGATCGACATGGTAAACAATGGTAATGGACAAGTAAAACTTGTATTCTTAGCTCCAGCTCGTGGATTGATTGGATACTCAACTGAGTTCTTATCAATGACTCGTGGTTACGGAATCATGAATCATACTTTCGATCAATACTTGCCAGTTATCAAAGGTACGATCGGCGGACGTCGTAATGGTACTTTAGTTTCTACTGAAACTGGAAAAGCTACGACTTATGGTATTATGGGTGTTGAAGATCGTGGAACGATTTTTGTAGAGCCAGGTACTGAAATTTATGAAGGTATGATCGTTGGACAAAATAGCCGTGATAGTGATATCACTGTTAACATTACAAAAGAAAAACAAAAAACAAATATTCGTTCAGCGAATAAAGACCAAACAAACGTAATCAAAACGCCTCGTAAATTGACTTTAGAAGAATCATTAGAGTTTATCGGGGAAGATGAGTACTGTGAAATCACTCCAGTTAGCGTACGTTTGCGTAAACAAATCCTGAACAAAGGTGAACGTGAAAAAGCTGCTAAAAAGAACAAAATGAAATAAGAAGTTAACTCTTATTGAAAAAGTGCGGAGCCAACTGGTCCGCACTTTTTTTGTATAATGAGAAAAAAAGGTATTAACCTAAGTGTCTTATTGTTGCCAGCCCTTTTTGTTGTTATAATGTTTTTATTGGTGAATTTAGACAGCAGCAGTTTTGAACTGTCTAGAATGTATCAAAACTTACAATAAAAAACAAAAATGTAGATATCAGAAGAGGAGGCTAAGGCTAATTTAGCCGCTCAAATGAAAAAAATAAATTATCTGGATTATTATATCCTCATTCCCTATATATTATTAACCAGTATAGGTGTGTTAATGGTCTATAGTGCAAGCAGTTTTGTAGCGCTTCAAACTATGGACAACCCACAATACTATTTTATTCGGCAAGCACTATTTGCTACAGTGGGACTACTGGGAGGATTTATCATTTTCATGCTTCGGTTAGAAGTTTTGAAGTATAAAAAATTTGTTAGTAGTGCAATAGGCATCATCGTGGTGCTGCTGATTTATCTGCTCTTCTTTGGAAAAGAGATAAACGGAGCTAAAGGATGGATCAGTTTGGGGTCTCTTGGGGGGCTTCAACCAGCCGAGTTTGCAAAAATTGTCGTAATTTGGTATTTTGCCTTTATCTTTTCCAAAAGACAAGATCGACTTGTTCAAGATTTACGAGAAACAGTCAATGCTTTTTTAGCCCCATTGTTATTGTTTATCATGATGATTGTTCTTCCTGTCATTTTGCAGCCCGATATTGGTGGAGCTGTCATTATCTTAGCTATTGGAGTAGTAATGGTGTTGACCAGCGGAATTTCTTATAAATTCGGGATTGGTTTAGGGGTTATTGGGAGCGCGGTGATTTTTGGTGTCATGGAACTGATTCGAGCTTTTGGAACAAAACTCCCTTTCGTTGAAGGATATCAATATGATCGCTTTTTAGCATTTTGGGATCCTTTTGCTGTATCGGAATCTACTGGTCTGCAATTAGTGAATTCCTATTATGCTTTGAATAGAGGCGGATTATTTGGAGTCGGAATAGGGGAGAGTGTACAAAAAACAGGTTATTTGCCTGAGCCGTATACAGATTTCATCATGTCAATTTTAGGTGAAGAGTTAGGTCTGTCAGGTGTTTTAGTCGTCTTGCTCCTTTCCGCATTTTTAATCGTGAGAGTTTACTATGTTGGGATAAAAACGAAGGATCCGTTTGGTTCATTATTGTGTATTGGAGTGGCTACTATGATGTTGATCCAATCCGCAATCAATTTAGGCGGAATATTAGGATTGATGCCAATTACTGGAGTGACCTATCCATTTATCAGTTATGGGGGATCTAGTATATTAGTGTTATCTGCATCTATAGGAATTGTCTTAAATGTCAGTGCCACTATGAAAAGAAGAGAAGAAAAGAAACAACCTGCACAAAAGAATGCAAGAAAATAAGAAATACTCATATTATAAATCAGTAAATATCTAAGGAGAGATGACATGAAAAAAGTCCTAGTCGCTAACAGAGGAGAAATTGCTATTCGTATTTTCAGAGCATTGACTGAATTGGACATTCAAACAGTTGGAATCTATGCTCAAGAAGACGAAGGATCTGTGCACCGTTTCAAGGCAGATGAAGCTTATTTAGTAGGAAAAGGAAAGAAACCTATTGAAGCTTACTTAGATATTGAAGATATTATTCGTATTGCAAAAGATACAGGTTCGCAAGCTATTCATCCTGGTTATGGTTTTCTATCTGAAAATATCGACTTCGCGCGTCGTTGCGAAGAAGAAAATATTATTTTTATTGGACCAAAATTGCATCATTTAGATATATTTGGAGATAAAATCAAAGCAAAACAAGCAGCATTAGAAGCCGGTCTGCAAACGATCCCTGGGACAGACGGTCCTGTTGAACAGTTAGAAGAAGTAAAAGCTTTCGGGGACAAATATGGCTATCCGATCATTATAAAAGCAGCACTTGGAGGCGGTGGACGCGGAATGCGTGTAGTTCACGATCCTAGTGAGGTAGAAGAAAGTTTCAACCGAGCGCAGAGTGAAGCTAAAGCAGCCTTTGGTAGTGGAGAAGTTTATGTAGAACGTTACATACAAGATCCAAAACACATTGAAGTTCAGATTTTAGGAGATAAAAACGGCAATATTGTTCATTTATACGAGCGTGACTGTTCTGTTCAAAGAAGACATCAGAAAGTTGTTGAAGTGGCGCCGTGCGTATCAATTTCAGAAGATTTAAGAAAGGAATTGTGCCAATCTGCTGTCGATTTAATGACTCATGTTCAGTATGAAAATGCCGGAACAGTAGAATTTTTATTGGAAAAAGATCAATTTTATTTTATCGAAGTCAATCCTCGGGTCCAAGTAGAGCATACGATCTCTGAAATGATCACAGGAATCGATATTGTACAATCTCAAATTATGATTGCACAAGGATTGGATCTGCATAAAGATATTCATATTCCGAAACAATTGGACATCCCATTGATTGGTGCGGCAATTCAATGCCGAATTACGACGGAAGATCCATTGAATAACTTTTTCCCAGATACTGGAAAAATCAATACGTATCGTTCTCCAGGTGGTTTTGGTATTCGTTTAGACTCAGGGAACGGATTCCAAGGTACTGTAGTTACACCATTCTTTGACTCATTGTTGGTAAAAGCTTGTGTTCAAGCTAGTACATTTGAGCAAGCGGCTCAAAAAATGATTCGGGCATTAAAAGAGTTCCGTATCCGTGGAGTAAAAACCAATATTCCATTTATGCAAAATGTTGTTGCGCATGAAGAATTCCTTTCTGGAAATGCTAAAACGACTTTTATTGATTCGACTCCGGAATTGTACCAATTTTCTAAATTGCGCGACCGTGGGAATAAAACGATGGCCTATATTGGAAATATCACAGTCAATGGTTTTCCAGGAATCGGCCATGGTCAAAAAGCATTTTACGATGAGCCGCGCAAACCTCAACAACTGATTTTGCCAAGTGAATCGATTGTTAGTGCGAAACAAATCTTAGATACAAAAGGACCTGAAGCTGTCAGTTCTTGGTTGAAACAGCAGACAGCTGTGCAGTTGACAGATACAACTTTTAGAGATGCGCATCAAAGTTTATTGGCTACTCGATTGCGTACCCAAGACTTTATGGGCATAGCTGCAGATACTCAAAAAGGTTTGCCGCAATTGTTTTCAACAGAAATGTGGGGCGGAGCAACCTTTGATGTGGCCTACCGTTTCTTGAATGAAGATCCTTGGGAACGCCTGAAAAAACTGCGTAAGGAAATGCCTAATGTCTTGTTCCAAATGTTATTTAGAGGATCTAATGCAGTAGGGTATCAAAATTATCCGGATAATGCTATCGAAGCCTTTATCCGACAAGCTGCTGTGGATGGGATCGATGTGTTCCGTATCTTTGACAGTCTGAACTGGATTCCGCAGATGGAAAGAAGTATTCAATCTGTAAGAGATAATGGAAAGATAGCTGAAGGAACCATTTGTTATACTGGAGATATCTTAGATTCTGCTCAGACAAAATATACGCTTAACTATTACAAAGAAATGGCGACTGAGCTGCAAAAGTTAGGTTCGCACATTATCGGAATAAAAGATATGTCAGGTATCCTTAAACCTCAGGCGGCTTATAAATTGATCAGTGAATTGAAAGAAACGATTGATTTGCCGATTCACCTGCACACACATGACACAAGCGGCAACGGGATCTTCACCTATGCTGAAGCTATCCGTGCCGGTGTAGATGTCGTGGATGTGGCAACAAGTGCGATGAGCAGTCGTACAAGCCAACCAAGCTTGAGCAGTTTGTATTATGCAACGCAGTCGAGTGAAAGACGTCCGCAAATCAATATTGATAATGCAGAACAAATCGATCACTATTGGCAAGATGTACGCAGATATTATAAAGAATTCGAGATGAATGTGACCGGTCCGCAAACAGAAGTTTACCAACACGAAATGCCGGGTGGTCAATATACGAACTTGCAACAGCAAGCGATGGCTGTTGGACTAGGTAACCAATGGGATGACGTTAAAAAAATGTATGCTGCAGTCAACCAACTATTTGGAGATATCGTTAAAGTAACACCTTCTTCTAAAGTAGTGGGAGATATGGCTTTATTCATGATCCAAAATAAATTGACCAGCGAAGATATTTTTGAAAAAGGTATGCAAATCGACTTTCCAGACTCCGTAATCAATTTTTTTATGGGGAATTTAGGACAGCCGACTGGCGGTTTTCCAGAGAAATTGCAACAGATTATCCTTAAAGGCAGAAAGCCGTTTACTCAAAGACCTGGAACATTGGCAGAAGATGTCGATTTTGATAGTACAAAAAAAGAATTGCAAGAAAAAATCGACAGAGAGCCTACTGAACAAGAGGTATTGAGCTATATTATGTATCCTCAAGTCTTTTTAGATTATGATCAATCGTATAATCATTACGGAGACGTGACTTTACTCGACACGATGACGTTCTTCCATGGTATGCGTACTGGGGAGACGATCGAAGTTCAAATCGAAAAAGGAAAAACATTGATCATCAAGTTGAACCAAATCGGAGAACCGAACTCAGAAGGAATCAGAGTGGTTTATTTTGAATTAAATGGTCAAGGGCGAGAAATAGAAGTGAAAGATTTGAGTATCACAAGTACAAAAGCTTTACGCAGAAAAGCAGAACCTACAAACAAACACCATATCGGCGCAACAATGTCTGGATCTGTTTTAGATATTTCAGTCAAAAAAGGCGATCGCGTAGTCAAGGGACAATCATTGATTACGACAGAAGCGATGAAGATGGAAACCACCATCAAAGCGACCGCAAATGGTGTGATCGATCAAATTTATGTTCAAGTCGGCGACGTGATCGATTCAGGAGATTTATTGATCGAAACAATCGTAAAATAAAATAAAGAGGAGGGAAAGAATAATGAGAACATTCAGGAAAACGCTAGTATTATTTGTAGTTTTTCTAATGGGAACTTATTTCTTCCCTCTCTTTTTTGATTGGGATAAAAAAGAGCCCATTCTTTTGCCTGAAGAAACCAGCAGTAATGAAGAGAGTGAATCTTCTACATTACCACAGTCTTCCGCAGATCAGTCTATGATACCTGCTGTTGGTTTTGCAAATTACGTTGGTTTAGCTGTCGATGATTTTTTAGTAGAGTACGGAGAGCCTGTGAATGTAGAAAAATTGTCTGATATGAGTGAGATTTGGATCTATGGTACTGACAGCGCAGACTATTTACAAGTAATCGTAGAAAATTATGTCGTCACAGAAGTATTGGTACTTGGAACGTCTGTAGAAATTCCGCCATTTGAAATGGGGATGGAGCAAGAAGGAATGTACCCGCTCGCTTCATTTCATCCCAAGTTCATTGTTCCTTTTGAAAATCAGTCAATACAAATCAATCTGAATGAAAATGAGCTGAACAATCGCCCTTTGATTGCGTTTGATAATCAAACATATGCTATAATCACCATGGACAGTCAGACGAATACGGTCATTGGTATTCAATATATGACAAATGAAAAGCTGCTTTCTTCAGGATTATATGACCTTGCTCCTTTTTCTTCTGTAGTACAAGAACCAGTAAAACTATTAAATCCTGCTGCTTTGGAAAAAGTGAGAACACAACAGACGATTCGATACATCAACATCATGCGAGAAAAGATGGGATTGATTCCGTTAGAAGAAAGTTTGATATTGGAAGCTGTAGGGAATGATTTATTTGAATTTCATCAATCATCTAAAGAGCAAAATCCGCAAACAGAAACTGAATCATATGAAGAATCTAGCGAAGATGCATTGATCATTAGTGATGAGGCTGCTGTAGAAGAAGTGGATGAGAGTGAAGCTGGTGAGAGCAATAACCAAGAAACACGAACAGAAGATACAATAGAAGCTTTTGAGGCTTTAAATGAAACTACTATTCAGTCATTTTTAGAAGAAGAATCTATTGATCTGGATAAAGTAAGGTTATTGTATCAGATTGCACCGACAGATCCATCAGTTTATGCTTTACAATGGTTTACGTTGGCCGAGTATCGCGACATTCTTATGGATGACTCAATGAGACGCATCGGAATCACTTATCAAGGTGATGAACTGTTAGTAATATTGGATGACGGTTTTGAAATTAGTTTGTAGATAGACCATTTGACAGGTATAATATAATGAAGAAAAAGATAGAAGGCAATGCTGATAGTCAGGAGGAACATTATGGAGTTAGTAGTAAACGAAAGACAAGGCATGATCGTCTGGGTATATAGTTTGAAACATATGAAAACATTAAAAAAACAAGGTTTGATCCACTATGTTTCTAAACGTATGAAATACGTAGTCTTGTACGTAAATCGTTCAGAAGCAGATGCCCTTGAAAAAAAATTGAACAGTTTCCATTTCGTTCGTAAAGTTGAACGTTCATATCGAACAGATATCAATATGAATTTTGAACATGTGTTAGAAGAAATCACGCAAAAACCTGAAGATGCATGTCATGAAAATGAATGGAACGAAATTGGATAAATCGAACCATTAAAGTAAAGGAATATGCTGTATCATGGCTGTTCCTTTATTTTGTGAATAAAACACTGAAGGAAGGACAGATAGCTTATGCGAGTCATTACAGGAGAATACGGTGGCAGAAGGCTAAAAGCTGTACCTGGAGAAAGTACCAGACCTACGACAGATAAAATCAAAGAGTCCTTATTTAATATGATAGGTCCTTACTTTGATGGTGGGACTTGTTTAGATCTTTTTGCTGGGTCTGGTGGCTTAGCTATCGAGGCGGTTTCTAGAGGGATGGATAAAGCTGTTTTAATCGATAAAGCTCCAGCAGCGATAAAAGTCATTAGAGAAAATATAGCCGTTACAAAAGAAGAAGAAAAGTTTACAGTCATACGCGGAGATGCGGCAAAAGTGATCAGGAATTTAAAAAATGAGCAACAAGTCTTTGACTTGGTTTTTCTCGATCCACCGTATGCAAAACAAAAAATCGTTTCTCAAATTGAAGAGTTGCTAAATAACGGGATGCTTTCGTCAGAAGCATTGATCGTATGTGAAGTCGATAAAAAAGTTGATTTACCTGAGACGATAAAAAATGCACGTGTGTATAAGTCAGCTGAATACGGCATTACAAAAATTATGATTTATGAGCTGATTTTTGAAGAGGAGGGCGAGAATGAGTAAAACTGCCTTATATGCTGGAAGTTTTGATCCAGTTTCAAATGGACACATCAATTTGATTCAGCGAGGAGCTGCTTTATTTGATCAGTTAGTAGTAGTGGTTGCTACAAATACCTCTAAGAAAAGTTTGTTTACTACAGAAGAAAAAGTACAACTGATGCAAGAAAACTTGACTGATTTGCCCAATGTCACTGTTGTTGAACATACAGGAGGACTTACGATCGATTTGGCGAAAGAATTGAATGCAACGATTCTCTTAAGGGGAATACGAAATGTGAACGATTTTGAATATGAAGCCGATGTTGCAGCTATGAATAAAACTCAGAATAAAGAAATAGAAACGGTTTTTTTAACTGCTGATGAACAGTATCGCTTTGTCAGTTCAAGTTTGATAAAAGAAGTAGCTATGTTTGGTGGAGACATTGCCGGTTTAGTTCCTGAGAATGTCAACCGAGCAATGAAGAAAAAATATGAAATAGAGTAGTTTGGTAAATAACTAGTACAGGGCGTGTCGCGATGAAAAAGAAAATAATTAAAAATAGTGTTTGGATAATCGTATTAGTAGCTTTTCTAGGATTAGTGTTTATGCCGTTACCATATTATATCGAATCTCCTGGATCAGCAGTTCATTTGAATGAGTTGGTTCGAGTAGACAATGAAACTGATCATGAGCCGGGCAGTTATATGTTGACAACAGTAGCCGTTCGCAGAGCAACGCCATTGACTTATTTAACTACCTTTTTACCTTTTCATGATGGATACACGGAAGAAGAGTTGTTCGGAACAACAAATTCTTCAGAGGAATATAACAATCTACAGCAATTTTATATGACAAGTTCGATCAATAGTGCAATCCAAGCGGCATTTGAAGTTGCAGATGAACCCTATGATTTTTCGTATAAAGGGGTTTATGTCATGTCGATTTTGGAAAATTCCAATTTTGAAGGACTGCTTCAAGTAGGCGATACGATTGTGTCTTTAGATGGTCAAGCTTTCAAGAGTTCAGAAGAATTCATTGAATATGTACAAGAACAAAAAACAGGGCAGCCGGTTGAGGTTACTTTTCAACGTAATGGGATAGAAGAGACTGTTACAGCTGATTTGATGGAAATGGAAGAAACTAAACACCCTGGACTGGGGATCAGTTTAGTGGACAATACAGAAATCACAACAGATATTCCTGTTGAAATCGACGCCAGCGGAATTGGAGGACCTTCAGCCGGGTTTATGTTTGCCTTGCAGATCTATACTCAACTTGAAGGAAATGACCTAAGAAACGGGAATGAGATTGCTGGGACAGGAACAATCAGTGCTGATGGAACGATCGGCAGAATCGGCGGTATTGAAAAGAAAGTTGTTGCAGCTGACGACGAAGGAGCTGATATATTCTTTGCTCCAGATGATGAGATCGATCCTGTGATTTTAGAAAATTATCCAGACTTAAAGAGCAATTATGAAGAAGCAGTCGCCGCTGCAGAAGAAATCGATACAGATATGGTTATTGTACCAGTCAAGAATATTCAAGATGCGATCGATTATTTAAGTGAGTTGGATTAAATAAAAAAGAGTAAATGGGATTCTTTCCATTTGCTCTTTTTTTATGTTCAGCCTATCTAATTTAGTTTGTACGAGAAGTTTTTTGGAAGAGAATCTCTTTGGATTGCGTATAGTGTAGAAAGAGATGAAAGCAGGTGATAAAGGTGTGGCAAAGACTGAAAGAAAAGGCAGCGATTCATTCATTGAAAATTGGTCTCATCAGTGTGTCATTAGGAATTGTGCTGATAATATCTTCGTTTTTTCTTTTAACAATGAGTAACAGCGAAACAGATGCAGAAGACCTGGTAGATGAAACGACAGAACAATACTTGCTGGACTCAACAGCTATAGAGGAGGGAACAGAAAGCGAAAGCAATGAAGTGGCCAGCTCTTTAACAGAAGAAGTGTATGTGGACATAAAAGGAGCAGTGAGAAAACCAGGAGTATATGCCGTATCTTCCGATATGCGCATGATGGATGTGATTGAAATGGCAGAAGGTTTTTTGATTTCTGCAGATCAGTCACAAATTAATCTGGCATTGAAACTAGTTGATCAGATGGTGATTTATGTCCCTCAAATAGGTGAAGAAGCAAAATCTTCAACTGAGGGAACTTTATCATCTTTAGAGCCAGAAACTGAGGAACAAGAAAGCCAAATCAATATCAATACTGCAGATACTCAGCAATTGCAGGAGTTGAACGGTATCGGAGAAAAGAAAGCAGAAAAGATCATTCAATATCGTGAAGAAAGTGGTTCTTTCCAAACAATTGAAGAATTAAAAAATGTTTCAGGTATTGGGGACAAGACTTTTGAAACTTTGAAAGACTTGATAACAGTAGGGGCAGAGTAAGAATACTGTAAAGTCTTATTGCAACTCATTTTCAGCTTTTGTATACTGAAGTTAATTACCTGGTTAGATACCGCAAAAAATAGAACAACGGAGGATCGTTATGGTGGAAAGAATTCCTTGGAATCAGTATTTTATGTCTCAAAGTTTATTGTTGGCCCAACGAAGTACATGTACTCGTTTAATGGTTGGCGCGACAATTGTTAGAGAAAAAAGAATCATCGCAGGTGGATACAATGGCTCAGTGAGCGGAGACAGTCACTGTATCGACGAAGGATGTTACATAGTGGATGGACATTGTGTTAGAACTATTCATGCCGAAATGAATGCCATTCTCCAATGTGCGAAGTTTGGTGTGGATACAGAAGATGCGGAAGTTTATGTGACGCATTTTCCTTGTCTGCAATGCACTAAAATGATCATTCAAGCAGGGATCAAAAAAATCTATTATCTAGAGGATTATCATAATAATGAGTATGCATTAAAGTTGATTGAACAAGCCCATGTTCAATGCGAAAAGGTACGTTTGCCAATTGATTTTTTTGGAAAGTTGGACACTCTTGTCAAAGAACAATCCAAAATAAATCAAACTGAACATGATTTTCATCAATAGTTGAAAGGATACTTTGTTTATCCTGCTTTGTTTTCTTTCTTCCTCGTATGCACCTTATTGACCGGAGGAAATTGGTTAGCTATTGGAATAACAGGTTACTTTTTATTGCGTCTGTATATGCTGAAAAAGAAAACAATTTTTTTCACTTCATTGATTATTGGAGGATGTGTAATATTTTCAGCAGGCGTACATCAATATATGAATCAAACCATCCTTTTTGAATCTTCAGAAGAATTCTTGATTGAACTGGAAATGGATGAGGTGAAATATGATGGGAATCAAATGCAGTTTTACGGAGTAGTGCAAGAAACAGTTGAGCAAAAGGAACTTTCAGAACCAATAGTAGTATTCTATTACATGGATTCTTTAGCAGAAAAAGACTGGTGGCAGTCTCAACACCATGAACAGAAACTGGTCATTGAAGGACAGTTGTCTCCTCCTGAAAACAATCGGAATCAATATCTGTTTGATTACAAACAATTTCTATTCAATAAGCGTGTACATTGGATTTTATCAGCTGATAAAATAGAAATGATCCCAAGCAATGAGGGCACCACGTTTTGGGATAACTATTCTTTATCTGCTGTAAAACAGCGTTTGATTGAGCATATAGATCGAACGATGACACCTAAAACGGCTGATTATATGAAGACGCTTCTGTTAGGTGATGTTGGTGCTTTTGAAACGGAGCTGTTGGAACAATTTAAAGATCTGGGATTGCTTCATTTATTAAGTATATCTGGACTACATATCCAGTTCTTGTTTTCGATTTTTTCGTATCTATTATTGAGAGCAGGCATAACCAAAGAATTCAGTTATTTCATATTAGTGCCTGTTCTTTTCTTTTATGGCAGTCTGATTGGTTGGGGAACGAGTTCGTTTAGAGCGGTAGTAGCGAGTTTTATTGCATTGAGTGCTGCACGATTCGGTATCCGGATTTCTACCCTCGATATATGGTCGATGACATTGATTGCAGCATTGTTGATAGAACCTTATCAAATCAGCAGTGTAGGTTTCCAACTGAGTTATGGATTGAGCTTGCTGCTGGTGTTGTTTTCTAAAACTTTTTTGGTTTCTCGGCACAACTATTTGACGCAAAATTTGCTGATCTCATTTGTGATGACCGCCGCTTCAACGCCGATCCTGATGTTCCATTTTTTCGAATTTCCTTGGATCGGAACGATTGCTAATCTCTTATTCATTCCCTTCTTTTCGTGGATATTGATTCCGTTAATGATCTATCTAGTACTTTCTTTTCTATTTTCAGGTACTATCTTTTTTGAACTGCTTCTCAAAATCTTAGAGACGATACTGTCTTTTCCTGAATGGATTGCTTCAGGACTCTCAAAAGTTCCTTTTAATCTTATAGTAACTGGAAGGATTCCGCTTTTTTTAATGAGCGTTTTTTGTACAGCGTTGATTCTTTGGTTCGTCTCCTTAGAAACCAAGAAACATCGAAAGAAAGCGGCGATAGGGACACTTATTGTCTTCGTAACAGCTGTACAATATCAAACCTATTCTCCATTTGGCGAAGTAGTAATGATAGACGTTGGTCAGGGTGATGCTCTTTTGATCAAAGAACCTTTTGGCCAAGGCAACTACTTGATCGATACAGGAGGAATGATTTCGTTCGGCATAGAAGAATCGTGGATGCAAAAAGAATCTCCTTCAACAGTCGCTAATCGACATGTTTTACCATTGTTGAAAGCTAAAGGAGTCAGGAAGCTGACGACTGTTTTTGCGACACACGGCGACGCAGATCACATCCAAGCATTGAAAGAAATTGCGGAGGAATTGCCGATTGAAGAAGTAGTTTTTCCAACAGGCACAGAAAACAAAGATCTTTTTCGTGAAACAGCTCAAGTTTTACAGAAACAATCCGTCACGTTGACTAGTGTGGTGGCCGATAAGCAAATTCCTGTTAAAGTAAATTCATTTTTGTATGTATTGTGGCCATTTGAAGCCGGTGAAGGAGGAAATGAAGATTCGCTGGTGTTGTATGGTCAGATTGGAGCTTACAAATGGTTATTTACTGGTGACTTAGGTGTAGAAGAAGAGCAGAAGCTGCTGGTCGAATATCCTAATTTGAAGGTCGACGTGCTGAAAGTGGGGCATCATGGGAGCCATACCTCTACTAGTGAAAGCATTATTCAACAGATTGATCCTGAGGTTGCGTTGATCTCTGTTAAAAAAGCGAATCAATTTGGACATCCGCATAAGGAAGTGATTGATTTGCTGGAGAGAGAACATCTCCAGATTTTTCGTACTGATTTGAATGGAGCTGTCCATTACAAGTATTTTCCTTTTGGACCAAGTAAACGCGCTATAGATTTCCAAACGATTTTATTAAAAGAGAAAATATTCTGAACGGCAACCAAAATATACTTGCTTTCTAGGGATTCAATTTGTACGATTAAGAGGATATAGAAAGTGGGGAAGAAGTTGAACTATACAACTGAACTAGCAAAGATCAATAAAAAAGAATTTTCTTCTGTGTATGTGATATTAGGAACTGAAGCTTATTTAGCAGATAATTTGAGAAAAGCTTTTATAGACAATGTGCTTTCTCCTGACGAAATGGATCTCAATTTTAGTTCATTTGATATGGAAGAAACTCCATTAAGTACAGTATTGAATGATGCAGAAAGTATTCCTTTTTTTGGCGACAGACGATTGGCGTTTGTGAATCGACCAGCCTTTTTGACGGGAGAAAAAACCAAACAAAAAGTGGAACATGATATCGACGGTTTGATCAATTATTTGGATCATCCGTCTCCATCAACAGTACTAGTCTTTTTTGCACCATACGAAAAGTTGGATCAGCGTAAAAAAATCGTGAAAAAAATGAAAAAAGTAGCTACGTTTATCGATATAGAGGCAATGTCTGAACAAGATACTAGAAAATATCTAAAAGACACCATCGCCAATGAAGGATACACGATCACTCCAGAGGCTTTTGATTTGATGATTCAATTAACTGACGCCAATTTGACAACGGCCATTGGAGAGTTGCCTAAATTGTTTTTATATGCACTCGAAACTAAAAAAATTCTTAAACCGGCAGTAGAAGAATTGATATCAAGGTCATTAGAACAAAATATATTTGCCTTGAATGAAATGGTCTTAAAAAAACAGGTGGGTCCAGCATTGGATCTGTATCAAGATTTATTATTGCAAAAGGAAGATCCAATAAAAATAAATGCTATAATGACCAGTCAATTCCGTTTGTTGATCCAAGTCATGATTTTATCCAAACAAGGATTCCAGCAAAATGAAATAGGACAAACACTTAAAGTCCATCCTTACCGGGTAAAATTAGCTGCTCAGCAAATCAAAAAGTATGATGAACAAACGTTGATGCAAGCTTTTGAAGGATTAATAGAAGCAGAATATCGATTGAAAACAGGTCAAGGAGATCGAAAAATGCAATTTGAATTGTTTGTTTTGCAGTTTGGGCAAGGAATGAAGAGCCGGTAGGACAGTTTTGGAAAGAAACTTCCCTCCTATCAAGTAAAAAAACTTTACAGTTTAATATTGCATTCAGCAGTTTCATCCGGTATAATAAACGATGTTGAAATAATTTTACAATTATTTTAGTTGTTATACATGGAAAGAGGGGTGTACTAAATGCCAAACATCGAATCAGCAATTAAACGTGTTCGTACTACTGAAAAATCAGCAGTTCAAAACAATAATAAAAAAAGCTCAATGCGTACTGCTGTGAAAAAATTTGAACAAGCAGCTGCAGCTGGAGACAGCAATGCAAACGCTTTGTACAACAATGCAGTTAAAGCAATTGATATGGCTGCATCTAAAGGATTAATTCACAAAAACAAAGCAGCTCGCGATAAATCTCGTTTATCAGCTAAATTAGCTAAATAATCCACTAAATCGGGTCTGGTCGTCCAGGCTCTTTTTTGTTGTTTAAAAAGCGAGATTGCACGCTGTTTATAGTCTAATAAAAACTTTTACGATCAGACTGTTCTGATCGTAAAAGTTTTTTTGATGTAAAGTGAAGAGGGAAATAGTGTTATTCTCTAAAGTTTCGTTTTTGTGAATATCTAGATTACTTCCTTTTAGGATCCGTGCTCTCTTGCTTGTAAGAACATATGTTCAGTGATAGAATAAAAAGAGAACTTTGGTTTGCGAGTTATGCAGAAGTGAGGAGATTATATGGCAGAAAGACAATTTGAATTGGTATCCAAGTATCAACCTGGTGGAGATCAGCCTGAAGCGATCAGACAATTGGTCGAAGGACTTAACGGAGGTGTCAAAGAACAGACATTGCTTGGTGCGACAGGTACAGGTAAAACATTTACTGTATCTAATGTTATTCAAGAAGTAAACAGACCAACTTTGGTTATTGCCCATAATAAGACGTTAGCTGGTCAATTATATAGTGAATTCAAAGAATTTTTTCCAAATAATGCAGTAGAATATTTTGTTAGTTATTACGATTATTATCAACCTGAAGCGTATGTACCTCAAACCGATACGTTTATCGAAAAAGAAGCCAGTGTCAATGACGAGATCGATAAATTGCGTCACTCTGCTACAAGCTCTTTGATTGAGAGGAGAGACGTGATCGTAGTGGCTTCAGTATCGTGTATTTATGGATTAGTCAACCCGCTAGACTACAAAGAATTTGTTTTGTCTTTGAGAGTTGGAATGGAGATCAGTCGAGACGATATGTTGCGTAAATTGATCGATATGCAATTTGAACGAAATGACATCGACTTTCAACGGGGACGTTTCCGTGTTCGCGGAGATATTGTAGAAATTTTCTTAGCTTCTAGAGATAGTGAAGCAGTAAGAATCGAATTTTTTGGAGATGAAATCGAGCGTATCAGAGAAGTAGATGTGCTGACTGGTGAGGTCAAAGCAGATGTAGGATTCGTAGCAGTTTTCCCGGCGACTCACTTTGTGGCGAATGATGAACAGACTCGTCATGCGGTAAATACTATCCAAGCCGAATTGGATGTAAGACTAAAAGAATTAAGAGCAGAAAATAAATTATTAGAAGCTCAACGCTTGGAACAACGAACGAATTATGATATTGAAATGTTGTTGGAAATGGGATATTGCCCTGGTATTGAGAACTATTCCAGACATATGGATGGAAGAAAACCTGGAGAAGCACCCTATACATTGTTAGACTTCTTTCCAGATGATTCTTTATTTGTCGTTGACGAGTCACACATTACGATGTCGCAGATTCGTGGAATGTACAATGGTGACCAAGCGAGAAAGCAACAACTGATCGATCACGGTTTCCGCTTGCCTAGTGCTTTAGATAACAGACCATTACGATTAGAAGAATTCGAGAAACATGTGAACCAGATCATGTATATCTCGGCTACTCCAGGACCTTACGAGTTGGAGCGGACAGACGGTGTTGTAGAACAAATCATTCGTCCGACCGGGTTGTTGGATCCTGTGATTGAAATCCACCCGATCGAAGGACAAATCGATGACTTGATCGGTGAAATAAATGAACGTATTGAAAAGAACGAACGTGTTTTCATCACAACGCTGACGAAGAAAATGTCCGAAGATTTATCAGACTATTTAAAAGAGATCGGCTTAAAAGTAGAGTACTTGCACAGTGATATAAAAACGCTGGAAAGAACGGAAATCATTCGTAATCTGCGTTTAGGTGTATTCGATGTCCTGATCGGTATCAACTTACTGAGAGAAGGGCTGGATGTTCCAGAGGTATCTTTAGTAGCAATCTTAGATGCTGACAAAGAAGGTTTCTTAAGAAGTGAGCGTTCGTTGGTTCAAACGATCGGGAGAGCAGCTCGTAATGAAAATGGAAAAGTTATATTGTATGCAGATAAGATAACAGATTCTATGCGCTATGCAATCGACGAAACGGATCGAAGACGTTCGATTCAAATGAAATATAATGAAGAACATGGAGTCGTGCCGAAAACGATCATAAAAGAAGTGCGTGACTTGATTTCAATCACAACTGCAGTTGAAGAAGAGAAAGAAATATCTGTAGCACAGATTTCTAAACTAAGTAGAGAAGACAGAATCAGTTTGATTGAAACAATGGAGCTGGAAATGAGAACTGCTGCTAAAGAATTAGACTTTGAAAAAGCTGCTAATTTAAGAGATGCAATTTTAGAGATCAGAGCAGAATACAACATTTGACAGTCATCTGATATTTCAAATGAAATAACAGGATGAACAACATTAGTACTTGCATTTTAGAATAAAGTTCTGTAATATTTAGATGTGCGATAAGCACGTACCTTTTACTTGGTTGTACGAGTCACCAACGACTACTCAGTGAAAGGAAAAAAACAGGAAGAGGTGTTTAGAAATGGCTATTTCTAAAGAACGCAAAAACGAAATCATCACACAATACGCAAGACACGAAGGAGATACTGGTTCTCCAGAAGTACAAATTGCTGTATTGACTGAAGAAATCAACCACTTAAATGAGCATGCACGTACTCACAAAAAAGACCACCATTCTTACCGTGGATTGATGAAAAAAATCGGTCACCGTCGTAACTTGTTAGCATACTTGCGTAACAAAGATGTTGCTCGTTACCGTGAATTAATCCAAAGCTTAGGCTTACGTCGTTAAGATCCGTTTGTCTATTTACTAAAGCGGGGTTCTTAGGAATCTCGCTTGTTTTATTGAGAAAGTGGATCGGCCGATAAGTCTATTCATTTCAAAAGCAATAACTATTTTTAATACACACAGAGAACGTTGAAGTATCCGTTATCCTACTATGCAAATGTGAGCGTTTAAACTTTAAATACTGACATTTGTTTAGTAGATTGCTGGGATATCAATAGTTCTCTATAAAAAGGAGAACAAATAATGACAGAAAAACAAGTTTTTACAACCGAACTTGGTGGACGCCCTTTAACAGTTGAAATAGGACAGTTAGCCAAACAAGCAAATGGAGCAGTATTGGTTCGTTATGGAGACACAGTTGTTTTAACAGCTGCTGTTGCTAGTAAAGATGCAATGGACGTAGATTTCTTTCCATTAACAGTAAACTACGAGGAAAAAATGTATGCAGTAGGTAAAATTCCAGGAGGATTCATTAAACGTGAAGGCCGTCCTAGCGAAAATGCTACATTGACAGCTCGTTTGATCGACCGCCCGATCCGCCCTATGTTTGCTGACGGTTTCCGTAATGAAGTTCAAATCACCAATACCGTTATGTCTGTTGAACAAGACTGTTCTCCAGAAATGGCAGCTATGCTTGGTTCGTCTTTGGCTTTAGTTGTTTCTGACATTCCATTTAATGGCCCTATTGCCGGAGTGAATGTAGGACGTGTGAATGGTGAATTGATCATCAATCCAACGGTTCAACAAGATGAAGAATCTGATATTCAATTAACAGTAGCTGGAACAAAAGCAGCTATCAATATGGTTGAAAGTGGTGCTGCAGAAGTATCTGAAGAAGGTATGCTGGAAGCATTGATGTTCGGTCATGAAGAAATCAAGAAATTAGTAGCTTTCCAAGAAGAAATCCAAGCAGCTATTGGAAAAGAAAAAATGGAAGTCTTGTTATTAGAAGTAGATGCAGATGTACAAGAAGAAGTACAAGCAGCTTATAAAGAAAAAATGGTAAATGCTATCCAAATTTTCGACAAACAAGAACGTGCTGAGCAGACAGAAGCAGTGAAAAAAGAAGCTATAGCTTTCTTTGAAGCTAAATACGCTGATCATGCTGAAGCAGCTCGTATCAAAAAAGAAGTGAAAAAAATTGTTGAAGATCTTGAAAAAGACGAAGTACGCCGTTTGATCACTGAAGATAAAATTCGTCCAGATGGTCGTAAGATCGATGAGATTCGTCCATTAGCTTCAGAAACAGGTGTTTTACCAAGAGCTCATGGTTCTGGTTTGTTTACACGTGGACAAACACAAGCTTTGTCTATTGCAACTTTAGCACCTCTAGGAGAACATCAAATTATTGATGGTTTAGGGATTGAAGAAAGCAAACGATTTATTCATCATTACAATTTCCCGCAATACTCAGTTGGTAGCACTGGCCGCGGCCGCGCACCAGGCAGACGTGAAATTGGACATGGTGCTTTAGGTGAACGAGCTATGGCTCAAGTCATCCCTAATGAGAAAGATTTTCCTTACATGATCCGTGTAGTTTCAGAAGTTTTAGAATCAAACGGTTCTTCTTCTCAAGCAAGTATCTGTGCAGGAATCTTGGCATTGATGGATGCTGGTGTACCTATCAAAGCTCCAGTTGCAGGTATTGCAATGGGATTAGTCAGCGATGGAAGCAATCATACTGTCTTAACAGATATCCAAGGATTGGAAGACCACTTAGGCGATATGGACTTTAAAGTTGCTGGGACAGCTGAAGGAATCACGGCGTTGCAAATGGATATCAAGATCCAAGGAATCACTCAAGAAATTTTAACGGAAGCATTGACTCAAGCCAAAAAAGCCCGTCTGGAAATTTTAGATGAATTAGTATCTACTATTTCTGAACCGCGCAAAGAGTTGAGCAAATACGCTCCGAAAATCGAAATGATGCAAATTAAACCAGAAAAAATCAAAGTCGTTATTGGACGCGGTGGAGACCAAATCAATGCTATTATTGAAGAAACTGGCGTTAAAATCGACATTGACCAAGATGGTAAAGTCAGCATAGCTTCAGATAACGCTGAAATGATTCAACGTGCAAAAGAAATCATCGAAGAGTTGACTAAAGAAATCGAAATTGGTCAAATCTATGATGGTACTGTAAAACGTGTAGAAAAATTTGGTGCTTTTGTTGAGATCGCAAAAGGAAAAGACGGATTGGTGCATATTTCTCAATTAGATACTAAACGTGTTGCTCAAGTAGAAGACGTTGTAAAAGTTGGGGACGCTCTTAAAGTTAAAGTTATTGAAATCGATCGCCAAGGTCGTATCAACCTTTCTCATAAAGTATTGATGGAAGAACAACAAGAAAACTCTAATGAAACAGAAACAACATCTAATCAATAATAGGATAAAGTCTTACTGGATTTTTCAGTAAGGCTTTTTTTTACATCGTAGAGGATCTAAAAAGCGTTGACAGCAAAAAATATGACCTGTCTGACTGTGACTAAAGATTTTGTTTGGTATGATTTCACAATGAATTATGATAAAATGAATAATGGTACTATTCGTAAAGTCGAATATAAGATAAATGTTTAGAAGTAGGAGTGAGATTATGAATGGATATTCAGTAGCAGTAGTTGGCGCAACAGGAGCAGTAGGGACAAAAATAATTAAAATGCTGGAAAATGCAGCTTTTCCAATCAAAGAAGTAAGATTGCTCTCTTCTAAGCGTTCTGCTGGTAAGAAATTGATGTTTAAAGACACGGAAATCGAAGTGCAAGAAACCTCTGAAGATTCTTTCAATGGGGTAGATATTGCTTTGTTTAGTGCTGGTGGAGACGTTTCTAAAAAATACGCTCCTGAAGCAGTAAAACATGGAGCAATCGTTATCGATAACACTAGTGCTTATCGTATGGATCCAAAAGTTCCTCTAGTTGTGCCCGAAGTCAATCCCGAGGCATTGAAGAACCATTCTGGTATTATAGCCAATCCCAATTGTTCAACTATCCAATTGGTTGCAGCGCTGCATCCGATACGAGAAGCATTTGGACTAGACAGAGTGATTGTTTCCACTTACCAAGCAGTAAGCGGAGCCGGAAACTCAGCAATGAAAGAAATGTACGATCAAGCTCACCATATGATGAATGATGAACCTTATGAGGCTAATATTTTGCCTGCTGGCGGAGATAAAAAACATTTTCCCATCGCTTTCAATGCTTTACCTCAAATCGATGTCTTTGATGAAGAAGGATATACAAAAGAAGAATGGAAAATGACCAATGAGACTAAAAAAATCATGGGTGATAATGCCATAAAATTATCTGCTACTTGTGTGCGAATCCCGGTTGTTTATGGACATTCAGAATCTGTGTATATTGAAGTCAAAGATACAGATGCTTCGGTCGAAAAGATTCGAGATATCCTAAAGAATGCACCAGGGGTAACGTTAGAAGATGATCCGAGTGAGCAAATTTATCCTACTGCATTAACTGCTGAAAACAAAAAAGATGTTTTTGTAGGACGGATTCGTAAAGACTTGGATGATGAAGCAGGCTACCATATGTGGATCGTGTCAGATAATTTGCTGAAAGGTGCAGCTTGGAACACTGTTCAAATCGCAGAAAAAATGCACGAGATGAATTTGATTCAAAAATAATGCATCGAACAGACTAAAGCTAGAGGAGGACATAATTTGGATATCCAACAAGCACGTATCATTACAGCCATGGTGACACCATTTGATGATGAAAACAACGTTGATTTCGAAAAGTTGAAAAATTTGATCGATCATTTGATTTCAACTGGAACAGAAGGTATTGTAGTTGGCGGAACAACAGGCGAGTCGCCTACACTTTCTCGTGACGAAAAACTAGCGTTGTACCAAAATACAGTAGAGTTTGCAGCAGGGCGTGTCCCAATCATAGCAGGTACAGGAACAAATAATACTGCCGAAACGATTTCCTTTACGCAAGAAGTAGCACAAATAGAAGGAATCGATGCTGCATTAGTGGTAACTCCTTATTATAATAAACCAAATCAAACTGGGTTATACGCTCATTTTGAAGCGGTAGCAAAGAGTACAGAGTTGCCAATCATTGTTTATAATGTTCCAGGACGAACCAGTGTATCAATAGAACCAGCTACAACGATTCGTTTGTCCGCAATTGAAAATATTATTGGGGTCAAAGAATGTGTTGGAGTAGAAGCTATCAGTGAAATCATTACACATACGGATTCCGATTTCTTGGTTTATACTGGAGAAGATTCCTTGTCTTTACCGGCTAAAGCAATCGGTGCAAATGGTGTGATCTCTGTAGCGAGCCAAGTATTTGGTGAAGAGATGAAAGAGATGTACGATGCATTTGAAACAGGCAAACTAAAAGAAGCAGCAAAATTGGCGCGTGATTTGGTACCAAAAATGGATGCACTATTTTCAGTTCCTTCTCCTGCTCCAATAAAATTTTTATTGAATCACCAAGGAGTAGATGTTGGAGGAGTAAGATTGCCTTTAGTAGAGTGTACATCAGAAGAAGAAAAAGAAATTTTATTAACTTGTAAGAAATAAAAAATATTGGAAAAATGATTGAAGAGGTGAAGTAATGAGCAAAATTAAAGTGATTCCACTTGGTGGCGTACGTGAAAATGGGAAGAATATGTACGTAGTGGAAGTAGATGAAGAAATTTTTGTATTAGATTGTGGTTTGATGTATCCAGAAACGGAATTATTCGGGATCGATGTAGTGATTCCAAATTTTGATTATTTAGAGGAAAATAAAGAAAGAGTAACTGGGGTATTCTTGACTCATGGTCATGAGGATGCTATTGGAGCTCTACCTTACTTCTTACAAAAATTCAATGTTCCGGTTTTCGGAACAGAATTGACAATTGAATTGGCGAAAATGAGTGTAGAAGAAAAAGGACAATCTGTTAAATTTGACGATTACCATATCGTAGACGAACAAACAGAGATCGAATTTGGTAATGCCGTAATCAGTTTCTTTAGAACAACTCATTCGATTCCAGATTCAGTAGGGATCGTTGTAAAAACTGAAGAAGGAAGTATTGTATATACAGGAAACTTCAAGTTTGATCAAAGTGCGCAACCAATGTACAAGACCGATTTAAACCGTATTAGTGATATCGGAAGAGAAAAAGTATTGGCTTTATTAAGCGACTCAAGTGAAGCAGAAAGCCCAGTTGAAAATGTGAGCGACTTGAAAGTTGCTGAAGAGGTGTTAGATACTTTCCAGAATACATCAGGCAGAATCATTGTAGCTGCTGTTGCCAGCAATATTTTAAGAATTCAACAAGTCTTTGATGCGGCTTACCGCTCGAAACGTAAAATCTTTATCACGGGTAAAAACTTGGAAGAGATTGTAGATAAAGCGTTGAAAATGAATAAATTACAATTGCCAAGTGACGATTTGATTGTTCCAGTCAAAGAAATCGAAAAATATGAAAATCAAGAAATCGTTGTGCTTGAAACCGGCAGTACTGGAGAACCAATCAAAACATTGCAACTTATGGCTAAAGGCAAACATCCGCAAGTAAACATCCAAGAAGGCGATTTGGTGTATATCGTTACCAGTCCTTCTCCTGAAATGGAAGTAACGGTCGCGACTACAGAGAATATGGTTTATCGTGCCGGCGGGTCTGTAAAACAAATTACAGACAACTTAAAAGCCTCCGGTCATGCAACACCAAATGATTTGAAATTGATGATCAATTTGATTCACCCAGAGTATTTTATACCTGTTACGGGAGAATATAGAATGTTGGCAGCTCATGCCGATTTAGCGCATGAAGTAGGAATGTCTTACAAAAATATCATTATTCCTGGTAAAGGAGATATCATCGAGTATTCGCACAACCGTTTCACGATGTCCGGTCAAGTTGAATCTGGAAACACAATGGTAGACGGAATCGGGATCGGCGATATCGGAAACATCGTATTGCGTGACCGTAAATTATTGTCTCAAGACGGTATTTTGATTGCTGTTGTAACGATCAACCGTAGAACGAAAGAAATAACTTCTGGTCCAGAAGTTATGACACGCGGGTTTGTATATGTAAAAGAAAATACTCAATTGATCGAACAAAGCAGTGATCTAGTGAGAAAAGTTGTCGAAGAAAATCTGCAGCAAAATGAATTTGAATGGGGCGCTCTAAAACAAGATATTAGAGACTCTTTAAGTAAATTCTTATTCGACAAAACACGCAGAAGACCTGTGATCCTTCCAATCATTATGGAAGCCAGCGCTAATAAACACAAAAAACAAAAATAAGAGTAATCTAGGCTAGGACATCAAATGTCCTAGCCTTATTTTAAAATAATACATAGCAAAGCGGGTGTATATATGAAAAAACAACAAGAAGAAATTATTGTATTAACGGAACAATTTGTTGCGGACTTATTTCAAAACGATGCTTCAGGACATGATTGGTGGCATATCCATCGAGTCAGGAACTTAGCTAAACAAATGGCAGAGGAAGAAACAGGACCGGTGAATACGTTTGTTTGCGAGATGGCAGCTTTGCTTCATGATGTTCCAGATGATAAGCTAATCCAAAATGCTGCAGAAGGTGAAAAAAAAGTCATCGATTGGCTGAATCAATTTTCTTTGTCGAAAGATATCCAAGAGCATATTTTGTTTATTGTGTTGAATCTATCTTATAAAGGTGGAACCAATAAAGTGCAGCTGGATTCTATTGAAGGTATGCTGGTGCAAGATGCGGATCGCTTAGATGCTATTGGGGCAATAGGAATTGCTAGAACCATGGCTTTTTCTGGTTCGCGTGGAAGGTTGATTCATGATCCGTCTAAAAAACCGAGAGAATCAATGAGTTATGAAGAATACCGTTCTGGAGATGATACAGCGATTATGCATTTTTATGAAAAATTGTTGAAATTGAAAAATACCATGAATACCCAAACGGGGAAAGCCTTTGCACAAAGAAGGAATGAGTATATGGAATCTTTCCTAGAAGAATTTTACTTAGAGTGGGACGGATTAAGATAATGGGACAATGAAAATAAAAAAAGCGTATCAAAAGACTTTAGAACTTGTCATCTGTTATTCTTAAATCAAATAATAACTTATAGAGAACAGGATGTGTTGGGATGGAAAATGTACAGTTGAGAGAGGCTATGATTGAAGATATACCAAAGTTAGAAAACTATGCGATCGAGTCGAATACTTACATGATCAAACCAATGGATGCTTTGACAGAAAGTTTGCACGAAACCGGCAAACATCCTATGTTGATATTGAAAGAAAAAGATTTAGTCGGATTTTTTATTCTTCAATTTGGCATAGGTGTTTCTCGCTACACGGACAACCCTAACGCCGTCTTATTTAAAGCTCATTCGATTGATTTGAAGTACCAAAGTCAAGGTTACGCAAAAAAATCATTGGAGTTGTTACCGGACTATGTCCGTGAGCATTATCCAGAGGTGGATGAGATCGTTCTATCTGTAGCTGCAGACAATATCAGCAGCCAGATGTTATACGTGAGATCTGGGTTTTTAAACAGCCAAAAAAGAATAAATATAAATGACAACGTAGAGTATGTATTAGCTAAAAAAGTGAAAAAAAGTTGAGGACTTCTATTGGAGACCAGGTTTCTATTGACAATTCTTAGCCTTTTCGTTAAACTAAATGAGTAATTAAAATTGAATGAACATCCATCACAAAGGGGAGCTGAAAAGCTGAGATTGAATCGATTAGATTCTGACCCTTCGAACCTGTTCGTTAGTACGAGCGTAGGAATTGTGACGGAGAGCGAAAAGTATTCTATTATATATACTTAAGTAATCTCCTCCTTTGTTGTTTGGCATTGTTCAAATCATAAGGGAGGAGTTTTTTATGCGCAACAAAAATTTTAGTGTGTGGATGGAAGGAACGATCGTAGCTGCATTAGCAATCGTGTTATCTTTGATCCCAACCAATATAGGACCGTCATTTACAGTTTCATTAGGAATGATACCATTGACGCTCTATGCTTTTAGAAGAGGATTTGTACCTGCTGTTTATGCCGGTTTTTTATGGGGGATCTTACATTTCGTAATAGGAAATGCTTATATTTTAAGCCCTCTGCAAGGATTTATTGAATACTTTATTGCATTTGCATTTGCTGGATTCGGAGGCTTGTTTGCCAAAAGAATACAACTGCTTAGCGAAGGAAACCGAGTACGTCAGTTAAATTTATTTATTGTTTTTGGGACTTTTGCTGGTACTATGGCTCGATTTTTCTGGCATTTTTTAGCCGGGTATTATTTCTGGGGAAGTTATGCTCCAGAGGGAATGGGTGCTTTTGCCTACTCCTTCATCACACAAATTCTAAGCGGCGTTATTACCGCTGTGGTTGCTAGTATGATCTTAATAGTGATTCAAAAAACAACGCCAAGACTGTTTATCACAAAGAAAATTGCATAAATCTAAAAGAAGCGGGGAAAATGCACATAGCCCTGTTTCTATAAGCAAACTACCGAACGAGAAATCATTTTTCTCGTTCGGTAGTTTGCTTATAGGAGAGTCTAAGGTAGTGATTTGTTCTGTGTTCTGGCAGCGGATATTCGTTTTTGTAACGCAAACATTTTTTTGCTGCAGTACCTTTATTTAGGATGGTAATTGACTTTTATTTGAGAATACTTCATGATGAATAAAAAGCGTTATCGAAAAAGTAGAAGACTTAAAAGGAGAACGATAGATGGAACATATGGACACTAAAAAGAAGAAAAGTCAGTTACATAAAAATATTCTGTTTTTTGCATTGAGTATAGGAATTGGATTGGTTTTAGGAATACTCTCTGCTGTATTTTTACCCAACTCTATTGGAGAATGGAGTTTTTTATATGTTTTCATCGGTATTCTCTTTTTTTGTATGGCTTATTTTTTACATATTTTGATTCATGAATCAGGGCATTTGCTTTTTGGTTTATTAACAGGCTATTCATTCGTATCTTTTCGAGTAGGAAGTTTCACGATCATTAAGGAAGATGGAAGATACAAGCGTAAAAAGTTCCACTTGCCAGGAACTGGTGGGCAATGTTTGATGGCTCCGCCACACTATTCAGAGAAGTCGTTTCCCTATATCATATATAATTTAGGAGGCGTATTGCTGAATCTGATTGTTTCAGCTGTAGCATTAGGGCTTATTATCGGATTGGAAAATTTATCTACTGTTACTACAGTGGGATTGCAGTTGTTTTTATGTGCTGGATTATTTACGGCTGTGACAAATGGCATTCCACTGAAAATAGGCGGCCTTCCGAATGATGGGTATAACATCTATTCTATTATGACAAAAGAAGAGAATAAAAAGGCCTTTTTTATTCAATTAAAAATAAATGCCTTGATGACTCAAGGAATGCGCATCAAAGAAGTTCCTTTTGAAGAGTTGGCTCTTAGTGAATTGAACTCCAACACCGGCATGCTTGAAGTCGCTATTCACATTTTGCAATATAATTGGTACCTAGATCATTTAGATTTGAAAAAAGCTCAACATAAATTAAATGAATTGTTGCCTTATTTGGATAACTACCCTTTATTTTACAGGCAAGAATTAATGTGCGAGCAATTATTTTTAGCGCTAGTTTTTTATCAAGAGGCGGAAATGATAGAAGAGCTGTATGATGACGAGTTGAAAAAGTATATTAAAAAAATGTCTTTTTTACCCAATAAACAACGTATGCTGATGGCTTTAGAGGTTCATTACTATAAAAACGAAGAAGTTATGCAGCAATGCTTCGAAAAACTTCTGAAAACGGCTGAAACGTATCCTGTCAGAGGAGAAGCACAAATGGAAATCATGTTGGGAAACTGGTTGAAAACCTCAATGCAGAAAGATAAAACATAAATGGTTCACTGAAATAAGAAGAAATGATGATCAAATCGGGGGAAATATAGTATGATACAGCTGAAGAGATAAAAAATCAAATGATTCATTTGATTTTTTAGTATGTAAGTATTTGAAAAGAGGTGAGTTTATTGAGGTACATTTTTTATTTTATTATATTGTTTTTAACCATCAATAGTGTTTTTGCTGCTATAACAGTGTTTCGTGAAAAGCGTGATATCGCCGCAACATGGGCATGGCTGTTGGTCTTAAACTTTTTACCTGGTATAGGCTTCATCATCTATTTTTTTATTGGAAAAAAAATCTCCAAAGAAAAGATTTTTGATATCCAAGCTCAAGAAAGTATCGGTATGCCCGAGTTGGTAGAAGCTCAAAAACAAATGCTTTTAGAAGAGGAAAGATTGCTTTCAAAAAAACAAGATACAGAGGATTCTAAAGAAATCACGAATTTGTTTTTGGAAAGCGGCGAGTCTATTTTGACAAAAGGGAATCAAGTCGAGTTTTTTGTAGACGGAAAAGAAAAATTTAAATCTCTTATTCGAGATATTTACCAAGCTGAAAATCATGTACATATGATCTATTACATTTTTCACAATGATTATATCGGCAATATGGTTTTAAAAGCTTTGGAAGACAGAGCGGCTGCAGGAGTAGAAGTCTTGGTCATTTATGACGCATTAGGCTCCCGGGCTTTGAAATTAGCGTCTTTCAAACGGTTGATAGCATTAGGCGGGCGAGTGGAAACCTTTTTCGGTTCTAAATTGGGATTGATTAACTTCAGAATCAACTTCCGAAATCACAGGAAAATTGTTGTCATTGATGGGAAAATCGGCTATATCGGCGGATTTAATGTTGGAAATGAGTATCTTGGGATGGACAAGAAATTCGGCTACTGGAGAGATACTCATTTAAAAATTGAAGGAAATGGAGTTTTGGCTTTGCAAAGTCGATTCATTATGGATTGGAATGCAGCCGTTCCTACGACGCCGCTAGAATACGAGGAAAAGTATTTCCCTTATATTCCTCGTAAAGGCGAAACCAATCTTCAAATAGTTTCCAGCGGACCAGATACAGAGATACAGCAAATCAAAAAAGGCTACATCAAAATGATCAGTACGGCTGATGAATCGGTCTATATCCAAACCCCTTATTTTGTTCCCGATGAAGCACTGATTGAAACGCTGCAGATAGCTGTGATGTCAGGAATCGATGTCAAAATCATGATACCTAATAAACCTGACCATCCATTTATTTATCAAGCTACTTTATCTTATGCAGCTCAAATGGTAGATGTAGGTGCAGAAGTTTATATTTATGATAATGGTTTCTTGCATAGTAAAACGATCGTCATTGATGGAGAAATCTGCTCAGTAGGAACGGCTAATTTTGATATCAGAAGCTTTAAATTAAACTTTGAAGTCAATGCTTTTATGTATGATCCAAAAGTAGCAAAACAGCAAGAAGCTTATTTCTTTAAAGACATGGAAAAAAGCCGATTATTGACTAAAGAAGAGATCGAGAATCAATCCAGATGGGTCAAATTCAAACAAAGTTTTTCTCGCTTGCTCTCGCCAATCTTGTAACAAAACTTATAGTGTTATTCCTATTTATTCGAACGTTACATTGTTTTTTTAATACGATTGCTGCTACACAGCGAAAGTTGCTTATATGTCTTTTAGTCAAATTTTAACTCCTAAAAGGAACGCAAATTTAATTTGTGTTCCTTTTTTAGTATTCTCAATTAAACGGGAATGCATTTTGATTTTGCGTGCCCTTTATCTAAATAATCCAAAGAATATGGAACGCAAAATAGCCGGAGTTGGTATATTGACTTGCGCTGCCTGTCTGACAGGACCCAAGTGCTGGTGAACAACGTTATTGCTTTTCAATTTCTAATTGAACAGGTTACGAAATAAAAAAACACCTTTTAGGTCATTGATTTATTCGATCGTATTTTTTATGAAAAACTTTATGAAAGCATGTTTTTTGCTATTCAACGTATCTTGTGCAACAATAAATAAGAGTCTGTGTGAAAATCATCTAATGAGGTGGAAGAAAATGATTGAATTTAAAAATGTATCCAAGGTATATAAAGATGGGACGAAAGCGGTTGAAAACATCAATTTGACGTTTAATGATGGAGAATTTATTGTCTTCATCGGGACCAGCGGAAGCGGAAAAACAACGTCCATGCGTATGATCAACCGGATGAACGAACCAACGAAAGGACAGATTCTGATTGATGGAGAAGACATCATGAAGAAAGATCCTGTTGAATTGAGAAGAGGAATCGGCTACGTCATCCAGCAGATTGGATTGATGCCTCATATGACAGTGTATGACAATATCACATTAGTTCCAAAGTTATTAAAATGGTCCGAAGAGAAAAAAAGAGCGAAAGCAGAAGAATTAATCAAACGTGTCGATTTGCCGTTTGAATTTTTGGATCGTTATCCTAGTGAACTTTCAGGTGGACAGCAACAAAGGATCGGTGTTATTCGAGCTTTGGCTGCGGATCAAGACATCATATTGATGGATGAGCCGTTTGGAGCTTTAGATCCTATTACAAGAGATGCTTTGCAAGAATTAGTGAAACATCTACAATCCGAGATGGGTCGTACAGTAGTTTTTGTTACTCATGATATGGATGAAGCTTTGCAATTAGCTGACCGTATTGTCATTATGCAGCAAGGAAAAGTTGTTCAATTTGATACTCCAGACAATATTCTGGCTAATCCTGCCAATAAATTCGTAGAAGATTTCCTTGGAGAAGACCGTTTATTACAAGCACGTCCTTCTATCCAAACAGTTGATCAAATCATGCTGAAAAATCCAGCTTCTGTCACTCCTGGAAAATCTTTACAAGATGCTATTCGTATCATGAGAGATCGTAAAGTCGATTCTTTGTTTGTAACAGATGATTCAGGTGTATTGAAAGGGTTAGTAGGATTGGAAGCTATTGACCGTTACCGAAAAACGGCTACAAGTGTGGGAGATGTTATGGAACGTGAAGTTCGTTTTGTCCGCTCTGGTACTTTATTGCGAGATACAGTACAGCGTATGCTTAAGATCGGGTTTAAAAATATTCCGGTAGTAGATAAAAATAATCGGTTGATCGGTTTAGTTACAAGAGGATCTCTAGCAGAAATCGTGTACGATAACATTTGGGGCGACATTGAAGATGCTAAAGATCTGCCATTGGAAACAACAGCAGATATAAATTCAGGGCTATAGAAAGGGTGAAGAGATATGATAGATTTTTTAACAAATAATGGCTCTCAACTACTGCTATTGACTTGGGAGCATTTATATATATCCGGTATCGCCTTAGCCTTGGGGATCTTGGTAGCTGTTCCAATCGGAATCGTGTTGACACGTTACAAAAAAATAGCCAGTGCTTTTATTAGTGCAATAACGGTACTGCAAACGGTACCTTCATTAGCGCTATTGGCTTTAATGATTCCATTGTTTGGTGTGGGGAAAGTTCCAGCAGTCGTTGCTTTGTTTTTGTATTCATTGATGCCTATCTTGAGAAATACTTATATCGGTATGGAAGGTGTCGATAAAAATTTGATCGATGCAGCTAAAGGAATGGGCATGACCAATAAGCAGTTGATCTTTTCAGTAGAATTGCCTCAAGCAGCTCCTGTGATCATGGCTGGTATCCGATTGTCTGGTGTTTACGTAATTGCTTGGGCTACATTGGCTTCTTATATCGGAGGCGGCGGTCTAGGGGATTTCATTTTTAATGGATTGAACTTATATATACCAGAGTTGATCATCGGCGGGACGATTCCTGTTACCTTGTTGGCATTACTGGTAGATTTTCTTTTGGGCAAAGTAGAAGATAAAGTCACACCAGTTAATTTGCGGACTGCGAAATAGGAGGATATAACATGAATAGATTGAAAATAAAAAAAGGACTTCTGCTATCATTTGTAAGCGCCGGGTTATTAACTGGATGCTCCCTACCTGGCTTAGGCAGTGGTGGCGACGAAGAAGGGATTACAGTAGCGGGTGTGACTTCTACGGAAGGATTGATCATGAGTTATGTAGTTGAAGGAATGATTGAACACTATATGGATGATATAGACGTTCAAGTCATCAATAACTTAGGTTCTTCAACCGTCAGTCATCAAGCTCTACTAAATGGGGATGCGAATATAGCTGGGGTAAAATACACGGGAACTTCGTTAACCGGAGAATTAGGAGAAGACCCTATCACCGATCCTGAAAAAGCCTTGGAAGTCGTTGTAGAGGGATTCGATAAAGAATTCGATCTGAAATGGTTCCCTTCTTATGGTTTTGCCAACTCATATGCGTTCATGGTAACAAAAGAAACTGCCGAAGAATATGGTTTAGAGAAAATCAGTGACCTAGAGCCTTATGCTTTAGAAATGAATGCAGGAGTAGACAACTCATGGATAAAACGTGCAGGAGACGGGTATGATGCTTTTCTAGATACTTATGGATTTGATTTTAATCGTGTCTACCCTATGCAGATTGGTCTAGTATATGATGCTCTTCAAGCAGGAAGCATGGATATTATTTTAGGCTATTCTACAGATGGCCGAATAGCGAGTTACGATCTAGTCGTCCTAGAGGATGATTTACAACTATTCCCTCCTTATGACGCTAGTCCGTTAGCTACAAATGAAATACTGGAAACTTATCCCGATTTGGAGGGTATTTTACTAAGAATGGAAGGCATGATAAGTGAAGAACAAATGCAAGAAATGAATTATGAAGCTGATAATAATTTAAAAGAACCGAAAGTCGTAGCAGAAGACTTTTTAGAAGAAAACAATTACTTTGAAGACGGAACAACCAATATAGAAGGAGGCGAATAACATGGACCCTACACAAATGAATGTCATGAATCAGTTGATCTATTATTATTCTCAAAACGGTTCTTATGTATGGAGCCAGTTCTTTAGGCATTTTCTGATGTCGATTTATGGTGTACTGTTCGCTGCTGTTATTGCTATTCCAATGGGTTTTTGGATCTCCAGACATTTTAAATTAGCGAGTTGGATCATGGGTGCAGCAAACGTACTGCAGACGGTTCCTTCACTAGCAATGTTATCCATCGTCATGTTAGCGTTTGGACTAGGTTCTACAACTGTTGTAATTACAATCTTTTTCTATTCGTTATTGCCTATATTAAAAAATACCTATGCTGGTGTTCAAAGTGTAGATGATAGTTTATTAGATACGGGTAAAGGAATGGGAATGACAAAAGGACAAGTGACTTTAATGATAGAATTGCCTTTAGCACTATCTGTCATTATGGGAGGAATTCGTAATGCCTTGGTAGTAGGAATCGGTATTGGAGCGATTGGTACTTTTATTGGCGCTGGGGGATTAGGAGATATTATTGCCAGAGGAGTTAATGCTACTAATGGTGGAGCTATTATTTTAGCTGGAGCTATACCAACAGCTTTAATGGCAGTTATAGCTGATATCATTTTAGGATTGATCGAGAAACGATTAGATCCCACTCAAACTAAGCGGTTTTTTGAAACTAAAACAGCCGTTCCCAAAAAGTAATGATAAAGAGACCAGATCGAGTAAGATCTGGTCTCTTATTTATCAACTTCTTAGATTAACGTACTGTCTGATGAGTCAGTTGAACATAACGAATTTCATTAGGCTTAATAATGGAGATCGTTTTTTTGTCGAGTGTAGATAAAATGATTTTTGTAGGATTCTCTGGTGAATTAATTAGTTTCCCCGTATACTCATAGCAAACAGATGAGTCATTTCGATCAGTCGTTTGTATAGTAATGGATTTAGACTTTATGTAAGCCTGGTTCAAGAAATAAAAGATTTGTTCTTGTGGCATTTGCGGTAATGCGGTTGGCGAGTTGTCTGTTAGAAAATTAGATAAGAATGAAAAAGCAGATAGCTTTGCTGCACTATTTTTTCCCATGGATACATCCTCCAAACATTTGTTCGTTTTCTATA
The DNA here is from genome assembly GCF_057334175.1 of Desemzia sp. AGC72. Lineage (NCBI taxonomy): Bacteria > Bacillati > Bacillota > Bacilli > Lactobacillales > Carnobacteriaceae > Desemzia > Desemzia sp. AGC72. Next base: position 184,393 of record NZ_JBHFIG010000021.1, read on the forward strand.
TTATACGAACAAATGTTCAATAATGCAAACTTTTATTTTTCCTTTTTAATTTTCAGAAAACCTGTCATAATAGAATAGTGAATAAAAAATATTAAAAAAGTTGGAGTGAGTTGAATGAGTTATAAATTGATCACAGATTCTTGTTGCGATTTGCCTTATACCTTTATTGAAGAACAAGATATCGATGTAGTGAATCTAACTGTTCACATGGATGGAAAAGAATTGGTTGACGATATGGGGAAATCTTTTGATCGCAATCAGTTTTTTCTTGAATTGAAAAACGGGGCTGTGGCAACAACTTCTCAAATCAATATCGGAACGTATATTGATGCATTTGAAAAGTATGTTAAAGCAGAGGTACCTGTTTTGTATATTGCTTTTTCTTCAGCTTTGAGTGGTTCTTATAATAATGCTGTGGCAGCTGTCGAACAATTAAAAGAAAATTATCCCAAGGCAGATATTACAATTGTGGATTCTAAAGCGGCTTGTTTAGGAGAAGGGTTACTTGTCTATGAAGCGGCCATGAGAAAAGCGAGTGGAGCTACATTAGAAGAAGTTACTCGTTGGCTGGAAGACAATAAAATGAAAGTGCACTCTTGGGTAACTGTTGATGACATCAAGCACTTAGAACGTGGAGGAAGAGTTTCTTCTTTATCTGCAACGATCGGCACTTTACTAAATGTGAAACCCATCATCATAGTAAATCCAGAAGGCGGGCTGGTCCCTTTTGGCAAAGTTAGAGGTCGTAAGAAATCGTTGAATTATTTAGTGAATAAAACAGTCGAAGGAATCGTTTCTCCTGAATCACAAACGATATTTATCGGACATGTCGGAGTTCCCGAAGAAGCCGAAATGGTAAAACAAGAATTAGAAAGCCGATTGAGTGTAAAAGACATAAAAGTATACCCATACGGACCTACAATTGCTTCGCATACAGGGTTCGGTTCGCTCTCTATCTTTTCATTAGGTGAAGAAAGAAAATGAAAATGTGTTAACGTTGGAATAATACCACAATATGATATAATATGATTATTCTTTTTACGATAATAAGTATGACTTTTTTGTAGTAAAACAGATGTCCAAAGTGGAATTATTATAAAAAGAGTAAATATTTTTTTACTCATTTTAATAAAACAATTAACTTTTTAGTGAAGAGGTCGATATTGAGGATGTAAGCTTTGTCAATATTGACACAATCACTAGAATATGCTATTGTTTTATTAGTTGAATAAGCAACAAACGGTTGGGCATTAGCTTTCAAGAGAAATAATCTTCTAGGGTGAGAAGACTCTCTTTGCTGATGTCTTTTTTTTGTACTTTTAAGGAGGTGATGGAATGGGTCTAGAAGCCGTCGAATATGTTAAGCAGGCTGAGGAGAAGCTTGAAGAATTAAGACAAAATAGTCAAGCCGAAGCGAAAAAAATCGTATCAGAAGCTGAACGAAAAGCTCAACAAAACAAAATAACCCTCGAACAAGAGTTAAGTGATTTTGAAAAGAGCGAAAAAGAAAAATATCACACTCTTTTAGAGGCTGATAAAGAAGCGTTAGCTAAAGAAATTGAGCAAGAATCTAAAAAGATACAGCAAGTGGTTGAAAAAAATAAAGATGAAGTTGTCAATGAATTATTGAAGGTGGTGTTTAAACGTTATGGCAATAGCTAAAATGAAACAAATAACACTTTTAGCCGAACAAGCCAATAAAGAGCAGCTTTTAAAAGCGGTACAAGAGTTGCAAAAGCTTGAATTGTTCGATTTGTCAGCTTTAGAAGAAAGTGATTTGCTTGATTATTACTCTGCCACTGCTCAACCAGAAAACAGAGCTGGTGATGAGGAAAAAATGAAACTGATTCAAAGTACATTAGCGTATTTAAATCAATACGTAAAGCAACCAAGTGCCTTGAAGAAAATGATGAAAGGTAGAAATCATTATACCTTGAAAGAATTGGAACAAAAAGTTTCAGAATTCTCATTAGATCAAGTAATAGATGAAGTGCGACAAATTGAACGAAAAGTGATTGATATCCATCAACAGAGAAAAAACTTGACCGACATCGAGACTTTTTTAAGAAAATGGGAAGGTTTAGATTTCAACCCAAATGATTTAGAGACTTTTAAAGTGATTACTGGGAAAATTGGAACCATTTCTTCTGCCAGCGCAGATAATTTCCAAGCAGCTTTAAAAGAGTCCAGCGATGTGTATGTCGAAGAAGTTTTTCGTTACAAAGATGAAGCAGCCTATTTAGTTATTTCGCCAGCAAATTCCTTTGGTGAAATAAATGATGTGTTGAATCAATTCCAATTCACAAATTTGAACTATCCTTATCAACAGTTGCCGAAAAAAGAATTGAAGTCTGTATTGAATTCTTTGAGCCAACTTTCAGAAGAAGAAAAGAGCTTGAAAGCAACGTTACAGAACTACGATGTTCACATGGAAAATTTGAAATTGTCTGAGGAATATTATGCTAATTTAGTTCAGCGTGATCATGCTAAATCTTTACTGTTAAATGGAAGCAGCTTATTTATTCTAAATGGATGGCTGGAAGAAGAAGAAGTCAATGATTTGACGGTATTATTGGATGCACATGTGGGGCAAGAGAACTATGCCATCATGACAGATGAAATCCATAAAAAACATTTCGATTTCGTCCCTACAGTTTTGAAAAACAATGCGTTAGTTGAACCATTTGAAAGTGTTACAGAAATGTACAGTTTGCCGAAATACAATGATATAGACCCTACGCCTTTTATGATGCCTTTTTATTTAGTCTTTTTCGGAATGATGAGTGCAGATGTAGGGTACGGTTTGATTTTGATGTTAGGGACTTTTGCGGCAATGAAGTTTTTCAATATGGATAAAGGTATGGCAAGATTCATCAAATTCTTCCATCTGCTTTCTTACTCAGTTATTATTTGGGGTCTGATATATGGAAGTTTCTTTGGAGCAACCTTACCGATTCAGTTATTATCCACCACGGATGATGTGATAACCATACTATTGTTATCAGTAGTTTTCGGTTTTATCCAAATGGTATATGGATTGATCATCAATGGTGTTGTGAAGTGGAAGCAACAGCAACGGTCATCGAGTTATGTTGATGGTCTGGCATGGGCAGGAGTGTTAATCGGTTTAGCTCTTCTAATCGTCGATATGATGATTATGCCAAATGCTATTATAAGAGTTCTTTCTTATATTTTGATTTTCGCAAACGTCATCGGTATTATCTTGGTGTCTACAATGGCCTCTAAAAATAAGGGTCTAGGATTCGCTTTAGGGTTATACAATTTATATGGCGTGACCGGTTATGTCGGAGACTTGGTAAGTTATACTCGTTTAATGGCGCTTGGTGTATCTGGTGGTAGTATTGCGGTAGCATTCAATATGATCGTTCAATACTTGCCAACAGCAGCTCGTTTCAGTGTAGGGATTATATTAATCATTGCTTTGCATGCATTAAATATTTTCTTAACTTATCTAAGTGCTTATGTGCATACAGCTCGGTTACAATATGTAGAGTTTTTCGGCAAGTTTTATGAAGGTGGCGGCAGACCGTTGTCTCCTTTAAAAACGCTTGAGAAACACATTTATCTAAAGAAGGATACAAAATAAATAAAAAATAGATTTATATATAAATGGAGGAATTACAAATGGAAAACTGGTTAACTTTTTTTGCTGAAAATAATGGTGGACTTATGTTTGCTGCATTAGGTGCTGCTATGGCAACAATCTTCTCGGGTATCGGATCTTCTAAAGGTGTTGGGATGACAGGGGAAGCAGCTGCTGCTTTAACTACAGAACAACCTGAAAAATTTGGACAAGCATTGATTCTCCAATTGCTTCCAGGTACTCAAGGACTTTACGGATTCGTTATTGCTTTCTTGATTTTCTTAAACACAGGTGCAGACACTACTTTAGCTCAAGGTCTTTACATGTTTATGGCTGCTTTGCCAATCGCATTCACTGGTTTATTCTCAGGGATCTCACAAGGACGCGTAGCTTCTGCTGGTATCCAAATTTTAGCTAAAAAACCTGAGCATGCAACAAAAGGTATCATCTACTCAGCCATGGTTGAAACTTATGCGATCTTAGGATTCGTTATTTCATTCTTATTAGTATTAAACGGCTAATCAATTATTTATGGCCTGTAATGTGAAAGAGAATGGAGGGAAAATATGGCTGACTTAAAATTACTCACAGATCGCTTAATGGAAAATGAACGTTCAAAAACTCAAGTTGTGATTAAAGAAGCAAAAGAAGCAGCAGAAGAAATTTTGCGCACATCTGATGAAGCTTTAAAAGATGAAAGACAAAAGAGACAAGAGCGTATTCAAACTGAACAAAAAGCGCAATATGAGCAAGATAAAAATGCTTTATCGAATAAAAGAAGAAATGAATTGTTAACTGTAAAACAACATGCTTTGACAAATGTATTTGATTCGGCAAAAGAACGTATGGAACAACTAAGCAATACTGAATTTCAAGAGTTTTTGACCGCTGTTCTAGAGCAATACCAAGACAAAGAAGTGGATTTGGTTTTAGGTGAAAAATCTCAATCATTAGTTTCTCCTGGATTTATCACTGAGTTGAGTGAATCAACTAAGACAACAATTCATTTAAAAGAAGAAACTATTGCTAAAACAGCTGGTTTTGTTATTCGTCATAATGGTATTGATTACAACTATACGTTTAGTGCATTGATCGACGACATCAAAGAAGATATTTTACCAACTGTGTCACAAAAATTGTTTCAATAAAGGAGGAGGGGAATAAATGAGAGATACAGCATTTGCTGGATCGAATGCACGAATTCGCGTTTATGAAAGCCAACTCCTTCAAAATGATCAATTTGAGCGTATGTTGCAAGCTAATAGTTTTGAAGAAGCGGCTCGAGTCTTAAGAGACACTCCTTATCGAAATGACGTGGATGAACTGCTAGAGACAAGAGATTATGATGAATTACTCTCTAAAGAACTACAACGTGTGTATGATGAAATGTTTAGCTTAAGTCCAGATCCTGCTTTGGTAGAACTTTTTTCCTTGCGATATACGTATCACAATCTAAAGGTTCTCTCTAAAGCAAGAATGACAGGCGAAAATTTTGATTCTATGCTGATCCCGATTGGAAAAAATCCGATGTCAGATTATCGACAAGCCGTTGAAATTGGAAAGTCAGATGAGTTAGATCAACCTTATATTGACAGTATCCAAGAGGTGCTTGTTGCTGAGGAAGAATATAATTCTATACAGTCAGTAGATATTATTTTAGACCGCCGTTATTTTACACATCTAAGATGGCTGGCTGAAAAAATAGGAGATCGCGAAATCATTGATTTTGTGAAATATTATATTGATCTAAATAACTTATCTACTCTGTCAAGAGCGATCAAACAGCGTAAAAACCGAAATTTCTTAGTGACTATTTTATCTAGTTCTGGAAATATCCCAAAAGAAACTTTAGTTGAATTAGGTAAAGAAAATTTGGAAACAGCGGGTAAATTATTATCCGAAGGTCCATTTGCTTCAATTGTTCAGGATTCATTAGACCCAGAAACGCATGAATTGTCTCCAGTCAAAGTTGACCTCGAGACAGATAATGCGATCATGGACAAAATGAAAGAAGCTAAATTGCAACCTTTTGGTGCACTTCCATTGCTAGCCTTTATTCATGCTAAAGAAACGGAAGTTAAAAACTTACGGATGATTTTTGCAGGTAAAGAGAATAATTTGCCTGTCGAAAGCGTCAGAGAAAGGATGCGTATGAACTATGGCTCATAAAATAGGTGTGGTTGGAGACAAAGATTCTATCTTACCTTTTAAAATGCTGGGTTTTGATGTTTTTTACGCATCTGAAGCTAAAGAAGCCAGAAAAATGGTTGATCAACTAGCGAAAAATGAATATGGAATTATTTACCTTACGGAAGAATTAGGGGCAAAGATTCCAGATACCATTAAACGTTACGATAGCAAAATACAACCCGCAGTTATTTTGATCCCCAATCATACGGGAACATTGAATATTGGGAAACAACGTATTCAAGATAATGTAGAAAAAGCAGTGGGACAAAATATTTTATAGGAGGTAACCAGTTTGAACAAAGGAAAAATTGTTAGTGTCTCTGGACCGCTTGTTACGGCTGAAGGCATGGAACATGCCAATATCCAGGATATCTGTAAAGTCGGAAATCTTGGTTTGATTGGTGAAATTATTGAAATGCGAGGAAGCATTGCCTCCATTCAGGTATATGAAGAAACTTCAATGGTTGGACCAGGAGAACCAGTTGAAACAACAGGGGAAGCCTTGTCTGTTGAACTTGCTCCAGGAATCATGTCACAAATGTTTGACGGTATCCAAAGACCATTAGATACGTTTTTAAATCAAACACAAAGCAACTATCTTAACCGTGGTGTTTCCATTGAACCACTTGATCGTACAAAAAAATGGACTTTTGAGCCGACTATTACAGTCGGAACTAAAGTAACTGCTGGCGATATCGTTGGGCACGTTAAAGAGACTCCTGTAGTAGATCATAAAATTATGATCCCGATCGGAATCGAGGGAACTGTTACAGATATTAAAGCCGGAGACTTCACTATTTCTGAAACGATTTATTCTGTAGAGACAGAAGAAGGCGTTAAAGAATTTACGATGACTCAAAAATGGCCTGTTCGTCGTGGACGTCCAGCTGCTCGTAAATTGAATCCAACAACTCCACTAAAAACTGGTCAACGAGTAATCGATACGTTGTTCCCAGTTGCTAAAGGTGGATCTGCTGCAGTACCTGGTCCTTTTGGAGCTGGTAAAACAGTCGTACAACATCAAATCGCTAAATATGCAGATGTAGATATCGTAGTATACGTTGGATGTGGTGAACGTGGGAACGAAATGACGGACGTTATCAACGAATTTCCAGAATTGATCGACCCGAATACAGGCGAATCTATTATGGCTCGTACTATTTTGATCGCAAACACATCTAACATGCCCGTTGCAGCTCGTGAAGCTTCTATTTATACTGGTATCACTATTGCAGAATATTTCCGTGACATGGGCTACAGTGTAGCAATCATGGCTGACTCGACTTCTCGTTGGGCTGAAGCATTGCGTGAGATGTCTGGTCGTTTAGAAGAAATGCCTGGTGATGAAGGTTATCCAGCTTATCTAGGTAGTCGTTTGGCTGAGTTCTATGAGCGTGCTGGAAAAGTTATCACATTAGGAAGCGAAGGACGTGAAGGAAGCATCACAGCTATCGGTGCTGTTTCGCCTCCAGGTGGAGACACTTCTGAACCGGTTACTCAAAATACATTGCGTGTAGCAAAAGTATTCTGGGGATTAGATGCAGATTTATCTAGAAGACGTCATTTCCCGGCAATCAACTGGCTTGATTCTTATTCATTGTATTTGAATGAAATGACTACTCACATCGGTAATACATTAGGTGTAGATTGGAGCAGCATGGTAGCTCACAGCTCTTCATTATTACAAGATGAAGCTGAACTAGAAGAAATCGTTCAATTAGTTGGAGCTGAATCGTTATCTGAGAGAGATCGCTTGAAACTAGTGATCGCAAGAATGATTCGTGAAGACTACTTGCAGCAAAATGCTTTTGATGATGTAGATACAACAACCTCTATTAAAAAACAATATGAAATGTTGCACACTATCTTAACATTTGAAGAAGAGTCTAAAAAAGGAATGGAATTAGGTGCCTACTTTGATGAAATCGTCAAAGGTACGGTAGATATCAGAGAGCGTATTGGTCGTGGTAAATTCTTACCTGAAGCAGAAATTGCTCAGTTTGAAGACATGCGTAACTCTATAAAAGAAACCATCCACCAAGTTGTTGAAAAAGGAGGAATGGATACAGATGCTTAAAGAATACCGTACAATAAATGAAGTTGTAGGTCCTTTGATGACTGTTGAAGGCGTTGAAGGTGTAAAATTTGATGAATTAGTAGACATTCAAATGCAAAATGGCGAAAAACGTCGAGGACAAGTGTTGGAAATCGATGGCGACAGAGCTATGGTCCAAATCTTCGAAGGTCCATCAGGAATCAACTTAAAAGATACAAAAGTTCGTTTCACAGGAAAACCATTGTCTTTAGGTGTTTCTGAAGACATGGTTGGACGTGTTTTCACTGGGATGGGTGAGGTCAACGATGGTGGTCCTCAAATCATTCCTGAAAAAACATTAGACATCAATGGTGAAGCAATCAACCCAATGGCTCGTGATTATCCGGATGAGTTTATTCAAACGGGAATCTCTAGTATTGACCATTTGAACACATTAGTTCGTGGACAAAAACTGCCAGTATTCTCTGGTTCAGGTTTGCCGCATAAAGAATTGGCTGCTCAAATTGCTCGTCAAGCAACTGTTTTAAACTCTGATGAGAAATTTGCTGTTGTGTTCGCAGGTATTGGGATTACTTTTGAAGAAGCTGAATTCTTTATGGAAGATTTCCGTAAAACTGGTGCTATTGATCGTTCAGTAGTTTTCTTAAACTTAGCAAATGACCCAGCGATCGAACGTATCGCTACACCTCGTATGGCACTGACGGCTGCTGAATATTTAGCTTACGAAAAAGGTATGCATGTATTGGTTATCATGACTGACATGACAAACTATTGCGAAGCTTTACGTGAAATCTCTGCAGCTCGTCGTGAAGTACCTGGTCGTCGTGGTTATCCTGGTTACTTGTATACCAACTTAGCAACGTTGTTTGAACGTGCTGGTCGTTTGGTAGGGACATCAGGTTCAGTAACGCAAATTCCTATTTTAACCATGCCTGAAGATGATATCACTCATCCGATTCCGGATTTAACTGGATATATTACTGAAGGGCAAATCATTCTTTCGAGAGATTTGTACAACAATAATATCCAACCTCCAATCGACGTATTGCCTTCTTTATCTCGTCTAAAAGATAAAGGAACAGGGGAAGGGAAAACCAGAAAAGATCATTCTGCAACCATGAACCAATTGTTCGCAGCGTATGCTGAAGGGAAAAAAGCGAAAGAATTAGCAGTAGTATTAGGTGAATCAGCCTTATCAGATACAGATAAAAAATTCGCTGCATTTGCTACTGAGTTTGAAGAAAAATATGTCAACCAAGGTTTCTATACGAATCGTACGATTGAAGATACGTTAGACTTAGGTTGGGAGTTATTGTCTATCTTGCCTAGAACTGAATTGAAACGGATTAAAGATGACATGTTAGATGAATACTTACCGAAAGGGGAGTGAGTCTAAATGGCTAGGTTGAATGTTAATCCGACTCGTATGGAACTGGCAAACTTGAAAGACAGACTCAGTTTAGCAAGCCGTGGACACAAATTATTAAAAGATAAGCAAGATGAATTGATGCGTCAATTTATCGAGTTGATCAAAAAAAATAATGAATTGCGCACCGTTGTAGAGGACAAATTGATTTCTGCAATGCAATCTTTCGTTATGGCAAAATCACTGTTAAACGAAAAATACATTGAAGAGTTAGTGGCTGTTCCTCCGCGCAGCGTTAGTTTAAGTGTTTATGAAAAAAATATCATGAGTGTGAATGTACCGGTTATGAATTTTGATTATTCAGAAGAAGAGGCTAACCCAAGCGATGTCCCATACGGATATTTGAATTCTAACAGCGAGCTGGATGTTTCGATAGAAGAAATGTCTGCCGTTATGAAAGAGTTATTGGAACTCTCTGAAATTGAAAAAACTTGCCAATTATTGGCAGATGAGATTGAAAGTACAAGACGGCGAGTAAATGCTTTAGAGTACCGTACGATTCCACAATTAGAAGAAACGATTTACTTCATTCAAATGAAATTAGATGAGAGCGAACGTGCTGAAATCACGCGCTTGATGAAAGTTAAAGACATGGGTTAAGTCCTTTATGTATTTGCTGGATAGATTTTTATTTGGAAGTTTTCAAGAAGAAGGGAAAAGCCAGGTTATCTGGTCTTTCCCTTCTTTTTGTTTTGGTTGTCTCATGATTCTAGGTATACTGAGGATAAAGTTGCAATCGATAGGAGTGAATCGTTCGGATGAGTGAAGAGAAGTATATGAATACAGAAAGCTGTAGAGTGGCATTAGTTCTTGGCGGAGGAGGCGCGAGAGGGTCCTATCAAATCGGCGTTTGGAAAGCTATTAGAGAATTAGGTATTCAGCCGGATATCATTACGGGTACTTCTGTTGGAGCGTTGAATGGAGCAGCGATTTTACAAGGTGATTATGAACTTGCTGAGCAGATGTGGAAAGAGTTGGAAATTAAAAACGTGGTTGAATTTGAACTGCCTGAAAAGCCGTCCAGCTTTAACGAGTATGGGGCAGTACTCAGTAAATTTTTATTAACTGCTATAAAAAATAGAGGAATCAGTACCAAACCGCTTCATACTTTAATCAAAGAGTATATTATAGATGAAAAAAAAATTCGGGAAAGTGGGATCGATTTTGGGATAACAGTCACTGAACTCTCCAGTAGGAAACAACAGACCTTTTATTTAGAAGACATTCCTTTTGGGCAGTTGGATTTGTATCTATTAGCAAGTGCTTCTCTTTACCCAGCGATGTCCTTTACTGAAATTGAAGGCAAACATTACGCGGATGGGGGATATAGAGAAAATGTCCCCGTAAATCCAGCATTAAATAAGAAGCCAGATTTTTTGATCATAGCGGATATCAATACCAATGGGAAAATCAGAGAGTATACTATTCCAGACGAAATCGAGACGCATCATATATCAAGCAAATGGCCGTTAGGAGACATGCTGCTTTTTGACGGAACTCGAGCAGAAGTCAATATTCAATTGGGATATTTGGATACCATGAAAAGTTTTGAAATGTATGAAGGCTCTTGGTATACATTCGATAAAGAAAGTTTTCATCATCATTATAAGAAATTTTACAAACAACTTTCGAGTTTCATGGCGACAGCGAATAATGATGTAAAAGATTATTTGCATCAAGAAGAAAATCAGTTATTCTTGCTGGAACAACTCAGCAATGAATGGAGGGGAACAATAGAAAAAAAAGAATTCACATACGTTTTATATGAACTGGCAGGAAAGATGCTGCACATCAGCCCTACAAAAGTATATACGTTTGAGGAATTTGAACAAGAGATACTGGAGCGTTACAAACAAATGACAAAAGAAACATCTTTTCAAGATGTATTAAGAGTACTGCAAACAAATCGTACGTATGATTTCGTAAAGACGGCAAAAGAATGGCAGGAAGAATTTAAAGAAAGTATTCCCTTTCTATCACCTTTAAAAGTATGTTTTTACTTTTTATCTGTACTTGAAAGTGATGATAAAGATGCCTTTAAAGATTGGAAAGGTCAATTTTTGATTCGTATATACCCTAGTCCATTTTTGACGGCATTATTTTTATATTTTCTGAAACAAAATATGATGGATTAGTTACGAGAGTAGAAAGAAAGATTAGGGAAAGGCAAAAAAGTTGTTTAGTAAATGGTTGGTTTATGTTAAAGTAGAAGGTAAGCAAAAAAAATTGATACTTGCTCAATCTTTTTTGAACGAGGTGAATAAATATGGCACAAAAATTTTCTTTTGAAATCAAAGAAGAGCTCTTAGTCCTTTCTCAAAATGCTAAGGGATGGCAAAAGGAATTGAATTTGGTGAGCTGGAATGGTAATCCCCCCAAATTTGATTTGCGTGATTGGTCTCCTGAACATGAAAAAATGGGCAAAGGAATTACCTTAAGCAATGAAGAAATGAAAAAGTTGACAGATTTTTTAAAAGAGTCTGAATTTATGTAATGAGGATTATCTTTAAGTGGAAACTGTTTAGATAGGAAGGGTAACGTATGACTGAACGTGGTTTATTGATTGTTCTTTCTGGTCCGTCCGGTGTAGGAAAAGGAACAGTCAGAAAAGCAATTTTTGATAGTGGAGAAATTGATTTTGAATATTCCATCTCTATGACGACTCGAAATAAACGAGCGGGCGAAGAAGATGGAGTAGATTACTTTTTTAGATCTAAGGAAGTATTTGAGCAATTGATTGAAAATGGTGGATTACTGGAATATGCTGAATATGTTGGGAACTACTATGGCACGCCGCTTGAGTATGTTGAAAAAACTTTAAGCAATGGAAAAGATGTATTCCTTGAAATTGAAGTAAATGGAGCAAAACAAGTACGTGAAAAAATGCCAGAGGGTATTTTTATTTTTTTAACTCCGCCAGATATAATGGAACTCAAAACGCGTATTCTTAATCGAGGCACTGAAGAAATCGCTTTGGTCGAACAACGTTTAGAAAAAGCCGTCGAAGAAATAAAAATGATGGATCATTACGATTATGCTGTTGTGAATGATAAAGTAGAAAATGCTGTCACAAAAATCAAGCATATCATCGAAAGTGAACACTTAAAAGTACCTAGAGTAATTAATAGATATAAAAAAATTGTCGAGGAGATGTAAAGAATATGATGTTAGATCCTTCTATAGACGCATTATTAGAGAAAATTGATTCAAAATATTCATTAGTTATCGTTTCAAGTAAAAGAGCTTACGAATTAGACGATAAAGCTATGCCAATGTTGGAAGAATACAAATCGTATAAAAACGTAGGAAAAGCTTTAGAAGAAATAGCAAGCGGAGATTTGGTCATCGACCCAACAACCGTTGACCCAGAAGTATAATTTAAAAGACAAAAGAGTGGAACAGACAAATGTTCCACTCTTTTATTTTTAGAGAGCTGGGCAGAGCGTGTAGAGTTCCGTAGAGTTCGATTTTCCCTCTTTTAATTGGGTGGTCTTTCCCAATAAAAAAGAGTAAAACAAAGTCATAGGAAACCTGCTCTGACCAGCACGTTTAAAAACAGAGAGCTAAGCGAGGCGTTCAGCTTACTGACTATAAGCCTGAGTAGACACACGAAAAGCCGTTCTAAAAATCCCCTTCGAGTATTTTTATTCGAGGAGACAAACAGGAGTATTTTTAGTAGAATAGAGAAGAATGCACAGATAAAGTGCTTTAAAGATCGGGGGATTTTAAGTGTTAAAAGGGAAAAAAATAGCGGTATACATTACTGGCGGGATAGCGGCTTATAAGGCAGCGGATTTGGTGAGACGTTTAATCAAGCAGGGAGCTGAAGTGCGAGTTGCCATGACCAAAGCTGCAACAGAATTTATTACACCGTACACTTTACAAATTTTGAGTAAAAATGAAGTCTTTACAAATGTATTTGAAGATAAAGACCCAGCGGAAGTGAGCCACATCCACTTAGCAGACTGGTCAGAATTAGCAGTGGTAGCACCTGCTACAGCGAATGTTATGGCAAAAATAGCTCATGGAATAGCGGATGATTTTGTCACAACGACTTTATTAGCTACAACAGCGCCTATCTTTATTGTACCTGCGATGAATACGCACATGTTAGAAAATCCAGCAACAGTTAGAAATTGGGAACGATTAGAAAAAGATGGTCATTTTGTGATGGAACCAGATACGGGATTTTTAGCAGAAGGATATGAGGGAAAAGGCCGATTTCCAGAGCCTGAAGCTATTGTTGAAGCTATCCAAGAATATTTGATCCAACAACAGACCGATTTACCTTTGACTGGTAAAAAAGTGGTTGTTACAGCAGGCGGAACAAAAGAACGGATTGACCCAGTCCGTTACATCACGAATGATTCATCGGGCAAGATGGGGTACCAATTGGCTATGGCCGCTAGAGACAAAGGGGCGAAAGTAGTGTTGATTTCTGCTTCTACGCAATTAAAACACCCTTTTGGAATGGAAGTTGTTGCTGTAGAATCTGCTAAGCAAATGTCAGATGCTGTGTTCAAAGAGTTTGAATCAGCAGACATTGTTATCATGGCAGCCGCAGTGTCAGATTATACACCAGAAACTCAAGCCACCCAAAAGATTAAGAAAAAAGAAAATCAAATGGTCATTTCTTTAGCTAAAACGCAAGATATTTTAGCGACCATGGGACAGCAAAAAAGCCATCAGTTTTTAGTAGGCTTTGCGGCTGAAACGCACGATGTCGCAGAATATGCTATGGGGAAATTAGAAAAGAAAAATGCGGATATGATTGTAGCCAATGATGTTTCTAAACCTCATGCAGGATTTAATAAAGAGACAAATGAAGTTACATTATTTTACAAAGATGCCCCACCTATAGAATTATCTGTGCGGTCAAAAAGAGACATCGCAGACAGTATCATTCAAGAAGTGATTCAGAAATTGAGCAAATAAAGGTGTGAACACTAGTGAACTTAATTGCTAAAGTTATTGTTGACGTACCGACGATGCAAACAAATCAACCGTATGATTATCAGATCCCAGATCAATTCAAAGATCAAATCCAACCAGGGATGCGAGTCGAAGTTCCTTTCGGGCAAGGGAAAAGAGTTGTTCAAGGATTTGTGGTATCAATAGTTGAAGAACCTACATTTACCGGAGCATTGAAAAGCATCACAGGGGTAATGGATCTGCATCCAGTTTTAAACGACGAATTGATTCAATTAGGGGCAGATATGGCAGAAAAAACATTTAGTTTTCGAATTACCTGTTACCAAACCATGCTGCCAGCCGTACTGAGAGCTAAATATGAAAAAACAATTCGTTTGATTGATGATATTGATGAAGAGTTGTTTTTTGAATTATTTAAAGGGAAAGACGAGCTGACATGGGAAGAGGCGGTCAATCGTGATTTGCTGCCTCAATTAGCCCAGCTGAAAAAGCAAGAACGTGTAGAAGTTGTTTATTCAGTCAAAAATCGTGCGAACAAAAAGAAAAGAAGAATGATCAAACCCTCTTTGTCATTTGAACAACTAGAAGAAGAAAAAATGGGTTTACGAAAAACGGCTAAAAAGAAACTCGAATTATTAGAAGTACTGCAGACTCTCTCTCTCGCTGACCAATCAATCAGCAGTCAAGAATTGAGCAAGAACTATGAATTGACCTCATCCCACATTCGTGATGGAGAAAAGAAAAACTGGTTGACGGTGTTTGAAGAGGAAGTTTACCGCGATCCGTTCGAATCAATAGATTTTAAACAAACCGACTCTCATAGACTGACTTCTCATCAACAAGCTGTATTTGATAAGATCCAAACAGCTGTGAAACAAGAGCGTGCTGAAACTTTCCTATTAAGGGGTGTCACAGGGAGCGGAAAGACGGAGATTTATCTTCAGACTATTGCGTCTGTATTGGAAAAAGGGCAAACCGCACTGATGCTCGTTCCAGAAATCGCATTGACACCGCAAATGGTAACCAGTTTTAAAGGACGGTTTGGAGAAAAAGTAGCTGTATTGCACAGTGGATTATCAGACGGAGAAAAATACGATGAGTGGCGGAAAATCGAACGAGAAGAAGCTAAAGTAGTTGTAGGAGCCCGTTCTTCTATTTTTGCACCCGTAAAAAATCTAGGGGTAATCATCATGGATGAGGAACATGAAACTAGCTACAAACAAAGTGAAAATCCGCGCTACCATGCTCGTGATGTGGCGTTGTGGCGTTCTGCATTCCATAATTGTCCGCTGATTTTAGGTAGTGCGACGCCTTCTTTGGAATCACGCGCAAGAGCACAAAAAAATGTGTACACCTTGGTGGAACTGCCAGAACGAGTGAACAAAAAAGTATTGCCTGAAGTAGAGATCATCGATATGCGTGATGAAGGAAAAAATGGTAATCGCAGCAGTTTCTCAACTCAGCTGCAAGAAAAAATTCGTGACAGATTAGCTAAAAAAGAACAAATCGTATTGATGTTGAATCGAAGAGGATACTCTTCATTCGTGATGTGTCGAGATTGCGGATTTGTTTTACCTTGTCCGAATTGTGATATTTCCTTGACACTTCATATGGACACTAAAAGTATGAAATGCCATTACTGCGGTCATGAAGAGAGGATTCCTCATACATGCCCGGTTTGCAAAAGTTCAAAAATCCGGTATTATGGTACAGGTACGCAAAAAATACAAGAAGAATTGGAACAAGTGATTCCTGAAGCAAGAGTGATTCGGATGGACGTGGATACGACACGCAAAAAAGGTGCTCACGAGAAGATACTGAGTGCATTCGGAAATCATGA
This sequence comes from Desemzia sp. AGC72, assembly GCF_057334175.1. NCBI lineage: Bacteria > Bacillati > Bacillota > Bacilli > Lactobacillales > Carnobacteriaceae > Desemzia > Desemzia sp. AGC72. The sequence continues at coordinate 200,441 of NZ_JBHFIG010000021.1, forward strand.
AGCAGATATTCTATTAGGTACACAAATGATTGCTAAAGGTTTGGACTTTCCAAATATCACTTTGGTTGGTGTTCTAAATGCTGATACTTCGTTAGGGCTGCCTGACTTTCGTTCGAGTGAGAAAACGTTCCAATTATTGACGCAAGTCAGCGGAAGAGCAGGGAGAGCAGAGCTGACCGGTGAAGTCATCATTCAGACCTATAACCCAGAGCATTATGCGATTCAGTTGGCTCAAAGGCATGATTACAATCAATTCTATAAAACAGAGATGATTATTCGGCACCGTGGGAACTATCCGCCTTATTATTTTACGGTATCGATCACAGCCAGTCATGAAGAAGAGCAAAAAGCAGCTAAAAAAATGTATGAAATTGTAAATTTTTTAGCGCCTCATTTGCAAAATGAGACCATTGTATTAGGCCCAACGCCAAAATCAATCGCTAGAGTGAACAATCGCTTTTATTATCAAGTGCTGATCAAATATAAAGCTGAACCGCAATTGATTCCTCTGCTGCATCAAATTATCAATGAATCTCAAAAAGAGATGGCTAAAGGTTTAATGATTGCAATAGATAAAGAGCCACAACAATTCATGTAAAAAGAAACAATAAAAATCGAAAATTTTTATTCTTGAGTAAAAGAAGATAAAGGGGTTAAAACAAATGAAAATAGTTTTTATGGGGACACCAGCCTTTTCAGTACCAATTTTAGAAGCACTAGTGCAATCTTCTTATAAAGTGATCGCAGTTGTTACTCAACCAGATCGCCCAGTAGGACGAAAAAAGACACTAACTCCATCACCGGTAAAAAGAGCTGCGTTGGAGCATGATATTGAAGTACTGCAACCTGAAAAAATCTCAGGGTCAGAAGAAATGGAAAGAATCATAGCTTTAGAGCCGGATTTGATCGTTACAGCGGCTTTTGGACAATTTTTGCCCACTAAACTGTTGAGTGTACCTCGTTTTGGATCAATCAATGTCCATGCGTCTTTACTGCCTAAGTACCGAGGAGGTGCACCTGTCCATTACGCTTTGATTAATGGAGAGACTGAAACGGGTGTCTCTATTATGTATATGGAGAAAAAAATGGATGCTGGTGATGTTATTTCACAACGAGCAATCCCGATTACTCGAGAAGATGATGTTGGAACATTATTCGATCGATTAAGTTTATTGGGAAGAGATCTGTTAATGGAGACTATACCGCATATCATCGACGGGACGATCGATCCAGTGAAACAAGATGAAACGCAAGTGACGTTTTCTCCAAATATTACTCGAGAACAAGAAATTTTGGATTGGAACAAAGAAGCCAAACAAATTGACTTTCAAGTCAGAGGAATGCGCCCATTTCCTGGTGCTTACACTTTTTTAAATGGAGAAAGATTCAAGATCTGGGCTGTTACGCCTCTGTCTAATCAAACCGACAAAAAACCAGGAACCATTGTAGATATCCAAAAAGAATCTATTTTGGTGGCTTGCGGAAATGGAACTGTTGTCCAATTAGACGAAGTGCAGCCGGCTGGGAAAACGAGAATGTCAGCAGCGGCTTATATTAGTGGATTAGGCAGCCAATTAACACCAGGAGAGGTTTTGGGAAAACATGAGTGAAGAACAACCAACAGGTAAACGAGCATTAAAGAAAACGAGTCGCTTCCAAGCATTGCAAATTTTAGAAAAAACAGAAAAAAGCGGTTCGTATTCTAATATCCTTTTAAACGAAGCCATTCAAAAAAACAATTTAACTCCGGCAGATGCCCGTTTGATGACGGAATTGGTTTACGGTGTTTTACAGCATAGAATCACTTTAGATTACTATCTAAGCCGCTTTTTGAAAAAAAACCAAAAAGTTGATGCCTGGGTGAATAATTTACTGCGGATGTCTGTATATCAAATGGTTTATTTAGAAAGAATCCCTAGTCACGCCATTTTGTTTGAAGCCGTTGAGATCGCTAAGAAACGTGGTCATGTCGGTATCAGTAAGTTTGTAAACGGCATTTTGCGAAATGCAGAGCGAAAAGGATTCCCTTCCGTAGAAGATATTGAAGATCCCATCCAACGATTGAGCGTAACGTACAGCTTGCCTGAATGGCTAGTAGAAAAATTCGTTCATGAAATTGGTTATGAAGAAACAGAAGCTTTGGGAGAATCGCTATTGATGTCCAGCCATTCAAGTGCACGGGTGAATCGTAAATTGACTACGGTCCAAGAAGCCTTGGATTATATGGAAGAAGAAGGTTTTTATGTGCGCAAGAGCGAACTGTCAGCAGATGGCATCGTCAGCGACAGCGGACATTTTGCTTCTTCGGAATTATTCAAAAATGGGAAAATCACGATTCAAGACGAAACTTCAATGTTGGTAGCTCCTGCTTTACAAGTAGAGCCTCATCACCAAGTATTGGATGCTTGTGCTGCTCCAGGGGGAAAAACAACGCACATCGCTGCTTATCTTTCTAAAGAAGCCGGAGGGAAAGTTACAGCGTTGGACTTGCATAAACATAAAGTAAAACTGATCAATGACAATGCACGCAGACTACAGGTAGATGATGTGGTTGAAGGCTTGGAACAAGATGCTCGAAAAGTGAAAGAAGTTTTCGAAGATGAAACGTTTGACCGTATATTAGTAGACGCTCCATGCTCTGGATTAGGATTGATGCGCAGAAAACCGGATATCAAATACACAAAACGACCAGAGGATTTTAAACAGCTGCATAAGATTCAAATGGACATTTTAAATGAAGTGGCTCCTAAATTAAAATCTGGTGGACTTCTTGTCTATAGTACATGTACAATAATCAAAGAAGAAAATCATCAGACAGTAACAGAATTTTTGCTGCATCATCCGGAATTTGAAAAAGAAGAAGTATTTGTGGAAGGTCCTGCGAAAGATTGTTTACAAGACAACTTATTAACTATTTATCCGCATCATTTTGATTCTGATGGATTTTTTATTAGTGCTTTAAGAAAAAGATAAATAAGGAAATCTCGAAGAAAAAAGCAAAATCTGAGAGATTCTCCTTTTTGCTGTCTTTATCAACAGTCGTTAAATCAATCATGACTATAAAGGGGCTTGAAAAAGGTGGAAAAATGGGGTGTCGGTATGAAAATGGTTGTAAAGACCGATAAAGGAAAAAAGAGAGAAACAAATCAAGATTTTGCCAATACATATCAAAACCAACAGGATCTAACATTAGCTATTCTTTGTGATGGCATGGGCGGGCACCGTGCGGGCGATATCGCCAGCGAAATGGTTGTATCGCACTTGGGCAATCATTGGGAGAAATCTTTTTTCACATCAGCAAATGATGTGGCAAAGTGGCTGGAAGACAGAATCAACCGGGAAAATAAACGCTTGGTTGAAAGATCTCTCCAGTATTCTGATTTAAAAGGTATGGGCACAACTTTAGTGGCAGTAGCGGAAGCTGCTGACGGATTTGTTATTGCCAATATAGGCGACAGCCGTGCTTACCGCTTGATTGATGGACACTTGACTCAAGTGACTGATGATCATTCTTTAGTGGGAGAATTGCTTAGAAGCGGCGAGTTGACGGCTGAAGAAGCTTCAAATCACCCGAAAAAAAATATTTTAACTCGTTCTCTAGGTGTTTCAGAACAACTCGGAATCGATATTGATATTTATCCGTATGAAGAGGATGAATTTATTTTATTATGTTCAGATGGGTTGACCAATATGGTCGACGATAAAGAAATCGAAAAAATCATTTATGCTTCTGAACCATTAGAGGCGCGTGCTGCTATGCTTGTAGATTTAGCCAACGAGCGTGGCGGAATCGATAATATAACAGTTATCATGATCGATTTATATGAAGGAAAGGAGGATTAGTCAATGGAAATCGGAAAAAAATTGAGTGGTCGCTATAAAATACTAAAACCCATCGGCAGCGGTGGTATGGCCAATGTTTATTTAGCGCATGATTTAATTTTAAATCGAGATGTGGCTGTTAAAGTATTGAGGTATGACTTTAGAAAAGACGAAGACACGATTCGCCGCTTCAAACGTGAAGCATTATCGTCTACAGAATTGGTCCATCCGAATATCGTCAGTATTTATGATGTCGGAGAAGAAGATGGCTCGCAGTTTATTGTCATGGAATACGTTAAAGGAACAGATTTAAAAGAATACATCATCAATCATTTTCCTATCGCCTATCATAAAGTGCTGAATATCATGGATCAAATTTTATCCGCTGTGTCTTATGCGCATCAAAACCAAATCATCCACCGAGATCTTAAACCGCAGAACATTTTGATGGATGAAAATGGAGTGGCGAAAATTACTGATTTTGGGATTGCTGTTGCTGTATCGCAATCCTCTATCACTCAAACGAATTCCTTGTTAGGATCGGTACACTACTTATCGCCGGAACAAGCTCGCGGAGCGATGGCTACAAACCAATCAGACATTTATTCCTTAGGGATCATTTTATATGAATTGCTGACAGGAAGTGTGCCATTTGAAGGAGAATCTGCTGTTTCAATTGCACTGAAGCATTTTCAAGAAACTATTCCTTCTGTTAAAAAATTTGATCCAAGGATCCCTCAAGCGTTAGAAAATGTTGTCTTGAAAGCTACAACCAAAGAAATAGCGGATCGTTACAAGACAGTGGAGGAAATGGCAAAAGATCTGGAGACATCACTGTCTTCAAGCAGAGTAGATGAACCGCCATTTACACCAGTCAGTATGCTGCAAGAAACGAAAGTGATTACGCCGATATCTGTTTCTCCAGACAGCAAACTGGAAGATACGACGGTCATTGAACCGGTCAAGGAGAGTCCGGGAAAATCAAATCCTGAAGTGCCTAAGAAAAAGAAAAAAAAGAAATGGTTATGGATAGTGCTCTTAAGCTTTTTCTTGATTGCGGCTGGAAGTGTTGCGGCAGTGTTAATGATGACGCCAAAAGATGTCGTGATACCAAATGTTGTTGAGATGACGCCGGAAGAAGCCGAAGAAGAACTATTAGCGATCAACATTGCCGTAGATGAAGTCATTGAAGAACCTAACGAAGACATTGAAGAGGGATTGGTTATTCGAACGAATCCTGATGTGGGAAATAGTGTAAAAGAAGATACCAGTGTTGATTTATATGTGAGTTCTGGAAAAGCTACGGTAGAATTCAAAGATTATACTGATGAAAATTACCAAGAAGTAAAAGCAGAACTAACAGAGCTAGGTTTTACAGTAGAAGGTATTGAAGAAAGCAGTGAAACAGTTCCGTCCGGAGATATTATAGAGCAGGATATCGATGAAGATGAGGAAGTTGTCCCTTCTGAAACGACAGTAACTTTCACAGTAAGTTCGGGCAGAGCAGGCATGGAGATGAGAGACTTGAATGGATATTCTCAAAAAAGTGTGGAAGATTACGCAGCAGAAAATGGGCTGAATCTGAAAATAACAGAAGAATATTCTGAAGACACTCCTGTTGGTTACATTATTTCACAAGATATCGAACCCGGTAGAACTGTTTACAACGGAGATACATTGAATATCGTGGTTTCATTAGGGCAAGAAGATATACCAGAACGTCAATTTACGGTTCCGGTGTCTGTTCCTTACAAAAATCCAAGCGAAGAATCTTCATCGCAAGATGACTCAGACGAAGAAAGCTCTGAAGAATCAGAACTGATGCCTAATACAATCGAAGTATATATTTCAGATGCAGAACATACAATGGATACTCTGTTCCAACAATTCACAATCACAGAAGATTCAGATATGGAAATACCGTTTATTTTAGAAGAAGGCGCAACGGGCGGGTACAAAATTATCAGAGACGGAGAAACAATAGAAGAAAACAATTCTGTTAAAGCTCCTGAATAAGCATTTAGACTCTTCATTGAGCGTATACATTATATATATGTATACGCTCAATGAAGAGTTCTTTTTTGTTTTACCTAGTGGAGAATAAAAGGTATTTATGCGCTATAAAAAAAGACAAGACAAATTTTTATGCATCGATAATAACGAAAGTGAGAGAAATAATGACTTTTAGGTTTGCATTCTAGTTCATAGTTCAGTAAAGTAAAAAGAGAAGAGAACGTTGAGGAGGACGCCTATTTGCCAGAAGGACAAATCAGAAAAGCTTTAAGTGGTTTTTATTATGTGTATTATCAAGGCGAAACATATCAAACAAGGGGAAGAGGGAATTTCAGAAATCGTAATTTGACCCCTTTAGTAGGAGATTTTGTAGAGTTTGAGAGTGGAAATAAAGACGAAGGTGTTTTAAAAGAATTGTTGGAACGGAGAAATGAACTAGTACGTCCGCCAATTGCTAATATTGATTTAGGAGTTGTAGTGACATCGGCTGTTGAACCTGACTTTTCGCCGCAATTATTAGATCGTTTTTTAGTGACATTAGAAAATAAGAACATCAAAGCCATTATCTATATTACAAAAACAGATTTGATTAATGAAAAAACTTATCAAGATTTAAAAGAGTATCAAATGTATTATGAATCGTTAGGATATACCGTTTACTTACCGGAAAAAAATGGGCAAGATGCTGCTGTTCAACAATTGTGTACACATTTTGCTAATCAGTTGACTGTATTTATGGGACAGTCTGGGGCAGGGAAATCGACGCTGCTGAATACGATTTCTCCTGAATTAGTGCTCAAGACTGCTGAAATTTCAACCTCATTAGGTCGAGGAAAACACACTACAAGACACGTAGAACTGATACCTTTGCATGGGGGATTGGTCGCAGATACTCCAGGATTCAGTGCCATTGATCTAGCCGAAATAGAATTGGAAGACTTGAGAGAGTTGTTTCCAGAATTTTTGAAGGTGCAAGAACAGTGCCGTTTCAGAGGATGTGTTCATCTTAAAGAACCTAAATGTAAAGTAAAAGAATTGGTTGAAAAAGGTGAGATTACAGATTACCGTTATTCAAATTACAAGCAATTTTATGAAGAAATCAGTCAACGCAGACCAGATTATTCTAAAAAGAAATGAGGAAAAGAAAAATGAAATTAGCTCCATCGATTTTAAGTGCAGATTTTGCCAATTTAGAAAGAGATATCAAACTTGTAGAAAAAGGCGGTGCTGATTACATTCATATTGATGTAATGGATGGGCATTTTGTTCCAAATATTACATTCGGGGCTAATGTAGTCAATGCAGTCAGACCAATCACTAAACTGACTTTGGATTGTCATTTGATGATCGAAAATCCGGAAGACTATATCAATGATTTTGCCAAAGCGGGAGCTGATATTATTAGTGTACATGTTGAAAGTACTCGTCATATCCATAGAACGATCCAAATGATCCGCAATGCTGGCGTAAAACCTGGAGTAGTAATCAATCCTGGAACTCCTGTATCAGCTATTGAAACTATCTTAAATGATGTAGATTTAGTATTAGTTATGACGGTGAATCCAGGATTCGGCGGTCAAAGTTTTATTCCCGAATCATTAGACAAGATTCGTCAGTTAGATGAGCTGAAAAAAACAAACGGTTACCGTTATGAGATTGAAGTAGATGGCGGGATCAATGAAAAAACGATTCAAATGTGCCATGAAGCAGGCGCCTCTGTATTTGTAGCTGGTTCTTACATTTACTCAGCTGATGCTCCATTAAAACGAATGGATCAATTGAAAGAAGCGGTTCAATAATGACAGAAGTCAAAATTATGGTCGGCGGGCCTGAAAGTGCGCTGCCTTTAGATGTCTATCAATCGAATACTTCAGATGTAATTTGGATCGGAGTAGATCATGGGGCTATTCGTTTGCTGAAGGAAGGTATCCTGCCTGATTTAGCTGTTGGAGATTTCGATTCTGTCACAGAGGCAGAACGAACTTTATTGGAAGAGAAAATCGGAGATGTCCGGTCTGCGCCTTCTGAAAAAGATGACACAGATACGGAGTTAGCTTTGCAGTTGGCGCTTGAAGAATACAAACCAGACAAGGTTTCTATTTACGGCGCAACAGCAGGAAGATTAGATCATTTGATGAGTAATTTTTTATTCGTATTTCAGCCTAGGTTTAAAGCACATGCATCTGTGATTACTCTGTATGATCGCTTCAACAGTGTTTCCTTTTATCTTCCAGGAGAGTATGAATTGATACAAGAAAGAGATAAACCTTATGCCGGGTTTGTCTGCATGACTCCAGTACAAAAATTATCTTTAAGAGGATTTAAATACCCTTTAGAAGAGAAAGATTATGAGTATCCGATTTCTTTAGCCAGTAATGAATTCAAAAAGTCGGTCGCTTCTTTTTCTTTTACAGAAGGATTGATTGTTTTTATTCAAAGTAAAGACGGAAAATAATATATAAAACAGCACAAAAAAACAACCCGAGCAATAAGAACTGCTTAGGCTGTTTTTTTGTTTCGTTCATAAATAGAAAAATTAAACACGTTCAACTTTTCCAGATTTAAGAGCACGAGCAGAAACCCATACTTTTTTAGGTTTACCGTCTACTAAAATACGGACTTTTTGCAAGTTTGCGCCGAAACTTCTCTTTGTTTTGTTTACTGCGTGAGAACGGTTATTACCACTTTGTGCTTTACGTCCTGTTACATAACATACTTTTGCCATTTTTTCTTTCCTCCTTTGCCGTAAATGAAGCAAAGCTTCAATAATCATACCTAAACAATTTAGCATATCTTTTCTTTATTTGCAAGATAATTCGTTCAAGTAATTTTACTTGACACAATTAAATGATTATGAAGAAAATAGGTTATAGTAAGGTTAGAATGAGATGGCTAAAATAGCCAGTTTTCGGTTTTATCTTTTATTCTTCAAGTTGCTATGCTACAATGTAAGGTAGTTATTTATGACTTTTTAAGTCAAGAGGAGGATTTTAAACATGGCAGTTAAAATCAAAACACAATATGGATTAGTAGATATTTCAAATGACGTGATCGCTACAGTAGTTGGCGGAGCAGCGACTGAAATTTTTGGTATCGTTGGAATGGCGAGCAAAAATCAAATTCGCGATAATCTTAATGAAATTTTGAAAAAAGAAAATTATTCCAAAGGTGTTATTGTGCGCCAAGAAGAAAATGGGGTAGCCGTAGATGTTTACATTATTGTTAGCTATGGCACAAAAATCTCTGAAGTTTGTCGAAATGTACAAGAAAAAGTAAAATATAATTTGGAATCAATGTTAGGTGTTTCTGCAAATGCAGTAAACATTTTTGTGCAAGGTGTACGTGTATTACAAGATTAGAATAAAGAAGGTTAATGTCACCGTTTCTTAGCGTAGTGACATGAGGAGGATATTAACGGTGAAAGTTGAAAAAATTGAGGCGAAGCAGTTCCGATTAATGGTAGCAAGTGGAGCTAAACGCTTAGAAAAAAATGCAGAATATGTGAATTCTTTAAATGTATTCCCTGTGCCGGATGGCGATACAGGAACAAATATGAATTTATCTATGACTAGTGGAGCAAAAGCAGTAAGCACTAGCTCTGCAGATCATGTAGGCGAATTAGCAGGTGCTTTAGCTAAAGGTCTTTTAATGGGAGCAAGAGGAAACTCTGGGGTTATTTTATCACAATTATTCAGAGGATTCGGCAAATCGATGACAGATAAAGAAACCGTCAATGCATCTGATTTAGCTGCAGCATTTACAAAAGGTGTTGAGATTGCTTATAAAGCTGTTATGAAACCTGTTGAAGGAACGATTTTAACAGTGGCTCGTGAATCTGCAAAAGCTGGTGAGAAAAAAGCTGCTCAAACAACGGATGTTGTTGAAGTTATGGAGACAGTCTTGTCAGCGGCTAAAAAATCTTTAGCTAAAACGCCTGATTTATTGCCTGTATTGAAAGAAGTTGGAGTTGTAGATAGTGGTGGACAAGGATTAGTTTACATCTTTGAAGGTTTTTTAGAAGTTCTATCCGGAAAAGTTATCGAAGAAGAAGTATACCAACCAACTGAGGTCGAAATGACAGACATGATCAATGCTGAACATCATAGAGGAGTACATAACCATATTGCTTCAGAAGATATCAAATATGGCTACTGTACTGAAATCATGGTTCATATTGGACAAGGAGAAACTGTAGATAGTGAATTTGATTACGATACATTCCGTAACCATTTGAACGAAATCGGTGATTCCTTATTAGTAGTGAATGATGAAGAGATCATTAAAGTACATGTGCATACAGAAAAACCTGGCGAAGTTATGAACTATGGTCAAAAATTTGGTTCATTGATCAAGATCAAAGTAGACAATATGCGTGAACAACATGATGCATTGGTAGAAACTGACACAGCAGCTAAACCGGCTGAAAAAGTTCCTTACGGCATTATTGCTGTTGCAGCAGGAGAAGGAATCCAAGAATTGTTCAGAAGTCTGGGAGTCAACTACATCATCAATGGTGGTCAAACCATGAACCCTAGTACAGAAGATATCTTGAAAGCAATTGACGCGGTCCATGCGGAAAACGTCATCGTGCTGCCAAATAATAAAAATATTTTCATGGCTGCTGAACAAGCTGCCCAAGAAAGCGACACACCTGTAGTTGTAGTGCCAAGTCGTACTATTTCTCAAGGGATGACTTCTATGTTGGCTTTCAATGAGCAAAATAATCTAGAAACCAACAAAGCTGAAATGAGCAGCGAATTGGAAAATGTCATTAGTGGACAAATTACAAACGCTGTACGCGATACTGAAATAAACGGAGTTAAAATCACTAAAGATGACTTTATGGGAATTATTGATGGAGATATCGTCTTATCAAAAGGTGACCGTAAAGAAGCGACTATCGAAACGCTTAAACAAATGCTGAATGATGACAGCGAAATCGTCACGATTATTTTAGGAGATGGCGTTCCTAAAAAAGAAGCTGAAGAAATTGCTTCAGAAATCGAAGCAGACTACTCAGATATCGAAGTTGAAATTCACGAAGGTAAACAACCTGTGTATCCTTATTTCTTATCTGTAGAATAGAATATAAAAGTAGGCAAAAAATAATAAAGAAGCTTTCTTGATTATTTTTCTGTCTACTTTTTACTGTTTCTATTTTGAAGAATAGAATGCAATATAAAGGAGCTTGGATATATCCCAGCTTCTATAGCGAATACTAAATGCGTAAAAGGAGGGCTGGAGACAATCTTAAAGAAATAATTTTCTTTATATAGATAGATTGTCCGTACTCAATGGAAAAAACAATCTATGACCCTGTCTCAGTACTTCAAAACGTAGGAGAGAAAAGGGTAGAAGCTTTAAATGAATTGGGCATTTATACGATCGCTGATTTGTTGAATCATTTCCCTTTTCGCTATGAAGACGTTCAAGTGAAAAATTTATTCGAGCTGGAAGACCAGGAAAAAACCAGTTTAAGAGGAGAAGTTTTGGCAGATGCGGTACTTTCGCGTTTTGGGTATAAAAAGAGCCGTCTTTCTTTTCGAATGAAAATTGATCAAGCTATTATTGTGGTCACTTTTTTTAATCAGCCGTATTTGGCAAAACAAATCGTAGGAGGCAGTGAAATCACTGTTTACGGAAAATGGGATGATAAAAGAAAGAATTTGACCGGAATCAAGATTCTTGGTTCTACATCTGCGGAACAAGATTCGGATTTTGAATCTGTTTATCATACGAATAAAAAAATTCGCCAAAAAACGCTGGTTGCTTTGATCAAGCAAGCCTACGAAGCTTATAAAGATGTTATTCCTGAAATCATCCCCAGTGAATTACGCATGAAATACCGCTTGATTTCACATAAAGAAGCCGTTTATGCTATGCATTTTCCTGTCTCTCCTGAGCAGACAAAGCAAGCGCGCAGGGAGGTCATTTTCGAGGAGTTTTTATTGTATCAAACCAAAATGCAGTTGTTGCGGAAGAAGCAAAAAAAAGCTGGATTTGGTACTCCTATCCATTATGATATCCAACGCTTAAAAAGCTTCATAGCTACTCTGCCATTTGAACTGACAAATGCTCAGAAAAGAGTGGTCAATGAAATTTGCCGAGATATGAAGCAGCCAATCAATATGCATCGTCTGCTTCAAGGAGATGTAGGGAGCGGGAAAACATTAGTAGCTGTATTGGCTATTTATGCTGCTGCTACTGCGGGTTATCAATCTGCTTTAATGGTGCCGACAACTATATTGGCTGAACAGCACAGTAAAAGTTTAAACGATTTGTTTGACCCTTTAGAGATCCGTACAGCCCTTTTGACCGGCTCTACTACAGCTAAAGAGAAGCGGCTGATCGAAGAACAATTGCGTTCAGGTGAAATCGATGTAGTAGTAGGGACTCATGCTTTGATCCAAGATACAATCGAATTTTATAAACTAGGGCTGGTTATTACGGATGAGCAGCATCGCTTTGGTGTGAATCAACGTAAGAAACTGAGGAGTAAAGGAATCGAACCGGATGTTTTGTTCATGACAGCGACACCTATTCCCAGGACTTTAGCCATCACTGCTTTTGGTGAAATGGATGTTTCTATCATTGATGAAATGCCGGCTGGCAGAAAACCGATTCAAACGACTTGGGTAAAGCCGAAACAATTTGAACATACATTGGAATTTATTGAAAAACAATTGAGCATAGGCTCTCAAGCTTATGTGATTTGTCCTTTGATTGAGGAATCAGAAAGTCTAGATGTAAAAAATGCTACGGAAGTTTATCAAAAATTGACCCAATTTTATCATGGAAAATATCGAGTTGGATTGCTCCATGGTCAAATGAAGTCGGCAGAAAAAGACAGTGTGATGAAGGCTTTTAAACGGAATGAACTGCAAGTGCTGGTTTCCACAACGGTTATCGAAGTGGGTGTCGATGTTCCAAATGCTACTACGATGGTTATTTACGATGCTGATCGTTTTGGATTAGCGCAATTGCACCAGTTGAGGGGACGAGTCGGCAGGGGTTCAAAAGAGTCGTATTGTATTTTAGTAGCCGATCCTAAAGGCGACATGGGGATCGAGCGGATGAAAATCATGACAGAAACAAATAATGGTTTTATCTTGAGCGAAAAAGATTTAGAATTAAGAGGACCTGGTGATGTATTTGGAAACAAACAATCCGGGATCCCTGACTTTAAAGTAGGAGATATCGTGACCGATTTCAATGCACTCGAAACGGCTCGTTTAGATGCAGCAGAATTGGTCCAACGAACAGATTTCAATACTCATCCGGATTTGGCTGCTTTAAGAACAGCAGTGGCGTTTGATCCGATGGCGAAAGAGTCTGATGTGTTTCATTGATCAAAAAGTAAAAGACAACTTTTGATCAACAAATAGAGTATTAAATCAAAAGGAGGAAGATAAATGAAAATTGCTGTAGATGCTATGGGTGGGGATAATGCTCCAAAAGCTATAGTAGAAGGAGTAGTGTTAGCTGCTCAAGAGTTTAAAGATATCGAATTTCAATTGTATGGAAAAGAAAGTGCCATACGTGAACATTTGATCGATCAAACAAATATCACTATTATTCATACAGATGAAAAGATCACTAGTGAAGATGATCCTGTACGTGCTGTACGCAGAAAAAAAGATGCTTCAATGATCCTTGCTGCCAAAGCGGTAAAAGAAGGCGAAGCAGATGCTTTATTCTCTGCAGGAAATACAGGGGCTCTATTAGCAGCAGGATTGCTGATTGTAGGGAGAATGAAAGGAATCGACCGTCCAGGCTTATTGGTCACTTTACCGGCTCTAGGCGGCGGGATAGATGCGTTTAATATGATGGACGTTGGAGCGAATGCAGACAGCAAACCAGAAAACTTAAACCAATTTGCTACGTTAGGGAGTTATTATGCTCAATTTGTCCGTGGAGTCCAAAAACCAAGAGTAGGTTTGCTGAACAACGGTACAGAAGAAAACAAAGGTAACGAACTAAGTAAGCAAGCCTATGCCTTGATGAAAGAAAACCATGAAATCAACTTTATTGGAAACGTAGAAGCTCGTGAACTGTTGAATGGTGTTGCTGATGTTGTTGTAACAGATGGCTTTACTGGGAATGCAGTTTTAAAAACAGTAGAAGGAACAGCTTTAAGCATGATGAAACTCATTAAAAAAGCCACAATGGAAAATGGGACAAAAGCTAAAATCGGCGGTTTGCTGTTAAAAGACAGCTTAACAGGACTAAAAGATGTGTTGGATTACTCAAAATATGGCGGAGGTGTTTTGTTTGGTTTGAAAGCTCCTGTCGTAAAAACACATGGTTCAACTGAAAAAGAAGCGGTATACTTTACCATTAAACAAATCCGTGAGATGCTTTCTTCAAATGTAATGGAAGATTTAGTCGGCTCCTTTGAAGAGAAAGCAGATTCAACAAAAGATCAAACAAAATAGATTTCCAAACACCATAAGAACGTTTTCAAAAAAATAGATAGACAGAAATTGTTAATAAAGTTAAAATAGTATAGAAAATAGATTTAAAACATAGTCAGCTGACTATAACAGAAAAGTTGGAGGTGTATTGTGTGTTGAATAACGAAACCTTTGAAACAGTTAAAAAAATTATCGTAGAGCGTTTTGGGATTGATGAGGATCGTGTAACAGCAGAAATGACTTTTAAAGAAGATTTAGGTGCTGACTCATTAGATATTGTAGAATTGGTAATGGAAATGGAAGATGTTTTCGGAACTGAAATCTCTGATGAAGACGCAGAGCAAATCACTACAGTAGGAAATGCAGTTACTTATATCGATAATAATCGTCAATAATTTAAGATAAAAACATAACTGAAACCTGATAGACCAGAAAGGAAACCTTCTGGTCTATTTTTTTATATACAGTTAAGCTGGTAGGTGAGAAATTAGACAAAAATTATTCACACGTTATTATCGAGATTGAAATCATTTTAAAAAAGGGATTTCACATTCTTTTTATGTATAAAGTTGCAATAGGCACAAGGGTTTTATTTACTTTCCACTTATTTATGTTACTTATTTAGTTCTCATTCAAATGAGCTGTTACCCCTTTCAAAAAAGAAAAAGTCAAGTATAGTAACACGTTTTATTATAGAATGATTAAAAAAACTATTGCAATGTAAGATTTGCGTGTGTATAATTCAGTTAAGTTATTAAATCAAATGTTACATAAATTTAATACTTTTCTCATTTTCAATGAGATGCGAAAGTCTTTAGGAGGTATAATTTTGGCCGTAGAACGATCATTATTGGAAATCAATCATTTAGAAACAGCTTTTAGAATTAACGATCAATATTATAATGCAGTTGATGATGTTTCGTTAACATTAGAAAAAAACGAAATTTTAGCTATTGTTGGAGAATCTGGTAGTGGAAAAAGTACGTTAGCTACTTCAATTGTTGGTCTGCATGACCCTTTGAATACCAGAATTACCGGTGAGGCATTATATAAAGATTTGAATTTATTAAATTTAAACGAACAACTGTACAACCGTATTCGTGGAAATGACATCGGCATGATATTTCAAGATCCGCTAGGTTCTTTAAATCCATTGATGACGATTCATGACCAAATTGCAGAAGCTTTGATTTACCATACAAAACTAGACAGCGAAGCTCGAACAAATCGTGTGCTGGAATTGTTAGAACAAGTTGGAATCCCAAATCCAAAACGAGTAATGAAATTATATCCTCATGAATTGTCTGGTGGTATGAGACAACGTGTAGTGATCGCAATAGCATTATCTTGTAAACCGCCGATCATCATTGCAGATGAGCCTACTACTGCTCTTGATGTAACGATCCAAGCTCAAATATTGGATCTGCTGAAAGATCTGCAAGAAGAAATGGGCACGGGCATCATCTTGATCACTCACGATTTAGGTGTTGTTGCTGAAATGGCTGACAGAGTTGCTGTTATGTACGCTGGAGAGATTGTTGAACAAGCAACAGCTTTAGAGTTGTTTGAAAATCCAATGCATCCTTATACACGTTCATTACTAAACTCCATTCCACAAAGTAGTGATGAATTAGAAGACGAAAACAAAGAATTGCATGTTATTCAAGGTACAGTTCCATCACTTGCTAAACTTCCAAGAAAAGGCTGCAGATTTGCTCCTCGTATTCCTTGGATACCAGCAGAAGAACATGAAGAAGACCCGATATTACATGAAGTAGCACCAAATCATTTTGTAAGATGTACATGCTACAAACATTTCCATTTTGAAGGGGAGGAAGAGTAGCATGGGATTTATTGAAATCAAAGACTTAAATGTACACTATCCGATTCGAGGCGGCTTTTTTAATACTATCCAAGATCATGTACGTGCAGTTGACGGAGTTTCTTTCGAAATCGAATCTGGAAAGACTTATGGATTAGTTGGAGAATCAGGGTCAGGTAAAACCACAATTGGAAAATCCATTATTGGTTTGGAAAAAATCACGAGCGGAAAAATCTTTTACGATGGAGTGGATGTGACCAATAAGGCACGAAAACGTTCTGGTAAATACGAAGAATACAATCGTGAAGTACAAATGATTTTCCAAGATTCAGCCTCTTCTTTAAATCCGAAGAAACGGATTATTGACGTGATTGCTGAACCGATTCGGAATTTTTCAAAAGTTTCTCCCGCCGAAGAAAAAAAGCGTGTTCTTGAACTATTGGACATCGTTGGAATGCCGGAAGATGCATTATACAAGTATCCTCATGAGTTTTCTGGTGGTCAGAGACAACGTATAGGAGTCGCACGTGCTGTAGCTTGTAAGCCGAAATTGATTATTGCCGATGAACCAACATCAGCTCTAGATCTTTCTGTACAAGCTCAAGTATTAAACTTTATGCGAAACATACAAGACCAATATCAATTAAGCTATTTATTTATTTCACATGATTTAGGTGTAGTGAAGCACATGTCTGATGATATTGCTATTATGCATAGAGGTAGATTTGTTGAAGTGGGAAGTAAAAATGAAATTTTCAATAATCCTCAGCATATTTATACTAAGCGACTGCTTTCTGCTATTCCAGATATCAATCCTAGAGATCGTGAACAACATAAGGCACTTAGAAAAGCAGTAGAGAATGAATACGTTCAGTCTGAAAGTCAATACTATGACGAGCATAATCGAGTATTTGACTTGAAACCTCTAACCGATACTCATCTTGTAGCCTTAAAACCAGATGGAAATGGAGGGGATTTCTAATGTGGAAAACAATATTAAGACGATTCTTAGTTATGCTTCCTCAAGTATTCATTTTGAGTATTATCGTTTTCGCTTTAGCGCAAGCTATGCCGGGTGATCCTTTTACTGGATTGATCACTCCTGAAACGGATCCAGCTGTAATAGAAAATCTAAGAGAACAAGCTGGGCTAAATGATCCTATACCCGTGCAATATGTACGTTGGT
Organism: Desemzia sp. AGC72; assembly: GCF_057334175.1. NCBI lineage: Bacteria > Bacillati > Bacillota > Bacilli > Lactobacillales > Carnobacteriaceae > Desemzia > Desemzia sp. AGC72. Next base: position 217,698 of record NZ_JBHFIG010000021.1, read on the forward strand.
TGGGAAATGCTCTGCAAGGTGATTTTGGTCAAAGTTATACGTATAAAATTTCTGTAGGATCTATCATTGGTCAACGAGCGTCGAATACAGTATTGCTTTCCTTGTTGTCATTTATTTTGACTTATGCGATTGCAATCCCGTTAGGTATGTTGGCTGGTCGTTACAACAATTCTATTTTAGATAAGATGGTTGTTGTTTACAACTATGTAAGTTATGCTATTCCTACCTTTGTATTAGCTTTATTGATGCTATGGTTGTTTGGTTATACGCTGAACTGGTTCCCAACTAGTGGGTCAGTTGACGTTACTATCCCTGCTGGAACATTAGATTACTATTTAGATAAAGCTTATCATTTAATTTTGCCGGCTGTAACTTATGCCTTATTAGGAACAACAATGATTATTCAATATTTAAGAAGTGAAGTAGTAGATGCAAAAACACAAGATTACGTTAAAACTGCTCGTTCAAAAGGCGTGCCTGAAAAAGTTGTATACAGTCGTCACATTTTTAGAAACTCTGCCTTACCTATAGCATCGACAATGGGATATCAAATTACTGGTTTGATTGGTGGTTCAGTGTTTATCGAACAAATTTTTGCTTTCCCAGGTATGGGACAATTGTTTATCAGTTCCTTAAACTCGCGTGATTACAGTGTCATTGTGGCATTGACTCTGCTGTTCGGGGTTGCTACTTTAGTTGGGACGTTATTGTCAGATATCATTATGACTATCGTAGATCCTCGTATCCGTATCGATTAATAGCAGAAAATCACAGGAAAGGAATGAAACTAAATGGCTGCTAATACAAATATAGAAGCACAAACACAAGATATGAACACAAGTGTACCGCCAATGGGATTCAAAGTTATTGCTAGAGAATTTGCTAAAGATAAAGGTGCTTTAATTGCTTTGATACTTATGATTGGTCTGATTTTAAGTATCATGATCGGCTCTTACGTGATTGATCAAGATCAGGTTATGTGGGTCAGTTTATTAGATCAATATGCACCACCTGGTGATAAATTTTTACTTGGAGCCGACTCAGGAGGACGAGATATTTTCGGACAATTGCTGATTGGTGGTAGAAACTCTATTTTAATAGGGATTGCTGTTACTTTTATTACCAGCGTAGTTGGTATAACTATGGGGTTGATTGCCGGTTATTATGGTGGATTAGTAGATAATATTCTAATGCGTATCATAGACTTCATCATGGTATTACCTACAACAATGTTGATTATTGTTTTCATTACAATCATACCAACTTACGATGTTTGGACATTCATTTTTATTATGAGCGCTTTTTACTGGACTGGACAAGCACGTCTCGTTCGGAGTAAAGCTTTATCCGAAGGAAGACGTGACTATATAAGTGCTTCTAAAACTATGGGCACCAGTTCTTTGAAAATTATGTTCCGAGAAATCATGCCGAACTTAAGTTCATTGATTATTGTGGATTTAACGTTGAACTTCGCGGCAAATATTGGAATCGAAACTGGCCTTTCTTACCTTGGGTTTGGACTTCCGTCTAATACTCCAAGTTTAGGGACATTGGTTAGTTATGCAACTTCTCCAGATATTTTGGAGAATAAAACTTGGGTTTGGTTGCCAGCATCATTATTGATCTTAGTACTGATGTTGTGTATAAACTATGTCGGCCAAGCATTGAAACGTGCGGCAGACTCTAAACAACGATTAGGATAAGAAAAGGGGAGAATTACATGAGTAAAAGAAAATTAGGTTTGTTTACAGGTTCAGCTGCATTGGCATTGATTTTAGCTGCATGTGGCGGAGGTTCAGACGAGGGAACTGAATCATCTGCAAATGGTGGCGAAGGTGCTGCCTCAGAAGGTACTGAAGAAAGTGGAATCGTTGAATTTGAAACTGCAGTTACAAATGAAGGCGAAGTTATGGATGGAGGAACGCTTAACGTTGCTTTAGTAACAAGTTCTCCGTTCCAAGGACTTTTCAGTTTAGAACTATATGAAGATGCTTATGATTCTAGATTAATGCAATTTAACGTAGAAGAAATTTTCTCAACAGATGAAAATTTCCAAATCACAAATGATGGAGCTGTTAGTTTAGACTTTAATCAGGAAGCAAAAACAGCTACATTGACTGTTAATGAAGGTGTTACCTGGTCAGATGGCGAGCCTGTGACTTCGGAAGATTTACTGTATTCATACGAAGTAATCGGAAGCCCGGATTATACAGGTATACGCTACGATGCTACAATGACAAATATTGTAGGTATGGAAGAATACAATAGTGGTGAAGCAGATACTATTTCAGGAATTACTGTGAACGACGATAAGAGCATTACAATCCAATACTTAGAAGTTCATCCTGGTATGTTGCAATCAGGTGGTGGAATTTGGAGTGGTGCAATGCCTAAGCATCAATTAGAAAATATTGCTATCAAAGATTTGGAAAGTTCGGATGAAATCCGCAAAAATCCAATTGGATTTGGGCCATTTGCAGTATCTAATATTGTACCTGGTGAGTCTGTTGAATATGTTGCAAATGAATATTACTATAAAGGTGCTCCTAAATTAGATAAAGTAGTAGTAGAAGTTGTGCCTCCTGAAAGTATCGTTGCTGCACTTCAAAATGGAGAATACGATATGGCGTTATCAATGCCGACAGATGAGTACCCAACTTATGCTGATCTACCTGGTTACACTATCTTAGGTAGAGAAGAATTGGCTTACACTTACATTGGATTCAAACTAGGTGAATGGGATGCTGAAAACAGTGAAGTTATAACGAATCCAGAAGCTAAAATGTCAAGCAAAGAGTTACGTCAAGCTATGGGATATGCTATCGATAACAATGCTGTAGCAACTCAATTCTACAACGGTCTTCGTTCTAATGCGAATACTGCTATTCCTCCAGTGTTTGGAGATTTCCATAATGCAGATGTTCCAGGTTACACATATGACCCTGATAAAGCAAATCAATTGTTAGATGACGCTGGTTTTGAAGATGTTGATGGAGATGGATTCCGTGAAGATCAAAATGGAGAACAATTGGTGATCAATTTTGCATCAATGGCTGGTGGAGATACTGCTGAACCAATTGCAGAATACTACATGCAATCATGGAAACAAGTTGGATTGAACGTTCAATTAACAGATGGTCGCTTACTTGAATTTAACAGTTTCTATGACCGCGTTGAAGCAGATGATGAAGGAATCGATATCTATCAAGCTGCTTGGGGAACTGGTACTGATCCTAATCCTGAAGGGTTATACGGCCGCAATTCTGCATTCAACTACACTCGTTGGAGTAGCGATGAGAATGATGCATTCCTTGATAAAATTTCAGGAAGAGCAAGTGACGATAACGGTGATGCATGGGATAATGAGTGGGTTACTAATCAATACCATGACTGGCAAGCATACTTCGCTGAAGAAGCTCCAATCATTCCTACATTGTTCCGTAATGAAGTATTACCAGTTAATGACCGTGTTGCAAACTATGACTGGGGTTACGATGCAGATCCAAGCTTTGGATGGCACGCAGTTGGAGTTACTCAAGACGAAGCAATTACAGAATAAATATACCTTTTCTTTAAAGAAGTCGGAGCTTACACTCCGACTTCTTTTTTTACTTCAGCAACCATCAGATAAGGGAAGAATCTCTGATTAAAGTTTATTTTTCTATTGAAAACCAGTATAATAAGGCAGTAAGAGTATTTTGATGAAAAAGGGGAATCAGAAATGAATGAGGAGTTACTAACAAAATTAAAATCATTATTTCAAATTGAGTTTACCAACACTGATTTTTTGAATGAAGCATTTACCCATTCATCATATGTGAATGAGCACCGGGAATTGGAATTGAAGGATAATGAACGTATCGAGTTCTTAGGAGATGCCGTCTTAGAATTAACTGTCACGAAGTATTTGTTTAATGAATACCCAACTCTCCCAGAAGGCAAATTAACAAGGTTGCGGGCTGCGATCGTTTGTGAGGCGAGCTTAAGCCAGTTTGCAAAAGAATATGGGTTTGACCGTTATATTCTCTTAGGGAAAGGCGAAGAGCGAATGAATGGCAGAAAGAGACCTTCTTTATTATGCGATTTATTTGAATCCTTCATTGGTGCATTATATTTAGATCAAGGATTAGACGGAGTAAACAGTTTTTTGAATCAAACCGTTTTTCCTCGAATCAAGTCCGGCGCTTTTTCACATGTGATGGATCACAAAACTAATTTACAAGAATTCCTGCAACGGAATGGTGAAGTTTCAATTGATTATGTTTTAGTCGAAGAAGTAGGTCCTGCTCACGAAAAGGAATTTTTAGTCGAAGTCCTGGCAGAAGGCAATATCCTAGGACAAGGAAAAGGGAAGTCGAAGAAAGCAGCTGAACAAATCGCTGCAGCGAATGCCTTAGAAAACTTGCGAGAAGCAGATGAGATAGAAGACATGCAGGTTTAACAGTAACAAATGATAGCTTTCTATACATTACACAGACAACGAAAGTTAGGAGTTGTGGCTAACCTTCGTTGTTTGTGTAATGATAAAGAAGGTTTTATCATCATAACAGGAATCAAATGGGTAAGTCCTTGTGGCTCCATTAAATTGAAAATATAGGAAGGAGCCAGTCTTCGTGCAATTAAAGAAAATAGATATTAGTGGTTTTAAGTCATTTGCTGCTAAAACGACTATCGAATTTAACGAAGGCGTAACGGCCGTTGTTGGACCAAACGGAAGCGGAAAAAGCAACATCATTGAAGCGATTCGTTGGGTCATGGGAGAACAATCTGCAAAAAGTTTACGCGGTGGGAAAATGAATGATATTATATTTGCCGGATCTGATTCACGTAAACCGGTTAATATCGCTGAAGTAACCTTAGTATTAGAAAATGAAGATCATTTCTTGCCTCTTGATTTCTCAGAAGTCAGTATCACAAGACGTTTGCACCGTTCTGGAGATAGCGAGTATTACATAAATAAAAAACCGTGTCGCTTAAAAGACATCGTTGATTTGTTTATGGATTCGGGGTTGGGAAAAGAGTCTTTTTCCATTATTTCTCAAGGAAAAGTTGAATCGGTATTTAATAGTAAACCAGAGGACCGTCGTGCTATTTTTGAAGAAGCCGCTGGAGTACTGAAATACAAAACGAAAAAGAAAAAAGCTGAACAAAAGTTATTGGAAACAAAAGATAATTTAAATAGGGTCCAAGATATTTTGTATGAATTAGAATCACATGTGGAACCACTGAAAATACAAAGCACTATGGCGAAGGATTACTTGCAGCAAAAAGAACAGTTGAAAGATGTAGAAATTTCTCTTACTGCAGTAGAAATCCAACAATATCAACAAGAATTGTCAGAAAAAACCAACCAAAAAGCAGGTTTTGATCGTCAGTTAGCTGAAATGAAGCAGCAAACCGATCAGATGGAAGCTGATTTACTGAATTTGCGTAAAGCGAAACACATTTTCTCTGAAAAAGCAGACGATTACCAAGAAAAATTGATGCATTCTATCCAATCTATGGAACAGTTAGAAGGGAAAAGGAGTGTGTTGAAAGAACGTAATAAGCATACTCAAGAAAACAAAGAAAAAGCCCTTCAAAACAAGCAGCAGTTGCTGAATCAAATACAAGACGCCACTCGTCAACTAGATGAAACTGTCAATAATAAAGAAATAAAAGAGAAAGAAAAAAAAGAGTTGGATAAGTCTTTAAAAACGATTAAAAAAGAACGCGAATTGTTATCTGGAAATCAAAAACAGATGGAAGATCATTTGCGTGACGAATACATTGAATGGATGCAGCAAGAAACATCTTTGAAAAATGAACAAACTTTTTTAAAGAAAAGTACTTCTCAATATGAGTTAAGAAACGCGAGATCACTCACTTCTAAACAAAGCTTATCCCATGAGTTAGAGCAACTTACTGAGACATCTGTTGCTCAAACGGCTCAATTGAAACAAGTACAACAAGAAATTGCTGAAAAACTGCTGCAGTTCCAAGAGAAACAAGCCTTGCTCCAAACAATCAAAAAAGAACGCGAATCAAAGGAGAGCCAATTATACGAAGCTATGCGTATCATTCAGCAAGCTAAAGCTAAGCGAGACAGCTTGAAAGAATTAAGCGATGACTATACAGGCTTTTATCAAGGTGTTCGAGAAGTTCTTACACAAAAAGAACGCCTGGGCGGTATCATCGGAGCTGTCACAGAGCTGATCGAGGTACCAAAAAAAATGGAGCTGGCTATTGATATCGCATTAGGAGCTGCTGGACAGCACATCATTGTGGAAGATGATACGAGCGGTCGTCGGGCTATTCAATACTTAAAACAAAAACACTCCGGCAGAGCGACATTTTTACCTTTGACAGCTATTAAACCACGATTTTTACCAGCAGCTATTCAAACTCAGGCTCAATCGATTCCAGGTTATATTGGTGTTGGTAGCGAAGTTATTCAATACCCAGATGCTGTCAAAAGCGTTCTTCAAAATTTATTAGGGACAACGCTGATTGCGGAGAATCTAGAATCTGCTAACCGTTTGGCAAAACATTTCCAGTACAAATATCGAGTAGTTTCGCTAGAAGGCGACGTGATGAATGCTGGCGGTTCAATGACAGGTGGATCGAACAAACAAGGCAACAGAGGCAGTTTATTATCCAGAAAAAATGAATTGCAATCATTAAAAGAGCAAATTCAAAAAATGGATGAGTTGATGCACCAGAAAGAAGTAGAAATTCGAGCACTAAAACAAAGAGAGAAAAAAGAAGAGCAATCAATGAATGAATTGCGTGCTGTTGGTGAGCAAAAGCGCTTGGAAGAGCAAGAACTGAAAAGCAAAGCAAGTTATATCACTGAAGAAATACACCGATTGACACGTGAGTTGAAAGCACAGGAATACGAAGAATCAGCGGCGCAACAAGAAGCTGACGAAACAATGAAAAGACTAAATGAAATTGAAATTGAATTAGCTGCAGCCAAGGAAAAAATGGCTGAACTGACACAACAATTGGAAATGGTCTCTTCACAAAATGAAGAAAAAGAGCTGAAAAAAAATCAACTAACAGAACAATATCAGTTATTGATTACTCAATCAGCTACACTTCAAGAAAACTTAATTGGTCTAAAAAAAGAAGAACAACGCTTATCAGATACGATCATCGAACTAAAACAGCAATTGTCTGCTTTAGAGAATCAGCTGGAAGCAACGACTTTGTATGATGGAGACCATCAACTGACTCAAAAAGAGTTGGAAGAATCTTTAGCAAGATTAAGAGCAGATAAAACGCTGATTGAAGAAGAGTTGAAACTTAATAAACATGAATTGCGAAAAACAGAAGAAGAAATCGATTCATTGGATCAACAAGTTTCTCTCAAACATAATCAGCATCAAGCGATCCGAGAGCAAAAATCAATGGTTGAAGTAGCGATGAATCGCTTGGATGTAGCTATCGAGACTCGTTTGATGATTTTGAGCGAGGACTATGGATTGACTTATGAAGCAGCCGCAGCCAATTATGTGATTGAAATCTCTTTAGAAGAGGCTAAACGAAAAGTCAAATTATTGAAAAAAGGCATCGAAGAGCTGGGAACGGTCAATCTAGCGGCTATTGAAGAATACGAGCGAGTTAATGAACGGTATACCTTCTTAGCAGAACAAAAGGCTGACTTAGAAGAGGCTAGAAACAGTTTGTTTGAAACGATGGACGAGATGGATACGGAAGTAATCAAGCGTTTTTCTGAACTGTTTGAAGCCATTCAAAGCAAATTCACTCTCGTTTTCCAACAATTGTTCGGCGGAGGGACTGCTGAACTGAAGCTGACAGACCCGTCTAATATGTTGACGACAGGGATTGAAATTATTGCTCAGCCACCTGGGAAGAAATTGCAGCAACTCAGCTTGCTTTCTGGAGGAGAACGATCTTTAACAGCGATTGCTTTGTTGTTTTCTATTTTATTAGTGAGACCTGTTCCGTTTTGTATTTTAGATGAAGTAGAAGCGGCTTTAGATGAAGCAAACGTGGTTCGGTTCGGTCGCTATTTACGCAGATTTGAAAAAGATACTCAATTCATCGTAATCACTCACCGTAAAGGTACAATGCAAGAAGCTGACGGTTTATATGGGGTGACGATGCAAGAATCAGGAGTGTCAAAAATCGTTTCTGTTCGTTTGGAAGAATTAGAAGCTGTACCTGTTAATAAGTAAGCGAGAAGACAAGGAGAGTATTCTATACATGATCAAATTGATTGCAATTGATTTAGATGGTACATTGTTGAAAAGCGATGGCAGTATTTCATTAGAAAACAAACAAGCGTTAAGAAGAGTAAAGGAAAAGGGCGTCAAAGTAGTCATTTGTACTGGGCGTCCCCTGCTCAGTGTAGCAGCTATTTTAGATGAAATGAATCTCAGAGAAGCTGGGGACTATGTCATCACTTATAACGGCGGTCTGGTGCAAAAAGCTGATACAGGAGAAATTTTGTCTCAAAAGTCTTTGTCAAAAGAACAGGCTATTGAGTTGTATGAGCTGAGCAAATCAATCAATTTGCCGTGCAACTTGTTGGACTTGGACAATATTTACGAAATGCCGGCTCCAAACGGGAGAGAGTCATGGTATAAGAAAACCAAACCGGCATTGCCTTTTGTGTATACGACATTAGAGGGACTTCCAGACGATATCCGGTTCAACAAAATTCTGTTTTGTTATGAAGAAAATGTTTTGGAGCAAGAAATCAAACATATTCCAACAGAGTTCTATGAAAAGTTCACGATCGTAAAATCACGTCCTATTTTGATTGAGATGATGAATAAAGAAGTGGATAAAGGCCGCGGAATAGAAGTGTTGTGTAATTTGCTTGGACTTACTGCGGACGAAGTGATGTCTTTTGGTGATGAAGCGAATGATCATGCTATGATCGAATACGCCGGAATGGGAATCGCTATGGGAAATGCAACACCTGCTTTGAAGGAAATTGCTCAATACGTTACAGATTCCAATGATAACCATGGCATTGCTCGGGCAGTAGAACGATTCATTTTGAATGAAGTACATTAAACAAAGTAAAAAAGGGGATGAAGATATGGGGTTATTTGACCGCATTAAACAAGCCTTTACCGGTGAAAAGAAAGAGACACCCGTCGAGCAATCTGAAACAACTGAAAAATATGAAAAAGGACTAGAGAAAACTCGGAAAACTTTTTCTAGTCGTATGAATGAATTGTTTGCGAACTTCCGTACGGTCGATGAAGACTTTTTTGAAGATCTGGAAGAAGTTTTGATCGAGTCGGATGTCGGGTTCGAAGTAACGATGGAAATCACAGAAGCATTACGCCAAGAAGTGAAACTGAAAAACGCCAAAAACAAAAATGATGTTCAGCAAGTAATCATTGAGAAAATGGTAGATATTTATGAAGAAAGCGAAAGTGGAGACCGTTCTATCCAACTGAATAAAGACGGACTGACGATCATTTTGTTTGTTGGAGTAAATGGAGTAGGAAAAACAACTACGATCGCTAAAATGGCTCACCAATACATTGATGAAGGCAAGAAAGTTGTTCTAGCCGCGGGAGATACGTTTAGAGCTGGAGCTATCGAACAATTGGAAGTTTGGGGAGAGCGTGTTGGAGCGACAGTTGTTTCTGGGAAAGCCGGTGGAGACCCTGCTTCAGTCGTGTTCGATGCTGTTAAACGTGCAAAAGATGAGAATGCTGATATCCTTATTGTAGATACTGCTGGTCGTTTGCAAAATAAGGTGAATTTGATGAAAGAGCTGGAAAAAATGAAACGAATTATTTCCAGAGAAGTTCCAGATGGACCGCATGAAGTGTTGCTGGTTCTTGATGCAACTACAGGTCAAAATGCCATGATCCAAGCTCGTCAGTTCAAAGAAACAACAGATGTCACTGGAATCGTGTTGACTAAACTAGACGGAACAGCTAAGGGTGGGATCGTCTTAGCGATTCGTAAAGAATTAGGCATACCGGTCAAGTACGTAGGACTTGGTGAAAGTATGGACGATTTAGAAGAGTTCAACCCAAATGAGTTTGTTTTCGGCTTATTCAGCGAATTGATTAAAGATACATTATAAAAATCTTTTTATCTAGATATTGCAGACGCTTCCAATGCTGGAGGCGTCATTTTTGTTGTGCTTTTTAATTTTTATCCAATAATCTTGAATATTGTTCCTATTTTCAAAATGTGCTATTATTCGATTCGTGGTCTGAAATCCTATGCGCTATAAGGTGGATGATTTCAGTAAAGCTGCAGTTAAAAATTTATAGGAGGAATTATTGTGAAAGACAAGATTTTTGAAACCTTGCAAAAAATGGGTAAAACATTTATGCTTCCAATTGCATTATTACCGATTGCTGGGTTACTTCTCGGTATAGGAGCTTCTTTTACCGGAGACGCATTTATTAATTTATATGATTTAGATTGGTTGTTAGGAAAAGGTACTGTTCTGTACAAAGTGTTGACGATCCTAAAAGATTGTGGACAAATCATTTTTGACAATCTGCCGCTATTATTTGCAGTAGCTGTTGCTCTTGGATTTGCTAAAGCTGCTAAAGAAGTTGCTGCTATTTCTGGAGTTGTAGCTTACTTTATGATGTATGCTGCTTTAACCAGTACAGTAGCCAACTTTGGTAACATGGAAGAATTATCTTCTATCCCAGGATTGATGAGCAGCTTCCTTGGGTTCGAAAACACTATGAATACAGGAGTTTTTGGCGGAATCATTATTGGTTCTATAGTAGCTTTCTTACATAATCGCTACTATAAGATCGACTTGCCGGATGCTTTATCTTTCTTTGCAGGTACACGTTTTGTACCAATCGTTTCGGCTTTAGGTGGTATCGTTGCTGGGGTAGCCTTAGCATTCCTATGGCCTTTTGCAGCTCAATTTATCGCATGGCTGGGTTCGTTGGTGGCTGATCTAGGATATGTAGGTACATTCTTATACGGATATATCTATCGTGCATTGATCCCGCTAGGATTGCACCATGTTTTCTACTTGCCATTCTGGCAAACGGCTTTGGGTGGTACTGCAGAGATTGCAGGACAAACCGTAGAAGGAGCGCAAAATATTCTTTTTGCTCAATTAGCAAATGGTCTGCCAGTTGGTGCGGATGCAGCTAAATTCTTCTCAGGGATGTTCCCGTTCATGATTTTTGGTTTCCCGGCGGCTGCTTTAGCGATGTATCATACAGCTAAACCAGAGCGCAAAAAAGATGTTAAAGGATTAATGACGTCATCTTCTTTAACTTCAGTATTTACAGGGATCACAGAACCGCTTGAGTTCTCATTCTTATTTGCTTCTCCATTATTATACTTTGGAGTACACTGTGTCCTGGCTGCATTTTCATTTGCACTCATGCATTTCTTAAATGTTGGAGTAGGATTGACATTCTCTGGTGGATTGATCGACTTCGTATTGTACGGAATTTTACCTGGACAATCTGTCACAAACTGGATACCAGTAGTTCTTGTGGGAATAGTCTATGCTTTAGTGTATTACTTTGTATTCCGTTTCTTCATCTTGAAGTTTGATTTAAAAACTCCAGGACGTGAAGATGACGTAGTAGAAACGAAATTATATACAAAAGCAGATTACCAAGCTAAAAAGCAAGGCGGAAAAGAAGAAGGTTCTTCCAATGAAGACAGCTTGTCGAAAGATATTGTTGAAGGACTAGGCGGTGCTAGTAACTTAGTGGATGTCGACAACTGTGCAACTCGTTTGCGAGTGACAGTGAAAGATGGCGGACTCGTTAATGAAAGTTTGTTGAAATCAACGGGAGCTGCAGGAGTCGTCCTTAAAGGAACGAATGCTCAAGTTATCTATGGACCAAAAGTTTCTAACATCAAATCTAATATTGATGAATATTTGAAAAAATAATCCAATACGATAAGGAAAAGACCTCGAGTCTTTTCCTTATTTTTATTTTTGTTTGTCCATACGAGTGAAAAGGGTTCTAGATTTGGAGAAAAAGTCCAGCTTCTATTGACTAAAAGAGGAAAAATAGGTAATCTAAAGTAGTGTGTAAAAGTAAAACACTTTACAGTAAGTACTAGGAGAGAGTCGATAATGGAATTAGAAAAAACAAATCAAATGAATTCTTTATTTGATTTTTATGGTGCTTTACTGACAGATAAACAACAAGAGTACATGCAATTGTATTATAGAGATGATTTTTCTCTTGGTGAAATAGCGGACGAATTCAATGTGAGCCGCCAAGCTATTTATGACAATATCAAGCGAACTGAAAAGATTCTTATTGAGTACGAAGAAAAATTGAACTTGTTTAAAAAATTCAGCGAAACTAATACTATTATTGATCAGTTGGAAGAATATGTGACTGCTCATTATCCAAAAGATATCGCATTGAAAGCTGAAATCGAAAAATTAAGACAAACAAATGATGAAGAGTAGGATAGGTGGAAAAATATGGCATTTGAAGGATTAACAGAAAGACTCCAAAATGCGATGACGAAATTGCGTCGTAAAGGTAAAGTATCTGAAGCTGACGTTAGAGAAATGATGCGAGAAGTTCGATTAGCTTTACTAGAGGCCGATGTCAACTTTAAAGTTGTCAAAGAGTTTGTAAATAAAGTAAGTGAACGTGCAATTGGAACGGAAGTTTTAGAAAGTTTGTCTCCAGGTCAACAAATTATCAAAATCGTAAATGATGAGCTGACAGAATTAATGGGTGGGGAAACTGCTACGATCAATTATTCTGTTAAACCACCAACAGTGGTAATGATGGTTGGTTTACAAGGAGCAGGTAAAACGACGACTGCTGGTAAGATTGCTAACTATGTCCGTAAAAACGACAACAAGCGTCCATTGCTGGTTGCAGCCGATATCTATCGCCCTGCAGCTATCCAACAGTTGCAAACTATCGGGAATCAATTGGACATGCCTGTTTTCACATTAGGCGACCAAGTAAGTCCGGTTGAGATCGCACAAAAAGGTATCGAAGAAGCTGTTAGAACGGGTCGCGATTTAGTCTTAATCGATACGGCTGGACGTTTGCACGTAGATGAAAACTTGATGACGGAATTGTCCGATATCAAAAAAATTACTGAACCTTCTGAGATTTTCTTGGTTGTGGACGCTATGACTGGGCAAGATGCAGTCAATGTTGCCAAGTCCTTTAATGAGCAATTAGACGTAACAGGGGTCGTTCTGACTAAATTAGATGGAGACACACGTGGTGGGGCGGCATTATCTATCCGTTCCGTTACAGGAAAACCAATCAAATTTGTTGGTCAAGGAGAAAAGCTTGACGCTTTAGAACCATTCCATCCAGATCGTATGGCAAATCGTATTTTAGGTATGGGGGATATGTTGACGCTGATCGAAAAAGCTCAACAAGACATTGATGAGAAAAAAGCAGAAGAAATGGCAGGAAAGCTCCGGGACAATACATTTGATTTTAATGATTTCATCGATCAAATGGACCAAGTCAGCAATATGGGACCTTTAGAAGATATTATCAAAATGATCCCAGGAATGAATAATATGCCTGGATTGGATCAATTGCAGATTGATCCAAAAGATACGGCTCGAATGAAAGCTATCGTTCTCTCTATGACACCTAAAGAAAGAGAAAACCCAGATATTATTTCTCAAAGCAGACGAAAAAGAATTGCTAAAGGGTCAGGACGTCCATTAGTAGAAGTCAATCGCTTGATCAAACAATTCAACGAGTCGAAAAAAATGATGAATAAAATGTCTAACGGCAATTTCCAAGGGATGGATAATTTATTTGGAAATGGCGTAAAAGGCAAATTAGGGAAGCTGGCAATGAACCAAATGGCCAGAAAAAACAAAAAGAAAAAGAAAAAAGTCGTTCGTAAAAAGAAAAAATAGAAAAAAACGCATAAAAAATGAAGTGTAAAGAAAAAACACTTTACAAGCATGGAAATAACTGATAAACTATCTTTTGTGAGATTGTTAATGGAGGTGTTAAAGTATGGCAGTAAAAATCCGTTTGAAACGCATGGGTTCTAAAAGAAAACCTTTTTATCGTATAGTAGTTGCTGATTCACGTTCTCCACGTGATGGCCGCTTCATCGAAGAAATTGGTTACTATAACCCAGTTGTTGAACCTGTTCAAGTAAAAATCGACGAAGAATCAGTTCTTAAATGGTTAAGCAATGGTGCTCAACCTTCAGATACTGTTCGTAATATCCTTTCTCGTGAAGGTATTATGCAAAAATTCCACGATTCTAAATACAGTAAATAAAAGGGATGTTTAATATGAGTGACATTAGTGAATTGATTCTTGCAATCGTTCATCCGCTTGTCAGTCATCCGGAGGAAGTCACTTTGGAGACTGATGAAACCGATGAATTTATTGAATACCATTTAAGCGTTCATGAAGAAGATATTGGGCGAGTGATCGGTAAAAAAGGTCGTGTAGCGAAAGCTATTCGAACGATTGTATACAGCGCAAAGGTTCAAGGACCTAAGCGTGTAAGATTGACCATTGTCGACAATTAATATCCATCATAAGACGAAGCCGTTTCTTTAGAGAAATGGTTTTTTCTTTTTTTTAACGATAAAAAGTAATCTAATGTAGACATCTTGATAATTCCTAGTAAAATAAGTCTGAGAGAACGATAAAAACGAATTAAATGAGGGAATCGAATGGAAAAATTATTCAATGTTGGAAAAATAGTGAATACACATGGTATCAAAGGTGAAGTTCGAGTGATATCAGTCACTGATTTTCCAGAACAAAGGTATAAAAAAGGTTCAGTGCTGATTTTAGAAAAAGAGAAATCAAAACCCATTGAGTTGGTAGTAGCTAGTCACCGAAAACATAAAAACTTTGATTTGCTGACGTTTGAAAATCACCCTACAATCGAATCTGTTGAGCAATATAGAGATGGTGTTTTGAAAATAACAGAAGACCAATTAACTGATTTGTCAGAGAATGAATTTTATCTGCACCAAATCATCGGCTTGATTGTAGTAGACGATACTGGTCGCGAAATCGGTAAGATCAAAGAAGTTTTACAGCCTGGAGCAAATGATGTATGGGTCATCCAAAGAAAAAAACAAAAAGATCTATTGATTCCGTATATTGAGGATTGCGTACTGAACGTCGACTTGGAGGAGAAAGTTGTGACGGTTCATCTTATGGAAGGGCTAGAAGATTTATGAAAATAGATGTTCTTACATTATTTCCTCGTATGTTTGAAGGTCCGATGTCAGAATCCATTATCGGAAAAGCTGTAGAAAAAAATCTGCTGTCGTTAGATGTTTTGAATTTCCGCGACTTCTCAGGAAACAAACATCAACACGTTGACGATTATCCATATGGCGGCGGAGCTGGAATGCTTTTGAAAGCTCAACCTATTTTCGATGCATTTGATCATCTTCAAGAGAAACACCCTGATACTAAAAAAAGAGTGATTTTGCTTGATCCAGCAGGTGAACCTTTTAATCAAAAGAAAGCTGAAGAACTAGCTGAAGCGGAGCATTTAGTTTTTATTTGCGGGCATTATGAAGGGTATGACGAACGTATCCGGACAATCGTGACAGATGAGGTCTCACTTGGGGATTATGTGCTGACAGGCGGGGAATTGGGCGCTATGGTGGTGATAGATGCTACAGTACGATTGTTGCCTGAGGTACTGGGCAATGAGGAATCAGCTGTAACAGATTCTTTCTCAACAGGTCTGTTGGAACATCCTCATTATACAAGACCTGCTTCTTATAGAGGCATGGATGTACCGGAAGTTCTATTGAGCGGGAACCATAAGCTTATTGAAGAGTGGCGAGAGAAAGAATCATTGAGACGGACTTTTGAAAGAAGACCAGATTTGTTGGATCATATGGAATTGACTAATCAACAAAAGAGCTGGCTGGAAGAATTCAAACAAAGCTGAGCTGCTATGAAATCAGCTCAATAAAGAAAAAATACTTTACAGGTATTCTATAATATGATAAAGTTATTTGGTGAGTGGGCAAACCACCGCTATTAACGATATTCCGCTGTATCCGAATGGAGATATACGAATATTTGTTGGAAGGAGAAAAAATTCATGAGTCAATTAATTGAAGCAATTACTAGCGAACAATTACGTAGTGATATTCCTAGTTTCCGTCCTGGAGATACAGTTCGTGTACACGCACGTATTGTTGAAGGGGAAAGAGAACGTATCCAGTTATTCGAAGGCGTAGTTATCAAACGTCGCGGTGCAGGAATCAGCGAAACTTATACTGTTCGTAAAATTTCTTACGGTGTTGGTGTTGAGCGTACATTCCCAGTACATTCTCCACGTGTTGCTAAACTTGAAGTTATTCGTCAAGGTAAAGTACGTCGTGCTAAATTGTACTACATCCGTAAATTACATGGTAAAGCTGCTCGTATCAAAGAAGCTCGCCGTTAATTCGAAAAGAAGAAAGTCTGAATCATCTGTCAAGATGATCAGGCTTTTTTTTTTATTCTATATATTCTGGATTATTTACGTTATAATAAAGGGAGCAAGAAATTTAAGTGAGGTAGGGGGAAATAACATTGTCAGAAACGATTGAAAACTTTGAGGTTTATTTAAAAGAAAAAAACATTCCATTAAAGAAAAGCCAATTGAAAAATGGTCAAATTTTATTTAATGGAAACTTTCGATTGACGAAAACAAGGGTATTGCCATTCGGGATAGTGTTTGACAGTAAAGAAGCTAAATCAATTGATTTTCAGATTACATACCACAAATTAGCATATGTAAAAGATTTTACTAAAAAAGCCGAGATCCTTGAATTGTTGAATGAATTGAATCAAGTGAAAGCGGGCTATTACAGTGTGGTTTTAGCAGGGGATGGAGAAATCTATTTAAAACAGCTGAGTCGTACGACAAGCGATGTTCTAGCAGCTTATGAGATGATGGTATTCGGTTCTACGATTGCTAAAGTAATTATTAAAGAAATAGAGAAAGTACTGGAACCAGCTGTAGAAGAAGAAAAATAAACATAAAAGGCAGGGATTACATGGCTCATCCAAAGAGTTTATTTCATGCAGAAGTAGTGAATGATCAAGCCTTGCAAGGGGAAGCCTTTGTGAAAAATGATGGATTAAGAGTAGCAATCTCTGATCCATTGAGTCCAGAACCTGGGACTAATCCTGAAGAACTACTAGGGCTGTCTTTAAGTACCTGTTTAAATGCCACTATCCAAGCCTTGTTGAAGGGCAGAGGCTTAAAACATAAAAGTCAAGTAGAAGTGCATATCGATTTGGTGCCAGAAGAAAAGGGCGGTTATTTCTTTGAAGTATTAGCGTTGGCTAAAATAGAAGGTCTGCCTTTTGATAAAGCTGACCGCATCGTCCAATCGGCAGAAAAACGATGTCCGGTAGCCAAGCTTCTACAAGGAAGCAAAACGGTAACTGTCAAAATAGTAGAATAAGCAGTGAAAACGAAATAGGCAATTGTCTGTTTCGTTTTTTTATGCACTGAAAAAACATACTTAACAGACTCTTATTGTAAAGCGGATACAATGAGACTTTTCTTAATGTCATTAAGTTTATCTTTCTTTCATATTAGTTTGTTGCTATTCTTGTCTAGAATTATCTTATGGAGGTGTTGTGGTGAAAAATTTTAAAACTCCCGTTGCATGGTGGGAATCGTTAAAAATTGTGATTGTATTGGTTTTTTCAGCGATAACAGGAGCGGTATCTTTCAACTTCTTCTTTATCCCAACGAATGTTTATGCATCTGGTTTGAATGGTTTCGCGCAATTATTTACGGGTATTACATCAGAATATTTGAATATACAACTTGAAACAGGATTGATCATTCTATTATTGAATATCCCGATCGCTATCTTAGGTTGGTTTAAAATAGGGAAAACATTTACTATGTTAAGTTTTATTTCTTCATTTCTAGTGTCTATCTTAATGGTTGTCTTGCCAGTCATTCAACTAACTCCTGATCCAATCATGAGTGCTTTGTTTGGTGGAGTGATTGGAGGAGCTGGAGTAGGTTTTGCATTGAAATATGGATTTTCAACGGGCGGTATGGACATTATTGCAATGGTCTTAGCTAAAACGACTGGTAGAACTATCGGAAACTTAATGATGGTTCTGAACGCTATCATTGCAATAACAGCAGGAGCTACTTTTGGATGGGAGTATTCTTTCTATACGATTTTATCCATTTATGCTTTTACCAAAGTGGTAGATACTATTCATACGAGTCACCAAAAAGTAACGGCAATGATCGTAACGACAGATCCGGATACCTTAGTAGAAGCTATCCATAAAGAATTAGTCAGAGGCGTTACAGTTTTACCGGCTACAGGCGGATACAGCAAAACGAACCGTGCTGTTTTAATGATCGTTGTTTCACGCTATGAAATCTACAGTTTAGAACAAGCTGTTAAGGAAGCTGATGCTGCAGCATTTGTCAACTTTATGCAAACGAATAAAGTAATGGGCGAATTTTTGAATAGCGAACAGCAGAAAGAGCGCAGAGCAAGCAGTGTATTTTAATCAATAAAAAAGCATTGGATCAATTTGATCCAATGCTTTTTTATTTTAGTCTAAACGGAAATATTTTTCCAAATAAAGTGCCAAACCATCATCATGATTGGAAAAGTCTGTCACGTCATCCGCAATCGACTTTAATTCATCGATTCCATTATGCATCACGACACCATGTCCAGCATACTGGATCATTTCGTAGTCATTGTTTTCATCTCCGAAAGCCAATATATCTTTTTGGTGAACTCCATAAACTTGTGCAATACGTTCCACACCCATGGCTTTTTGCACGCCAGCAGCAACTACTTCTAAACAAGGCGTTAGACCTCCCCAAGTTCTCACTTCAACTGCATCACCATAGCGATGGATGATTTTGTCTGTGATGACTTGCTGATTTTCTTTGCCTGTAAAAATACTGATAGCTGTTGGTTCTTCTTTCAAAGAGTCTTCTGAAAGTTTGAAAGACATACTTTTTCCGGTAGCAAAAAAGTCCTCATAAGGAATAAAATCGTCGTCTACATAAACAGAGTCGCGCAATTCAGCTGCAATCAGCTGGATATCCATATCTTTGCGCAACGAGAGCATATCAATAGCGATTTCTCTATTAAGTGTTTTATGGTATTGAGACTCCCAAGCTAATTCAGCAGGCTTGTGGCACAATGCGCCGTTAAAGTTTACAATCGGTGTATCCAATTGCAATTCTGCATAGTATTGACGACTGCTGCGGTAAGGTCTTCCAGTAGCTATTGAGACGATGTGTCCTTCTTTTTTTAAACGAGTCAAGACATCACGAGTTTTTTGAGAAATTTGTGACTGATTGTTTAAGGTAGTTCCATCTAAGTCAAGAGCGATTAGCTTTCTATTCATCTGTATCCTCCAACGTTTTTATGCTAAACTATAAAAAAAGTAGTTAAACATACACTACCATAAAATCACTGAGAAAAAAATAACTATTAAGAGGTGTCGATTTGATTTCCATTAAAAATGTAATCGTTAAAGGCTTGCCTTTGTTAGAAATAGTTTCACAGGAGCATTTTTCTGAAACGCTGCCAACTGTATTTTTCTATCACGGATGGACGAGTTCAAAAGAAAGTTCCATGGTGAACGGCTACGAGTTGGCTAAGCAAGGATTTCGTGCGTTATTGCCTGAAGCTTATTTACATGGAGAGCGAAAAACTAGTACTTCATCTCCTGAAAACATGGAATTTTGGGATGTTATTCTACATAATTTGAATGAAATCACTGTCTTGAAAGATTATTATGTAGAACAAGGACTAACAGATCCAGAAAAAATAGGGGTAGCTGGACTTTCTATGGGAGGTATTACAACTAATGCAATGTTGACACAATTTCCTTGGATCAAAGCTGCAAGTGTTTTGATGGGAACTCCTTCACCAATCGCTTTTTCGAAATGGCTTCTAAATGCACCATGGGCAGAGGGGTTAGACATTCAATTGACGGAGCAGCAAGTAAATGAAGCTATGGAACCTTTAAAGCATATTTCATTGGATCTGCAACCTGAAAAAATCAATGGACGTCCTATTTATGTATGGCACGGAACAAAGGATGAGTTAGTTCCTTATTCTTTGACAAAAAAATTCATTCAAATGATACAAGATAAACCTTACGCTGAAAATGTCCAATTTGAAACGACTGTCGGTGGAATCCATAAAGTTCCTTATGCAATATCTGTTGAGATGGCCAAGTTCTTTAAAGATAAATTGTAAAAAATCTATGGTTAGTCAACACTAAGAAATAGAGAGGAATGTGAATTATGTCTGAAGATGTGTCTTTATGGACTGAAGAAGAAAGAATCGAAATCAGTCAGCGGATTATGGCTGCGTTAGAGCAAGTGATTGATCCGGAATTGGGGATTGATATTGTTAATTTAGGATTAGTCTACGGTGTGGAATTGTTGGAACAGGGACATTGTGTGGTCAAGATGACGCTGACAACAATGGGGTGCCCGTTAGCAGATGTTATCACAGAAGAAATCATGAGAGCCCTCAAAAGTGTACCGGAAGTTCAAACGAGCGAAGTGAAACTAGTCTGGTACCCGGCTTGGGATACTTCTAAAATGTCTCGATATGCCAGAATCGCATTAGGCATCAGATAAGAGGACAAAAAAAATCAAGAGAATCAAAGTCCTTTGAATTTTTATTTGATCAATAAATGAATTAAGTGTAAATAAAAAAAGAGGCCCGAAAAAGCGGTCCTCTTTTTTTGATAGAAAATTTAATTTATCTGAATCACAACCTTGCCAGGAATGGACTCGTTTTCGCTCACATCGTGTGCTTCTCGTAAGCCTTCTTGAGTAAAAGGGAATGTTTTCCCGATAACAGGTTTTAATTTGTTTTCTGTAATGAGTTTTGCTAAGTCTTCCATTCGTTCTCCAGTCGGTTCTAAGAAGAAGTAGCCTGTATGAATTTCTTTCTCAGCTGCTTTTTCTTTATCTGGAGGAGCTACGATTGAAACCAAAGTGCCGCCTTTTTTAAGGACAGTGTAGCTTTTTTCTTGGATTTCTCTGCCTTGGGTATCCAGCACGAAATCAAAGTCAGATAACACTTGTTCAAAATCTTCTTTTTGATAATTGATGAATTCATCAACACCAAGTGATCTCACAAGGTCTTCGTTCTTTCCACTGGCTGTAGCTGCTACATAAGCTCCGAAGTATTTGGCAATTTGAACTGCCAGATGACCTACGCCGCCTGATCCTCCATGGATCAACACACGGTCACCTTCTTTTATTTTGCCGAGCTCAACTAATGCCACCCAAGCTGTTTGACCCGTAAGCGGAACAGCGGCGGCTTCTTCGAAAGAAATATTGTCAGGCAGTTGGCTGACTAGATGCTCCTCTACGGCTGTATATTCTGCATACGTACCTCTAGGTGTAGTGGCTGGACGAGCCATCACTTTATCGCCTACAGAAAAGGCAATCACATTTTTACCTACTTTTTTTATGATTCCGGCTGCGTCCCAGCCTAAAATAATCGGAAAATCATAAGGCAGTATCTCTTTTAAATAACCTGCTCTCATTTTCCAATCGATTGGATTAATCGAAGTAGCTTTCAATTCAATCAACACTTGATCATCGCCTATTTCTGGAACAGGCAGTTCTTTTTCTACCAGCTGTTCTGATCCGCCGTATTGATTAATGACTATTGCTTTCATTTCAACACCCTTTCATTTATGGTTAACTTAAAATCTTGTATCTTGTACCAAGTATATAGAGAGAAGTGAAAAGTTGAAAATAATTTGTTTGATGCAAATATTTGCCATTTTTAATGAATGGAGTAAAATAAAAATAGTAAATGTGATGTAAAAGGAGCGGTGATTTTATGGAAATAGACAAATTAACCAGCACGATGCAACAAGCTCTAGGTGAAGCTCAACAAATCGCTATAACAAGACAACACCAAGAGATAGATATCGTTCATCTATGGAAAATATTTTTAACACCCAACCATTTTGCTAGAAATATTTATGAACAAGTAGGCGTAGATACAAATCAATTTGAGTTTCAAATTGATCAAGAGTTAAACAGGTTACCAGTTGTACAAGGGAATAGTGTTCAATATGGTCAAACTATGAGTCAAAATCTTTATCGTTTGCTGACTGAAGCCGGAACTATCAGCGATTCTCTTCAAGACGAATACATTTCAACTGAAGTGACTCTATTAGCACTAATGAAGATGAAGAATTATGTCTTAACGAAAAACTTGCTGGCACAGGGATTAACTGAAAAACAATTGCGCGAGAAGGTTATGGAATTAAGAGGAGGAGAGAGAGTGACATCTCAAAACCAAGAAGAAAATTATGAAGCACTAAACAAGTATGGAATAGACTTGGTTGAAGCAGTAAAAAGCGGTAAGCAAGATCCAATTATCGGCAGGGATGAAGAAATACGAAATGTCATCCGTATTTTATCTCGAAAGACCAAAAATAATCCTGTGTTGATCGGAGAACCAGGTGTAGGTAAAACAGCTATTGTTGAAGGGCTTGCTCAACGTATTGTACGGAATGATGTCCCAGAGAATTTAAAAGACAAAACGATTTTTTCGCTGGACATGGGTGCTTTGATTGCCGGAGCAAAATATCGAGGTGAATTCGAAGAACGGTTAAAAGCAGTATTAAAAGAAGTGAAAAAAAGCGATGGACAAATTATCTTGTTCATTGATGAAATTCATACGATTGTAGGAGCAGGTAAAACAGAAGGAAGCATGGATGCAGGAAACCTTTTGAAACCCATGCTGGCACGCGGAGAGTTGCATTGTATCGGTGCTACCACTCTAGATGAGTACCGCAAATATATGGAAACTGATAAAGCTTTAGAACGCCGATTCCAAAAAGTATTGGTAAATGAACCAACTGTAGAAGATACGATCAGTATTTTAAGAGGATTAAAAGAACGTTTTGAAATTTATCACAGTGTAAACATTCAGGATAATGCCTTAGTAGCTGCTGCTACATTGTCTAATCGGTACATCACTGATCGATTCTTACCAGATAAAGCAATTGATTTAGTGGATGAGGCTTGCGCAACTATCCGAGTGGAAATGAATTCCATGCCTACAGAATTGGATCAAGTTAGAAGACGATTGATGCAGTTAGAAATCGAAGAAGCCGCGCTGAAAAAAGAAGAAGACGAAGGCAGCCGACGCCGGTTAGATTTGATTCAAGAAGAGCTGGCTGATTTAAAAGAAGAAGCGCATCAATTGCAATTGAAATGGGAGACTGAAAAAAATCAAGTTTCTCAGTTGAGAGATAAAAGAGAACACCTTGACCGATTGCGTCATGAACTGGAAGAGGCTGAAAACCAATACGATTTAGAAAGAGCAGCTATTTTACGTCATGGTGAGATACCTGCTTTAGAAAAAGAGTTGGCTGAAGCGGAAGCTGATCAAATAAAAACCAATGCTGATGTGATTCGATTAGTGCAAGAATCCGTTACTGAAGAAGAAATTGCTATAGTAGTTGGAAGACAAACTGGGATTCCGGTTAGCCGATTGGTAAAAGGGGAAAGAGAAAAACTGCTGCAACTGGCTGAGAACATGAAAGCTAGAGTAATCGGGCAAGATGAGGCAGTCGACAGTGTGACTGATGCTGTGATTCGGGCACGTGCTGGTATTCAAAATCCGAATAAGCCCTTAGGTTCCTTTATGTTTTTAGGACCAACAGGTGTAGGTAAAACGGAGTTAGCAAAAACGCTGGCTGAAAACTTATTTGATTCACAAGATCATATGGTTCGTATCGATATGAGTGAGTATATGGAAAAACATACGGTATCCAGATTAGTAGGAGCGCCTCCTGGCTATGTAGGGTATGATGAAGGCGGCCAATTGACAGAAGCTGTCAGAAGAAGCCCTTATACAATCATTTTATTGGATGAAATTGAAAAAGCGCATCCCGATGTCTTCAATATATTACTGCAAGTGTTGGATGATGGGCGATTGACAGATTCTAAAGGACGCGTTGTAGACTTTAAGAATACCGTATTAATCATGACCAGCAATATCGGATCAAATCTATTATTAGATGGAACCGGTGAAGATGGTGAAATTTCACAGCAAACAAAAGATCAAGTTTTCGGTCTGTTGAGAGCAAACTTCAAACCTGAATTTTTAAACCGTATCGATGATACAATTTTATTTGCTCCTTTAAACTTTGGAGTGGTGAAGAAAATCGTCTTGAAAATGACCAAAGATTTAGAAAAACGATTAGAGCAACAAGAAATCGGTTTGGAGGTTACTGAAAAGGCTCAGGCTTGGATAGCGGACAAAGCATATGATCCTGCTTACGGGGCTCGACCGCTGCAACGCTATATAACGAAAGAGGTTGAAACACCTATTGCCAGATTGATTATTGAAGGTAAGTTATACCCTGGATTAAAAGCCGTTTTGACGGTTATTGCAGATCAGTTGACCATTGAAGTAGTGACTAAAGAAGAAGAATAAAAAACAAGCCGGACTCAGTTCCGGCTTGTTTTTTTTATACTGTTTTTTATGATCGTTGTTCGTCTTGATGAGGTTTAGAAACTGTACTAGCCAACAAGATGACTATAAATCCGCTTAGTAGACCAGTTACTGTGGCTGTCGTAAAAGAATAACTTCCACCCGTTAACGAACTACCGATATAGTTAACGACTTGTCCTAAACAAAATCCCCAAAACAAGGTTGTAATATACTTCATGGGATCAACACCTTCTTTCTATCAACCTCATTTTACCACTTTATTTTCAGAATGAAAGAGAAAGCCGATATATTAGTGAGAATTTGCGGTTTAGATACTATTCAGAGTATAATAGAGGAGTATGAAATTATACTGTGTATCCTTATTTTCGTTAAAACAGAATAAAAAATAGGATAAAATAAAAATAAATAACTTCATCAGATTGATGAAAAAGGAGGTCTAAAAAGTGTCATTTGTGCCATTACAAGTTAAAAGTGCGTATTCCTTACTTCAAAGTACTTTATCAGTAGAAGGATTAGTGTCAGCAGCAAAAAAAAGAAGCTATCAAGCATTAGCTTTGACGGATCACAATGTCCTTTATGGTGCCGTTGATTTCTACAAATTGTGCTTAAAACACCAATTAAAACCCATCATTGGATTGACTTTGCAAATGAAAGGTATCGTGGAGACTGAAAGTTCATTTCCTTTAGTCTTGCTGGCTGAAACAAACCAAGGCTACCAGCACCTAGTAAAGTTATCCACTAAAAAAATGATGGAGCCGGAAACCTTATTTTCTCCTAACGATCTAACACCATATTCACAAGGTTTGATTGGCTTTACGCCAGGGATAACAGGAGAAGTAGAACAATTTTTATTAAATGGAAAAATAGAACAAGCTAAAAAAACAGTAGCTGCTTACAAAAAGATATTCTCTCAAAATCACTTTTATCTTGGGATTCAGCTGCATGAAGAATTGATGCCGATAAAAGATACTCTTTTGCAAGTAGCAAAAGAGGAGGATGTAAAGGTAACAGCTTCAACCGATGTACAGTACTTAAACGAGGAAGACGCCTTCAGTTTGGAAGTTTTAAAAGCTATTGATAAAGGTGAGCAATTAGAAGAGCATCAAAAGGTTTTGTCTGGTACGCGTCATCTAAGTGAACCTGATCGAGTGGAAAAAAAGTTTATTGATGCAGGGTTGATTGAAGCTGTTCACCAGACAAAAAGTATTGCAGATCGTATAAGTATAGAAATTCCTTTACAACAAAGATTGCTGCCCAAATACCCAATCCAAACATCCGATACTACTTCAGCATTTTTAAAACAATTGTGTTTAGATGGTTTGAAGAAAAGAGTGTCCGACCCTGATGAAAGATATTTAAAAAGACTAGACCATGAATTGACAGTGATTCAGAAAATGGGTTTTGAAGATTATTTTTTGATCGTTTGGGATGTTATGGCGTACGCTCATCGCTCTAAAATCGTCACCGGTGCTGGCCGAGGATCTGCGGCTGGTTCATTGGTGTCGTATGTTTTAGAAATAACAGATGTAGATCCGATAGAATACAATTTGCTTTTTGAACGTTTCTTAAATGAGGAACGATACACTATGCCGGATATCGACTTGGATTTCCCAGATAATCGAAGAGAAGAAGTGTTGCAGTATGTAAAAGAAAAATACGGTAAAGAGCATGTTGCACAGATTATAACCTTTGGAACACTGGCTGCTAAAATGGCTTTACGAGATACTGCACGTGTTTTTGGATTGAAACAGGAAGAATCAAATGAATGGTCAAAAGCGATCCCTAACCAATTAGGGATCACTTTAGAAGCAGCCTACGAACAGTCTTCCGCCTTACAGCATCTGGTCAAACAGTCGGAACGAAACCAACTGATTTTCAAAACTGCCAGAAATATTGAAGGTTTGCCAAGACATGCTTCCACTCATGCAGCCGGAGTAGTCATCAGCGACCAAAAACTGAGCAGTATCATTCCTATTCAATCAGGGAGCGGTTCAATCGCACTGACTCAATACGCTATGGGAAACGTGGAAGAAATCGGTTTGTTAAAAATGGATTTTTTAGGGTTGAAGAATTTAACGATTCTAGGAGATGCTTTAAAAACGATTGAGTACGATACCGGCAAGCAAATTCGCCTGCAAGATATTCCGATGGATGATAAAGAAACTCTGGAACTTTTCCAGAAAGCAGACACAGTAGGGATTTTCCAATTTGAATCCAATGGGATAAAGAATGTTTTGCGCAAGCTGCACCCTGAATCTTTAGAAGACATCGCAGCTGTGAATGCTTTATACCGCCCGGGCCCTATGGAACAGATTGATGTGTTCATTAAGCGTAAAAAAGGCGAAGTCGCGATGGAATACCCTCATGAAAGTTTAAAAGGCATCTTAAAGGTCACATATGGTGTCATGGTGTATCAAGAACAAGTCATGCAAGTGGCGTCTAAAATGGCAGGATACTCATTAGGGCAAGCTGATATACTCAGAAGAGCCATTGGGAAAAAGAAAAAAGAACTGATCGATGCGGAAAGAATCCATTTTACGGCAGGTGCTGCAGGCAAAGGGTATCAAGAACAGGATGCAAGACAAGTTTATGACTATATCGAGCGTTTTGCGAATTACGGATTCAACCGATCTCATTCAATCGCTTATTCTTTTATCGGGTACCAGATGGCGTACATCAAAGTCCATTATCCGCAAGCTTTTTATATTGCTTTGTTAAACTCTGCTTTGCATAATGCCAATAAAATAAAAGAGTACTTATTAGAAGCTAAGAAAAAGAAAATCGATGTTTATCACCCAGATATCAACGCCAGTTACGGTCGGTTTACGAAAAAAGAGTCTGGCATCTTATTCGGTCTCAGTTCAATAAAAGGATTGAGAAGAGACTATGTAGCTGAAATTATCCAAAACAGAAAAACAAAAGGGGTCTATAAAGACTTCATTGATTTTTTAAGACGAATGGATACAAAATGGGTGAAAGAAGACTATATTTTGCCATTGATCTATGTTGGTGCTTTCGATGGATTCCGGTACACCAGAGGAACGTTGATCAACTCTTTGGAAAGTATTTTAACAAGTGTGAAATTCAGCGGTAATAACATCGGCTTATTCGACGTTTTGCAGCCAAAATATGAAGAAGCCCCCGATCTGAGTCCTCAAGAAAAGTTAGAGGCAGAAAACACTTACTTAGGTGTGTACCTATCAGGTCACCCTGCTGAAAAGTACGAGGAGATCCTAAAAAGAAAACAAGGCATCTATATTAAAGATGCTGTTGAAAATCAAAAAGTCCGGCTGATCGGGCAAGTGAAAGACGTCAAAAAAATCACTACAAAAAAAGGCGAGCCAATGGCGTTTATGACAGTCAGCGACACTACTGGAGATATTTCATTGACCTTGTTCCCGACAGTGTACCGCAAATACATTCAGACTGTTGTCCAAAACAAAGTTCTTTATGTAGAAGGGAAAACAGAAGTAAGACCAGGTCAAGGTCTGCAAGTTTTAGTATCTCATCTCAAAGAAGCGACAGAAATAGAGGAAGAGAAGAAAGTCAAAAAATGTTTTGTCCGTATTGAAAAACAATATGAGGATGGCGAAACTTTAAATCGACTGAAACAACTCTTTACAGAACACTCAGGCTCTATTCCTGTGATTTTGTACTATATGAGAACGAATAAAAAACTAGGACTCCAAGAAGCGTTTTGGGTCAATGAATCGTCTGATTTGATGAAATCAGTTGAAGAATTGCTAGGAAAAGGGAATATAATCATAGACTGAAATTAAAGTTCTCTAAAATTTATGAAATATCTTGAAAGAAAAGCAGAATTCATAAGACAATTTATATTAAAAATGGTAGAATGTCTTTGTTGAACTAATTTATGGGTAACTTATTATCACATTGTTTGTTCATAATCATCTTTATGTATATATTTTATCAACTATAACTTTTATGAGGTGAAAATGGAATATGAAACGTATCGCTGTTTTAACAAGCGGGGGAGATGCTCCTGGAATGAACGCAGCTATTAGAGCTGTTGTTCGAAAAGCTCTTTATGAAGGAATGGAAGTTTTTGGTATCAACTATGGTTACGCTGGATTGGTAGCTGGGGATATACGTCAATTACACCATAACGATGTAGGAGATATGATTTCAAGAGGGGGTACTTTCCTTTATTCAGCACGTTATCCTGAATTTGCAACTGAAGAGGGGCAATTGAAAGGTATCGAACAATTGAAGAAATTTGGAATCGAAGGATTAGTAGTTATCGGAGGAGACGGCTCTTACAGAGGAGCTTTAGCTTTAACAAAACATGGCTACCCAACTATCGGACTTCCTGGGACTATTGACAACGATATTCCTGGAACTGATTTTTGTATCGGTTTTGATACAGCAATCAATACTGTATTAGACTCTTTAGACAAAATACGTGATACAGCTACAAGTCACGTTCGTACATTTATCGTTGAAGTTATGGGACGTAATGCAGGAGACATTGCTTTATGGGCTGGTGTGTCTGGCGGAGCAGAACAAATCATTATTCCTGAAAAAGAATTTGATATGGCAGAAGTAGCGGTTAAAATTACTGAAGGCCGTGAAAAAGGTAAAAAACATACCATTATCATTCTTGCTGAAGGTGTAATGAACGGAAACAAATTTGCAGAAGAATTATACAAATTCGGAGATTATCACGCACGCGTTACTGTTTTAGGTCACGTGCAACGTGGTGGATCACCAACTGCTAGAGATCGTGTTTTAGCTAGTCAATTTGGTGCAAGAGCAGTTGACTACTTGAAAGAAGGTAAGGGCGGATTGTGCCTTGGTATAGTGAATAATGAAATCATCGCTTCTGATATCATTACTACATTAGAAGAAGGAACACATAGACCAAACGTAGCCTTATACAAATTGAATCAAGAAATTTCTAACTAAAGATTTTTCAAAAAAATGGATTTCCTTCATTTTCTACGGTAAGATAGTGGAGGAGATCGTATTATTGTGTGTAAAATATAAAAGTTAAACCAAAATGTTAGGAGTTTTGAAGAATGAAAAAGACAAAAATTGTATGTACCATTGGGCCAGCAAGTGAGTCAGTGGAAACTTTAGTAAAAATGATCGACGCAGGAATGAATGTTGCTCGTTTAAATTTCTCACATGGTGATTTCGAAGAGCATGGTGCTCGTATCAAAAATATCCGTGAAGCTTCAAAAATTACTGGGAAAATGGTCGCTATCTTATTAGATACTAAAGGTCCTGAAATTCGTACTCACAACATGAAAGATGGTAAAATCCAATTTACTTCAGGAGATGTAGTACGAGTAGCGATGAATGAAGTTGAAGGAACAAAAGAAAAATTCTCTGTTTCTTATTCTAACTTGATCAATGACGTACATCCTGGATCTCACATTTTATTAGATGATGGTTTAATTGATTTATTGGTTACTGATTTAGATATGGAAAACCAAGAAATCGTAACAACTGTTCAAAACTCAGGAACATTAAAAAATAAAAAAGGTGTAAACGTTCCGGGAGTATCTGTTAACCTTCCAGGAATCACTGACAAAGATGCTGCTGATATCCGTTTTGGTCTACAAAACGATGTTGACTATATTGCAGCAAGTTTTGTTCGTCGTGCATCTGACGTTTTAGAAATCACACAAATCTTAGAAGAAGAAAACATGACTCATGTCCAAATCATTCCTAAGATTGAAAACCAAGAGGGCGTAGACAACATTGATGAGATTTTAAAAGTTTCAGATGGTTTAATGGTTGCTCGTGGAGACCTTGGGGTAGAAATTCCTACAGAAGAAGTTCCTATCGCTCAAAAAGACTTGATCAAAAAGTGTAACAAATTAGGTAAACCGGTTATCACGGCTACTCAAATGTTGGATTCAATGCAAAGTAATCCTCGTCCAACACGTGCAGAAGCAAGTGACGTTGCCAATGCTATCTTTGATGGAACAGACGCAATCATGTTATCAGGTGAAACAGCTGCTGGCGATTACCCAGTAGAAGCTGTTCAAACGATGGCTCGTATTGCTATGCGTACTGAAGAAGCTTTAGTGAACCAAGATTCATTCACATTAAGAGCTTACGATCAAGGTGATATGACAGAAGCTATTGGACAATCAGTTGGACATACTGCTCGTAACTTAAACATTGATACGATCGTAGCTGCAACTGAATCTGGACATACAGCAAGAATGATCTCTAAATACCGTCCTAAATCGACTATCGTGGCTGTTACTTTCTCTGAAAGAACTATGCGCGGTCTAGCGTTATCATGGGGTGTATACCCAACTGTTTCTGAAAAACCAGAATCTACAGATGACATGTTCAACCTAGCTACTGGCATTGCTCAAGAAAAAGGCTATGCTAAAGAAGGCGATTTGATCATCATTACTGCTGGTGTTCCAGTTGGAGAACGTGGAACAACGAACTTGATGAAAATCCAAATGATCGGTTCAAAATTGATCAGCGGCCAAGGTATCGGCAGCGAATCAATTATCGGAAAAGCTGTAGTAGCGACAAACGCTCAAGAAGCTAACGTGAAAAGTGTAGAAGGTTGTGTTTTAGTAACGAAAACTACTGACAAAGACTACTTGCCTGCAATCGAAAAAGCTGCGGCTATCATCGTTGAAGAAGGCGGTATGACTAGTCATGCAGCAGTTATCGGAATTGCTATGGGAATTCCTGTAATTGTTGGAGCAGAAAATGCTACTAGCACTATCTCAGATGATGAATTAATCACAGTAGATTCTCGTCGTGGTATTGTTTACCGCGGAGCAACTGCTGCAATCTAATTTTAAATTTAAAATAAAGAAAACTCTCAGAGACTATTTCTGAGAGTTTTCTTCGTATAAAAGACTATTTCACATAATAAAATTATGGTAAACTAAGTAATGACGAAAAAAGTATTTAAAGGAGTGCAGAAAAATGAATCAATCACTAGGAACTGTTATTACAGGTATCGTAACAGATATCAATGAAAAAGCGTATTTCATTCAAAAAAATGGGGTAACTTACGAATTGCCTAAGAGTGACACGATGGATTATAAACTTGGAGATGCAGTAGAAGGGTTCGCTTATATAGGTCAAGACAAATCGCTGAAAATGACACAAGATATTCCAAGAATCCAAGTAGGAGATTACGCTTTAAGCAAAGTAATCGATGTCCGAAGAGATTTAGGAGTGTTTGTTGATATTGGATTGCCGGATAAAGAGATTGTTGTTTCTTTAGATGAATTGCCAACTGAAAAATCATTGTGGCCTAAAAAAGGTGACCAATTGATGGTAACTATTCGAGTGGACGAAAAGGATCGTATGTGGGGACAATTAGCTAGCGAAGAATTTTTTGAAGATATCGCCAAAAAAGCGCCTGAAGATCTTGTTAATAAAGACATTAAAGGTATTGCTTATCGTTTGAAAATTGTTGGAACATATGTATTAACAGATGGTCAACATCTAGGATTCATCCACCCATCGCAGCGAGATATAGAACCTAGATTAGGGGAAGAAATATCTGGTCGTGTCATTGGTATTGGGCAAGAAGGAACAGTGAATATTTCATTAAGACCTAGAGCACATGAAGCAATCCCAGACGATGCAGCGATGTTGCTGGCTATTTTAGAACGTTCTAAAAACGGCAGCTTTCCTTATACAGATAAAAGTTCTCCTGAGGAAATCAAAACGTATTTTGGAATCAGTAAAGGGCAATTCAAACGGGCTTTAGGGAATTTGCTGAAACAGCGTAAAGTGGTTCAAGTGGATGGGGAAACACGTTTAGTAGAATCACCAAATCAAGAAAACAAGTAAGCTTCTGTATTGAAAAAGAGCCATTAAAGAGCCGTTTGACATAGATAGGAGCGGGTTTTGAATGAAAGAAGATTTAGAAGAGTATATTCGCTACTTGCAAATTGAACGCGGACTGGCGGATAATACCATTGAAAGTTACAAAAGAGATTTAAATCAGTACTTGGTTTATTTGGAAAAAAATGAGCTGCGGGATTGGGTGAAAATCGATCGCTACACCATTTTATCGTTCATGCAAGAGTTGAAAGAAACAAAGAAATCATCTGCGACGGTTATTCGAATGGTCTCTAGTCTAAGAAAGTTTCATCAATATTTAAAACAAGAACAACGATCAAGTGTAGATCCTATGTTGCATATCGATACGCCGAAAAAAGCACAACATTTGCCAAAGGTGTTGTCGATGACTGAAGTCGAGAAATTGATTGAAACACCGAACACTAATGAAATACTCGGATTAAGAGACAGAGCAATATTAGAAGTCATGTATGCTACTGGTTTGCGGGTAACTGAGTTGACGGAATTGAAGATGGATGACCTGCATTTATCATTAGGTTTGATCCAAACCATCGGAAAAGGCGACAAAGAGCGCATTATTCCAATTGGAGACTTAGCCATCAAATGGATCGAGAATTATTTGAAATACAGCCGGAATAAACTAGAAAAGCCAAGTAAAAGAAGCCCTTATCTATTTTTGAATCACCATGGCAGAAAGCTGACACGCCAAGGAATATGGAAAAATTTAGGTGCTTTAGTCAAAAAAGCTGGTATTGAAAAAGAAGTAACTCCACATACTTTGCGGCATTCATTTGCTACTCATTTATTAGAAAATGGAGCCGATCTGCGAGTGGTACAGGAGTTGTTAGGACATTCAGATATCTCGACTACTCAGATATACACGCATATTACCAAACAGCGAATGGCAAAGGTTTACAAAACTTACCATCCAAGAGCGTAAAGGCAATAAATCTCTCGATATTTTAGTTGTTTTCTACTATAATTATAGTGTTAGTAAAAATGATAAGGAGGAATAATTTTGGGCTATAAACGAGTGCATTTGATAGTAATGGATTCAGTGGGTATTGGCGAGGCTCCAGATGCGGAAAAATTTAACGATGTTGGGAGCGACACGCTAGGTCATATTGCTGAAGAGGCGGGATTAACTATTCCTCATTTAGAAAAATTAGGATTGGGAAATATCCGTTCTTTAAAAGGTGTAAACAACGTATCTGATCATTTAGGGTACTACACGAAATTGGAAGAAGTTTCTGTAGGAAAAGATACGATGACAGGTCACTGGGAAATTATGGGGTTGAATATCCAATCTCCTTTTAGAGTTTTTCCTGATGGATTTCCAGATGAATTGATCCAAAAAATCGAACAACATACTGGACGTAAAATCGTAGGAAACAAACCTGCGAGCGGTACAGGTATTATCGATGAGTATGGAGAACATCAAATGAAAACAGGAGATTTGATTGTTTATACATCAGCAGATCCGGTACTACAAATTGCTGCTCACGAAGAAATTATTCCTTTAGAAGAATTATACAGCATTTGTGAGTATGTAAGAGAAATCACTTTAGATGACCCTTATATGATAGGAAGAATCATTGCTCGTCCTTACTTAGGAGAACCAGGCAACTTTACTCGAACATCTAATCGACATGACTATGCTCTTGATCCATTTGGAAAAACGGTTTTGGATTCTTTAAAAGAAGCTGGAAAAGACGTTATTGCTATTGGGAAGATCAATGATATTTATAATGGACAAGGATTAACAGAATCTGTCCGTACTAAAAGCAATATGGATGGCGTTGACCAACTATTAAAAGTAATGGACAAAGACTTCAATGGATTAAGTTTCTTGAATTTAGTAGATTTTGACGCTTTATACGGTCATCGTCGTGATGTAAAAGGATACGCTGAAGCGATAGAAGACTTTGATCAACGAATTGAAGAAATCCTAAGCAAGCTGCAAGAAGATGATCTGCTGTTGATTACTGCAGACCATGGAAACGACCCTACAGCTCCTGGTACAGATCACACACGTGAATATGTGCCGCTGTTAGCTTATTCTCCTTCTATGAAACAGAATGGTGAATTGAAGCAAGGTCATTTTGCAGATATCGGAACAACGATCGCAGATATTTTTGACGTTCCAAATACCGGTTTCGGAGAAAGTTTTTTAGATCAATTAAAATAAAACTTATTTCAGGAGGAAAACATGACACAACTATTACAAGAACGCATTACACAAGCAGCAGCTTTCATTAAAGAACAAGGAGTTCAACAAGTAGATATTGGGTTGATCTTAGGTTCAGGATTAGGAGAATTAGGAGAAGAAGTAGAAAATCCTATTGCTATTCCTTATGAAACAATTCCGCATTTCCCTGTTTCTACTGTTGTAGGACATGCAGGCCAATTGGTGTATGGTACATTAGGCGGACAAAAAGTATTGGCAATGCAAGGAAGATTCCACTATTATGAAGGCTATTCTTTAGAAGAAGTGACTTTCCCTGTTCGTGTGATGAAAGAATTAGGTATCCATTCAGTTTTTGTAACGAATGCTGCAGGCGGAGTGAACACTGAATTTGAACCAGGAGATTTGATGATGATTACTGATCAAATCAACTTTACTGGCGTTAACCCATTGCATGGACCAAACGATGAAAATATGGGTCCCCGTTTTGCAGACATGAGTCATGCTTACGATGAAAATTACCAAGTAATCGTTCGTAAAGTTGCGAAAGAAAGCGGTCTTGACTTAAAAGAAGGCGTATATATGGGATTCTCTGGTCCTACTTATGAAACTCCGGCTGAAGTTAGAATGGCACGTACTTTAGGGGCTGATGCAGTAGGTATGTCAACAGTTCCAGAAGTTATCGTAGCGAATCATGCTGGTATGAAAGTTGTTGGTGTTTCATGTATCACCAACTTAGCAGCAGGTATGCAAGCGAGTTTGAACCATGAAGAAGTAGTAGAAACGACTACAAGAGTAAAAGAAACATTCAAGTCATTTGTAAAAATGATTTTAGCTCAAATGTAGTTTTATCAAAATAACCCAAAGGGCAAGGTGTTAGACCAAACTCCATATGGTCTGGCACCTTGCTGATTTTTCTGATAAATTAATTAAGGAAATGCGGTACATAGATGATGCCGTTGTGAAAAATGGTTTATTATGATACAGTATCTAAAGTATATTATGGAGTGGGGAGTATAATGAGAATGAATGAACGCATGTTAACAGGCACAATGAAAATCAATGCTAAAAGTCATTTGGAAATCGGTGGAGTGGATACTGTAAATCTAGTTCAAAAATACGGTACCCCTGTTTATGTTTATGATGTAGCTCGAATAAAAGAGCAAGTACATAAATTTAAGGAAACTTTTAAACGCAAAAAAGTAAAAGCTCAAGTTGCTTATGCAAGCAAGGCTTTTTCTTGTTTAGCTTTATATCAAATTTTAGCTAAAGAAGATGTTTCATTAGATGTCGTTTCAGGCGGCGAATTGTATACAGCCATTCAAGCTGGATTTCCGAGTCAAAGAATCCATTTTCATGGAAACAATAAATCGGAAGATGAAGTAAAAGCTGCTTTAGATTATCAAATCGGTTGTTTTGTCGTAGATAACTTTTATGAATTAGAGATGTTAGACCGTTTGTCTCGTGAACGCAAACAAACCATTAAAGTTTTGATCCGTGTGACTCCAGGTGTAGAAGCACATACTCATGAATATATCTCAACTGGTCAAGTAGATTCAAAATTCGGTTTTGACTTGAACAGCGGGCAAGCAGAAAAGGCTTTACGCTCAATTGTCGACATGCCTTACATTGAATTGTTAGGTCTCCACAGCCACATCGGTTCGCAGATTTTTGAAACAGATGGTTTTACATTAGCTATCGAAATGTTGTTGAAACAAGCTGAACAATGGCAAAAAGCTTTTGGATTCGAACTGAAAGTATTGAATTTAGGCGGTGGGTTTGGCATCCGTTATGTTCCGGAAGACGAACCTCTAGCGATAGAAGAGCACACTACAGCTATCATTGAAGGGGTAGAAGCGAGTACAAAAGAACTTAAACTGCCTATACCGGAAATTTGGATCGAACCAGGCAGAAGCTTAGTGGGAGATGCTGGAATCACTTTGTATCAAGTCGGTTCTCAAAAAAACATCCCGGATGTCAGACATTACTTGGCTGTAGATGGTGGAATGGCTGACAACATCCGTCCAGCTTTATACGATGCAAAATATACGGGTATTTTAGCCAACAGAGCTGAGGATACAGCTGAAGAAACTTATTCTATTGCGGGAAAAGCCTGCGAATCTGGCGATATGCTGATTTGGGATCTTCCGTTGCCTAAACCTGAAACAAAAGATATTTTAGCGATTTTCAGTACAGGAGCGTATGGATATGCTATGGCCAGCAACTACAATCGTATTCCGCGTCCGCCAGTCGTTTTCGTGGAAAACGGAAAAGATTTCTTAGCGATTAAACGCGAGACCTATGCAGATATGCTGCGTTTAGATCAATCAATCTATGCTGAGTAAGATCATAAGAATGTTAGACTCAAAATCTTACGCAAATGACGATTTTAAGTCTACAGGAGGATAATTATGCTAGTCGTTTATAAAAAAAGTTATAAAAAAATCACAATGGGTCTTCTTTCATTTGTACCGGACCTAAAGGACATTCAGCGATTGAATGACGAGATGGAATGGTATGAACGAGAAGAAAATCGTCATCTTTATTTGTGGACAAGTGAAGAGACGAATGATTTTATTGGGGTGATAGGGGTAGAAGTCGGTGACGAAATGGTATTGCTTCGTCATATCGCTATCAATCCTTCCTATCGTAATGAAGGGATTAGTTTTGAAATATTAAATGCTTTAGAAGCAACGTATCCGAATAAAAAAATCATCAGCACGTTGGAGACCGGCCAAATCGTTTCCAAATGGGAAATTGAAAAAAATAATAAAGAACAACTATAAGGAGGACACCATCAATGTCAGAGATCAATATTAAAATTGACGTTTTTGAGGGGCCTCTGGATTTATTATTGCATTTGATTCAGCATTTGGAAGTAGATATTTATGATATTCCGATTGCAGAAATCACTTCTCAATATCTTTCTTATATTCAAACCATGAAAATACTTGAATTGGATGTTGCCGGAGACTATCTAGTTATGGCAGCTACCTTAATGGCGATTAAAAGCGACATGCTGCTGCCTAAACCGGAGCTGAATGAAGTAGAAGATTTTTATGAAGAGGGAATTGATCCAAGAGATGCTTTAGTAGATCAATTATTAGAATACAAACAATACAAACAAGCTGCTAGTGTATTGAAAAACAAAGAAGAAGAAAGAAGCCAGTATTTTACGAAAGATCCTAGCAACTTAGAAGAATACCAAGAAGACATTGAATTAGAACCTGAAAAAGTCAGTGTGATCGATTTGGTTTTAGCTTTTCAAGAAATGTTATCTAAGAAAAAATTAAAAGAACCTGTCCAGACTAAGATTGTTTCTGATGATATCACGATAGAAGACAAGATGCAGACGATTATATCTAAAATTCATTCTGCATCACTGCATACGCCGCTATTGTTTTCTGAGTTGTTTGAATCGATCAATAGAAATGAAGTTGTCATAACGTTCTTGGCTTTATTAGAATTAATGAAGCAGAAAGAAATCGATATCAGGCAAGAAAAAGCCTTTGATGAAATTGTTATTTTTTCTGTAATGGAAGAAAAAGTAGGAGAGAGTATACATGGATGAAGCAACTATTGAAGCGTTACTTTTTGTCGCCGGCGATGAAGGATTATCTTTAGAAGAAGCAGCTGCTTTATTAGAGAGTACAACTCAAGAAGTCTATGCTGCTTTGATGCGATTGCAGCAAAAGTATAAATCCAGAGACAGCGGCTTGACCTTGCTTGAAGTAGGAAATCGATTTGAATTAGCGACTAAAAAAAACTATTCAGCGGTTATCAAAAAATATGCTGCTTCTCCTTATGCAACTAATTTATCACAAGCAGCGTTAGAAACTTTGGCTATCGTAGCTTATAAACAACCTATTACTCGAATGGAAATCGATGAAATCCGCGGAGTTCAATCCAGCGGTTCTCTCCAAAAATTAGTGTTAAGAGGATTAGTACAAGAAAAAGGCAGAGTGGAAACACCTGGAAGACCGATCCTTTATGGAACGACAGAATATTTTATGGACTATTTCGGCTTGAAACAATTAGACGATTTACCTGATATCTCTGAACTTGGAGTTGAAAATGAAGAAAAAGAGACGGATTTGTTTTTTGAACGCTTTAGCGAGCAGTTCAATGAAGCAGGAAGTCAAATATAAAAATAAACCGTTCGAATGTTTATAAGGATGCTGCAATTTCGGCGTTGACGAATAAGCTGAGAAATAAAAGAGCTCGCTTAGGCGGGATGCAGATAAATTAAGGAGTGGATAAGTATGGAAAGATTACAAAAAGTCATGGCTCATGCTGGAGTAGATTCGAGACGTAAGTGTGAAACATTGATTACTCAAGGTCGTGTTAAAGTAAATGGCAAGGTAGTAACAGAGCTAGGTGTTCAAGTAAACTCAAATGATCGTATCGAGGTTGACAATATTCCAATCGATCGTGAAGAACCGGTTTATTTCTTATTGAACAAGCCAAGAAATATGATCACAGCTGTTTCAGACGATAAAGGCAGACCTGTGGTTACAGATCTATTTATGGGAATTGAGCAAAGGATTTACCCAGTAGGCAGATTAGATTATGATACAACTGGAGCACTTATTTTAACCAATGACGGTGAGCTTTCACAATTGTTGATGCACCCCAAGCATGAAATTGAAAAAGTTTATGTGGCTAAAGTGAAAGGTGTAGTGTTGAAAAAAACATTACGTCTTTTAGAAAAAGGTGTAGTGATTGAAGGACGGAAAACAGCTCCGGCAAAAACCAAGTTGTTGTCTGTCAATGCTGAAAAGGGAACGTCTATTGTTCAAATCACTCTTCATGAGGGCAGAAACCGACAAGTTAAAAAAATGTTTGAAGCTGTTGGACATCCGGTTCAAAAACTAACTCGTGAGGTTTATGGAAACGTGACTATTGCTGGGTTAGCTTCAGGCGAATGGCGAGAATTAAAACATTTTGAGATTCAACAATTAAAACAATTAGCTAAAGATTGAAAAAAAACATAGTATCCTTTTTTTGAGTATATTCAAAAAAGGGGTGCTTTTTTTGAACATATTGTGTCAAAGGTATGTTATGATAATTTTATGCTATAAAAACAGAATAATCTGACAATATCAAAAAGTGTGTACGACATGGCAAGAAAGCGGATAAGTTGCGTAAAAGATAGAGTGTTTTGTATAATAAAATCAGCAAAGTATACACTTGTGATGTGAAAGGGTGTAATGAATAATGAAAAATGAAACAGTAAATATACTAGTTGTAGATGATGAAGACCGTATCCGGAGATTGTTAAAAATGTACCTTGAACGTGAGGATTACGTTGTTTCTGAAGCAAATGACGGTGAGGAAGCACTGGAAATGGCTTTAGAACAAGATTATGATTTGATTCTACTGGATTTGATGATGCCTAAAATGGACGGTATCGAAGTAGCAGAAAAATTAAGAGAAGAAAAAACTACACCTATCATGATGATAACTGCTAAGGGGGAAGAAACGAATCGTATTCAAGGGTTCGAGACCGGAGCAGATGATTATATTGTGAAGCCTTTCAGCCCTAGAGAAGTGGTACTGAGAGTAAGTGCAGTTCTAAAACGAACTCACACAGAGAAAAAAGGGGAAGAAGACGCGGACGTTATATCCACTCCTCATATTGAAGTAGATAACCGTTCCCATACTGTTTTTGTAGATAAGGCAGTCATCAATCTTACACCAAAAGAATATGACCTCTTGCTATTCTTAATGAAGTCTCCAAATCAAATTTTTGGTAGAGAACAGTTATTACGTGAAGTTTGGAAATACGAGTTCTTTGGGGATTTAAGAACAGTTGATACCCATATCAAGCGTTTAAGAGAAAAATTGGCTAAACAATCTAAAGAAGCCTCTAAAAACATCGTAACCGTTTGGGGATTAGGGTATAAATTCAATGCTTATCCTGAGGAATCAGAAAAGTAGGTCGATCAGTAAATGAAAGTCACTAACATATCTGCAAAAATATGGATGATTATTATGGGGATCATTGGATTGTTTTTCTTCACTTGTATTTTGTCTTTCCGCTCTTTATATAATCAAAACTTAGAGCAAAATTATATTAGTGCATTTGAAAAAACGATTCATCGAGTCGAGCATTTTGCAGAAACAGACCCTGAATTATTTTTAGAGCAGATTGATACTATAAATAATGCCTCAGGTCATGTAGAATATAGAGTATTTTTAGATGAAAATTTAGGAAGTCAAATAAACTTGGAGGAAGACTTAACGCCTTTTCAAGCAAAAGTGATTGAAGATCCAGATGTTTTATCCAGTTTACGAGCTAGAAAAAGCAGTCAAATCGTGAAAACGGTTCGACAAGAAGATAGAATAGATACTCCTTTTATTATGCGGTTGTATAAATTTGAGGCGGCTGGAGAGAGCATGATCTTAGTATCTTTCGGTAATTTGTTATTTTTGAATGACCTGCAAAGCAACTTTAGGGATTGGATCACCATTATTATCATTCTTTATTTGATATTAGGTGTTTGGTCGTTTTATTATTTGAAGAAACGTTTAGGCGAACCAATCACAGAATTGCGCGATATTGCTTTTGATTATGCAACAAATGACTTCAGTCGTAAAGCTCAAGTCCGACATAAAGATGAGTTATCTCAACTAGGGCTGGCAATGAATAAAATGGCTCGTTCTCTTGAAACCAGCGGTGCTGCGACCCGGCAAGAAAAAGAGCTGTTAGAAAACATCGTTACAAATATCACTACAGGAATTTTGTATTATAACCAAGATAAGACTTTATTGATGTCTAACCCAAGCGGGGAAGAATTTTTAGAAAATTCAGAGCAAGGATATCTTCCAGAAGATGTACATGTGCCTCAATTTTTAAAGGAAAAAATCCAAGAAGTGATTACCAATTCAGAAAAGATCCATTTTAAGCATTCTGCCAATGACTTTTATTATGAAGTTTACATCATTCCTTTGTTTGATGAAACGATTGAAAATGTACGTGGAGTTCTTGTTTCGGTACAGGATGTGACACAAGAAAGAAGATTAGACACCATGAGAGTCGACTTCATCAATAATGTGTCTCATGAACTGCGGACACCTTTAGTAATGATTCAAGGATATAGTGAGGCTATTGTAGACGATGTAGCGGAAACGGTAGAAGAAAAACATGAAATGGCTAAAATCATTGGAGAAGAATCACGTCGAATGAACCGTATGGTAAATGAAATGCTGGATCTTTCTCGAGTAGAATCAGGGTACATTACTCTTGAAAAATCTAAAGTGAATTTATCGAAGTTTTTCAATCAGTTGTTTTCTCGTTTCAGTACCATGGCTTCAAATGGAAATGTTACATTGAGTTTAGAGATACAACCTGCATTGGAAAATTACTTTATGGATAGAGATAAAATGGACCAAGTCTTTGTCAATTTGATCAATAACGCCATTCGTCATACCATTATGGCGGATAGAGAAGAAGGACATGTAAAAATAAGTGTTTATTTGGATACTATCGTAGATGAGGTTTTGATGGAAGTGCAAGATAACGGTACAGGTATCCCAGAAGAAGATGTGCCTTTTGTCTTCGAGCGTTTTTACAAAGCCGACAAGTCCAGAGTTTCTCAAAGAGACAATCGTATTGGAACGGGAATAGGCTTATCGCTCGTTAAGAATATTGTTGAAGCTCATGAGGGTTATGTAGAGGTAAAAAGCGAAATGAATGAAGGCTCTAGCTTTATTGTTCATCTGCCGTACATCGATGAAAAAGAACAAATTATGGACAAAGAATTTTAAATGAATTAAAAGTAAGTAAAAAGCTTGTTTTTTAATGACTGCTGTCGTATAATCATAAGTGAATTAAAAAATAAAATATTGATTCGTCTTCAGGGGCAGGGTGTAATTCCCGACCGGTGGTAAAGTCCACGAGCCAAATATCTTGTTTGGTTGAACTGGTGTAATTCCAGTACCGACAGTAAAGTCTGGATAAAGAAGATGGGGTTATTTGAATTGTGATATGTTCAATGCTCTGTTTGCTATTCTGAAGAAAAGCAGACGGAGCATTTTTTTATTTCTATTCTATTTAACCGCAAGATGCTCATGCTGATGAATCCTTTTAGGAGGATTTTTATGCAAACAAGATCTACAAGAAACACAAAGAAAATGGTAGGAATCGCTATATTAGGCGCTATGTCTTTTATTTTGATCAACTTTTCTTTTCCTATCGTACCAGGAGTCTCTTTTTTGAAAGTAGACTTCAGTGATATGCCAAGTATCGTTGGCATGTTCTTATACGGACCGATTGGTGGTATCGCTATCGCCTTTATCCGAAGTCTCTTACATTATGTACAAACAGGTGGAGATGCCGGTTTTCCAATCGGAGACTTCACAAGCTTTGTCGCATCAGTGTCTTACTTGCTTCCGCTTTACTGGGTCGTACGTAAGAAAGGAACCGCTCTAAACAGTTTGATCTTAGGCAGCGTGGTTGGTACACTAGCTTTGACTGCAGTATTGTCTGTGTTAAACTATTACTTAGTTGCACCTCTTTATATGATGGTGTTAAACTTTGATGTGGGACCAATGATGCAATATGTGCTGTATGGGGTACTCCCGTTCAACTTAGCTAAAGGCTTTTTGATCAGCGTGGTATTTATTGTCGTTTTCGGAAAATTAAAACCATGGCTTTTGCGTAATGGATTATACAGCCTAACTGCTGCCAACAATAAATAATTTTATAAAAATAGCAAAAACTAAAAACTGCCTATAAGCAGTCTTTAGTTTTTTTTTACGTTTAAAAGTCTAATTTGTCTATAATTTTGGTATAGTAGTGTAAAGAACCGAGCAATATAGATTCATGTAATACAAATTATTAATACGTAAAGGCTGGAACAAAATATGGACCTTACATATACGGATCATTTTATACTGGCTCTCTTTTCTGCTGATTTGAAGAAAAAAGGCACCACTGTCTTTCATATATTGCAAGGGAAAAGAACAGCTTCTATTTTATATCGTGCAACAGACTATCGTTTGGACTGTTTTTTTGGTCTTTTTCCGAACATTGCACGGGATGCTTTTTTTCAACGGTTGAAGCTGTTGGTAGCTTTAGGATATTTAACTTTTTTTTCTGAAGAAGAAGAATATAAACAAACTGTTAAAGGAAAAGAAGCGGTAGAACACTATTTTTCCTATCATTATTACCCGACAAAATTGCAATGGATGACTCATGGGCGTGCAGTTCAAGAGTTTCAGCAAAAAATCTATTTCTTGACGCAAATATTTTCAGAGATTCGACATGAAAATTCACGCTATATTCCCTTAGAAAAAAGTACCACCATCCAACAATGGGCCAAACAGTGGTTGAAACAGCTGCCATTTGAGTTACAAATATCTGCTTTACAATTTGGTAAAGAGTGGTCATTCCTATTGGCTCATTTAGATAGCGAAAATGCGATCATAGTCGTCCAATCGATGTCTGGACATCAAATTGTCGGTTTGACAAAAAAACAGCTTGCTGAACGTATGTCCTTGGAAACACTTGAAATAAGCATGAGGGAAGCTGACACCTTCAGTAGCTTAATGAAGCTGGCAAGACAACATCCAAAAGAAGCACCTTTATTTCATTCGATCATTCAAGAGATTCTGCAAAAGAATGATAACAGCTTATCTAAAAGTGCAAAAGAAACGATTCAGCTGGTTCACAAAGGGTATTCGTTGGAGCAAGTCACCCATTTGCGCAATCTTAAAAAAAGCACTGTTTCTGAACATATTATTGAGTGGGCTATCTTATTCCCGACAGCTGATCTCATGCCTTTCATTCCAAAAGAAATCTATTCAAAAGCAGCAGATCTCATGCAAAAAAAAGCTGACTACACGTTTAAAGAAATGCAAGTACTCGTTCCTGAAATGGAATTTTTATGGTTTCGATTGATGCAGATTGAAGGGAGGAGAAAATGTGGATAAAACAATAGATATTCATGGATTATTAAAAA
This sequence comes from Desemzia sp. AGC72, assembly GCF_057334175.1. Lineage (NCBI taxonomy): Bacteria > Bacillati > Bacillota > Bacilli > Lactobacillales > Carnobacteriaceae > Desemzia > Desemzia sp. AGC72. Next base: position 262,102 of record NZ_JBHFIG010000021.1, read on the forward strand.
CCAAGTTCGGCTATGAGACGTTTAGAGATGGGCAAGAAGAGACTATAAAAGCTGCGTTATCTGGTAAAAACACTCTAGTTATGTTGCCGACAGGTACAGGGAAATCTATTTGCTATCAACTGACTGGATATGCGACCGCCGGAACTGCCATCATTGTTTCTCCTTTGATTTCATTGATGCAGGACCAAGTAGAACAATTGAAAATGAATGGAGAAAAAAGAGTCGTAGCTTTAAACAGCTTACTTTCTCCTGGGCATAAACGGCAAGTATTGAAACAACTGCATCAATTCAAGTTTGTTTATTTGTCTCCTGAGATGTTGCTGCAGCCCCAAGTCATAGAAGTTTTAAAGAATATCCAAATCAGTTTATTTGTAATCGATGAGGCGCATTGTATTTCTCAATGGGGAATGGATTTTAGACCAGAATATTCTAGTCTGGGCAAGATAAGAGAAATGTTGGGCGATCCTTTGACGATGGCATTGACCGCTACGGCTACTCCGCGAGTCAGGGAAGAAATTTTAACAAGCTTACGATTACAGCCTGGCGATACACATCAAATCCTTTATTCTGTAAATCGACCAAACATTTCGTTAGGAACGATCCAATGCGAAAATCATGCTCATAAGAATGAAATGATGATTGAGAGGGTTCAAAAAATAAGCAAACCAGGGATAATCTATTTTTCCAGTAAAAAAATGGCAGATGAGATTGCTTCATTGATTCGTTCTAAAACTTCGTTAGTTGCTGAAAGCTATCATTCAAGTTTAGAAACGGAAGATAAAATCAAAATCCAACATCAATTTATACAAGGATCGATAGATGTGATTTGTGCGACTAGTGCATTTGGTATGGGAATCAATAAAAACAATATTCGATTTGTATTTCATTATCACTTACCTTCTAGTCCAGAAGCTTATTTGCAAGAAATCGGAAGAGCCGGCAGAGATGGTCAACCTAGCGTAGCATTATTATTTTATGAGCAAGGCGACCATTATATCCACCAGCGTTTCCAAGAAGATGCTTTGCCAAGTGAAGATGTGATTGAAATGGTTTATCGAGATCCATCTAAATTAGATTTGTTTCCAAAGGAAGACAATCATAAACAATTACTGAGTTCTTTTATAGCAATGAAGCGGCCGCTGTACGAAGTTAAAATGCAAATGGAGCTGCAGCGAAAAGTAAAACAAAATCAATTGTACTTTATGATCCATTACATCCAGTCTTCTGAATGCAAGCGTCAGCTGCTGATGCATTACTTTGAAGAAACCTTGACTCATAAACCTGAAATATGCTGTTCTTCATGCGGATTGGATATAGAAAAATACCAAACCAGTGAAGAAAATCAAGCAAATAGTCATAAAGAATTCAAAAAAGAGTGGCAAAACACCCTAAATGACCTATTTTTGTTGGAAAATTTATAAGGAAATGGCAGAGATCCTATGCTATAATAATCATGAAATTAGAAAGGAGAGGGATGTACATGACCAGAAAGAAAAAAGGTCATTCAAATGATGCGGATGAGTTATGGTCTCGCAAATTTGACGAAGATGAGGGATATACAAACGGCAATTATTCTAGAACTGAAAGAAAAAAAGCTGACAAAGCAATATCGCCTGTATTGAAATCATTATGGATATTTTTAGCCCTTTTTATTATGTTACCAACAGGTGTGTATTTATGGTATACCTATAACGATCAAGACACTACGGCAGCCGAATCTGAAACTGAAACCTTAATCGTAAAAGAAAATGAAGCTGACAAAAGCGAAGCAAAAGAACCGGAAAAGGAAATCAGTAAACCTGAATCAGAAGAATCAGAAGTTGCTGAAAAACCAAGCGAAAGTTCGCAAGCTGCTTCCAGCGAATCGTCTAAAGCAATCGAATCCTCCAAAGCAGTTGAGAGCGAGTCTAAAGCTCCAATTGAAGAAAGTGCAACTAGCGAAGCCTCTTCTCAAGCAGCGGAATCAAGACCTGCTGAGGGATCAAAAACTTACACTGTAAAACCCGGAGATAACCTGTATCGAATTGCGTTGAATCATGGGATATCAACAGATGAGCTGAAAGCTTTAAATGGCTTGACAACAGATGAAGTTGCAGTAGGTACCGTTCTAGTGGTAAAATAATTAAGTATGAAAGAGTTGAGATAACCATCTCAGCTCTTTATTTTTGTGCAGATCACACTAGTGACCTACATAAAGCTCTGTAAAGAATCCTGACTGGTAGTGTATACTGCTTACTAGGAATATTTTTTGGGAAGAAAGAAGGAATTCAAATGAATAAAAAATTAAGAATAGCAATTGATGGACCGGCATCCGCTGGTAAAAGTACGGTAGCGAAAATATTAGCCAGTGATCTAAACTATATTTATTGTGACACAGGAGCGATGTATCGAGTTTTAACGCTTCAAGCTTTAAAGCATAATGTAGATATAGAAAATGAAAACAAGCTGACAGCTCTTTTAAAAGAAATAGATATCACTTTTGAACCAGACGGAGATCAACAAAAAGTATTCTTAAATGGAGAAAATGTAACAACTGATATTAGACAACCAGATGTGACAAATGCGGTCTCAGCTGTTTCAGCTCATAAAGGCGTTCGTGAAGAGCTGGTTCGCCGTCAACAAGTGATTGCTGAAGCTGGCGGCATCGTTATGGATGGAAGAGATATCGGAACGGCTGTGCTGCCAGATGCTGAAGTAAAGATTTTCCTTGTAGCCAGTGCCAAAGAAAGAGCAGAAAGAAGATACAAAGAAAATATCAGCAAAGGAATCGAAACTCCATTAGAAGTGTTGCAAAAAGAAATTGAAGATAGAGACTACAAAGATTCCCATCGTGAAGTATCACCTCTTGTTCAAGCAGAAGACGCGGTATTATTGGATACTACCAGCTTATCGATTGATCAAGTGGTAGAAAAAATGAAAGAAATCATTTTAAAATTAATCTAATTGTAATATTTTTTCATAATTACAACTCTTTTATTGGCATTCTTACTAATGATTAGGTAAAATAATATGTGTAGGATTTATTTCGTTATTAGGAGGATGCCACATGACAGAAAATGAGAATGTACATGAAGTTGAAGAACAACAATCTATGTCAGATGTTATGAAAGACGTTGAGGAAATAAGCATTGGGGATATCGTCGAAGGTGAAGTTTTGGCCATTGATGAAAATAAACAGGCAATCGTGGGATTAGGCGGCGGTTTAGAAGGCGTTATTCCACATAACGAATTGTCAGCGTCTCCTTTTGAAAATGTTTCAGACGTGATTAAAGTCGGCGATAAAATGGATCTAGTCGTGATCAAAGAAAGTAAAGATAAAGAAAACGGCAGCTATGTATTGTCTAAACGTCGTATTGAGGCGAAAAAAGTTTGGGAAAAGATTCAAAAAGATTATGAAGAAGGCAATATTATTGAAGCTCCCGTAACAAACGTTGTTAAAGGAGGACTTGTAGTTGATGTTGGGGTACGCGGTTTTGTACCAGCTTCTATGGTAGAAGTATTCTTTGTAGATGATTTTTCGGAATACAAAGGAAAAACAATGACCTTTAAAATCATTGAGATTGAACCAAGTGAAAATCGTTTGATTTTATCTCACAAAGCCGTTGCAGAAGAAGAAAATGAAGCTAAGAAAGAAGAAGTGCTAGCTAACTTAGTTGAAGGAGAAACAGTTACAGGTACTGTAGCTCGTTTGACCAACTTTGGTGCTTTCATCGATCTTGGCGGAGTTGACGGGTTGGTCCACATTTCTGAAATTTCATATGGTCACGTCAATGAGCCTAGTGATGAATTGAATGTTGGGGAAGAAGTTCAAGTGAAAATTCTTTCTGTAAATAAAGAAGAAGGTCGTATCTCACTTTCCATCAAAGACACGTTGCCTGGACCATGGGATGATATTGAAGAACGCGCTAAAGCAGGTGCAATCTTGGAAGGCGAAGTTAAACGTCTAACAAGCTTTGGAGCATTTGTTGAAGTATTTCCAGGTGTTGAAGGATTGGTTCACATTTCTCAAATTTCTCACAACCATATTGCGACTCCGCATGAAGTATTGACTGTTGGAGAAAAAATCAAAGTGAAAGTGTTGTCTGTCAGTCCTGAAGAACAACGCTTATCATTAAGTATCAAAGCTTTAGAAGAGAAACCTGAACGTACCAAACAAGAACCAAGAACTGATGAAGTTCCTGAAATAGAAGAAGAAACCGGTTTTACTTTAGGAGACTTAATCGGAGACCAACTAGCAGATATCTCGACAGAAGATGAAGAATCAACTGAGAAATAACAAGTAAAAGAAAACGGCATGTGGTTTCTGCGGAGACCATATGTCTTTTTTTGTGGCTAAAAACAAAATAAAAACGTAAACAACGCGTTAAATTGCAAATGTTGTTTGCAAGTTTGCCTAAATTAAACTAAACTAGTAAGAGTACAAAAGTAGAAAAAGAGGAGGCTAGAACATGGCAAAACCAGTAATCGCCATTGTTGGTCGTCCAAATGTAGGAAAATCAACGATTTTTAACCGTATTGTCGGAGAACGTGTTTCTATTGTCGAAGATATTGCAGGAGTTACCCGTGACCGGATATATTCTCCAGCAGAATGGTTAGGAAAAGAATTTAATGTGATTGATACAGGTGGAATTGATATAGGGGACGAACCCTTTTTAGAACAGATCAGACAGCAAGCAGAAATCGCTATTGAAGAAGCGGACGTGATCATTTTCCTTACAAGTGCAAGAGAAGGTGTCACAGATGCAGATGAAAATGTAGCTCAAATTTTATACCGCAGCAATAAGCCAGTGTTACTAGCGGTTAACAAAGTAGATAATCCAGAAATGAGAACAGATATTTTTGATTTCTACTCACTAGGACTAGGCGAACCGTATCCTGTTTCAGGAAGTCATGGAATCGGATTGGGAGACTTATTAGATGAAGCTATCAAGCATTTCCCTGAAGAAGGTGAAGAAGAATATGATGACTCAGTCATCAAATTCAGCTTGATCGGTAGACCGAATGTTGGGAAATCTTCATTAGTCAATGCAATTCTCGGAGAAGAACGAGTCATTGTTTCTAATGTAGCTGGAACGACAAGAGATGCGATCGATACTTCTTTCACGTCTAAAGACGGAGAAGAGTTTGTGATGATCGATACTGCCGGAATTCGTAAAAAGGGTAAGGTTTACGAAAATACAGAGAAATATAGTGTTTTAAGAGCTCTTAGAGCGATTGAACGATCAGATGTCGTCCTTTGTGTGCTGAATGCAGAAGAAGGCATCAGAGAGCAAGATAAGAAAGTTGCAGGATATGCACACGAAGCTGGTAAAGGGATCATTATTTTAGTGAACAAGTGGGATGCAATCGAGAAAGATACGAAGACGATGAAGACTTTTGAGGATAATATCCGTGAAGAATTTGCGTATTTAAGCTATGCTCCAATCATTTATGTTTCTGCTTTAACGAAACAACGCTTGCACCAATTGCCAGAATTGATCAGCAGAGTAAGCCAAAACCAAAGATTGCGTATTCAATCATCTACTTTAAACGAAGTGATCTTGGATGCAGTAGCAATGAACCCGACACCTACAGACAAAGGAAAACGCTTGAAGATCTACTATGCAACTCAAGTAGCTACCAAACCGCCAACCTTTGTAGTGTTCGTAAACGAACCAGAAATGATGCATTTCTCTTACGCTCGTTATTTGGAAAATCGTCTGCGGGATACTTTCAATTTTGAAGGTACTCCAATACGCTTGATCACGCGCCGTAGAAAGTAAAATTCGGTATTTTACCATAGTTGATATGGAAGTTCAACTTTTTCCCAAGTTTTGATTAAACCTTAGGGAAAATTGCTGAATATCACTAAAAAACATTGCAGTATCAATATTTGTGTGATATCTTTTTAGATGAAATGTCATTTAGATCAACTAATTTTCATTTCACTATTTGTTGTTTTTGGACCACTCAAAAATGACTTAGGATGTTTATAAAAATAGAACATCGATTCTTCTTTTCGAGGAGGTGAAATTATAAATGGCTAATAAAGCACAATTAATCGAGAGTGTAGTATCTAAAACAGATCTTAACAAAAAACAAGCAACTGTAGCAGTTGACGCTGTTTTCGGATCTATCCAAGAATTACTAAGCGATGGTGAAAAAGTTCAAATCATCGGATTTGGTAACTTTGAAGTACGTGACCGCGCAGCTCGTAAAGGACGTAACCCTCAAACAGGGGAAGAAATCCAAATCGATGCAAGCAAAGTACCTGCATTCAAACCAGGTAAAGCGCTTAAAGATGCAGTTAAATAATCTGTACTTAAAAACCCCTGATACGTCAGGGGTTTTTGTCATGTATAGGGTGGTTTGATTTCAGAAAGGGGCAAAAAAGGGGCAGAAATTTATAAACCACTCGATTCCAGCTGCTCAATGATGTTCGATTTCATCGAACTCGTTACATGAGTATAAATTTTATTAGTGATTTCCCCGTCCTCATGACCGACTCTATCCATGATAGCTTTCAAAGGTACGTTCTTTTCAGCTAAAAACGAGATGTGAGAGTGTCTAAAGATATGCGAGGACAATTCCTTGTCTTCTAAACCAATGCGCTCACCGGCTCGTTTTAATGCTATATTAAAGGAATTGTTTTGCATAGGTGTCCCAGTTTTGGTCACGAACACATAATCAGCTTTCAAATATTTTGTTGCATCAAGTCTGGTCAGGACATTTTCATTAATAGTTCTGTTCACTAAATCAATCGTTCTTTTAGTTAAATTGATATTGCGTGTAGATTTAACTGTTTTAGTAGGCCCTTTCCTGGCTTTTTTATATCCTCTTGTTTTATCAAGGGTCCCAGTAATCTTGACAAGCTTTTCATCTAAATAAAAATCTTGTTCTGTTAAAATAACTCCCTCGCCAAATCGAACGCCTGTTAAGTACATAAACTCTGCTAGTCGTGCAATTCGATAAGTGGAAGGACGTCTATATAATTCTTTTAATAAAAGTTCAGCTTCGTCATGCTCTAGGAATTTATTTTCAATTCGTTGGATATCTGCGAGAGTTTTAGCTTTCTTAATCATCGTTACGTTATCCAAGGGATTCTTATCAATGTATTCCATTTTGTAGGCATATTTAAAAATCAAACCTAAAGTAGACTTCAAGGAAGATAAGTACTGATCAGAGTAATCTAACTGATTAAAAAATTTTTGAAGATACTTTGTATCAATTTTACTAATCAATATATCTTCTTTTACATAATTCAGTATAATTTTTTTCATAGATTCGTAAACTACAATTGAAGAAGGACGAAGCGATCTCATGTGACTTTGATGCCACTCTTGATAAACTTCATGGAAAGTGACTGATTGCTGCTCTTTTTCATCTAAAGCTTTTGCTATTCTTTCATTAAGAATTTTCTGAGCTTTGTTCCATGCTTGCTGGGATTGACTTGTTAGAACGGTAGACTTTCTTTTAAACTTTTGAGAGTAAGGATCCTTGTACCTTTCAATATACTTAAATTTACCATCAGCTTGTTCTTCCATCCACATTGTTTTCATCTCCTATTTTGTGCTAAAATAGGGTACAGTAAATACGCCTATTTTAGGTGTGTTTTAGTAAACGCCTCACTCCTCAGACCGCCAAGTTAGATGGAGCGGGGTGTTTTTTGTTTTTAAAGTAGCAAAGCTAAGATAATTAAAATCGGAATTGTTATCAACAAGGTCATAGCGCATCCGATTTTACTCAAACCATTTCCAACATTTTGAGCTGCATTTCCGAACTCACTCATTTTTTCTCCAGCACGATATGCTTTATTATTCATAAGTCGGGTTTCGTAATCATGGAAAATGGAATGGATGTAATCTGTATTGAACTGCATGTTACACGCAGGACAACTTTCAGTACGATAAGTAACGATAATGTTTTTCTGACAATTGGGACAAGGTATCTTCATTTTCTCTTTTTCTATATCCAATTTATAAATCCCCCTCCAATAAATATGTTATAATTTATTCGAAGTAGAGAGGTACACCAAGCTTTGAACTGTTCCCGCAGTTTAAGGCTTTTTATTTTAACTTGCATTCCCATCCGATACCCAATTTGAAATTTTCTAGCACACTAGAATAATCAAAATGACCATCCGACTCATCAATCAAGTAATTCATCATAAAATAATTCGCTTCATTTTCCATTTTAGATCTAAATACAGGTTTGTCATATAAGGCTGATAGGTCATTGTGATTCAAAGCATGACCTAACTCATGAAGGATAACTTCTTTTTGTTTTTCCTCGTCTAAACTTTCATTAACAAACATCGTTTTTAAATCATGATTGTAATAACCGTTCTTTTTCAAACTCAATAATACGAGTTCGATTCCATTCTCTTTAAGCAAACCATAGAAATTGTCCATATATACATAGGTACCTCCTTACTTGTTGCTGAATCTTCCAATGAGATAAGCACGGATAGCTTCTCTATCGCTATCGGTCATAGGCTGGCCATCAAAACTCATCGTATTGTCTAAGATTTCATCTAAATCTAAATTGGAAGGAAGTTCCTTTTTAGTTGTTTTTTCTTCTCGTCCCAACAAGTAATCTGTCGAAACTCCGAAATAATCCGCAATTGCCTCCAATTTATCGGAACCAGGTTTTTGTTTCTTAAGTCGGTAAAGAGTATTTTTCGAATAACCTAAAGCTTCCTCAAGGTCATTTATTGAAATTCCTCTCTTATCGCATAAAAATTTTATTCTGTCTAACATTGTTTTATCAACCTTTCTCAAGGCTCACAAAATAAAATTAAACAAAAGGTATAAAAATAGTTGACTTAATTATACCTATAGTTTAATATTCTATTTGTAAGCTAATTGGTCAGCTTAAAGGTCATCTAAATAAAACCAAAAAACGTTGGGGAACGGGGATTTGGTGTTTAAATAACGCTTATTTAGCTATGCCCTAATATTAAACTATTCGACTAAAAACGTCAATAAAAAGTTAAACAATTAGCTTACAAATTAGCTTATTTTTTAGAGGAGGTTGTAGACATGCCGGAAACACAAGCATTAAGGAATAAAATCTTAGCTCATTTAGAGGAAAAAGAAATACCTCAAAGACATTTAGCTTTATTGATTGATGAGAATCCTCAATATCTAAATGATGTTTTGATTGGCAAGAAAACAGGGCCTAAAGCAAACGAGATGTTGCTGACTATTGTCAAAGTTTTAGGAATCAAATAAGGAGGGAAGAATCATGAAATCTCCAACAATTGAAGAATTAATCAAAGTTGCTGAAGAGAAAGAAGTGAGCACGGAATGGGACAGAAAGAAAGAACTACTAAAAAGGTTCAACGGTTTATCCCGTTCAACGCTTGATAACTACCAAAGCGAGATGGAAAGTATTCCTGAATTCGCTGAGGGAGTAATCAAACCAGGTCATTCTACAACGTTTATCAATATTCATATTTTTGTCTGGTTCCTCAGATGGAAAGAAGCCAATCGATATGTAAGCAAAAAGTTGTCTCCAAAAGAGATTCTGGAGAAACCAAATTGTTGTCTGGAGGATGAAGCTGTATGAGCGAAGCAACCAAAAAACTTCTTTTATCAGTCAGCAATGCTTTTTCGGGGCTCACTGATGCGAATGGAGACTTAAATAAAAAAGGGATGATGTTGTGTCTCCCTTTACTTATCATCCTATTTTTAATCTATATGTACGTGGAGGGCACAGATTTATGAGTTATAGAGTAACTGCTTTTGGTCTATGTACTACAGCAACATTCAATGACATGACGAGAGCCTACGCTTTTCGTAATCATTTGATCAAGTTGGGTTATCAAGCAAGAGTTGAAGAAATTTGAAGGAGGTGATCAGATGTTGAAAAACTTCAAGTGGATAGAAAGAGAAGGTTATTACAGTCAAAAAATAGGTAAGCACGAAGTAACGGTTGAACGACTGCCTAAACTGCATCGTTTATCTCTATGGAAAGATGACGCGGAAGAATTAATTGAGTCTCACGATTTTGAGGGAACAGATTTGAGTAGTTTACTCAGAGCGTTTGCTTTAGGTGATCAGTTGTTAAAACAAAATACAAAAAAGCGAGGTTAAAAACATGAAACAAACACGGATAGAAATTGAATCGACCAAAGAAGAAGCGTTGGAGCACATTCACAAAATTATAAAGAGCTACGATCCAGAGGAAGATAGTTTAGTAGTTATCAAAATTGCTGGTCCTCTAGAAAAATCAGAAACTGCTGTAGCTAGCAATATCAACTCTGATCACTTACTTGCTTTTGAGGATGCTACTAACACTGTATTCGAAAATGCTTTGAAAGAAATTGCCGAAAAGAATCCGCTCAAAGCGGCTTTGATTGCAGGATTGTATTTAAACCAAAAAAATGACTGATGCGCCAACATCAGCCAGTAATCAAATATCAATTAACTGTATTTTAGCATACTCAAGGAGGTTTAGAAATAATGGATAAACAAACCATTGAACAACCTTTTGATTCTTTCGTTCTTGAATCATGGAACGAAGGGGAAATTTACCGCAATGAACAATATTTTGAATTAGAAAATGGTGATTTGGTTCTGGATGAAATTGAGACACTTAGAGATTGGTTTGAGTCTCACGGAACTTTAAAAGTTGCCGGGGAGGAGCAAGCATGACACAAAAGATAAGTACTAAAAAAATGTCTCATCGTGATTGGTTGTTGCAACGTAGAAATTCAATCGGTGGCTCAGACGTTAGTGCCATACTCGGTTTCAATAAGTATAGCAGCGCATATCAGATTTGGTTAGATAAAACTGGCCAGATTGAAATAGAAGAAGATGAGCCAAGTGAAGCAGCGTATTGGGGAAATCAATTAGAAGATTTAGTTGCAAAAGAATTCAGTAAGCGAACAAACATTAAGACCCGCAACGACAATAAAATGCACTTCAAAAAAGATAAACCTTTTCTATCAGCAAATATTGATAGAGCAATCGTTGGTGAAAATTCATTTCTTGAATGCAAAACAGCATCGGAATGGCTTAGGGGAGAATGGGTTGATGAAGAGATTCCAGCTCCTTATATGTTTCAAATTCAGCACTATATGAACGTATTAGATTATGAATACTGTTATATAGCTGCATTGATTGGTGGAAATAAATTCATTTGGAAAAAAGTGGAACGTGATCAAGAGCTAATTGATTTGGTTGAAACTAAATTGACAGAATTTTGGGAAGTGAACGTACTTCAAAACATTGCACCTCCAATTGATGGAAGTGCAGCAACTACTGAATTTATCAAACAGCAGTATAAAGATGAAGGTCCTGAGGAATTAATGCTTCAAAAAGATGCTGATGATGCATTGGATACTTTAGAAGAACTTGAAGAAAACATTAAGCAATTGAAAGAAGCCAAAGCAGCTATTGAGAACGATTTGAAAAACAAACTAGGTAAAGCTGAAGCACACACAGCAATCAGTCCTAAACGTTTGATTACTTGGAAGTCCATCACATCAAATCGATTGGATGCTAAAAAGTTGAAAGAAGAACACCCCGAAATACATGGTAAATATGTTAAGCAAAGTACGTACAGAAAATTGACTATAAAGGAGATTGGATAATGGACATTAGACAAAAAGTAGATAAACGAATCAAGGAAATGGAAAAACTTAATAGCCAGTTGTGCGAATTAAAAGAATTACAATCCTCTCTTAAGAATCAAGTATTAAAGGAAAATCTCAAGCAAGAAATCGAAATAGGTATACCTACTTTCGATCTGATTATGCTTGGGCCAGTGAGATGGCACCGGGTTAGAATTCATCAAGATTTAGGAATTGAAAATCTTCCTATCAACTTTACAACGATGTTATCAAAAGAAGTCGAACTAAGGATTTTTGAGATTGAAACAGAACTAACAAAACTATTATCGGAGGACAAATAATATGGCCACAACAAACTCAATCAAAAACCAAATGCAAACACAAGGGAATAACAAGGTGAACGTCAATAATCTAAGTTTAAAAGGGTTATTAAATACAGGAGCTATGAAACAAAAGTTTGACAATGTTCTACAAGATAAAGCTGCAGGTTTCACTACAAGTCTTTTAAATCTTGTTGGAAATGATAGAAATCTCGCTAAATGTGAACCAATGTCTGTAGCAACAAGCGCTATGGTTGCAGCGACATTAGATTTACCTATCGATCGTAACTTGGGCTACGCATGGATCATTCCTTACGGTAATAAAGCTACGTTTCAACTTGGTTATAAAGGATATATTCAACTAGCTCAACGTTCCGGACAGTATTTATCACTAAATGTCATCGAAGTTTATGAAGGAGAATTAACGTCATGGAATCGCCTAACAGAAGAATTTGTCTTTGACTCTACTGGAAGATCTTCAAATAATGTGATCGGTTATGTAGGTTATTTCAAACTCGTCAACGGATTTGAAAAAACAGTTTACTGGACCAAACAAGAAATTGAAGCTCACAGACAACGCTTCAGTAAGTCGGGAAATATTTGGAAGACAGATTTTGATGCTATGGCCAAGAAGACTGTTTTAAGAAATATGCTTTCTAAATGGGGAGTTCTTTCTATCGAGATGCAAACAGCAACATCTAAAGATGGAACAGTGCAAGAATTTGATGAAGAAACTCGTGAACCTAAAACAGCAGAAGTTATTGAAGATGAAATTGATCAAAACGAAACCAGATTAGTAAATGAAAATGGGGAAATCATCACGGCAGCTGAACAAGAAACTTTATTCGAAGGCAGAACAATAACACCAAAAGAGGATTAAGAGGGAAATCCCCTCTTTATGGGGAGGTACATTGAATAATGGCAAGACCTAAAAAGCAAACAGTTGAATATTTCCCTCACTTTGCTACTAGTGGAAAAACACTTTACATCTTAGAAAATTCTTTTGGAAATGATGGTTATGCGTTCTGGTTTAAGTTATTAGAACTATTAGCAAATACAGACGGTCATGTTTTAGATACCAATAACACACCTGACTGGAAGTTTCTGGTAGCCAAAACTCTAGTAACTGAAGAAAAAGCGTCAGAAATACTAGATATGCTTGCAGAATTAAATGCGGTGGATCCAGCGCTGTGGAAAGAGAAAGTTATTTGGTGTCAAAATTTAGTTGATAACGTTGAGGACGTTTATAAGAAAAGACGGGCGCTCAAACCTTCTAAACCAGCGTTAAAGAATAACCGTGACGAAAACCCAAACACTGTTGATGATTCTGTCACGGAAACTAGTAGTAATGATGAACACGAGGGAGTTTCGGATAGCCAAAACCGACAAAGTAAAGTAAAGGAAAGTAAAGCAAAGGAAACTAAAGGAAACAATAGTAGCAGTGAAGAAAAAGAAGCTGCTCCTACTGAAAATTATTCTAATGAATTGGATCCTCACTTCTTCTATCAAAACAATATTGGAGTAGAAAATCCATTTATTTCTCAGAGTATTGAAATGTGGATTGAAGACTTGAGCGCTGAATTAGTATTGGAAGCTCTGAAGCGCGCAGTTATTGATCAAAAAGGATTCAAGTATGCAGAAGGAATCATGAAGAAGTGGGATGCAAAGAACATCAAGACTTTGGACCAAGTCCGTTCCGATGATATTGCACATGCGAATCAAAATAAAAAGAGATATGGGACAACAAACCAGAATGAAATGAATGAGGGTGAATCATATGGGGGGATTGATTTTTAATGACTTGAAACAGTCAGCTGAACATTGTCCGATACACAACATTCCTTTTCTAACCTATCTTGGTCGAAAGGCTTGTCCTAGTTGCGAAGAAGAGGCATTAAAGAAAAGGGAAATAGAATATCAGCAGAGAATGACGTTCAAGCATCAAAAAAGAATCACATACGATCGGTTGTATAAAGATAGTTTAGTCAGTGATTTAACGATCAAGAAAGCAGAATTCAATACTTTTCATCCAGACAATGATGAAAGTAAGCAAAATAAGCAAGCTGCTATTCAGATAGCTAATCGCTATTTAAATGGAGAAGTATTCAATACTTTGTTAACTGGAAATGCGGGTACAGGGAAGACACATTTAGCTATGTCTATAGCAAAAGAAGTGAATGAGAATTCCAATCCATGGAGAAGTGTTCTTTTTCTGTCCATCGATGAGTGGTTGTTATGGATTCGAAGCACGTACAGCGATAACGACAATCTTAATAAAGATGATGAAAAGAGCATTTTGAATAACACGGCTTCTCATGACTTGTTGATTCTTGATGATTTAGGAGCAGAAACTGGGTTTATCGGTACGAAAAAAACTGCTTCTGATTTTACTCAAAAGATGTTGTATGGATTGATGAACCGTCGGCAAGACAAAAGCACCATCATCACAACGAACTTAAACAGTAAACAATTATCTGCAATGTACGATCAAAAAGTTATTAGTCGTTTATACAAGGGAGTCAATAAAGATACTGTTATTAAGTTTAATGAGTCAAAAGATAAACGAATTTCTTTTTAGGAGGACATCAAAATGAACACATTAATCGCTCGAGCAAGTTGTTCTTATAAAGGGGAACTGATGGAGGATGAAGTAATAACTATGCTTGAAAATGAGGGCAATTACAGAGTGATTGAAGCGGATCACCCACATTATCAAGTAGAAAATAACGGTCCTCTTGAGGATGACGAAAAAGGAAAAGCAATTTTTTTCCTCGTAAAAACAAAAAATGCTGAACTGCTTTCAACTTTATCAAAAGCAGTCCAAGAAAATTTGTTAACTGGTGATTTCATAGCATCCGATATCAGTTTTGAGATTGGTGAGTCTTATGGAAATTAAAATCATAGTACCTGGTCAACCTGTTCCTCAAGGAAGACCTAAATTTACAAGTAGAGGAAAGTTTGTAACGGTATATGACCCGCCTAAAAGTAAAGCATACAAGAAACTGGTTGCAAGGCATGCAATGAAGCAAAAGCCAGTTGAATTACTTGAAGGCGAGTTGGAAGTAGAAATACTTGTATTTAAAGAATCACTTAAATCATTTAGTAAAAATAATGCAGCTCTGGCAGAAAGTGGGTTGTTAAGACCAACAACCAAGCCAGATGCTGATAACTATGCTAAAGGACCACTAGATGCATTGAAGGGAATCATCTGGAAAGACGATGGTCAAGTCGTTGATTTGATTGCTCGAAAGTATTACTCAGCGGATCCAAGGGTTGAGATTACTGTACGGACGTTGGAATCAAAGCAATTCGAACTATTTTAGGAGAAAAATTAAATTTAAAGAATAGAGAGGCTTAGATTATTTCTATTTTGACGCTATCTGTAGAAAAACCATTGTAAAAATCGACCAGTTCACTTTTGTTAAGTGTCTTTCTTGTATCGCTAGAACTTGGAGCAGCGTCAAGAGTAATTAAACGAATATCGTTATCTGCACATAAGTTAATTAGTTGGTTTATATAGAAAGATGCAATACCTTGTTTTCTATAGATAAAACAAGTCTTTATGTACTGCAAATGTATATGACGTTCTGAGATAAGTTTACTTCTAAAAGCATTCGAATAACTATCACGAATATAAAAATCCATATCAAAAATAGTTTCATTATTTGACATATTACGAATAAAGAATTTTACACTGTCTTCTCGACAGTGATATCCCGGGTTTGGAAGGTTAGTATCTGCTAATATATCGTCAAAGAAAAATTGAACATTTGATTCTTTTAAAACGTCTGGAAAGCCAAAATTAATAATCTTAATTTTGTCTAACATATTATCACCTCCAATTTATAAAGATTATCTCATAGAAAGGAAATAAAACCATATGAAAATTCTTGATGCATGCTGTGGCTCAAAATTACTTTGGTTTGATAAAGAAAATGACTACGTAACTTACATGGACATTCGAGAGGAAAAGTTCGAGATCCACGGCAAAAAAGTAAATGTAAAACCGGACGTAGTAGCAGATTTTAGAAACATGCCTTTCGAGGATAATACCCACGACTTAATAGTTTTTGATCCACCTCATTTAAAGTGGGCTGGAAAGAATTCCATCATGAGAGCACAGTACGGACAGTTAGATAAAGATAACTGGCCAGATGATATAAAACGTGGAATGGACGAATGTATGCGAGTTTTAAAACCAACAGGAACTTTAATTTTCAAATGGAATGAAGTACAAGTTCCTTTGAAAGATGTTTTGAAAGCAATACCTTATCAACCACTATTTGGAAATAAAAGAAGTAAAACACATTGGCTTACATTTACGAAGGAGGAAAAATAACATGGCAAAAACAGTAGAATTCAGACCAATCATCAAGGCAGTAAAAATGAACTCAGGTGAAAAACAAGAAGTTGTCCTTACAATCGACAACGGATCATTAAACGGTAAATTTGAAAGTTTATCTCAATTAATTGGTGAAGCAGTCAACGTAGTCATCCAACCAAGCATGATTTCATACCGTATCCCATTTGATCGCCAAACAGATGAACCTCAAATCAAATATGAATACGATACGAAAAAAGGCGAAGTAGTGGAAAAACGAGAAGAGCAGCTGTCACTTGAAAACATGGAACAAAATGCTTACTTCAAAGATTTTGTTATCGAAAGAGATACAGTTGATCTTTATATTATGAACGCTCCATTATTAACTCTTCCTGGTCATATTGAATTAAATCCAAGAGAAATTCTTGATTTATTGCAAGACGAAATGACGTATGAAGAAATTGCAGAAGAAATGGAAGTCAAAGAAGCCGCTGTTGTCACTAGCTTGGAAAAAGCCAGAATGTACTTTGCACCTTATGCTGCAGCATGGAACCAGATTAAAGAGTAGTAGCATTGCTACTCTTTTCGTTACTAGGAGGGATGAAGATGCCCATTAGTGATAACTTTTTCGCTATCGAAAACGAACTCATCGATCGCTATGGAAAAGCTTGGATAGATTTACCTGATAATCATCCGATGATTATTGCTTTAAGAAATAGTATTTCAATGGAAAAGGAACCACCAAAAAATGTAAAACCTATTAGAGTTTACGATAACGGCAACTATATCAATACTTTTAGATCAATTAAAGGTTGCGCCAAGGAAATGAATATTCCTTGGCAAGCAATCAGTCGCCAATTAACTGGAGTAACTAAAAAAGTTCGAGGAAGATACACATTTGAATACGTAGAAAGGGATGGTCATGGTGAATTTATCTACTGAATTGAGCCGTATCGACAGACAAACACTGAATCGAATTGCAACCACTCTTAATAATTATCAATCTAGATCGGTAAGTAGCGATAAAATCGTAAAACGTGTGAGTGAGCTTGTGCAGCAAGGGAGAGACGAAAGACGACTCTTTGTTCAACGTGCTGCTAAAGAAACTTATGAAATCAATGAAGCTATAAAAGAAGCTGATTTGAATCAGACCTGGGGGTAAAGACAATTGACTAGAAAACAATCAACCATATTTCTCTCCATCTTTTTAGCTCTTAATCTGTTGCTATTAGCATTGAATGTTGAAATACATGAATACACAGCAAATTTATCTATTAACTTGGAAGAGACCTTGTTAGAACGAACTCACGAGGTCCAGAAGTTGAGATTTGAGAATCAGTTACTTGAATCGCAGCTTGCTGATGCTCAAGAAGATTTACAGATCAATTTGTGGAAGTTGAATCAGATTGAGGCTAGGAATGAAGGGATTAAGTATCAGGAGGGTGAAAAATAATGGATTCAGTTCAAACTAATCTAGATATTGGCACAGATAAAACTCTTCAGGATTTTAGAAATGAGTTACAAGAAATGAGCTTTAAGGAATTGAACCGGATGAACTTAACAGGAGATACCAGGGTACCTAATTTAATCGGCGGTTTGATTTCAAAGTTAGATAGAGAATATGGAACGGAGTACCAGCAGACAGAATCAGTTAAAAAGTTATTGGAGGATGGTGCGGAATGACTCAAAAAATCATGACTAAATTTAAAATCGAAGTAATTGAATATGATCCCTCTGGATACTATTACCCGAAATACCGGACAATCCAAACAGTTATTGCAGAATCTTTGGAAGAGGCACTAGAAAAATCCATATATAGAACGCCTTGGAAACACGGCTTTGGCAGTGGGTGGGCAAAACGTGCAGAAGTTTTAACATCAGAAGACATTGTGGTTGAAAATTCAGAGGACAGTGCAGGATGAAACAACTAGCCGTCTACAAAGGTGATCAACTTTTAGCATTAGGAACATCAAAAGAATGTGCCGCAGCTCTTGGAGTAAAGGTAGACACCATCTATTACTATAAATCCTCTACTTATCAAAAGAGAGGTAGCGGCAAGAATAGGCGGATTACCATTGAATTGGAGGAAGTGGGATGAATAAAAGCGAATTGAAAGAAGCAATTTCTGATTTACCTTGCACCTTAACAAACGTAGATGGTAAGCAGGAATATGTTGGTATCAGTATGGTTTCCGTTTTAAAACTAATCGACCAATTTGAAGAACCAGAACTTAACGATAGTCAATTGTGGCATTTAAAAAGATTAACGACTCATTACGAATCGTTAAAAGAGAATCAACCTTATCCAATATATTATGGGCTGTTTGAATATATGCAAGGAGATGAAGGTCCAGACTTGGAAGATTCCGAATATGGTCAAGTAATACAAACCTTTTTAAATAAAGTTTTGGTGGAGGAGGCAACTGAATGAAAAAGCGTGCTAAGAAGAAAATACACAAGCGAATCATTAGAAAGTTGATCAGTGGTCAATCGTTGTCTGGCTTCGATAAAAAGTACCATAAAAGCATGGTAAGAAAAGTATATATTGAAAATGCTACAAAAATAAAATCTGCTGCTGATTTTTCTTACCAACGTAAATTGATTGATGATATCCGCGAACTTCCAAGTACTGAACCTCTTGTCTGGTTTCCTAAATTTGGAAATCCAAGCAAGTGGGAACGAGCAAAAATCAAAGTGAAAGGGTTGGTTTGGTAAATGATTAATAACGTTGTATTAGTTGGAAGACTGACTAAAGATGCTGATTTAAGATACACATCAAATGGAACTGCAGTTGCATCCTTTACAGTTGCAGTAAATCGTTCCTTCAAGAAAGAGAATGAGGACCAGAAAGCAGACTTCATTAATTGCGTTGCCTGGAAAAAGACTGCTGAAGCTTTGGCCAACTTCACTCATAAAGGTTCACTCATTGGAGTGGAAGGTCAAATTCAAACGTGCTCATATGAGAACAAAGAAGGTCAGAAGGTATATGTTACTGAAGTGAATGCTAGAGAAGTGAAGTTCCTAGAAAGTAAAAAAACAGGTTCTCAAGACGATTTAGGAAGTTCGCAGACAAATACTCAAAGTAGTAATTCAAATCAAAACTACGCAAGGAATCAAAGCCAGAATGCAAGTCAAGATCCTTTTGAATCTCAAGGACAGCCGATTGATATCTCGGATAATGATCTGCCATTCTGATATTTGATTAAGCAAAGGTGGTGGTCAACATCAAGTATCATTGGTTGCTGGAGTACCAGGAATTGGACGAACAAATATATCTTTTGAAATGGAAGATAAAGAAGTCAGAGCTAGAATTAAGTAGATGGGTCGAAGGCGACTTGTCCAATATCAAACTTGAGAAAGATTCTTTAGCTTCTAACTTGGAAAAGAATATTGAACGCGATATAGAGTTACTTAATCAAAAAGAAAAGTCTATGAAATCCTTAATGGATATGATCAGTAAGTTCAAAGGATTGGACAACAAGATATTAAAGATGAAGTATATCGATGGAATGTCGCTGAAGGATATTGCTGAAGAACTAAATTACAGTTATCAGCACATCATGAACAAACATGCTCAAATTGTAAAAGTCATTCAATTCTTTGAAGATTTGTAATCTACTATTTATCTAACGTAGATTCACTGTATGTTCTTCTTGCTTTACATGGTTTATATTAATAGCATAATCAATTAACTAAATTTTATCCTCCTTTACTTTCCACCTCGCTTGTCGGGGTGGTTTTTGATATTATAAAAATAAAAGGAGTGATAGTAATGAGTGATGATATAGAGTTTAGTCCAGAATTTAGTAAATCTATAAAGAGCATAGCTGGAGCATTTAAAGGGATAGAATTCCCTCCTAATGAGCCCTTAAATAGTTCACCTTTATTTGAAAGTATTGTTCACCAACATAATTTCTTAAAAGATATTGAGATTCCGCGTAATCCAACATTTGATTTAATTGAGAAACAAGAAGAAGCAAACGGGTTATTAAATAAAATTGTTGAAAACACTTCTATATTGAAAGAACTAGTTGAAATAAATAGGGAAACGCAGCTCAAAACTGAAGAGTTAACTTATGTTATGCGTGCCATTTACGAAGTTGCCAAAGCCAATAGTAAAGAAGAATCAGATACTCTTTTTGCAGAAGCTTTAAAAGTTATTAATGAATCTGGAGAAGCTGCAGGAAATATTGCTAGCTTAACTTCGTTACTTATGGGTATATACACAACGGTGAATACTATGATCTGATGACGTGTAAACATTTAAATATAGAATTACTAAAGAGTCGCTGAAAAAGTTGACCTCTAGTATGTGTGGTTTTGGAATGTTAAAGGTTGTAAAAACAGGTTATATATAATATTAGAAAACGACGAAAGAGCAACCGAGATTAAGCGGCTGCTCTTTTTGGTTTGAACTTATATTTTTAACTGGGGAACTGACCAGTGAACACAGACAAAAGAAATTGCCCTGTAGCTTGTGATAAGCCTGGATATTTAACAAGTACATTGTCGAATCTCTTAAGTATACCTGGAGTGATAGGATTTTTCTCTAAGGTGTTAACTAGTTCAGTAGCTTCAGCCTTATCTTCGGGAGCAATGTTTGATTCTATAAAAGATTGGATATCAGAAATCGAAGCGCCGTAATTAATAGTTATTGAGCCGTGATCTCCAAAGTTTGCACCAGAAACACTGTGAATATTGTATTGATTAGTTGGAGTTGAAGAATTTTCTTTACCTTCAAGGAAGTGTCTGCCTTGTCTAGTAACGTATGTAGTAGGGTGTAACATAAAATTACCATCCATGAAACCTGTTACCAATTTTTGTTTACTTGATGAATGTGATATGAAACCTTGTTTCTCACAATCGTATAGCATTCTCATTACTTTATCTCGACCAAGTTCAGGTAAGATATTGTTTTCCTCAAATGAGTCATTATCAATCTCTGTTAATAGATGTTTTAAACCGTCGTCATAATTCATAAAATAACCACCTTTTTTATTTTTATAATCTCATACTTTTTTCTAAGTTGCTATACTTTTATCATAATTTGGGAGTGATTAAATGAAATGCTATTAGATGATCTCATTAGACAAGCAAGACTGAAGACGACTAATACTAAGTACGCAAGCAAGGCAGCACGTGATGCATTCTACCAACGTCAAGCTTGGAGGAACAAGCGTAAAGATATTCTGAAGAGAGACAACAATGAGTGTCAGATAACCAAGTCAACAGGTGGAGTATACAAAGGTAGATTGATTGTCCATCACATCAAACCGCTAGAGTACTTCCCTGAATTAGCAATGGATGATAGCAACTTGATTACAGTCTCTCATCATCTGCACAACATCATACATGAGTTGAATGATAGCAAGTTCGATGATGAATGGTGGTAAAAAATAAATTAAAAATAATTTTTAGGAGGGGTGCCCCCGTCAAAAGTTTCAGGAATTTTTATTTCCTTCTTCAGCGGGTTGCCAGGCCTCTCCGGAAAAAATTACAAAATAAAATTGACAGAGAGGGGGGGTTATGTGGCTGAAGTCTCAATAAAAAGGCTGAGAGAATATTTGATGGCTAATATTGATACGAATGATTTGGTCGAAGTAGATAAGGTAAATCGCTATTGTGCGCTGACTTCTATGATGCGCAAGCTAAGAACTGAAGCCAATAAAGATGGAGTAGTAGTTACTACTGAGAATGCTTCTCAAAAGTTTACCAAAACGCATCCTGCGATTGAAAAAATGACGGCAATTAATACTCAATTGCTGAATATTGAGAAGACATTTCACTATGTTATGCCAGATAACCCAATGCCTCGGGATGACGATTTAAATGATCAGGAGCTGGTGTAGATGATCCATCAAAAATATGTGGATGACTACATCAAAGAATATCGAGATGGAAAAATCATTTTAAATGAAGAACGCATTTTACTCATCGAGTGGGTCGAAAAGAAAATCTATCCACGAGATGATATGTGGTTCAATGATGAAATGATAGATGATTGTATTGCATTCATCGAGAAATGGTTTTTTAAATTAGAGTCGTTCCAAAAATTTCTAATCGCCTTTGTCTTCTTGTTTTATAAAGGGAAGAAGAAGGTTGTATTCAACAAACACTTTTGGACTCTTGCGCGTGGGGCTGGGAAAAATGGTTTGGCTTCTGGTTTGAGCGCATACTTTATTAGTCCAAGACATAATGTGAAAGGTTATAACGTCGGAATCGTAGCTACTTCAGAAGAGCAAGCAACTACTTCAGTTGAAGAAGTGTTCAATGCTATAGACGACAACAAGCCATTACAGAAATTCTTTAGACACACATTTACTAAAATCACTTCTCGATTAAATCGGAATTGGTTCAAGTATTATACAAGCAATGCTAAGACAAAAGATGGAGCCCGTTTGGGTTGCATCTTTTTTGATGAAATCCATGAATACAAAACCAATGACATCATCGAAGTATTTACTTCAGGTTTTGGTAAACGTCCATATAGTAGGACCTTTTATATAGGTACCACTGGATTTGTACGAGACGGTGTTTATGATGATTTGATGCGCAGATCAATGGATATTTTGACTGGTAAAATAGACGATTTAAGTTTCTTCCCTTTCATTTGTAAGTTGGATGACATCAAAGAAGTCGATAATCCTGAGTTGTGGGAAAAATCAAATCCAATGTTCCATAAACCAATGAGTGAATATGCTGAGATTTTATTTGATGAAGTTATATCAGCGTACAAAGATCTAGCTTATGGTGGGGACAAAATCAAATTCATCGTTAAGCGAATGAACTTTAGTGACATTGATTCTCAAAATGATGTTGCTAGTCGAAAAGATATTAAATCAGCAAACAAACCTTTGCCAGATTTAAAAGGAAGAAAAGCTATCGGCAGTTTAGACTTTGCCAGCAATAAAGATTTTGTTGCTGCAGGCTTAATTTTTAGAGACAACGATCAGTACTATTGGAAAACTCATTCTTGGGTTTGCCAGAAATTTTTAGATAATTACACGTTGGAAGCTCCTATAGAAGAGTGGGCAAATCCAAATTTTGAAACGAAGCGCGGACCGTTATTGACTATCGTTGATGATGTTGATATAGACGTCCAATTGATCGTAGATTGGTATTTAAAGATGCGAGAAAGCTATGATTTCGACACGATTGTAATTGACAACTATCGAAAAGATATTGTGCAAAAAGCTTTAGAAGCTGTTGGTTTCAACGTCATCGTTGTTTACAAATCCAAAGCGATTGCTGCAGGTATTGGTTTGAGAATACAATCAATGTTTAGTCGTCGCTTAATTTCATGGGGAGAAAATCCTTTGATGAACTGGTATACAAATAATGTTTGGGTAGATAGAGACAAATTTGAGAACTTAACCTTCAACAAAAAGGAACGTGTTAGAAGAAAAATTGATGGATTTATGGCCTTCATGTTAGCAGTTTGGAAATCAGATGAACTTTTAGATGCTGCACCGACAACTTTTGATTTCGATGATACTTGGATTTTCTAAAAGGAGTGCTGGTTATGGATGATGTATTGAAGCAATTCATGTTGGATTTATATGATATTGGCAAAGAAATACAGAAGAAACCTCCAGATAAAAAAGAAAACGAAGATTCGGAAGTACCCGACCAGAAAGGAAGTGATCCAATATCTCTCAACGAGTGAGTGACTCGTCCTGGTATGAATGAAGGGAGATTAATGTATGAGTATAGATGCTGAAGTTTCGATAACTGTTAAACAAATATTTAAAATACATTTATTTATGATTGGGTTGTTTTGTAGATTTTCACTTCCTCTATCAACCAAATATTATGGATGGTTCTTAAAGGATGTTAAAAGTAATACGAAAAAATATATCAAATATAAAATTAGTCGCTAAATACTTAGTGGCTATTTTTTATGCCTGAAGGGCGGTGATTAATTGGGATTATGGAATTATTTACGTGGAATCATTGGTGGTTACCAGGTTTCCGATTGGACTTTTATTGAAGAAGAATATGACAAGGTTCATCTGAAGCAAGCTGCACTTGATACAGTTTTAGGGCGTATCACAGCTAGTGCAAGTTTAGTTGATTTTAGAACAAGTGATGAGGAACTCTCTTACTTGCTGAATATCGCTCCTAACTCAAACGATAATGCGAAAGACTTTCGAACTAAGTTATTAAAGACGCTTATCTTAGATGAAGAGTGTCTTGTCGTTCAAATTAACGATCGATGGTATATAGCTGACAGCTTCACCGCTGATGATAAGGTTTTAGCTGAAAAAACATACAGCAATATCTATATTAGCGGAATGGAACTGAGAAAAACATTTAAAGCCAGTGAAGTTTACCACTTTAAGTACCACAACAAGAAGTTGCGAAAGCTTATTGCTGAACTAGATAACTCTTATGCAAATCTATTTAGTAGATTGATTGAAATTCAGTTGAGGCAAAGCCAGCTAAGAATTTACGCTAAATTTAAAGGTTCAGTAACTGATCCGGCTAAACAAGCAGAAGAGCAATCTAAATATAAAGATTATTTAAAAGGTCTGTCTACGGCGCTTAGAAAAAATGCAGTTGTTGTTTCTCCTCGAAATGAGTCGTATGACCTGGAAGAAAAAACGGACAATTACCTTGGTAGATCCGTCGATGAACTACAAAAAATGGAAAATATTTATATAGCGAAGGTGGCAAATGCATTGCAGTTGTCGCCTCTTTTATTTACCGGAGATTTAGCGGATGTGTCTCAGCATGAAAAAAATGCGATTAAATATGCTATTCGTCCTTTGTTTGAAATTATCACAACTGAAATAAATAAAAAATATTTTGGTCGTGAGTATACACCTGATCTGATTGCTAATGTAACGCCATTGACCTACAACAATGAATTTGAGATGGCGAAAGACATTGAGAAATTAGTGGGAAGCACAGTCTTCACTCCTGATGACGTCTTAGAAATGTTAGGACGTAAAAGAACTGAAGAACCAGAAATGATGAAACACTACATTACTAAGAATATGGAAGAACTATCAACGAAAGGGGGTGAGAACGAAAATGCCGAAAATTAAAAACGTGCCGTTTGAATTTACAAATGAATCAAAAGATGGAAAACATATTCTCACCTTAAGTGGGGTTATCCGGAAACGTTACTGGGATGATGACAAGTCAATTGATGCAAAGTTAGTGAGCGATTCACTGGATGACGTGACGGAAGATATTGTCATTTATTTAAATTCAAATGGTGGAGATGTCTTTCAAGGGATTGAAATTTACAACTATTTAAAAAACCATCCAAGTCACATTACAGTTGAAGTAACTGGCACAGCAGCAAGTGCAGCAACATTTATTGTAGCTGGGGCTGACGAAGCAGTTATGAATACAGGAACGTCATTTATGGTCCATGAAGCCAGTTCTTTTGCTTGGGGTAATAAATCAGATTTGAAAAAAGTATTGAATGCTTTAGAAACAATCGATGAATCCATTATTTCTATTTATGTAGAAAAGACAGGTCAATCCAGTGAGCAACTAACTACCTGGATGGAAGAGGAAAAATGGTTCACTGCGGAAGAAACTGTAAAGTACGGTTTCGCCAATAAAGTGAAAGAAAAATCTGATTCTATCAATGATCAAGTTGATATTGCTGCGTTGATCAATAGCACTGTAGCGCAAGCATTAGAAAAATTCGCTGCGCAAGCAACAGCACAACCACCTATTAATGAAACACCTGAACCACCAAGACAAAAATCACTATTAAACAAGTTGAGAAAAGGGGAATAATAAAATGCCATTAAAAATTACAGACAAAACCGCAGAAGCGAGAGTTAAGTTCAACAATGTTTCTTCAAAAGAGGATGCTACTCCGGAACAAATCAATGCTGCTATGGAGGAATATATCACTGCCATTGCAGAAGATGCAGGAAAACAAGTGCGTGATGAATATGAAGAGTTAAAAAATGTTAATGACAATCAAATTCTTCAAGCACGAGGAATTCATGTTCTTACTGCTGAAGAAAATGCCTACTACAATGAAGTAATTAAAACTGGTGGATTAGACACAGAACTATTAACACCACCAACAATCATTGAACGTGTTTTTGAAGACATGCAAGAAGAACGTCCTTTGCTAAAACTAATTACATTTACACCAGGGATTGGAAGTAAAAAAATTATCCGTGGTCGCCGCAAAGGGAAAGCCGTATGGGGACCGCTTCACAGAGACTTAGAAGGTCAATTAGATGCAGAATTCGATGCAACAACAAACGAACTACACAACTTGACTGCATTCTTCTTAATTTCAAATGACACTTTAGACTTAGGACCACGTTGGATTGACCGTTACGTTCGTCTATGTTTAAAAGAAGCAACTATGGAAGCTTGGGAAGAAGCAATCGTTCTAGGTACAGGTAATAACCAACCAATTGGTATGATGAAAGATTTAGACGCTCCAGTTACTGGTGGAGTCTATGCTGACAAAGAAAGTGTTGGAACATTAACTTTCAAAGATGCTGCAACTATGGTAAAAGAGTTCGCAGGAGTAATGAAGAAAATGTCTCAATACACTCACAAAATTGGTGACGATGATGAAGGAGAAGCTAAAACTCGTCGGGTACGTGGTAACGTTAAGTTACTAATCAACCCAGCTAATTATTTCGACATTATTGCGCGAGTTACCACTCAAAACGCAAATGGAGTGTTTGTTTCAAACTTGCCATTTATTCCAGAAACTGACATCGTGGAATCAATTTATGTACCTGAAAATAAATTGATTGCATTTTTAGATGGAGATTACGAGGCTTCTGCTTCTAATAGCGATCGCATTTACGTTTACAAAGAAACTTTTGCAATGAAACGTGCAACACTTTATGCAATTGATTTATTTGGAGACGGAGAACCAACTAACAACGATGCTGCTCAGATCTATGATATTGCAATTCCGGTTGAAGGAAGTACACCAACAGCTCCAGAAGAAACACCAGTTGTTCCAGCAGGATAAAAAAACTTTAGGAGGAAACACTAATGGCTAAATTTAAAGCAGACATCAAATTCAGAGGAATCAAAGAAGGTAAAACTTTTGAAAAAAGTGAAGAATTTGAAATGACCGTTAAACGAGCTGACGAAATTCAAGCGAACATTAAAAAAGATTATGACATTGATCAAGTCATGACTCGTATTGATAAAGAAGATTCAGGAGACAACAAAGAATCTGAAGATAAATAATAGGGGTGAACTGATATGGAGAATGTTTCCGATGAGTTAGATCCCGTCATCTTAGAAGAATTAAAAGAGTACATTCATGTGCTCACTGCAGATGATGATAATAATCTTAAAAGACTACTGAAGACGGCTCACTCCACTTTAATTCGTTGGTGTGGGTCGTTTGATTTAGAAAATGAAGAAGGTAAGCAGCTGGTCTATGACTATGTAAGATATATGAGAGCCGGCGTTAGTGAGTACTTTTATCAAAACTTTAAATCACAAATTATTAGTTTCGGGTTTGGTTTGATGGAGGTGCCGAAAGATGATGAAATATCTGAAGAAGAATGAATTGGTTGAAATTGTCTATAACGACGGAATCGTTGAGCTGAAAAGCAAGGTTCCGATGAAAGATGACTACGGGACTCCATTACCTGGTAAATACACTTATCAAACCAAAACAAAATCATGGTGGCGTACGTTGGGAATCACTAGTCAAGAAGTGATCGATGCAAAAACGGTTGACCAAGAATTAACTAAGAAAATAGGCATCCCTGGCAATCAAGAAATCGATACTAGTTGGCGAGCGTTTATTGGTAAAAAGCAATTTGAGTTGTTTCGTTGTTTTTACAATTACAAGAATGATGAAACAGAAATTAGTCTGGTGGAGGTGGATGGGTGAGCAAAAAGAAACTAATCTTTGATACCGTTAAAAATTTAGGTATTGATATCAGCTATAGTCAATCCACTTCCTCCAATTTACCAAAAGTTGTTTTTTCTTTTGTGTCTAATCGATCTACTCGATTGAGCAATAGGAAACACACAAAACACGTCAGATACCAGCTCATGTATTACTCAGATAGGGCTTTAGATGTCGAAACGGATGAATCCTTATTAAGTATCGAAAACGCCTTAGAAAGCGCAGGATTGACGACTACAGACTGGATGGAAATCACAGATGTAGACACTGATACTGAGCTTGGTTATTTCGATTATTTGATTGAGGTGATTTGATGGCGAAGCGAATTACGTTCGATATGCAGAAATGGATTACAGATCCAGAGGCGTATCCTATGGTGCAAAATCGCAAAATAACCCCGTTGAAGCAATACGATCCCGTGCTCGGTCTTTTTGGAGTTAGAGTATCAGATGGAGATGTATTGATTGAAAGAGATGACGGCCGTTGGTTCGCTATCCCTGAAGATGTTTATCGAAATATACGCGAGGTGACCTGATGGATTCTTTTGGATTCGATGATATCGTAAATGATTTCAATCGATTTGAACAGAACGCTGATCAAGCGCAACCTGAAGTAAAGAAGTACGCTATCAAAATGCGTGACCAAGCTCGTTCTATTGCAAAGTCAAAAGGTCTAGCAAAAACTGGTGCCGGAGTTTCCGGTATCGATATTGAAGAAAAAGTAAATGAAATCATTGTTGGTTGGGGTCAACGTCCTAACTTTCACTTGTACTTCCACGAATTAGGGTTTCACGCGCTGGATAATCGTAAAGGGAAAATAAGAGTGCGACGGAATAACAAGAATCGCTCTAGACTTTATAGTTCTGTCAAAGCAACCTATGTCGCTCCTAAGCCACACATGCGTCCAGCATTTGATCAATTAGAACCAGAGTTTTATAACACAATACAAAACACATTAGAAAAAGGAGTGTAATATTACATGCCAACAACAACTTATACAAAGCAAGCTTTACTGAATGGTGCAGGTAGTCTTTACTTGCAAATGATGGAGACGGAGGAGACACCTTCTACACCACCGATTTATGGGGATGAGGTATATGAGACTCCATCATTAGACAACTTGAGTATGTCCTTAGAATTAAACGAAAAACAAATTTGGTTATCAAACAAGCTGCATAGTGACTTATCAAACGTCCGTTTAGCGACTATCACAGTAGCAGCTGGTTATTTCCCACGCGGGTTTGCTGAAGAAGCTCAAGGAATGATTAAAGTGGGTGGCGGTTGGTCTATGCCGACGACTCCAAAGAAAAAACCATTCCGTTTGGCTGTTCCATTTACTGATGAAAATGGGGATGAACTTATTCTAAACTTCCCTAAATGCACATTGAGTCCTGTAGACATTAGTGGTGAATCTCGAAAAGAAGACACTACGGAACAAATCCCGCAATTCGCCATTAAAGCTGTAGCTCCTGATCATAAAGGAGACTTAGAAAAAGAGTTCGTATACCACAAAGTTGATTTAGCTGATCCGGAAAACAAAACAAAATACGATCGTGATTTACTATTGGTCAATGGTTGGTTCGATGATGCTTCATTGGCACTAAATGAAAAAGATGCTATCCCTGCAGGATAATAGATAGGAGAATGACACATGTCCGTTTTTGTTAAAAGTCTTAAAACATTTGAATCAGACGTTACTGGCGAAACAAGGGAGTACAAAATCAACAACGCTGTCTGGTTATTGATGAAATCGAAATACAAACTTACTCAGACCGAGTGGGCGCTGGGTTACCAGCAAGAAGAAGTATTGTACGGAGTCAAATTCATTTATTGCGTGTTGAAAGCAAACGGATTGGATGTTACTGAAAAAGAGATTTTAGACAATACGGATGCTATGGACGTAATGAACTTCACATTTGCATACCAAACTGCAATGATGCCTAGTGCAAGTGATGAAGATGAACAAGACGAAAATGAAGAAGAGGGGAAGTAGAGGAGCCCGATTGGGACTTCCTCTATTTTTTATCTAAAGAATTTTTTCATATGACTCAAAGTGAATTTATGTATGATCATGACTATTCTACTATTGTTGATCTGTTAAATAGACATATGGAATTTCATGGTATGGCAGAAAAAGAAAAAAATGAAAAATCAGAAACATCAAACCCGAGGGAATTCTTTATATAGAATTCTCTTTTTTTGTACGCAAGGAGGTGAACATATTTGGCATTAAGAAAAGCCGGAATCAGTTTGACGTTAGAAGGGCAAGCGGCTTATAAAGCTGGACTAGCAGAAATCAATCGTGAGCAGCGTTTACTATCTGAACAATCTAAATTGGCGGTGGCTCAACTTGGAACACAGGCAAGTCGTCAGCAGACCTATTCAACAAACATGGACAACTATTCCAAAAGAATCCAGTCTGCAGCTGATAAAACGCAAAAGTTTAAGAATCGCCAAAAAGAATTACCTGGTATTCAAAACCAAATCAGCAACAGTATCAAGAATACGAATGATGCTTATCGTGATTCCGCAAGAGAAACAGATCGCTTAAAAAATAATTATGATCAAATGCGTAGGGCTTTAGGTAGCAATCATGAGGAAACTCAAAAGGCGAAAGCTGCATACCAAGCTTCGAAAGAAGAGACAAAAGGTCTCAGCAAAGAAATTAAAAACCTGGAGCGAGCTTACAGTAGCAATGAGAAAGAGTTATCTGACTTACCATTCAGTCTAAACAAAGCAGAACTAGCCACTCAACAACTCCGGAATGAAGCTCAAAAACTTCACGATGAATATCGTAATGCCGGCGGACGAATGGCAGAAACTGCAGAGAACTACCAGAAGTTTGGGAACACCATGACAAACGTTGGTGGATCGATGCAGAATATAGGCGGGAAATTGACCACTGGAGTAACTCTTCCATTGGCTGGTTTAACAGCTGCTGCTTTAACTGCTGGGGTTGCATTTGAACAACAAATGAGTCGAGTAGGTGCAATTGCTGGTGCCACTGCTGAGGAACTGAAACAGCTGACTGATCAAGCGAAAGAATTAGGCGCAACAACTGCTTTTAGTGCAAGTGAAGTTGCAGCTGGGATGGAGAACATGGCTTCAGCTGGTTTTTCTACAGTTGAAATTTTGGCTTCTATGCCAGGAGTACTTGACTTAGCGGCTGTTTCTGGTGGGGACGTTGCACTCGCTTCTGAGGCTGCAGCAACTGCTGTTCGAGCCTTCAGTTTGGAAGCAGGAGACGCTGGCCACGTAGCAGACGTATTTGCACGAGCGGCAGCTGATACTAATGCGGAAGTTGCTGACATGGCAGAAGCGATGAAATATGCTGCGCCAATGGCGAATACTTTAGGTTTAAGTATTGAAGATACTGCGGCTGCGGTTGGTATTATGAGTGATGCCGGGATCAAAGGAAGTCAAGCTGGTACTACGTTGCGTGGTGCATTTACAAGATTGGCTAAACCTACAAAAGCTGCAGCTGAATCAATGTCTAAACTAGGTATTGAGATGTTTGACGCACAAGGGAATATTCTTCCTATGTCTGGTATCGTTACAGAACTACAAGATGGATTAGCTGGAATGACTAGTGAACAGAAAGCTTCTACACTAGCTATTATCTTTGGACAAGAAGCCATGTCCGGAATGATGACGTTAGTTGAAGCGGGTCCTGACAAAGTAGATGCATTGTCTACTAGTTTTGAGAACTCTGCAGGTGCAGCTGATGAAATGGCTAGAATGATGCAAGACAATGCAGCCGGAGCAATTGATGAAATGATGGGAGCTTTGGAAACTGCAGGTATTGAAATCACTCAAGCTTTAGCACCAACTATCAGAGATTTAGCTGGAGACGTTTCTGAATTAGTAGGACGATTTAGTGAGTTAGATGCTGAGACTCAACAGAATATTATCAAATGGGCTGCTTTTGCAATGGCGGCTGGTCCAGTACTCTCTATCCTCGGAAACATTACAAGCGGTGTTGGTACGTTGAGCAGTGGCATGGGGACTCTCGTTCAATGGTTCGGTAAAGTCACAACTCCGAAAACTGTTGGGGATATGACCACTGCACTTTCTACAATTGGCGGAGGTGCGACAACTACAGCAGCTCAAGTTGGTGGATTAACCACTATGATCGGTGGGTTGCCAGTTGTACTTGGAGTAGCTGGAGCTGCTCTTCTTGGATGGACTGCTTGGAAGGTTTGGGGTGAAGATGCATACAACGCTTCTGAAAGAACCAAACAATGGGGAGTAGACATTGGAGAAACAGCTACCAATGCTTTGAATGATTTCCAAAATCTATCGAACGAAGCAAGTCAAGCCACAGACTCTATGGCTTATAACGTTGAGGAAGGTGCTCAAAAAGCCATTGAATCCTATGGAGCAATGAGAGATAGTCTTGTTTCGGATATTCAAGAAACGGTTCGAGAATCCCAAGAAGTATTCTCGGAATTGCCACCAAAAGTTCAAGAAATGTTAAAAGAAGCTTTTAATGCTGATACTGCGGAACAACAAGCTTTAGTGGAAGAGATTGGGGCTATTCAAGCTGATATTACTTCTATCTATGAAACGGCTATGGCAGAAAATAGAGAGCTGACAGAAGCTGAACTGACTTTAGTTGAAAATTATCATAATAGGTTGGGCGAGCTTAGACGAGAAAGTCTGGAATTGAGCGCAGATGAACAAGAGGCTGTGCATGAAGCCATGCAAAAAGACTTAGAACAATTCTCGCTGAACCAACTCTCTGAAAGACAAAAAATGTTAGACAGCGAGCGTGACTTATTACAAACCAGTTATGAGGAACAAGCTGCTCTCATTAAAGACAAAGCGAATAACACTCATGAATATAATGAAATGATGAAGGTTCTTGATCAAGAGCACTACAATGACATGGTCGAAATAGGCAAGGAAATGATGAAGGTCTGGGAAGCACGTGGGGACATTCCAGAAGCAGAACAACGCAGACAGTTGGAAGCTATGGGATTAAACTACGAGAAAATCAAAGGCATTCTTTCTATGGAAGAACATGCTATTGAAAACTCAACAAACAATATGATTGTGACTTCTGAGAAAGCTACAGCTGAAGCTCGTAAGGCAAACGATACGTGGAACGGTATGGAGTTCTTCGACAAAGAAGGTAAGTTAGTAACTAATGCAATCGAGAAAATTCAAGAAGCTAGTCAGACTGAGGAAGGTTGGAATAATCTTCAGTACATCATGAAACATGCTGAATTAGATACCAATTCTAAGGAAGCTATTCAAGATGCTTTGATGGCAAACGGTATGTGGTGGGAGATGGACTTCCCTGCTCAGTTCGCAGATATCGAAACAAATGCAGGAACCGTTGCTAATTACTTTTTAGATGCGAATGGAAAATGGGAAGGTTTATCCTACGAAACTAAAACAGCTATATTGGCAACTAATTCAACTGAACAACTGAGACAAGTTCTTATTGATACAGGCGTGTGGGAGAACCTTAATTTATCTGAACAAGAAATGTTGATGACAACCAACGCTGGTCAAGCTGCAAGAATTGCTCTGGAAGCTCAAGGTTTGTGGAATTTGCTGGAACCTCAAGAAAAAGAGATGGTCATGTCTTCAAATGCTACAGATAAGGCTATTGAAGCTGTCAATGCTAGTTTCACTTGGAATGGAACCAATTGGGTTCGTAAAGATATCGTAGTGAAAAGTGATGCTCCTCAAAAAGCTGAAGCTGGTTTAAAAGCTGAACAAAGATGGAATGGTACGAAATGGCAGCCTAAAAAAGCAAACGTTAGTACCAATGCTCCGGAAACAGAAAGTAAATTGAGGTACGCGAATAAGTACCACAATGCTACCACTTGGAATCCTAAAAAAGCTCTTGTCAATACTAACTCTCCAGATACGCAAACTAAGTTGAGACATGCTAATGCTTATTTCTTAGGTACTAAGTGGAAATCTAAATCAGCTAACATCAACACTAATGCTCCTAGTACGCAAGAAAAGCTTAGATACGCTAATGACTTTTTCAATAGCATTCGAAACAAGACGAGAACATTTACCTTAGAATACAAAACTATCGGTTCTGCAAAGGCAGCTGGTACAGGTATATTCAAAGAAAAAGGGACGAATTACCATTTAGGTGGTCCTATGATTGTCAATGACCAAAAAGGTCCAACGTATAAAGAGTTGATCACTTATCCGAACGGGAAGTCATTTGTACCTGAAGGGAGAAATGTGTTCATTCCAAATGCTCCTAAAGGTACTAAGGTATTGAAAGCATCGTTGACTAAACCATTGATTCCTAAATATGAAAAAGGAATTGGGTATGACGAACGATCTATTAGAAGTGCTAACGCTCAACCAGCAGTAAGTATCAATATTGAAATCAAAGATCCGGTTGTTCGTGAGGAACAAGATATTAATAAAATTTCTAATGCTGTAGTTGAAAAAATCACACTCAATACTCAACTCAAAAATTTATTTAACAAAGGAAGGGGAGGCGCCTATGCCGGAGCATAATGCATTAATTATAAACGGACGGTCTACTGGTGACCTTCCGTTTTTTTGTGGAGTTGAAGAAAACAGTTCACCAACTAGAGCCGAAAAGAAAAATAAATATCATGATTTAGATATGGTCAATGGTGTTGCTGTTCAAACAATTGACGCCTGGTCAGCTGTTCCTAAGACATATCAATTCTATCTTCATGATGCGACTAAATCCGATGTGAGAAAGCTGAAAGCATTTATCGGCTATGACGGCTGGTTCACTCCTTTTGATGATCCTGATATTCGGTATGTATTTGTAAATGCTGTCTTTAGTTCTGAGCCACTCGATGAATTCAATGGTTACAAAGTCACAGTAACTTTTACTTGTGAGCCTTTTGAATACGAACCGGAAAAAGTCAGCACTTTAGGAAGTTCCATCACGAATCATACTACCGCTCCTATGTATCCAAGAATCGTTATTGATGGAATGATCGCTACAAGTACCTTCTTGCAAATCGGAAGTCAGCGAATGACTTTTCCAAATGGCATCGATACTTCAGTAACAATCGAATGCAAACACGGTCTGCAAAATGTGTTTGATAAGACAGGCAACAAAATCAACAGCAAAGTAAGAGGTCCATTTTTTGAAATTCCTCCTGGCACTCACTCAATAACTAAAGGCAGCGGAATAACAAACATCCGAATCACTGAAAGATGGGGGTGGTTATAGTTGTTATTTTTATATCCAAAAAACACAACTGATTTTACAAATAACGGAGATCCAATCCATCATTCATATGATGAACATGTCATTAGGGATGACGGGTTTTATTTAACGTTCAATCTTCTCTTGGATAAAGAAGAAGGGTATAAAAAAGTAAAAAAAGAAATGATTATCGGAGCAAATACTCCAGATGGCCCTAACCAGTTTAGGGTTTATGATGTCAAAAAGAAAAACACTCATGTAGAAGTTACCGCTGTCCAACTAATGTATGATTTCGATAATAAAGAGGTCAATCCATTCTCGGTTAAAAACGCAACTGGTAATCAGGTAATTACTAAATTTAGAAGCTCATTCAAATCAGCTTTAGGTCAATTTACAATGGATTCATCAGTGAACGAGGTCCATGACTTCACCACAAATGAAGTAGAGGATGACACTCCAAGTCATAATGCATTAGAAGTCTTAAATCGAATCACTAGTCGATGGGATAGCGAATTAATGCTGAACGGCTTTGACATCCGAATGATCAAACGACTAGGACAGAAAACTGATGCATTGCTTTATGAAAAGAAAAACATCAGTGAGTTTGAAGATTCTTCTTCAGTCAGTGGAATGGCCACAAGGATCCACGCAACAAGCAAATTTACTCCTGAAGGAAAAGAAAATGAAGTGACTTTGTCTGTTACGGTCGATAGTCCATTGATCAATGAATATGCGCAGATTTATGAAAAATCGTTTGTTAATAACGAATGTCGAACTGAAGCAGAATTGATTGCTTGGGTGAAATTGAAGTACAGCACGGAAAACATCGATAAACCAAGTCGCTCCATCACAGTCGCTACGAATATTATTGATGGTACGGAAATTAATTATGGTGATGATTTGGTGTTGAAATACCTGGTGCATGATGTTGATGAAGTCATTCGTTGCGTGGGCTACGACTACGATCCTATTCGTAAAACCTACTACAGCGTTACTTTGGGTGACTGGAAAGATTCATTTTTGAATACTGTTACTAGCAACATTGTTGATTCAACAAATAAACAGCTTAATCAACTGAAAAAGAATGTCACGTATGTCTTGATGTCTGCAAATGGTAAAAATAGAACAGCTTATGGTCCTAACCCGGTGCCTAATCCGATTAACGGAGATATGTGGTACTACTACGAATCTGATCGACCGAACGATGTGGAACTACGGATTTTTAATGACGGTTTTTGGGAGCCTATTAATTTTGCGACTAAAGAAGAAGTTGAGGGAGCTTTAGCTGAAGCAGAAGAAGCCAAACAGGAAGCAATTGAATCTTATAACAACGCTATTACTGACGCAGTAACCTACACCAACACCAAGGCGCAAGAATTTGATACTAAACTACTCGCAGTCAATCAAGAAGTAGCAAACGTCACTCAGTCAGCAAATACTGCGGTAACCCAAGCAAATAAAGCTATTGAAGACGCAGGGTTTGCTAAAGCAGATGCTGCTTCTGCTAGACAAGCAGCATCTGCCGCTTCAGGAAGTGCATTGGAAGCAATTGGGTTAGCTCAGCAAGTAAACACTAACGTCAATACATTAACATCGAATTATGACACTTTGACTCAAACGGTCAGTGCTAAAGCTGAGAAATCAACGGTAGAAGTAGTAAGTGGAATCGTCAATCGCCATACCAACGAGATATCTGCAAATGCTGAGGCCGTTAAACTCAGGTTGACCTCTGCACAAGTGGATAATCTGGTCAGTCAAAAAGGGTATGCGACTACAAATCAATTGACAGCAACCAGCGGTAGTCTTACTAGTTTGATTACTGGTGTGCAGACTAATTTGGATAACTTGGAGATTAGCGGACGTAATTTACTACTTGATTCTAAAAGAATTGAAATAACACCCACCACTCGATATATAACTAAAAGACTAAGCAAGCCCATATTACCAAACCAAAAGTACACCATATCCATTGGTTACAGAGAGTACGTTACGAAAACTGTTAGTCATGATTCTGTTTTAGTTTCTCCTCGGGATGATAGAGGAGGGACAACTACAAGTATAGGTGATGCTGTGGGTTCAGCATACACGGTTCCTATCGGTGGTAGCGTTACAAGTGAATTTACTAATACTAACCAAGTGATTGACACGATATTATTTTATAGTGCCGATCAAAATATCGTCTCTGGAAATAAAGAGTTTTACTTTGATGTAAAAGTTGCTGAAGGAGAAAAAAATACAGGTTGGACACCCGCACCCGAAGATCAAGCAACAAAAACAGAGTTCACTGAAATCAATCAAACAGTAAATTCATTAAGTAGCAGAGTTGGCAACAGCGAGGGGCAACTGTCAGCTTTAGAATTGAGAGTAACTGGTGTTCAAACAACTGTTGCAAGCAAAGCGGATAAGTCACAAATTACTCAGTTATCTGGACAAATTACTAGTGTTGTAACTGATTTTGACAATTTGGAAATTGGCGGGCGTAACATACTATTAAACTCAGAAATTATCGGGGTTTTGTCAAACAACAATTCTTCTTATCCCGTCAACCAGGAAACTTTATCTGAGGGAAGTATAAAATTCAGAAGAATTACTGCCCACCCTACAATCGGCAATGGCTACATTTCTTTATATGAATCAATTAGAGGTACTGATATTGCTGATAGAAATTGGAAAGGTAAAGATATTGTCTTTTCGCTTAGATTTAGAACAAATCATGCTGTAAACTTTATGTTTAGACCTTGGTTAGTTGTAAATGGAACTAATATTTATGGCGAGTACAGAGAAGTCATGGGTAACGGTAATTGGCGAGAAGTGTCTTTCACCTTTAAAAACTTTAGTAGTGATATAAGTAGTACAGATATTATCCGTTTT
The DNA here is from genome assembly GCF_057334175.1 of Desemzia sp. AGC72. Taxonomy (NCBI): domain Bacteria; kingdom Bacillati; phylum Bacillota; class Bacilli; order Lactobacillales; family Carnobacteriaceae; genus Desemzia; species Desemzia sp. AGC72. The sequence continues at coordinate 300,215 of NZ_JBHFIG010000021.1, forward strand.
ATGCCTTCGATTTCTGTAAATATGCGAGGGTATTATTTAGATTTAAGAGGGTATCAGATAGAGTTTGGAAACAAAGCAACTGACTGGTCTCCAGCTCCAGAAGACATGGCGACGTCTACTCAATTAACTCAATTATCAGATAGTTTAAACGCTCGAATCGTTGAAAAAGGTCAAGTAGTCGCTCAATTCAACATGGACAATGGCACTACCTTAATCCAGAATAAAAAGCTTTTACTAGACGCCAACACCTACATCATGGGAACTACTTTTGCAAATGATGTAAAAGCTAAATCATTAGAAGCTGTCTATGCAGATATCGCTACGTTAAAAACCAAAGTACTAACAGCCGATGTCATTACTTCAACTATGCTTAAATCTGATACGGCCTTGATTGATAAAATCTTTGCTACCGACGCAAACGTCAATAGATTGACGGCCAAGACAGCGTTTATCAATTCGGTGAAAGCAATTGATATAGCTGCAGACAGAATTACTACAGGAACCTTAAATGCGGCAAACGTTAATATCATCAACTTGAGCGCAAGTAAAATTGTAGCAAGCAGTTTATCCGCTTTAACAACAAATACAGGAGCTTTGAATGTAACGGATTGGTTAACTTTCAGCACAGACAATAAAGGTATAAGAGCAACATATGATTTTGGAGATCAGTTAGGAGGTTCTTTTGATCCTAGATGGTTTGTTGGAAATTATACTTTAGGGTATCGGTACATGAAATTTTTAGCGGATGTTTATACAGTGAGTGCTAGTGGTGGACGAGGTAATTATGGTTACTATTCAGAAACCTTTTACGGCCCAGATTATTTCAAACTGAGACAGTATAATAACTCAACAATGACAAGATTACTGACTCGGATTGATATGAGGTCGGAATATATTAGTTTATCTACGTCATTCGATGAAACTAAAATCTATTTGAATGCAAATGGAGATACCTTCTTTGCAGGAAATATGCAAGTTAATGGCGATTTGTGGATTGGGAACTTAAAAGCATTGAAAGCTTATTACGTTCAAGCGCCGGAAACAGCAAACAATTTGTATATAAATGGTGGTCGTAATGATTTAGGGTCTATGAGGTTTGGTGTAGATGGCAGCACTCTAAACGGTGGAAGACTAATTTCTAGTGATTCGGTTTATCACAGAACCTACTCTTCAGCGTCTAATGTAATTGTTTGGGACACAGGAACCATCGGTCGTTCGGTTTCTGCTAGAAAATACAAACTCAATATTGAATCTAATAATTTATTAGAAACGGCATTAAAAACTTTGTCCATCAGTCCAAGCAGCTGGCATGATAAAGCTGAAGTAGAAAGTATTGCTAAAACTATGAGTAATGGTACTGAACAAGAGTTAGATCCTAACTTTAGATTGAAGAGACATTATGGGTTTGTAGCAGATGAGTTCCATGAAAAAGGAGCTACTGAAGTAGTGATGTACGATTCAAAGGGTGAAGTAGAAGGGTTGGCATATGATCGTATCTCTATGTACCATCACGAATTGATCAAAGATTTATACCACAAAATCGAACAGCAAGAAAACAAAATCAAAGAACTGGAGAGGAAAACAGCCTAATGAAATCAATCAAATTACAGAACCAAGATTTAACACCAGCTATCTTATTTCTAAAATCACTTTCAGTGAACGGAAAAGCTACACGAGGGAAACAAAAATTTATTGAGCGTTTGATCGAGAAAAACAGAGAGTATGCTGCTCAGGAACAAGACATCTTAAAGCCGTATTGTCGATTAGATGAGGGCGGGGAATTGATTGTCCTGGAAAATGGCGCTATTGAGTTTAAGGAAGATACAACTGTTGATCAAAAAGAAAAACTAGCTAAAGATCGTGAAGAACTGAATCGAGAAGAGGCTGAAATCTCTTTTGTGGAGCACAGCAGCAAATATGAGGCTCTCTTTCAAACTTTAGAAAACTGGGAGTCACCGATCGAACCGGAGTATAGCTTTATCTATGACAAATTGATGGACCAATATGAATTAAACGAGGAGGAAAAATAATATGTTACAAACAACTAGACAAATCACATTAAACGGGTATTCAATGATCAATGACCAACCGGTAGTTAATTTAAACGCAACTATCCCGAGTGACACAGGTGTTGGCAACATAAATCAATACATTCAAAACGCTGCTTTGTATGATGCAAATAAAGCGCAAGTTAGACGGGACATCGCTGAGTTTACTGCAGCAGTTTATGAGATTGAAGATGAGATGGCTGCTGAAGTTTAACCAGAAGGTGTTGAATAAATTTCATATACAGTAACAAGTATTATCTTCTTAAAATCTCTCCATTTTTACCGATAATAAAATTGGAGGGATAAGATATGAGAGTAAAAGAAATGAAAAGAATAATAATAAGTGAAAGTGATGAAAAATTCATCGAGTATATAAGAGTTAATTTTGAAAGCAAAAGGACAGTTAATGTTTCAGATTATAGAAATAATTTAGACGTATTAAATAAATTAGATGATGACACACTAACTACTGGTATAGCAAGAATTGAAGCAATCGAGAGTCTTTTCTCTTCGATAAAAAGCCTGTCATTTATTTTTACTTTAATCGCCGCTATAGTCACTTACTATAAAGAATTAGCAAAAAGTATTTTTGGAGATAATGAGTTTTCAAATTTTCTACCTTTAGTTATAACTATAATAATTTTTTATTTTACGTGTTATTTTTATGTACGCGCTAGAGATAAAGTGGTTACTTGTGTTTTCTTTAAATCTTTACTAGTGCGTGCAAAAGAAATTAAAACGAAAAAAGAACATAGCAACTATTAGCAAACCAAAGAGTGACCAGAAATGGTCGCTCTTTTAATTTACAAAAAAGGAGAGTGAGAAATGGTAAATAGGAAATTAAAACAAGAATTAAAAAAAGCTTCCAATAAAAGACCAAGTGACTTTTTGGGTTCTTTGATCGCTATGGTCAGTATTTTATATGGAGAGTTTATTTTTAGAGTAGATGGATTTTTGATTGCTAATGCGGAACCTTATTTAAGCAAGTTGCCCGAAAATACTATTGGAATCTTACTTGTATTGATAGGAGTTCTAAAACTCATTGGTTTGGTTTTGCAATACAAACCATTAAAAAAAATCGGCATATGGCTTTTGAGTGGAATGTGGAGTGGTTTGTTTTTTGTTTCTTTGACGTACTCATTTGGCACAGGATATCCTCATCCGTCTTATATTTTTATGGGAATGATCGCAATAGGGTGTTTTAGGGTGTCACTTAAGGGGGATTATAGTGCATGAGTTGGGAAGTGCTAGTAGGTTTATTAATCGGAGGTGGAGGAGCAGGGACAATACTTTCTGCTTATTTTACACATAAAAGCAATAACCAGAATCATGAATTGAATTTATTGGATCGTGCTAGAGAAGAAATTGAGCGGTTGGACAATAAAATCAAAGAACTTGAAAAAGAAATCGATAAAAAAGATGAAGAGAACGATACGTTAAAAGAGATTATTCAAGATTTGAGAAATCAAATGAATGAATTAAAACTAACTATAAAAAAAGGGGAAAGTTAAAATGGAAAATATCATGAGTGAAGCGGTATCGGCAGCAGTCGGTATCGCTGTTTTTGTCGGGATTATTTTACAAGCAGTCAAACAATTGGAATCAGTCAACAATAAATACTTACCACTAATGTCAATTGTATTAGGTGTAGTCATCGGCATTGTATTTGCTATTGCATTTGAGTTTTCTGTTGCAGTTTATGCCATTGCTGGGTTCTTAGGTGGTGCCTCTGCCTCGGGTATTTATGACGGTTTAACATTAGCAAAAGGAGGAAAATGATCATGGTTAAAGTAATCAATAAGACCGTTACTGGAGGAGTTGCTGGAAGACGCTCCGGAAAACCTAGGGGAGCTATTATCCATAATGATTATGGCGCCATGACTCCGGAAGAATATATTGCTTGGTTGGCTAGGAGAAAAGCAGCTGGACAATTGAGTAAAGGTTTCGCTCATTATTACATCAATAGAGATCAAATTGCGAGAGTAGAAAACACTTATAACAAAGCTTGGCACGCTAGTAACCCAGAAGGTAACGCTTGGTATCTAGGGTACGAAGTGGTGGAAAGCTTTGGCAAAACAGTTACGGATGCTGAGTTTATTGAGAATGAAAACATGGTCTTTAAGCAAGTTGCTGAGGACTTCCATTTCTATGGATTAAAGCCGAATACAACGACTATCCGCTTACACAAACAATTTTCCAGCACGTCATGCCCACACAAATCTTGGGAATTACATGGACGTTCTAATGCTTCAGTTCAAAAATATTTTATTGATAAAGTGAAACACTATATGAATCTAGGAAAGACGGTGAATGAAATGATCAAAAAAGAAAGCGGAAAAAATATTATTATTACTGGTTATGGACACGTGGAAGATTTAGGATGGCAGCCAATGGACAAATTGACCCTTGGAACTACTGGCAAATCATTAAGGCTAGAAGCCTTTAACCTGGTAATCAAAGTGAACGGGAAAGAAGTTCTTCCAAAAGGAACGGTGCACATTCAAGACATCGGTGATGTAGCAGTGAATACGAACTTGTTCGGTACTATGGGTCTGACTAAACAATTGGAAGCAGTGAAACTGAATATTAATCCTGCTGTTGAATACCGTGTTCATCAACAAACAACAGGCTGGTCTGGATGGGTTAAGAACAATACTTGGTGTGGAGTAAAAGGTAAGAACAAACGCATTGAAGCTATTCAATTTAGAATCGTGTAATAATTAATAGATGAAGGGAAAGCCACTACCATATGTATGATCCTTCTAAAGTAGACGCTAAAAAAGTAAGCTACTTTAGAAGGTTTTTTAATTAACGATCATTTATTTAGGAATAAACTTAATTAACATAGCAATTGTGAAAAAAAATAAAGTAAAGCAAATGAAAATTAAACCTACAAAAAAATTTGCTTTGCTGTCATTCATAATTGGGAAAATAAGAATTATTATAGCGAGTACAAGAATAACTAATAAAAAAATAACACTTTTTTTTTGAAAATTATCTTTGGCATTCTGAATTTTTTGAGGTGTATCCAGTGATATATTAAAAACCAAACTAACTAAAGTAGAAAAAGAAGCCAGAAATATTACAAAGTATTCCAATATACTACTTTTTTCACTTAATAAGAGGATAGCGCTGATAGAAGCAAATAGCACAATAGGAAATTTAGTATAAAATTTCAAGTCATTTATACTTTCTTGTTGTTTTTTTTGCCTCTCAAGATTCTCTTGGTTTATTATCTTTTCATTTTTACGTTTTCTTAAAGTTTGTTTAGATATATTCAAATAATCATCCTTTCAAGTTAATTGTTTTTTATATCGTACCTATCAAAGTGATTTTTAAGTTAAAAAACCAATAACACAAAAAAAGTATTGTTTTGTGTTGTAAATTGTTCACACCTTTAATAAGTAAAAAGGGGTTACAATAAGTATGCAACACGATAATACATAAGGAGTGGAAGAATTGGATAAAAAGAAACTAGCTTTGGTCCTATTTAGTTTGGTTTTACTTGCAGGTTGTTCGCCTGACGAAAGCACAGGGTCAGGTGAGTCCTCGTTAGCTGCAGAAAGTTCTCTTCAGGAAAGCAAAGAACAGGCAGAAAGTAAAAAAGTTGAGGAAGAAGCTAAAGCCGAATCTGAATCGATAGCAAAAGAAGAGGAAGAAGAGAAACAGTTAGCTGAAGAAAAAGCTGAAATGCAGCAAAAAGTCGAAGAGACACAAGCATCAGTTCCATCGGTTCCAGCAGGTGAAGCTTACGTTGAAGTGAATGGTAACGTTCCGTTATTTACCAATGAAGACATTAGTTCTACGGAAGCATGGGAAGATTATGGTCAATTAGATAATCTTGGACGCGTAACAGCTGCTAATGCAGTATTAGGTGTTGAATTGATGCCAGCTGAAGAACGTGGAGATATTTCAGGTGTAGAACCTACTGGTTGGAACCAAGCAGAATATAGTGTTGTTTCTGGTGGTTGGTTATACAATCGTAGTCACTTGATTGGACATCAACTGACAGGTGAAGATGATAATGCAGAAAACCTTATGACAGGTACTCGCTATTTCAATACTGAAGGCATGTTACCATTCGAAAACTTCGTAGCGAATTACATAGAAGAAACAGAAAACCATGTTCGTTATCGTATAACTCCTCATTTTGAAGGAAACAACTTATTAGCTTCAGGTATTTATATGGAAGGATTCTCGATAGAAGATAACGGTGAAGGCTTATCATTCCATATCTATGTGCCGAATATTCAACCTGAAGTAGAAATTAATTACGCTACTGGTGAAAGTAAGTTTGATGAACCCGTCGTAGAGGAACCAGTTAAGAAAGAACCTGTTAAAAAAGAGGCTCCTAAAGAATCAGTAGTAGAAGAAACTCCAGCTCCTGCTCCATCAGGCGGAGATGTTAGTTCTGTTGACGCTAATGGAAATGGTAAAGTAACCATTCAAGAAGCTAAAGATGCTGGATTTTCGATGCCTCTATATAGTGATCATTGGTTATATCCATATATGGATGATCGTGATAATGATGGTATGGTCGGCGAATAAAAATGTAAAAACCTCTACAGTTATGTATAGGGGTTTTTATATTTTTAGAAAGATACAAAACAATCTATATAAAAAGAAAATAAAAAATGGTATAGTTAATGAAGGGTTTACATAGTGTTTTTCACAATTTAATTTAAGGAGAGATGATTTGAAAGAGGAATTTAGAGAATTTTACTACAAAGAAGAAATTGATTTTACGAAATTAGATGATTCTATTTTAGTTGTATTAGACACGAATGTTCTTTTACATATTTTTAGATTTTCTATTGAAAGCAGAAGAAAACTGATGAAGTCAGTAAAAAAAGTGGAAAATAATTTGTGGCTTCCGTATCATGTCGGTTTAGAATATAATTTACATAAAGTAGCCTTAGTAAATAAAATGAGAAAATCTAAGGAAAATATACAACAAGAAATAGATCAAGAAGTAGAAGTATTAAAAAATAGTGTATTTCGTATCTTAGATAACATTGGAATAAAAAGTATTGATGAAAAAGTTATTCGTAAAGCTATAAAAGACAATTTTGATAAAAAAACAAATGAGTTAATGACTGAATGGAAAAGGGCTGATCTTAGTAAAGAGTTTGCGCTAATAGGAAATGTAGTTGATGAAAGTGACAAAATGGGCGATATATTCCGTGGCAAAGTAGGCAAACAATTTACTCAAGATGAAATAGATGAGATTGAGAGAGATGGTGAAAAGAGATACGCTCTCAATTTCCCCCCCGGCTATAAGGATGGAAACAATAATAAGAAAGAACTAAGAAAATACGGAAATGTTACATACCATGAAAAATATAGTGATTTAATAATTTGGAAGCAAATTATTGACAGAGCCAAGGATGAAAAAATAAAAAAAGTAGTTTTTGTTACTGATGATGAAAAAGAGGATTGGCAATACATTTTTGAAGGAGAGAAAAAAGGCCCAAGAGCAGAGTTGAAAAAAGAACTTTTAGACGAAGCGAATGCTGACTTGTTTTTATTTAACACAAATAGTTTTCTGAAATTGGTAAATGATAACTCAGTAGATATAATAGACTTGGAGATGCCTTTTGAGTCGAGAATAAAAGCGACGGATGATATTTATAAAAAACAACTTAATGAATCTAATTTCTTCAGATCAAAAACTGATGATACTTTTTATAAGCTTAATAATGATGTCTACAATGTTAATGGTGCAGACTATGGAAGCTCAGAAAGTCTCAAAAACAATTTTGAAAATGAATATTTGATGTTAAAAAATAAAAAAATAAATTTAATCTCTGATATAGATAATTTAAAACGAAAATATTCAAGACTATTAAGAAGTATCCGTTCTATAAATCCAAAAGAAGTTTCGGGTATCACATCAATTGAACTTAATAATTTGTTAAATAAAGCACGAGATAATCGCAATAAACTTAATGAAGCTGATGCGGATCTTCGTAGAGGATACATAAATAGTGAAGTTATGTTATCAGCTTTAGAATACAAAGTGTTTAATATTCGAGAAGAGTACTATAGTCTTTACAACAAATTAATTGATTATACGGTCTAAATAATTCAATTGTTAATAAAAAAACTCCTAAGTTTACTAGCTGAGGAGTTTTTTTATGTGCTTTAAAATAAATTTTTAATAGATTTCAATCCAATTGATTCCATTTTTTAAAACTAACAAATTGAATATTTCTAACCTCATCAAAATTAACTTTAGTTTGTCCAACATAGATGCCCATTTCATCACCGCCTGATACCATACCTATAACATCATCATTGTAATGTCCATTCGCATTGACTTCTTCAACCTGAATCGCTACTTGTTTATTCTTTAACACCGCTTCATTAATAATCGATGTGATCTCATCCATATCCATCTGCGTTTTTTGATGATTCACTTTTTTGCGGTTAGCAGTCAACGATTCTTGCACAGCTGTATGTTCAGACAAGTAAAAACCTGCCCATTTCTTGATTCCTCGATCACGAAATTCATCATTTAAATCACTCATTTGATTCCCTCCATTCCGCCTGCATGTCCACCGATAAGAGAACTACGATCCAAAGCAGTAGCACCTTCCATCAAACTGCTGGCATGTACTAGCGATTGAAAGCCGTATTTTTCTCTTATTTTGTCGACCAACAGATCTAACTTTTCATTGGTAACTTGTTTCTCTGGATCCTCGAACAAATCTAATTGGATGTCACTGGTGTAAGTTAGTTTAGAATAGCCAATTCCGATGCTCCTTACAGCTGTATCATCCTCATAGTATTTATCAAACAGTTCAAAGCAATAGGCTACTAATTTTTTTGTATTTGAAGTACTCGGTATCTTCAGCTGACGAGAAAAGCCCGCGCTTTCTTCATGCTTGGAATAAGAGATAGAAAGACTAACACAGCCTGTTTTGCAATGATGTTTTCGGATACGAGTCGCTACTTGCTCTGCCATTTCACGTATGACAATTTTAATTTCCTGACGTTTATAATAATCACGTTTAAGAATCTGTGAATTTCCGTAACTCTTTTCTAAAGGACGATAGGAGTCACTGATGTCGCTGCGGTCAATTCCCCAAGCATTCGCATAGAGTTGTTCTCCGATAAGCCCCATTGATTCTCTCAACTTGTAAAAGTTAGCGTGCGCCAAATCTTGAACAGTTTTGATACCTAAATTGTTCAATCGAATCTCAGTCCGCTTGCCAATACCCCATAAGTCAGTTAGATTTTCTATTTTCCAAACTTTCTCCGGAACAGTTTCATAACGCCATTCTGCAATAAAGTCTTTATTATGTTTTGCTTCGTTATCTAAAGCAAGTTTAGCGAGAAGCATATTGTCTCCAATGCCAATGGTGACATAGAGACCCGTTTGTTTATAGATATGGTATTGAATCATTCTGGCCATTTCGTAGGCGCTTTTCCGTTTGAACAGTTTCAAGCTCGCACGCACAGAAATAAATGATTCATCGATGCTGTATATATGTAAATCTTCGTCAGAAACATACTTCCGGAAGATGTCATTGATTTCAGTATTCTTTTCGATGTAGTAATTCATCCGAGGAGGAACGATGATCAAATCAGGATGATAGGGTATTTCCCATTTACGAGTTACGTTTCGAATACCCAGCACTTGTTTAGCCATAGGGGAGGCCGCAAGAACAATTCCACCTGGTTTATCCGCATTACTCATAACGACCAGCATAGCTTTGAGCGGATGCAGTCCACGTTCCACGCACTCTACTGAAGCATAAAAGGATTTGACGTCAATACAAAAGATGTCCTCACTTTTTTCTTTTGAATAATCGAATGACATAATAACTCCTCCTTTTCTATTTCATTATACGAACGCTTGTTCGTAAAGTAAAGATAAAAGAATATAAAATAAACTCCCACTAAAGTGAGAGTAAAGGAGAAGTGTGCAGCTAAATATTTATCGGAGGGTATTCATTAGAAAGTTTTTGTCGCCAAATCAGAGATAAATCATAAAAACCTAAAGCATCGTCTAAATTGTCGAACCGAAATGAAGTTGGTTTCTTTATATATTTATTTTTGATGATGACGTGGTAACCAAAAAAGTTTTCAACCAGTTCAATTTGAACAGTGTTATCTCTAAATTTATAATGTGTTTTCTTCATCTAATCACTCCTTTTATTTTTAATGTACGCAAAGAAATGTATTTCATTTTTTTATTTTAAAAAAAAGGGGGCAAAAAAGGGGCAATTTTTGTATGTATGCTTAATTCAGCTGAGTAAATTTTTAAAATTGAAATCTATTAGAATCTTTATTTAATAGGGTTTTAAGCAAGTGTAGTTTAGTTAGGTTTAGTCATACTATAAAGATGCAGTTAAATAATCTGTACTTAAAAACCCCTGATACGTCAGGGGTTTTTGTCATGTATAAGGTGATCTAATTTTGAAAAGGGGCAAAAAAGGGCAGAATTTATAAACCATTCGATTCTAGCTGTTCAATGATGTTAGATTTCATCGAACTGGTTAGGCGAGTGTAAATTCTATTAGTGATTTCTCCGGCCTCATGACCGACTCTATCCATGATAGCTTTCAAGGGTACGTTCTTTTCGGCTAAAAATGAGATGTGAGAGTGTCTTAAGATATATGAGTATGGAAATCCTTATCTTCTAGAACAACGCGCTCACCGGCTCTTTTTAGCGCTATATTAAAGGAGTTGTTCTACATAGGTGTTCTGTTCTTGCATGCACATATAGAAATACACCTTCGTTATAGTTTAGAAAACAGCGAATGTAAGTAATTATATATATGAGTAGTATCAACATTTTGATTGATTAATACAAACCTATCGCAAATCAAGTGCATACGAAAAAAGAATACCAAAAACTGTAAGAAAATATCATAGTTAAAACAAACAAAAGCCTCTAACGTAATTGTTAGAGGCTCTTGTCGTTACTCATCTTCAAATAATTCATCCATCAAAGCTTCGATCTCAGCTCGTAGCTTCTCGGTTCCAGCTTTGTCAATGGTAACTGACTCTCCGTCAAAAATCAGCATATCGCCAACTTCAGCGTCTACCGGCAACTCATTTCTAGGAATATCGCGCATTTCATCGTCGAACTCTACAACAGCCAAGTTATCTTCAAAACGATCAATGATTCCTTTTTCCATTTATTTCACCGTCTTTACTGTTATGTTTGAACCATTAGAAGTGAAAATGACATTACCAGATTTATCCGTACGATAAACGGTAGATTTCACTTTTTTTAAACGATTTAAAACATCAGAAGTAGGGTGATTGTATCCATTTTTACCTACAGATATGACGGAGTATGTAGGTTTTGCTTTATCTAAAAATTTAGCAGAAGTAGAGTATTTAGAACCATGATGAGCAACCTTTAAAACATCTACTTTAGAAATTAATTTTTTAGCTAACAGATCATTTTCAGATTTTGTTTCAGCATCTCCTGTAAATAAGAATGATTTTTTATTGTGTTTCAAATGCAAAACAGCACTCCAGTTGTTTAGATCACTTTTGGCATACGTCTTAACCGGACCTAGGAACTTCAAAGTGATGTCTTTTGCTTTTGTTGGTATCTCCAGACCTTGTTTAACAGTAGTTATTTTTAATTTTTTGTTTTTGACAGCTGTTAGAAAGTCTTTATACGCTTGGGTAGTATGGCTGACATTCGGAGCATACACTTTACCAACTTTCATATTTTTAATGACATGAGCTAAACCGCCAACATGATCTGCATCGGGATGAGTTGACACGACAGCAGTCAGAGAAGTAACTTTATTTTTTTTCAAATAGTTAATAACATCCGGACCCTTACCTTTCCCTCCGCCATCAATCAAAATGTTCTCATTTGGTGTTTGGACCAATACAGCATCTCCTTGACCAACGTTTAAAAAATGAACTTTAACAGAGCTTGCTGCATCAACATCTCTAACGCCTATAAAAAATAGAGCAAACAACAAAACAAGAGAGAAAACTTTAAGTTTCTTCATACTTTTCAACCTCCAATACTATGATATATACCAAAATGATATTATTTCCCTCTGAGTATACTTCATTTTGCGAGGTTCGTATATACGCAAACAAATGGATTTTCGTTTTTTTATTCGAAAAAATAACGAAAATTATGTGCAAAAGTAAATCAGCAAGAGAAATCATAGAGCTTAACTTGCTTACATGAGATAGTACAATCAAAAAGGGCGTTTTTACATGTGCCTGTAAAATCACTTTTATTAAATAGATCTATATAGTTCGATAGCTGTTTTTCCGTTTCAAACTGTGTTAAACTGGGAACTAATAAAATTGTGCAGTATTGTGAAAGAGGTTTTTGTGATGTCATATGGAGAAAAAATGATACAAGCTTTAAAAAATGGAAATTTAGAAGAATCTAATCAATTATTTGCTCAAGCTTTGAAAAACGATTCGGATGAAGAATTGTATCTCTTGAGCGATAGTTTATATGAATTAGGTTTTATTGAAGAGACCAAAGCAATCAATTTGCAGTTATTAGAATCCTATCCGGAAAATGATGAACTGAAAGTCGGTTTGGCGGAGATTGCTATTGAATCAGGCGATATGGAGTCGGCGATGGATTGGTTAGCGAAAGTTGAAGAGATAAGCGATGCCTATCCTCAAGCGTTGCTGGTGTCGGCTGATCTGTATTATGTGCAAGGATTGTATGAAGTCAGCGAACAAAAATTGCTTCAAGCTAAAGAAGTAGTCGGTGACGAACCGGCTGTTATTTTCGCTTTGGCGGAATTGCACTTTTCGATGGGTAAATACGCTCAAGCAATCAAAGGCTATGAAGATTTGATGGTCCAAGGGTATGATGAATTATCCGGCATCAATTTGTCAGCAAGATGCGGTGGAGCTTACAGTGCTCTAGGCGATTTTGAAGAAGCTATCAATTACTTGAAGCAAAGTTTGGAAGAAAGCGAACATGTAGACACGTTATTCCAATTAGGATTTACGTACATGCAGCAAAAAGAATACCAAAGAGCAAATGAATCTTTCTTCAAATTAAAAGAATTAGATCCTAGCTACACTTCTGTGTATCCTTATTTGGCTAAAGGACTGGAAGAAGAGTTACGTTTGGATAAAGCTCAAGAAGTAATCCAAGAAGGTTTGCAATATGATGAATTCAATCCTGAACTGTATGTTCAAGGAGCGAATATTTATCTTAAATTAGAAAATGAAGAAGCGGCAGAAGGTTACTACCAAAAAGCGATTGAACTAGACCCGGACAACGCAACTTATTTATTGGCGTATACTAATTTGCTGAACAAACAAGAACGTTTTTCTGAGACTGTTGAACTCATTCAGCACGCATTAACTGACGATGAAGTGGATCCGCAATTTTACTGGAACTTGGCGATTGCCAATGAAGGTTTAGAAGAATTTGAAGCAGCGGGCAATGCTTTTTCTAAAGCTTACCCTTCCTTCAGAGACAATGCTTCTTTCTTAAAGAATTATATTTCTTATTTGAGAGAAGAAGGCAATCGCGTGTTTATTAAAGAAGTATTAAGCGATTATTTGCGTGTTGAACCAAGTGATGAAGAAATGTTGAGTTTCTATGAAGCAATAAATGGCAACTATTAATATACTGGGGTATAATAAGCTAAAGGGAGTATAAGGGGGTTTTCCTATGAACATCCAAGTTTCTTTAGAAGAAAAAAAATCCTTCATTGGCTGGTTTTTAGATCGGCATCAACTAAAAAGAAGAGAATCTATGTGGATTTTGAATTACTTGTTGAATCACGATATTGTGTTGAACAAGGTTCATTTTGTTGAGGATGTGGAAACTACTCCTAGAGGGATTATGATGTCGACTGTCGGAATGGACAATGAACCTTTTTTGTTTTACAAAGACGGAAAGTCTTTTAGTGACCCTGAGCAAGCTTTTCATGAAGTCAGACTCAATTGGCATGAAGATATGTATCTCGAATTGGTGTTTAGAGAACCCTGGAAAACAGAAGAATATTTAGCTATATTAGAAGACAACCCTTATCACAGATGGAACGATACGATTCCCAAAGATGTAAAAACGGAAGTTGAACATGCCATTATCAGTCTAACTTTAAGCGAAAAGAAACAAGTGATGTTGAAATTGATCGATGAAGCATTAGAGTCTGGAAACCGTCAAGAATTTATTGAATTTTCTACTAAGCTGAAAGAAATCGATAAAGAATTATTGAACCATCAAAAGAAAACCAGTTTATAACAAGTCAAAAAAGGTGCCGATTCTCGAATAAAGAGTCGGCACCTTTTTGGTCATTATTTTTTTGCTTTCAGTAATCGATTCTTTGGTTTAGGGTCATAAGAGAACCCTTCTCCCAGTACTTCATGAACTGACAGAATGGAGATAAAAGCATTTGGGTCGGTTTGATTGATGATGTTTTTGGCCAATACGATTTCATGGGCTCCCATCACGCAATACAAAATATTTTTTTCCTCTTTTGAATATGCGCCTTCTGCTTTGATGTAAGTTACGCCGCGATTTAATTCAGCCAAGAGATTACCTGCAATAGCGTCGCTCTTATCGGATATGACCAATATACCTCGACCGGAATAAGACCCATCTTGGATGAAATCTACCATTCGAGTGAAAACGAATGAATTCAATAGGGTGTACATCATATGCGGCAAATCAATGTATGTTAAAGACAACACTAAAACAAAAACATCAAAAGCCAATAAGGTTTTTCCCATTGCAATACCATATTTTTTTTCTGCAATACGGGCAATGATATCAGAACCTCCAGTAGTTCCACCTGCACGGTAAATCAATCCGCTGCCGATACCGCCGCCTAATCCGGCAAGTAAAGCTGCGATCAGGAGGTCATCACCAATTGGAATCGTTACTGGAACCCGTTGCCAGACGTCTAAGAAAAACGACAACATAATTGTCCCGTAAAGAGTATAAACTAACGATTGGTTGCCTAACAATTTCCATCCTATCAAAATCATAGGAATATTTAAAATCAAGGTAGAATAAGCCGGGTTGATTCCGAATAAACTATTCAGAATCAATGTGATTCCTGTAAAACCGCCTTCTGCCAAATCATTTGCGATGTTGATATTGACTAAACTAAAACCAAACAAAGCACAACCGAAAGTGATCAGAAGAATATTTTTTACTATATGTAATTTGCTTGTCTGCATTTCATCATTCCTTATTTCTGAAATCCTGTCTAATCTATTCTGTATTAAAAATAAATCAAATTTTCAGTTTATTTTTTTGACACTTCTAAAATAATACCTTCTTTTTTTACAAGAAGCAATAAGTCTTGAAAAGTGTCTTTGCGGATGAAAAACAAAACATAAAAAAGCGAGCTCAAAATGAGAGTTTGAGTTCGCTTTATGTAAGAAATCAATAGGTAGCCAGCTGTTTTTGCAACCTTTGTATAAGTAAAGCTACATTAGTCTTTTGCCAAGGATGTTTTGCGATCCATTTGTTGACTTGATAAACATCTTTTTTTCTTTGAGCATGATCGTGATACTTGATCACCATCTTATAATAAATAAATCTATTTTTGAATGTAATACTGGCAATATCTGACGAGGGGATAACATAAATATCTTCCGGAACCAACTTTCCCCAAAATGATAACGGCAGTACGATTATTTCTTTTTCATTATTAAAAGTCAAATATTGGACTTTCACTTTAGTGGCTCTTGCCATTGGAGACAACAAACTTCCTTTGGGTTGCAGGGTCCCCATGACGGTTTGTCCGATAGCTGCTTGGAAACCTTTATCTGATAATGCCGACACTACTACTTCTTCTTCCATACTGTTCCTCCTCAATAAATAAAAATGTTTATTTATTATATAATGAAACGAGTTTAGAAGCTACTGAGTACTTTTACTAAAGACACAAGAGAAATCCGTTAACTTCTTGATTTTTCTGTTAATAAAAGAGAAAATAGACTAGTATGAAAATGTAGAGGTTTGTTATTTTAAATAAAGCGAAGCTGTTAATAAAAAACATAGTATAATTAGTGAAAAAATTAGTTTAAATACTGACAGAATCGAGGAAAAAGAAATGGAAAAAAGTCTCTCAGCTATGCAAAAAGAAGTAGATGATTACATCCAACAATTTAAGACAGGGTATTTTTCTCCATTAGGCCAGTTGGCAAGACTTACAGAAGAAGTGGGAGAATTGGCTAGAGAAATCAATCACTACTACGGTGAAAAGCAAAAGAAACCTTCTGAAGAAACTAAAGAAGTAAAAGAAGAAATCGGTGATACGTTGTTTGTATTAATCTCGTTAGCCAACTCTTTGGATATCGATTTAACGAAATCATTTGATACGATCATGAAAAAATTTAATGAGCGAGACGCAAATCGTTTTGAAAGGAAAGAATAACATGATAAAAATAATCGTTGCTGGTTTTAAAGGGAAAATGGGAAGCACGGCGACCAAAATGGTCTTAGATACGGCAGATTTTGAATTGGTTGGCGTATTGGATCCTCATGCTGAAGAAAGCAATTTAAATGAATTAAGCGAGTATGGGGCAGCAGATGTTCCTGTGTTCCATCATAAAGAAGAAGTGACAGAACATACTTCAGCAGATGTGTGGATCGATTTTACGATTCCTGAGGTGGCATTTGAAAATACTCAGTTTGCTTTAGAAAACAAAATACGACCTGTGGTGGGTACTACTGGTTTAGATGAAGATAAGATCAAGAAGCTGCAAGAACTAGCAGCTGAGCAGCGTACAGGCGGGTTGATTGCGCCTAATTTCGCTATTGGCGCTATCTTGATGATGCAATTTGCAGCACAAGCGGCGAAATACTTGCCGGATGTTGAAATCATTGAGTTGCATCACGATAACAAATTGGATGCTCCAAGTGGTACAGCAATCAAAACGGCTGAAATGATCGTGGAAGAAAGAGGAGCTCGTCGACAAGGCCACCCCCAAGAAAAGGAAAGTCTTGAAGGAGCACGCGGAGCGGATTATCAAGGAATAAAAATCCACAGTGTCCGACTTCCCGGGTTAGTGGCACATCAACAAGTCCAATTCGGAAGTAAAGGTGAAGGCTTGACGATCCGTCACGATTCTTATGATCGCTCTTCATTCATGACAGGTGTAGCATTAGCGTGTAATAAAGTAATGGACAACGAAGAATTAATTTATGGATTGGAAAACCTGCTATGAAATTATTGAATAACACTTTTTTACAAGCTTTACCTTTGATTCAGCAGATCGAAGCGGCAGGATTTGAAGCCTATTTTGTTGGAGGCAGTGTCAGGGATGCTTTGCTGGGAAAAGAAATCAATGATGTAGATATCGCGACTAGCGCTTTTCCTGCCGAAATCAAACAAATTTTCCCTAAAACGATTGATGTGGGAATAGAACATGGGACTGTCATGGTGTTATGGGAAGGTGAATCCTACGAAATCACGACCTTTAGAACAGAGTCTGCTTATCAGGATTTTAGACGTCCTGATAAGGTCGAATTTGTACGCTCTCTAGAAGAAGATTTAAAGAGAAGAGACTTTACCGTTAATGCTCTAGCTATGGATAAAACAGGGCGCATCATGGATTACTTCAATGGACAAGAGGATTTGAAAAATGGATTGATAAAAGCTGTCGGTTCTCCTCAAGAACGATTCCATGAGGATGCTTTACGCATGATGAGAGCCGTTCGTTTTGTAAGCCAATTAGGATTCACGATGGAGATCAATACTCAAAAAGCCATCACGCAGCACCAGGCGTTATTAGAAAAGATTTCGGTAGAACGAATCGCTATAGAGTTCATGAAATTGCTGCAAGGAAAAGGACACAGCAAGGGGCTCTTGTTATTTATGGAAACAGGATTGTATCAGTATTGTCCTGGGTTAGCTGCTTATCGATCTGAATTGCTGCAATTTGCTCAATTCGAAGGAGAATTAACGACTCGTTTGTCTGCATGGACGATGCTGATCTATCACTTGGGCATCCCAACGACGGAAGTCACTTCCTTTTTGAAAAGCTGGAAATGTTCGAATAAGGAAATGCAGACGGTTCTGCTAGCCGTTGAAACACTTAGGGCTAGAATAGACCATTCTTTTACTGCTTTAGAACTATACCGTTCCGGTCTAGACATTGCGCTGGAAGTAGAAGATATGATGGCTAAGCTGCAGCTGCCTGCTGACAGAGAATCTGTTAAATCTCGTTATGAGCAGTTAGCAATCAAAAGTAAGAAAGACATAGAAATTACCGGAAATGATATTTTAACAGGTTTAGCGGCTAAACCTGGAAAATGGCTTGGCGAATTATTGGATGAGATTGAACGGTTGGTCGTCGATGGAGAGTTGGAAAATAAGAACGAGACTATTCTAGCTTGGATAAAAAATAACCATAAATAAGGAGACCAATACATGTCAAAAGATTATGCCGTCAAAGTATTTGATGTTGAAGAAAAAGATACAGCTTATGCGATGGGGTCAGGTGATCTAACCGTGTTAGCCACTCCAGCTTTAGTAGCAATGATCGAAAATACAGCTAAAGATAGTATATTGGATTTGCTGGATGAGCATCAAACGACTGTCGGTATTGAAATGCAGTTGAATCATGTGGCTGCTACGGCAGTAGGACATCAAGTAGTCTGTAAAACAACATTGGTCAAACAAGAAAAACCGGTTTTGTTTTTTGAATTTGATGCTACAGTTCAAGACCAAGTAATCGCTGCTGGAACTCATAAACGAGCGATTGTTGTGACGGATAAATTTTTAGGCAAATTGAGATAGGCAGCAAAAAACAGTCATCAAGTGAACCTTTTAGTTTTAGGTGCTGACATGAGCTGTCCTTTTTGCTATTTGTTGGGAGAAGAAACTTCTACGAATCAGAAATTGTGGTATGATGTGAGAGATGAAATCGATAAAAGAATTAGGTGACAATAATGAATGGAAAAACCACATATGCTGTTGTTGATATAGAGACAACAGGTGGGAATGTTCAAAGTGGAGACCGAATCATTCAATTTGGATGTGTGCTGATCGAAAATGATCAAATCGTGCATCAATTTGCGACTGATGTGAATCCTTTAAGAAATATTCCTAAAGAAATAGAGCATCTGACCGGAATATCTAATAAAACAGTAGCTACAGCGCCTTATTTTGAAGATGTAGCGGCAACTATCTATAATTTGCTGGATGGGTGTGTCTTTGTGGCGCACAATATTCAATTCGACTACTCTTTTCTATCTGAAGAGCTGGTGCGTTGCGGATTGCCTTCTTTGACCTTGACGGGAATAGATACTGTTGAATTAGCCCAAATTTTATTTCCTACAGAACCCAGCTTTACATTGAATGACTTAATGAATGCGCAAGGTATTATACATACCAATCCTCATCAAGCTGACAGCGATGCTTATGCAACAGCAGAACTGTTCTTATTGATGAAGCAAAAACTTCAGAGCTTGCCTTTGGTAACGGTAGAAAAAATCACGTCTATTGCTACTCATTGTACAATGGACACACAACTCTTCTTTCAAACGAATTTAGCAGAAATGAAAGACGATATTGCAGAATTATCAGATGATTTGATAATCAAAAAAGGGCTGGCCTTACGTAAAAAAAAGGTGTCTTTTGAACTGAAAAATCATCGTGAAAGATTTGACTATCCTTATTCGTACGATGAAAAAGCTGTATTCTTCAAGCCTCATTTCGATCTTCGGGATACTCAGATTCAAATGATGGACGTGATACAAGAAACACTTACGGCAGAAAAACCGGAACATATCGCAATAGAAGCTCCAACTGGGATCGGAAAAACATTTGGTTATTTATTTCCAGCTGTTTTTAGTGCATCCAGTGAGAGACCCATCATTATCAGTACGTATACGACGTTGCTGCAGCAACAGCTTTTTTATAAAGATCTTGTACAATTACAAAAAATCATTCCGTTTCCTATTCAAGCAGCTATGCTGAAAGGCAAAAGCCATTATATTCATTTGTCCAAATTTGACGGTTTATTAAAGAAACCTGTTACCCAAAAGCTTGAAGCTATTTATCAAATGAAAGTACTGGTATGGCTGACTCAAACAGAGACTGGTGATTTAGATGAATTAAACTTGACGAGTTACGATCAACCGTTTTGGAATAAGATTCGTCATCGCGGCTGGTTGGGTAATGAAACAGATGATGATTGGTATGAAGAAGACTTCTATCTCCATGCACAAAATCTAGTTAAGCATGCCGGGATTATTGTGACGAATCATGCGTATTTGTGTCACGATCTTCAAAAAGAAGACAAGACACTGACTGATTTTACTTGTTTGATAGTTGATGAAGCGCACCACTTAAGTGAAGTCGCTCAAAGTTCTACCAGCCATATTTTCCGATATTATTATTTGCAAAAAATGAGCAAACGACTGGGAAAGAAAGATGACAAAGGCAGTTTGATCGGGCAATTGACGAACTTGCTTGATAAGCCGACCCAATCGATTAATCAGCAAGTAGAAAATATCGAATTGAGTGTATATTTTTTGATGGATGCATTGTCTCAACTAGTCGATGAGCTGCTGCAATTCTGTGTAGAAACAGAGCAGGTTGATGAATATAGAAAAGACCGCTATGACATTCCTTACGACAGAGAAAAAGACGGGGTTTTATTTAAAAAAACGACGAAAAAAGTCGTTCAATTGATGAACGAAGTTTGTTTCCAAGGATTCGAAGTCGTTCATGTGCTACTGAAAGAGAGAGAGCGGTTCACTCAAGCTGAATTACATTTAATTACTGATTTTTACGATTGTTTAACTGACTTGGAAAGTCAAAAAGATATTTTTATAACCGTATTCCAAAACCCGAATGAGCAAGAAGTCACTTGGTTTTCTTATACTGAAAAGAGTCCGAAAAACAGCTTCGCTGCGCAACAATCTTATGTGACCAACGATCAGTTTTTAAAAGAACAATTGATCACTAAAGTTCCAACGATCATCTACACCGGAGCTACTTTAGAGGTCGACGGCAGTTTTGACTATTTTCAAAAACAGATTGGGGAAACGTCATTAAAAACATTAAAACTGGAGTCTCCTTATGATTACGAAAGTCAAGTCAGGTTCTGGGTGCCGAAAGAAGTTACACCGATAAAATCGATGAATAAAAACCGGTATGCTCAAATGATCGTCCGTTATTTAAGCAGTATTTGCAGAAATTCTCAAGAAAACATGATGGTGCTGTTTACTTCTTATGAACCGTTGTATGAAGTATATGCCGAATTACAAAAAAAACCGGAATTTTTCGGAAGAGAAATTTTGGCTCAAGGACTTTCTGGAAGCCGAGAACGTATCTTAAAACGATTTTTCAGATCTCAAGGAGGGATCTTGCTGGGAGCGGATAGTTTCTGGGAAGGTGTGGATTTGCCCGGGAAATCACTTAGCGTCATCGTTGTTACCAGACTGCCGTTTGAATCACCTGAGCGTCCTTTCGTTAAAGCTAAGCATTATTGGATGAAAAAGAATCATATGAATCCTTTTTATGTAGATACGTTGCCTAAAGCGACATTAAGATTGAAACAAGGCTTAGGTCGTTTGGTTCGCTCTGAAACAGACAAAGGCGTGTTTATCGTGTTGGATGAACGGTTGATCCATTCCAACTTTGGAAAACAAATGCAAAAATCTTTACCAAATAATGTAAAAATCGAAGAAATTGCTGTGAGCAAGATGGAAGAAGAATTAACAAAATTCTTAACAGATGAGATATAGAAAATGACTTTTATATCTGCTATACTGAGTTAATTAAAGCAAGATTTATTTTAATAAGAGACAGACGGGATTGTCAAAAATGAAAAAAAAAGTTTTTATCGTTTCGATTATTTTAATGATTGTAGTAATTGTTTTTTCTATTTCAGTGTATCGAACAGCCAATGCGCCTCTAAGAAGAGCCGAAAAGGAAGCTTTCGCAGTTGCTAAAGATGCAGCTGGTTTAACTGAGGTGACAGACTTTTATTGGTATAATGGAACTCAAACTTATTTTACCGTTACCGGATTGAATGAAGAAAATGAAGAAATCGTGGCTATTGTTGCTCAAGATGGCGGTGCAACGACTGTATTGGACAAAAAAGATCTGGTCACTGAAAAACAAGCGGTTCAATTAGCTAAAAAAGAAACTAATGCAAAAGAAATCCTCGAAGCCAGAATCGGAATCGAAGAGGGCATAGCCGTTTGGGAGATAGCTTATAAACAAGAAAATGGACGATTGGGCTATTATGTCTTGTCATTAGAGACCGGTGAATGGATCAAGGGAATCGAGAATATTTAAAAGTCCTTTTTCAAAAGAGATTCCTGTAGTACAATGAAGTAAGTGAAAGAAAGAGATAAAAGAAAATTTTATAGGCAAAAGGGGATTACTAAGTTGAATCGTATTAGAATTATTGACTCTAAAAATCACGTTGGCGAAGAAGTGCAAATTGGTGCATGGATCGCTAACAAACGTTCAAGCGGAAAAATCGCATTCTTAGAATTAAGAGATGGATCAGCTTTCTTCCAAGGCGTTATTGTGAAAAGTGATGTAGAAGAAGAAGTTTTCCAATTAGCGAAAAGTATTAATCAAGAATCATCTGTTATGATTACAGGAATCATTCAAGAAGACAGCCGTTCAAAATTCGGTTATGAAATTCTTGTAAAAGATATTCAATTAATCGGTGAAAGTCATGATTATCCGATCACTCCTAAAGAACACGGAGTTGAATTCTTAATGGACCACCGTCATTTATGGTTACGTTCTTCTAAACAACATGCCGTAATGATAGTGCGTAACGAAATTATCCGTGCTACTTACGAGTTTTATAATAAAGAAGGATTCATTAAAATCGATCCGCCAATTTTAACGGGAACGGCTGCTGAGGATACAACGGAACTATTCCATACAGATTACTTTGGTCAAGATGCTTACTTATCTCAAACAGGGCAATTATATTTAGAAGCTGCTGCGATGGCATTTGGAAAAGTTTTCTCATTTGGTCCAACATTTAGAGCAGAAAAATCAAAAACACGTAGACATTTAATCGAATTTTGGATGATTGAACCAGAAATGGCCTTTACTTCTCACGAAGAAAGTTTAGTTGTGCAAGAAAAATATGTAGCTTATATTGTACAACAAGTCATCGACAATTGTGAACAAGCTCTGCATACATTAGGACGTGACGTGGAAACGCTGAGAAAATATACAACATTGCCTTACCCACGTATCAGCTATGATGATGCAGTTAAGTTGCTTCAAGAAAATGGGTTTGAAGACGTTGAGTGGGGCGTTGATTTTGGTTCACCAGAAGAAACGTTTATTGCCAGCCAATATGAAACGCCTGTTTTCATTGTCAACTATCCAAAAGCCATTAAAGCTTTCTACATGAAACAACACCCAGAAAGAGAAGATGTTGTTTTATGTGCAGATATGATTGCTCCTGAAGGATATGGAGAAATCATTGGTGGGAGTGAACGTGAAGAAGACTTGGATTTATTACGCCTACGCATCAAAGAATTCAATTTAACAGAATCTGACTACCACTGGTATTTAGATGTTCGTAAATACGGAAGTGTTCCTCATTCTGGATTTGGATTAGGTCTTGAAAGAACTGTAGCATGGATCTCAGGCACTGAACATGTACGTGAAACGATTCCGTTCCCACGCTTGTTGAACCGTATTTACCCATAAGAAATTTTTGAAAAGAACGAACCCGAACGGGAGCTGGGACATCTATCCTGGCTCCTTTTTCCATTACTGTTGAAAAAGTAAACTTGAAATATTTGTATAGGTATAGAAGATTAAGAAGGGAATGGTATGAATGAATCTTTCGCCGCTGCAAAAATGGCTCAAATTTGGTGATACAACCATTTCTAATTTGTTATTAGCGCATTATCGTCAGTTGGGTTTGAATAACGAACAGCTGATATTGATCATTCAATTGAAATCATTATTGGATAGTGGAAGTGATTTTCCAGATATTGAAATTATTGCCGGACGAATGCAATTACCAACTGCGAAAGTGTTCAATGAGATGCATGATTTGATCCAGAAAAAATATTTAAGCATCCAAACAAGTACGGATAAAGATGGAAAAACAAAAGATACTTATCAGTTAGACTTGTTATGGGAGCGACTTGCCACTTTATTAGATCAAGAAGACCGTTCTTTAAAAATAAAGGCAGAGCAATTATCTGAAAAAGACTTATTTAATCGATTTGAATCTGAATTCGGCCGACCGTTGTCTCCGATGGAAATGCAAACGATCGGGATGTGGCTGGACGATGATAAGTATGCTATTGAGTTGATCGAGATGGCTTTGAGAGAAGCTGTATTGAGCCAAGTGTATAATCTAAAATATGTAGACCGAATATTGTTGAATTGGGAAAAGAAAAACATCAAGACTAAAGCACAGGTAGTGCAAGAGTCAAAAAGAAGACGTCAGCAGCAGTCAGTTGCACCAGCTAATCCAATTCAGAATGAAACAAACTCTAAACCAAAAGTTCCCTTATACAATTGGTTGGAAAATCAAGATTAGACTGGAGGATTGGTTTCTTGTTATCTAAAAAGAAAACTGTTCAAGTCATTGAAGCAATGGGAGCGATATTCCCTGAAGCACAATGCGAATTGATTCATCAAAACGCTTTTGAATTATTGATCGCAGTCATGTTAAGTGCTCAAACAACAGATGTATCTGTCAATCGAATCACGCCTCAGTTATTTGCTTCATATCCTACTCCTGAGGCTTTTGAAGACGCGACGGTAGAAGAAATCCAAGAGCATATCAAATCAATAGGCTTGTACCGGAATAAAGCGAAATATATAAAAGGGTGCTGTCATAAGTTGGTAACGGAATTCAATGGACAAGTTCCCGAAACGTTAAAAGAACTTCAGTCTTTACCTGGAGTCGGAAGAAAATCGGCTAATGTCGTTCTCAGTGTAGCTTTTGGAGTTCCGGCAATAGCCGTAGATACTCATGTAGAACGTGTAACCAAACGATTAGGGATCGTCCCTCAAAAAGCCAGTGTGAGAGAAGTAGAAGAAGTATTGATGAAGAAATTACCTCCTGAATTATGGGGGAAAGCTCATCATCGTTTGATTTTTTTCGGCAGATATCAATGTTCTGCCAGAAAACATGATCATGAACTATGTCTGGCTTTATTAGCAAGTCATATGGTCGAAAAATAAAAGAGCACAAAAAAAGAATGGGAATTTTCCATCCCATTCTTTTTTTGTGCTCTTATTCTTCTTCATCTTCTTCAGTATCTGAAGAAGAACTGCTGCTTGATTGTTCTTCTGATTTTGATGATTCAGAAGAGCTCGAGCTGCTTTCTTGTGACTGACTTGAGGAACTTTGCGAACTTTCTGATTCAGAAGAACTTGATTCTTCTGATGAGCTTTCACTTTCTTCGCTCTCAGATTCTTCTTCACTACTTTCTTCTTCCTCCCCTGAAGGAGGAACAGTTACGCTGGTAGAAGCTCCTGGACTTGTTTTACCACGTGCTTTAACTGTCAGCGTAATGTTCATTGTTCCTTCAGACGGATCTTGGACAACATAACCTAGGTCGCTTGTCGTAGCAGTTTGATCACCAATTTTTAATTGGTAAGTTACATCGCCGTCTCCTTCAAGGGTGTAGGCGTTCCAATTAATAATCACTTCATTCGATTGTGCGTCATATGAGGCTGCCAATCCAGTTGGAGCAGTCAAATCTTTATCAAAAGTGTTTGAAACTTTTTTCGGTTCGGTGCCTCGAACAAACAGTTCTGTTACTTTTTCAGAGCTTGGGGTGCTAGGACCTGGTAAAGCAGCTGGATTTGACCCTTTTTCTACAGCTACTTCTACTACAGAATTAGGTTTAGACCAGTCTCTATTTTCAACAGATTCAGCAAGATAAGCCATCACTTCGCGGTAAACCAATCTAGGAATCTCACGAGTACCATCATCAAAAGATAACCAATGACCTTCTTGAGTACGATTAACGTAACCAGTCCAAACAGCTACGGAGTAATTCGTCGTATAACCAACGAAAGTAGAATCAGGAACAGCTCCATCTGGAATATTGTTTTGTGCTATTTCATCAGCAGTATAATTGGATGTTCCGGTTTTACCAGCTTGGATCAGTCCAGGGATATTAACTGTTTGAGATGTAAACTCTACATTGACAACGTCTTTTAACATGTCTGTGACCATATAAGCTGTATAATCGCTCATAGCTTTATTAGTAGAAGGTGTCAAATCGATTTCTTCTCCATCAGCTGTAACGATTTTAGAAACAGTGTATGGTTCAGTGTACTCTCCACCATTAGCAAATGCAGCGTAAGATCCTGCAAGTTCGATTGGAGTTAATTCACCACTGATCGAATCAG
Source organism: Desemzia sp. AGC72 (assembly GCF_057334175.1). Classification (NCBI taxonomy): domain Bacteria; kingdom Bacillati; phylum Bacillota; class Bacilli; order Lactobacillales; family Carnobacteriaceae; genus Desemzia; species Desemzia sp. AGC72. Next base: position 326,574 of record NZ_JBHFIG010000021.1, read on the forward strand.
ATTCGTTGATTCCTTCACCGTTAGCTTTTCCGCGATAGTTTCCAAGACCGATATTTTCCATGAATTGTTGCGCATTTTGTTTGCCAACATCTTTAAAAATTTTATACGTTGGAACATTACGAGAATCCACTAAAGCTCTGCGCATACTGATTTGACCTTCATACTCTCTATCCCAGTTGTTGATTTTTTGACCAGTACTGTAATTTGTCGGTTCATCGACTACTTGATGATAAGTTGAGTATTTTAGATACTCTATTGCTGGACCATACGTAGTCAATGGTTTGATAGTAGAACCAATCTGTTTAGGATCACTGGCATGATTAAACAGCAATTGACCTTCTGCCTTACGAGAACCGCCGATAGCTTTCAACTGTCCAGTGTTAGGATCCACAACCGTTACAGCTGTCTGCATTTCATCGTTAGGGAATATAGAATATTCATCTGAATTTAAAACCTCATAGACTTGTTTTTGCGCATCCATATCAATGTTTGTGTAAATTTTAAGTCCAGCTGTATGAGGATCTAAACCGGTTTTTTCTTTAACTTCGTCTATTACGGTTTTTAAGTAACTATCAATCACCATAGAATCAGCTGAATTATCACTATTTTCCACTAAACCTTCGGTAATAGGGACCTCACGAGCAGATTTCATTTCTTCTTCAGAAATTTTTTCATTTTCGAACATCATGTAAAGAACTGTATCGCGTCTTTTTTTGGCTCTTTCTGGGTCATTGTGAGGATTATACGCATTTGGCGCTTGTGACATACCAGCTAGTAAAGCTGCTTCATGCAATTCAAGCTCAGAAATAGGTTTGCCAAAATAATATTCACTGGCTGTTCCCATTCCATATTGATTATCTGACATATACACTTTATTGATATATAAAGTTAAAATTTGTTCTTTAGAAAATTCTTGTTCCAATTTTAGTGCTAACCAAGCTTCTTGAGCTTTCCTTTTGATTGTTTGGTCTTCTTTCTTAGTAGAAAAAACCGATAGTTTGATCAATTGCTGTGTGATCGTACTACCACCTTCAGCACCGAAGCCATCGGTTACATTGGCTAATACAGCCCCTGCAATACGGATAGGATCGACACCTAAATGTTTATAAAAACGTTGGTCTTCTATAGAGAGTACCGCATCTACTAAAACCTGGGGAATCTCTTCGGCTTCAACGTAATCTCTTTCTTCTCCACCCAAACTATAAAATTCTTTTCCGTCTTGATCGTACAGTACAGTGGATTGACCATCCATAAGATCATCCATTGAAATTTTAGGAGCACTAGAAGCGTAATAAGCGAACAAACCTACACCACTCAATACAGCTAAAATGATAAGAGCTGCTAAGCCAAGCAATATCTTTTTGAACAACGATCTATTGGATTTCTTTTTCTTTGGAACCTTCTTTCGAGTACCATTTTTTTTCTTTTGATTCTTTTTCTGAGAAACACGAGACATTTCATTATTTTCTGGCATATCTTAATTCTCCTTAACTAATTTCCATATAAACTATGTGCTTTGACATTTAAATAGAATTTCCTATAAATTTATTACAGACTAAAGTTTTCTATGATTTGGTCTACCACATCTAAGTAAGGAATACGTGGCGAAAAACTATAATACATCTCATGGGCTTTTTTTTCAAGTTCAGATAGCGGAATAGACTTTCTTCCGTGAGCTTGTTTGTCCCAGTAATCCAGCAAGTGACGAGCTTCTAATAAAAATAAACGATTTAATGAAGAAAACTTCAAAATGACAAAACAAATACCTTCGTGCTGCAGACATTGACGCATATGTGTGATTTGGTGCTGATGAAAATTCTTTAAAGGAAAAGATTGTTTGTTTTTAGTTTCTTTAGCTTCAAAGTCCAAATAAAATCCTTTATAGACACCATTGTAGTCAGTAGTAGAAGCTTGCTTAAAATAAGCTTCTTTAATAACTGCCGCACTTCGTTTAGGGTAATCGACATTAACAATTTGAATGGGCGTAGGTTTTTTATGGATCACAGCCCGTTCTTGTATTAAATACGTTATATTGCTATCATTGATATCATCCTCTAAAGACATCCCACGATTGCTGAAAATAGTTTTTTTACGCTGTCTATTTTGTGGTGCTTTAGTAACAGCAGGTTTTGTATATTGCTTACCATTGGGGTAATTAACTACCATTTTCATCACTTCCTAATCAGCATTATACCAAATATAATACTTGAAAGAAAAGGAGATTCAGTGACTTTATGACAAACTTATACATCAGCGGCTATCGAACATATGAATTAGGAGTATTTTCAGCAAAAGACCCTAAAATCAATGTGATCAAAAAGGCCTTAAAAGATGAAATTCGTCAATTTATCGAAAGTGGAGTAGACTGGATTTTGACAAGCGGTCAATTAGGGGTAGAACAATGGGCTGTCGAAGTAGTCCATGAATTAAAAGGAGACTATCCTGAAGTCAAACAAGCCATTGTTTTTCCTTTTCTAGAATTCGGTTCAAATTGGAAAGAAGAAGGCAAAATAAAACTGATGGAACTCCAACAAATGGCTGATTATACAGAATCAACTTCTCATCAACCGTATAAAGATCCTTCCCAGTTGAAGAATCACCAACAATTTATGTTAGAGCATACAGATGCTGCTCTATTGGTTTATGATACAGAGCATGAAGGAAAGACCTTATTTGTCTACAAGGCCATTCAAAAAAAACAAGAAAAAACACCATATGAGTGCCGTTTAATTGATTTCGATCAGTTGCAAAATACAATTGAATTTGGAATGGAATAAATCGATAAAAATGAAAAAAATCGAGAAAATATTAAAAGTTCAGTTTGCTGTTTTTTTTTGGCGTTATCTTTGTTATAATAGGAATGTATAAGAGATTTTTTATTTAAGATATAAAAGTTGATACGAATGAGGTGTAATTATGGCAGATAGAACTTTAACGACTAAAGACATCCTTCAAAAAGAATTTAAAACAGGGATGCGCGGATACAATCCAGCAGAAGTAGACGAGTATTTGGATGAAGTCATTCGTGATTATGAATCCTACAATAAAGAAATCAGTCAGTTGAAAGCTGAAAATGAACGTCTACATAGCAAGGTAGATGAATTAACAAAACAAGTATCATTGCAAAAACCAGGTCAATCTGGTCAATCAGCTAATACTGTTACTAATTTCGACATTTTAAAACGCCTTTCTAATTTGGAAAGACATGTGTTCGGCTCTAAATTAGATGCAGATCACCCAAATGATTTTGAATAATCTTTAAATTATGTGTTATATTAATATTTGTAAATTTCGGGCAATCGCGGTCTAGCTTGACTAGGCTGAGGAAAGTCCATGCTCGCACAAACTGAGATGTTTGTAGTGTTCGTGCTTAGCGAAATCATAAGCTAAGGCCTCCAGTATATTCTGGAGTGACGGCAGAAAAAAGGGCTAAGGCGGCAACGCTATGCCTGAGTATTCTTGAAAGTGCCACAGTGACGAAGCAATATTGGAAACAATATTGGTGGAACGGGTAAACCCCTCGAGCGAGCAACCCAAACTTTGGTAGGGGCACTCTTTCTATGGAAATGAACAGATGAGAGAGGCAATTCTTTGCAGACAGATGATTGCCTCCGGATAATTTGATCCTGAAAATTATCCGAGACAGAACATGGCTTACAGAAATTTACAAATCAGGGAAACCCTCCTTTTTTAAGGAGGGTTTTGTACATATTTTTTGCTTTTTTATAAATAGGCATTAGTATAGTAGAAAAAAGAATGGAGTATTCTATGATAAATTCAAAGAAATTTAAATTAGTTGCTACTGCAGCCAGCGGTATTGAAGCTTTAGTAGGAAAAGAATTACGTCAACTTGGTTATGAGTGCGAAGTTGAAAATGGCAAAGTTTATTTTGAAGGCGGCTTAGAAGATATTGCGCGAACGAATCTTTGGTTGCGTACGGCAGATCGTATCAAAATCGTGGTAGCAGAGTTTGAGGCTTTCACATTTGATGAATTATTCGAAAAAACAAAAGCTGTAGCCTGGGAAGATCTTATCCCAATGGACGGAGAATTCCCTGTAGCCGGAAAATCAATCAAATCTAAATTGTATAGTGTATCAGACTGCCAAGCAATCGTAAAAAAAGCAATCGTAAATCGTTTGAGCGATGTGTATCATCGAACTACTCGTTTACCTGAAAGTGGAGCATTATTTCCTTTGGAAGTAGCTTTATTAAAAGATAAAGTGACAATTACTTTGGATACAACAGGTTCAAGTTTATTCAAACGTGGGTACCGTACAGAAAAAGGTGGAGCACCATTAAAAGAAAATATGGCTGCTGCTTTAGTGATGTTGACGACTTGGAGAAAAGACAAGCCATTTCTAGATCCTATGTGCGGTTCTGGTACGATCGCAATCGAAGCTGCGTTGATTGGTCATAATATGGCTCCTGGTTTCAACCGTTCTTTCGTATGTGAAGAATGGGATTGGTTTGACAAAGAAGTTTGGGACAACGCACGTGAGCAAGCTGAAAAAGAAGCAGACTATGATGTGAAATTGGACATCCAAGCTACCGATATTGATGGAAAGCTGATTGAAATCGCTAAACGTAATGCAGCAGAAGCAGGAGTGTTGGATAGTATTACATTCAAACAAATGCAAGTGGCAGACTTTACGACAGAGAAAGAATATGGAGTCATGGTTGCCAACCCTCCATACGGACAACGTTTAGGAGAAGAAGAAGAAGTACGCCAATTATATCGTGAAATGGGCAGAGTTTTCCGTCCACTGGATACTTGGAGCAAATACATTTTAACAAGTGATTTAACTTTTGAAAAAGAGTACGGAGAAAGAGCTACTAAAAAACGCAAGTTGTATAACGGAGCTTTACGTACAGATTTATTCCAATATTGGGGCAAACGCCCACCTCGTATGAAAAGAGAAGACTAATCGTTAAAAATAAAAATCCGTGGGTTTTTCTGACCTGCGGATTTTTTTGCACAATCAAGCACCTTTTTAATCAAATTTTTGAAGAACCCCTATTTGTCGGTAGTTGTTCGTTTAGTTTCTTTATACAACTAGATATAAAAAGGTGTTCAAGAGTTCTCAGATGGATTGTTTCTATATACAACTAGGGTTCTGAAAGTTCATCTCAAAAGTTTATGAAATTCTAAAGAATTTGCATAAACGATAATTACAGGTAAATTTACATGTACCATTCATCAAGACAATGGTACAATAAGAAAATGATTCATCATCTTTTAAGAGTCGAAAAGGTTTATTTTCCTCAAAGCCTGGCGAGCTAAATTATCGGCTCCTTTATTTTGAGCATCCGGTATCCAATGAATCAAATAGACATCAAAACAGTTTAATAGTTGAATCAATTCTTTTAAATAAGGCTTGAAGCTCTCGTTCCTAACATATTTTTTTTCAACTGCCGACACCACTATTTTACTATCAGAGAATATTTGTAATAATTGGTTTTCCATGTTATGTTCAATGACATAAGACAATCCTTTGATCAAGGCAATAAACTCAGCTTCATGATTGCTGTAAATACCTTGAAGGGGTATTGCTACTTGTTCGTGCTGGTTTTCGCCAACGATAACGAATCCTATGCCGCTAGGACCTGGATTTCCTTTTGTAGCTGCATCAATATAAATTTTCAACATGGCATGTAAACTCCTTTTAATGAATAATTTAATTTCTTTTTTAAAAATGATGACATAGATAGAAATCTTTATGTATTGTTTTACATAGGATGAATGTGAGGGAATTGTGTGAAACGCAATAAAATGTTTAAAGTGATCCTTTCGTTTGAACCTGCTTATCAGATTATTTACTGGTCTGTGTGTTGGTTAACTTTTTTTATAGCTATTATAGCAGTATTGGAATACACTAGTTTTAATTGGGTCAGTGTATTATTTGGATTTTTTACAGCTGGAATGATCTGGTTTGCCAGAACTCTTCAATTAACTATCGAGAATCAGCAGTTTGTTTTTACTTGTTTCAGAAAGAAAAAAATCATACCTGCGGATTTGATCACTAAAATCATTTTTTCAAGTACAAGAGGCTTGATTTTATTCAATCATAAAGAGGTCGAACAATATCGCTTTTATTTAAATCAAAGAAATAAGCAGCACTTTTTATCCTATGTAAAAGCTCATTATCCTGAAATAGATCTGGACGAGCAGCAAGAAATTTTTTCAGAATATTGATCTCTGATATAATAATAGACAGGTTGAAAAGTAGAAATAAGTAAAAAAGAGTGGGAATTAGACCCACTCTTTTTTGTTTGCAAAAAATCGTTTTATCGCGTTTATTATAAACTATGTCTGCTGTCTTCCAGCAAACTGAAGATTTTATTCAACTACTTTAACATTAGTGGCTTGGGAACCACGACTTCCTTCAGCAATCAAAAAAGTTACTTTTTGTCCGTCCGAAAGAGATTTATACCCCTCTGCTTCAATACCTGTAAAATGTACGAATATGTCTTCTGAATCATTATATTCTATGAAGCCATAACCTTTGTCATTATTGAACCATTTCACAACGCCATTTTCCATGATAGGGTTCCTCCTAAGTAGGGGATATTTTTAAATGCAACTTTATTACAAGCCAAAAAACAAGGCTTTCAATCATTATATGGATAAACAAATAATCCGTCAACGAAAACTTATTCGATTTATTAATCGTTTTGTGATTAAAATAACTAAGAGACGTTTTGTTCGTTTGAATAATACGGTATACTAGAAAAGAAGAAATAAAGTGACTTAAAAACAGGAAGGATGAAACCTCTTATGTTATCAGATATCCAAATTGCCCAACAAGCTAAGAAAAAGAAAATCAAAGAAATCGCTCAAACGATTCAATTAACAGAAGAAGATTTAGAATTGTACGGAGATGATAAAGCTAAAATAAAATTAGAGACGATCCAACGTTTGAAGGATAAATCAAATGGGAAGTTGGTTTTAGTGACTTCTATCAATCCAACTCCTGCAGGTGAAGGGAAATCGACCATTTCTGTTGGTTTAGCAGATGCTTTGTCCAGAGTTGGGGAATCCACCATCCTAGCTCTTAGAGAACCATCATTGGGTCCAACGATGGGAATCAAAGGAGGAGCAGCTGGAGGCGGATATGCGCAAGTAGTTCCTATGGAGGATATCAACCTTCATTTTACTGGGGATCTCCATGCTTTAACATCTGCTAACAATGCTTTATCGGCCTTTATTGACAATCACATTTACCAAGGAAACGAATGCAACATCAACCCAACGACTGTTTCTTGGAAAAGAGCAGTAGATTTGAACGATCGTTCTCTACGTCAAGTCGTTGTGGGATTAGGTGGGAGAATAAATGGTGTTCCTAGAGAAGATGGATTCGATATAACTGTTGCCAGCGAATTGATGGCCATTTTATGTTTAACAACAGGGCTGAATGATTTAAAAGAACGGTTAAAACGGATCGTTGTAGCCGAAACGTATGATAAGAAACCTGTTACAGTAAAAGACTTAAAAGTCGAAGGCGCATTGGCTTTACTACTAAAAGATGCGATCAAGCCCAATCTCGTCCAAACGTTAGAACATACTCCTGCTTTGGTTCATGGTGGACCGTTTGCTAATATTGCTCATGGATGCAATAGTGTCTTAGCCACAAGTACAGCTATGAAACTGGCAGATTATACGGTGACAGAAGCTGGATTCGGTGCAGACTTGGGGGCTGAGAAATTCTTAGACATCAAAGTTCCAAATCTGGAAAAATCTCCTGATGTAGTCGTTATAGTAGCGACTATTCGTGCCTTGAAAATGCATGGTGGGGTCTTGAAGGACCAATTAGAGGAAGAGAATGTAGAAGCTGTTCGTAAAGGATTCAGCAATTTAGAGAAACACATTGAAAACATTAAACGCTATCAATTGCCTGTAGTGGTTGCAATCAATGAATTTAGTAAAGACACTCTTTCTGAAATCAATGCTTTGGGTGAATTGTTGAAACAAAAGAACATTTCCTATGCAAATGCTTCAGTTTGGGCGAATGGTTCAAAAGGCGGAGTCGAATTGGCAGAAAAGGTTATTGAAGTCTCCAACCAGAAACGTGAAGCTTTTGTTCCTCTTTATGATGCTTCAAGCACATTGGCTGAGAAGGTTCAACGAGTTGTAACAGATATTTATGGTGGAAAAGAAGCATCTTTTACTAAAAAAGCCTTAACTCAAATGAAAGTATTTGAGCGCAGAGGATGGGATCATTTGCCAGTATGTATGGCAAAAACACAATATTCCCTTTCTGACGATCCGAAAAAATTAGGACGTCCTGAAGATTTTTCAATTACTGTAAGAGAGTTTATTCCGAAATTAGGCGCTGGGTTTATTGTCGCTTTGACTGGGGACGTATTGACTATGCCTGGGCTGCCCAAGGAACCTGCTGCTCTGAATATGGATATTAAAGAGAATGGCGAAATCACTGGTCTTTTTTAATAAACAAAAAAATAGAACCCGTCTTGGCATTGAAAAATAGTCAAGGCGGGTTCTATTTCAGCGAAAATGTTTAAAATGGTTATATAGGGTTTCAATTTGGTACAAGAATGTTAAAATAAGAAAGACCATTTTAACTAGGTAACTGAAATAACCTTCAAATATATATAGATGAAAGAGTTGAGATCGGATTATGAAAGAATTGAAAGTAGAAAAATTGACCCGTACGTATGGAGAAAAAGTTCTGCTGAATGAAGTAGACTTTTCCATTATGGAAGGCGATCGTATTGGTTTGATCGGTGTGAACGGCTCTGGAAAAACCAGTTTATTGAATACACTGACAGGCAGAGATAAGGCTGAAAAAGGATCTATTCAAAAACCAAAAGACTACCGTATCGGTTATTTGATGCAAGATCCTGAGTTGGATGGAGAAAAAACTGTTTTTGATGCCGTTTTCCAAGGAGAAACACCGATTTTGAAAGCCGTTCGTGAATATGAAAAAGCTTTAGAACAGTTAAATAAAGATTCTATGAATGAGGCTTACCAGCAACAATTTTCAAAAGCCGAGCAGCTAATGACGCAAGAAGATGCCTGGAACGCCGATACGAATGCAAAGATTATTTTGAATCAATTAGGTGTTACCCAATTAGATCAACTAGTTTCTACTCTGTCCGGTGGTCAGCGCAAACGTGTTGGACTGGCTCAAGTGCTGATTCAAGCACCAGATTTATTAATTCTTGATGAGCCGACCAACCATTTGGACTTTGAGACGATCAGCTGGCTGGAAAACTACCTTAGTCAATATAAAGGAGCTTTGCTGTTAGTTACTCATGATCGTTATTTCTTAGATCGAGTGGTCAACCGTATTATCGAGTTGTCTCATGGAGATCTGCATTTCTATAAGGGAAATTACATGCAATATGTAGAAGAACGAGCAATTCGTCAAGAAGCTGCAGTACAAGCTGAACACAAACGAAATCAGTTGTACAAAAAAGAATTAGCATGGATGCGTACAGGTGCAAAAGCGAGAACAACGAAACAACAAGCTCGTATTGATCGGTTCCAAAATTTGGAAGATAATTTAAATCAAGTGAAGTTGGATGGTCAAGTAGAAGTCAATCTGGAAGGGTCTCGTTTAGGAAAACGGGTCTATGAATTAAAAGACGCTAATTTGACTATTGGGCAAAAAACGATCTTAAAAGACTTCAACTTGCTGGTTCAAAGTAATGACCGTATTGGAATCATGGGGAAAAATGGAACCGGAAAATCTTCCTTATTAAACATATTGGCAGGAAGAAGAGAAATAGATTCTGGAGTTTATACAGTCGGTGAAACTGTCAGAATGGCTTACTTCACTCAAGAAATCGAAGATATGGATCCGACTAAACGGGTGATCGCTTATTTGCAGGAAGTAGGAGAAGAAGTTTCAACCAGTGCTGGAGAACGTATCAGTGTGACCAATTTATTAGAACAATTTCTGTTTGAGCGGTACACTCACGGAACCCAGATAGGAAAACTTTCAGGCGGGGAAAAGAAACGATTGTACCTATTGAAGTTGTTGATGCAGCAGCCAAATGTCTTATTGTTGGATGAGCCAACTAATGACTTGGACATTGCAACATTAACCGTTTTGGAAGACTACATTGAAACTTTTCCAGGTGCTGTGATCGCTGTTTCGCATGATCGCTATTTCCTAGATAAGATTGGTGACAAGATGTTGATTTTTGAAGGTGACGGAAACATCACCGTCCATTATGGCAGCTCGACCTCTTATTTAGAAAAAGAGCAAGTCGCTGATCAATCAGCTAAGTCGACGAAAGCAAGATCTTACTCAAAAGAAGAAACTGCAGAAGAAAAAACAAAAGAAAAAACAAAATTGACTTATATGGAACAAAAAGAATGGGATACTATTGAAGATGATATTGCCGGAATAGAAGAAGTGATAGAATCTATTCAAGAAGAAATGAATCGAACTGGAAACGACTTTGCGCTGTTGCAAGAATTACAGGAGAAGTTGACAGCTAAAGAAAAAGAATTGGAAAACAAAATGGAGCGATGGGAATATTTGGCTTCTTTTACAGAAATGTAAAGCGGGTCATTTTTTTCAAGCTGAAAATGTGGAGGGATATTAAGTGGAAGAAGCTTATCTAGCGTTAGGGAAAACAATACTTGAAGAAGGTGTCGATAAAGGGGATCGCACGGGTACTGGAACCAAAAGTATCTTTGGCCACCAAATGCGCTTTGATTTACAAAAAGGGTTTCCTTTATTAACGACAAAGAGAATACCCTTCAGACTGATTAAAAGCGAACTGCTTTGGTTTATCAAAGGGGATACTAATATCCGCTATTTGTTAGAACAAAACAACCACATTTGGGATGAATGGGCTTTTGAACGTTATGTAAAGAGTGCTGGATACAAAGGTCCGGATATGACAGACTTTGGTAGAAAGGCCTTAGTTGATGAAGAATTCAATCAAGTGTATCAAGCTGAGATGACTAAGTTTACAGAACAGATACTAAAGGATGAAACGTTTGCTGCTCAATATGGTGAGTTGGGGAACGTATACGGTTCTCAATGGAGAAACTGGAAGACTTCTCAAGGAGAAACGATCGATCAATTAAAAGATGTGATTGAAATGATACAGAAAAACCCTGATTCCAGAAGGCTGATTGTCTCTGCATGGAATCCGGAAGATGTGCCTAATATGGCGTTGCCTCCATGTCATACGTTATTTCAATTTTACGTTGCAAATGGGAAATTGAATTGTCAGCTGTACCAACGCAGCGCGGATGTATTTTTAGGTGTGCCCTTCAATATTGCCAGCTATGCTTTACTGACTCATTTGATTGCTCATGAAACTAGGCTTGAAGTAGGAGAGTTTGTGCATACTTTTGGAGATGCTCATTTATATGTAAATCATATCGAGCAGATGAAAGAACAAGTAGCTAGAGAACCGCGAGCACTTCCGACACTTAAACTAAATACTGACAAGAAAAGTATCTTTGATTTCGAGATGGAAGATATAGAAATCGACGACTACAACCCTCATCCAAGAATCAAAGCTCCAATAGCTGTATAAGTAACGAAACAGCTGCAACAGCAGATAGGGAAATAAATGAACTAGGAGGAATGAAGATGATTGCCTTTTTATGGGCTGAAGACCAAAATGGATTGATCGGAAAAGACGGAACATTACCGTGGTATCTACCAAATGATCTGAAGTATTTTAAGAAAGCTACTCTTGATCAAGCGGTTGTCATGGGACGGAAAACATTCGAAGGAATGGGCAAAAAAGCTCTACCGAACCGAATCAATATTATTTTGACAACGGATGAAAACTATCAGGCTGAAGGTGTCGATGTGATGCACAGCCGTGAAGAAGTACTGAAATTTGCAGAAGGATACGAAAAGGACACAATGATCATCGGCGGGTCAGGAGTATTCAAACATTTCGTAGATGATGTAGCTATACTTCATCGAACAGTTATTGACCAAAAGTTTGAAGGAGATACTTATATGATCCCTATAAACTGGGACGATTGGACACTCGTTCGAACTGAATCAGGTATAGTAGATGAGAAAAACAAGTATCCTCACCATTTTGAATTATATAAACGGAAAAATCATTAATAAAATCATGCTGAACTTTGCTACTTTAAACAAGTAAAGTTCATGCATGTTTATTTTTTTATAAATTTTTAGGATATATGGGTCTAGAACTTATTTTTTGTGAGAAAAGATGGTAAAATAGACAAGATTCATCCAACTGCAAAAAAGTTGTTTTTGAAATTCATTTTGGAAGAAAAGAAAGGAAGCAAGTGACATCGTTATGAGAAAGATACGTTCATTACTGACTGCTTTGCTGTTCCTATCATTCGTGAGTGTGCTAGTGGTTTTTATTTTAAATACTTTACTGGATCAGCCCGAAAAAAAAGAAGGGGCAAAAGAAGTTCACCAAAAAATTGAGTTAGTCGCTATAGGAGATTCTTTAACGGAAGGCGTTGGAGACAGCTTAGGCAGCGGAGGGTATGTTCCCAGAGTAGCAGAATTAATGGAGGCAACAAAATCCGTCTCGCAAGTGGGCACTCATAATTTCGGTGTCAGCGGAGATCGCAGTGATCAGATTTTGTCTCGTATGGAAACTGATCCTCAGATCGAAGCGGCTGTAAAAAAAGCCGATATGGTCATTTTTACGGTTGGAGGAAATGATATCATCAAGATTTTTAAAAACGAATTGCTGAATGTCCAATTAGAGAGTTTCAAAGAACCTTTAGACAGGTATGGACAAAATGTCAAAAAAATGATTGAGATTGTTCAACAATGGAAGCCTAATACAGAGATATATTTATTTGGAGTGTATAATCCATATGAACTTTATTTTTCAGAAATTAAAGAGATGCAAGTGATTCTTGATGAATGGAACAAAAAAACGAGTTCTATCGCTCAGCAATACGAAAATACACACTATGTTCCAATCGATGAAGCCTTTGTTATTGATAGCAATTCAACAGATGTCAAAGCTGCTCAATCATCACCTGAAAACACCCAAGTGATTGATAATCCGTATTTATACAAAGACGATTTGTTCCATCCGAACGATGCAGGATATAGTAAAATGGCAGGTATATTGTTCAATGAAATGAAAAAACATGATGATCTTTTGGATTAATAAAACGAGAATTGATACAATGCAGCTAAAAAGGAGAGCTTATGGAAGAAAAACGAACAAAGAAACGAAATAAATCTCCAATTAATTATTGGAAGTGGGCTTTTTTAACCTTAGTAGCTATTTTGTTAGGTGCAGGCATTTGGTTAGTCCAACAATTACAAGTCCAACCGGCTAGTCAAGAAATCGTCGATGAAGCTGCGGTTGATGCGTCAGATGTGATGACATTTAGCGTTTCTGCACGTAAAGAAGAAGTTACTCAGTTAATGAATCAATATATTGAAGAAGAAGTTTCAGGAAGCAATGTAAATTATGAAGTCCTGTTAGATGAAACGTTCCAGTTAGCTGGCAGTTTTCAACTATTTGGGTTTGAAGTACCTTTTAACTTATTCATGGATCCTTATGTGACTGAAAATGGAAATATTCAATTGAAAGCAAATGAACTATCATTAGGCAGATTGAACCTGCCGATCTCATTTGCGATGAATCAAATCGGCAGTCAATTATCTATTCCGGATTGGGTAGTGATTGATGGAGAGAATGAAACAATCACTTTTAATTTAAATGAATTTCACCTGGAAAGTGGGATGTTTTTCTCTGCTGAGCGAATCGATTTGGTAGAGAACGATATTTTAGTCAATGTACACGTCCCCGCTTCTACAAACGAATAATATGAAGAAAAGAGGAAAATAATGATGTTAGAAACAGCTGTTTTCGCAGGAGGATGCTTTTGGTGTATGGTATCTCCTTTTGATCAACAACCAGGAATCAAGTCTGTGGTCTCCGGATATACAGGAGGCCATACAGTCGATCCTACTTATGAAGAAGTAAAAACGCAATTGACCGGTCATACAGAAGCCGTGAAAATTACTTTTGATCCGAATGTGATTTCTTACGCTGAATTGGTCGAAATCTATTGGAACCAAACTGATCCGACTGATGCGATGGGACAATTCATGGACCGAGGCAGCAGTTATCGTCCGGTTATTTTTGTGGAGAATGAGAATCAACGCGCAATTGCAACAGCATCTAAAGAAAAACTGCAAGCAAGCGGAAAATACTCTAAACCAATCGTCACTACTATAGAAGATAGTTGTCCCTTCTATGAAGCCGAAGAAGAACATCAAGAATTTTACCGTAAAAATCCTGAGCGTTACCAGCAAGAAAAAGAAGAACGAAAAGAGTACACAAATAAACAAAAAATGGGGCAAGTTTGATGACTAGATCGTTTTACCATTATTTAATGACTGAAAGAGACGGCAATATGAAAGATCCAATAACGGTTTTTGCCAACGCTGCTTTTCGAGATACCGATTTTCCAAAGCAATCCAAAGATTATCATGAGATCAGCCACTATTTAGAAATGTATGGTGCCTATTTAGATTCAATGACTATTTTCGATGACGCTTGGGAAAGATACCAATCTACAAAAAAATAAAAAAATTTATTGGGGGAATTAAACATGAGTGTACATATTGAGGCAAAACAAGGACAGATTGCAGAAACGATTTTATTACCAGGAGATCCATTGCGTGCAAAATACATCGCAGAGACGTTTTTAGAGGATGTGGAACAATACAACTCTGTCAGAAATATGTTTGGTTACACTGGAACCTATAAAGGCGAACGAATCTCTGTGCAAGGTACAGGTATGGGATTACCTTCAATCATGATCTATGCAGAAGAATTGATCACACAATACAATGTTCAAAATTTGATTCGTGTGGGAACTGCCGGTGGAATGAAAGAAGACATCAAAGTACGTGATGTCGTGATTGCTCAAGCAGCTACGACCGATTCTAGTGCAGTAGCTAATACCTTCAACGGACAAGTTCATTTTGCTCCAATAGCGGACTTTGATTTATTGAAAGCAGCCTATGATTCGGGAATCGAAAAAGGATTGAGCATGCGTGTCGGGAATGTATTGTCAGCGGATCGCTTTTACAATGAAGAGTTGGATAAGAAAAAATTGGCTGATTATGGGGTGATGGCTGTCGAGATGGAAGCTGCAGGTCTTTATACATTGGCGGCTAAATACAATCGTAAAGCTTTAGCTATTTTGACGATCAGCGATCATTTGATAACAGGGGAAGAAACATCTGCCCAAGAACGCCAAACTACTTTTAACGACATGATCGTTATTGCATTAGAGGCAGCTTTGAAAATTAAAAAATAGTGTTACTTGATAAAAAGTGATACACTTTTTATCATACAACAATGTTCCAACTTATAGTGGTTCAGAAAGGAGCACTTTATGAATAATGACGATCAAAAAAAGAAAAAGTTAAAACGCGTTCATCCTGCAGCTTACGGCGCTTCTTTAGTCGTAGTGGCGTTGCTCTCTGTTGGTATGACGCTGTTAGCGACACATGCAGCAGGACCAGATACTCCAGCTACGGAATCTTCCAGTTCAGCTGTTTCTAATCAACCAGAGTCCAATCCAACTAGTAGCAGTGGAATAGACTACACCAAATTTGAGTCGGTCTACAACACATTGATGACTACTTATTACCAAGAAGTAGATAGTGAAGCCTTGATGGAGGGAGCTCTTTCAGGTATGACAGAAGCAGTAGGCGACCCTTATACAGAGTATTTGGATTTGTCAGATTCTGCCAACTTAAATGAAAGTATTGATGCTTCATTTGAAGGAATCGGAGCGGAAGTCCAGAAACAAGGCGATAACATTATGATCGTATCTCCTATCGCTGGTTCTCCAGCTGAAAAGGCTGGATTATTGCCAAATGATATTATTCTTAAAGTAGATGATCAAGAATTGAATGGTCTTTCATTAAATGAAGCGGTATCTTATATCCGTGGAGAAAAAGGCACTCAAGTCGTACTGACGATCAAAAGAGGAGACAATACTTTTGAAGTGACGATTACAAGGGATACGATACCTGTAGAGACAGTTATTTATAATCTTGATGAAGAAGACCCAACTGTAGGATATGTAAGTATTACCAGCTTTTCAACGCCTACTTATGATGAACTAGTAGCGGCTGTTGAAGACTTGAGATCTCAAGGAGCCAAATCTTTTGTATTTGACGTCAGACAAAATCCAGGTGGTTTGTTAGATGGAGCTATCAATATTTCAAATATGTTCTTAGAAGATGGGGAAGTTATCTTGCAGACAGAAGAACGAGATCAAGAACCTGTACCTGTAGTAGCCGATGATGCTTCTTATGGCGATTTCCAAATCACAGAGCCGTCTGTTTTACTGGTGGACGAAGGAAGTGCAAGTGCCTCTGAAATTTTAGCGGGTGCATTGCAAGAGTCAGCTGGGCTGCCAATCATCGGTTCTAAAACATTTGGAAAAGGGACAGTACAGTCTGTTATTCCTTTTGCTGACGAAAGCGAACTGAAACTAACGATCGGAAAATGGTTGACACCTGAAGGTAACTGGGTCCACGATAAAGGATTGGAACCGGATGTTGTTGTCGAGCTGCCAGAATATGCGTACTTGTTGATGATCAATTCATCGGAAACTTACCAACAAGGAGATACATCAGCAGAAGTGGAGAACTTGGAAAAAGTAGTCGAGGCATTAGAATATGAAGTCGGTTCTGCTGACGGTTATTTTGATGAAGACACCACTAAAGCTATTGAAGAGTTTCAAGCTGATCAAGATCTAGAAGTAAACGGTATTGTTACAGGAGATACCGCACTGGCATTAATCACTGAACTGCGCGAACTAATCGATGCAAATGATACTCAATACGAGAAAGCAGTCGATTACCTCCAACAATAATTAATGAAAAAAGAAGACTCAGTGTCTTCTTTTTTTTCTGGAAATCAACAAAAACATAGTTATTTCAGCAGATTTTTAGTATGATAAAGATAAATGAAGTTTGGAGCGAGAATAAGATGAAAAAATATTGGAAGGAAAATTTGAAAGGTTGGCTGAAAGCAGCTTTATTTGCTTCTGTTGCAGTCGCCATTATTAAAAGCTTTCTTTTTCTTCCTGTTGCTATTGAAGGTTCATCTATGTTTCCAACGTTTCAACAAAATGATCAAATCATTGTTGAAACGATACATCAAATCGAGCGCTTCGATGTGATCGTTTTTCGTGATGATTTGAACAGAACATTTGTCAAACGGGTGATCGGACTTCCTGGTGAGAGTATTCGTTACGAAAATGACCAGCTGTTTGTAAATGACAAAGCAGTAGATGAGTTTTTTTTGCACAATGAGTATGTTGAGAAAGCTGGCGGAGTTTGGACTTCTAATTTCACGTTGGAAAGTTTGACTGGAGAAACTGTTATTCCGGAAGGCCATTATTTTGTTTTAGGGGATAATCGGCGGCTCAGTCATGACAGCCGATATTACGGACCAATCCCTGCGGAAATGATTGTAGGGGAAGCTGTTATGGTATATTATCCGTTTTCAAGAATTTCCATGGTCCATTAAATGATGAAGGTAGGAGATAGACATGCAAAGTAATCATGAGTCAAACAACAATCAAGAAAATTCATCGTTTGAACCAAGAAAAAACAAATATCCATCTCAAAAAAAGAAGGGTACGAAATCACCAGATAAAGAACCAGGCAGCAAAATGAGAGAATTTCTCAGTACCGTTCTTTATGTCTTAGTGGCGTTAGTTATTTTTATACTGGTTAGACACTTTTTGTTTGCTCCGGTAAGCGTTGAAGGTGATTCAATGGTTCCAACGCTGCACGATAACGATAGACTGATTTTAAACAAAGTAGCCGATATCGATCGCTTTGATATAGTTGTTTTTGATGCTCCTGACGAGCCTGGAAAACAATACATCAAACGAGTCATCGGTGTCCCTGGTGACACGATTGAAATGAGAGATGATCAGTTGTTTGTCAATGGAGAAGAAGTTCCTGAAGAGTATCTAAATAGTGAATTCTTTACAGTAGACGAAGCAGATCAATTCACTGAAGATTTTAATTTGGCTATTTTGACTGGTCAGGATGTTGTTCCTGAAGGGCATTATTTCTTAATGGGAGATAATCGGATCAATTCAAAAGACAGCCGCTACTTTGGTTTCGTAAAAGACAGTCACATTGCAGGAACGACCGATTTGAGAATATGGCCGTTGGATGATTTCGGAGATGTCAATCAAGCAAACGATTAAGTAAAAGAGTTGAATAAACAATAGGATAAGACTAATCAAGATACTTTGACCTAGCGCTTTGAGGTCAAGTTATGATTAGTTTTTATTTTTGGAATAAATAAGAAATAAAGGACGTGAGACTTATGGCAACAATACAGTGGTATCCAGGTCATATGGCAAAAGCAAAGAGACAAGTAGCAGAGAAGTTAAAGTTGGTAGATGTCGTTTTTGAATTGGTAGATGCAAGACTTCCCGAATCCAGCCGAAATCCGGTATTAGATGAAATCATTCAACACAAACCGCGTATTTTAATTTTAAATAAAAGCGATTTGGCAGATAGACGAGCAACTCAACAGTGGGTGAGTTATTATGCAAAACAAGGCATTCCGGCAATTCCCATCGTAGCTCAAGAAGGAAAAGGGATGAAAGAAATCACTGCAAAAGCTCAAGAACTAATGCAGCCAAAATTTGACCGAATGGCTGAAAAAGGAATGAAACCTCGTCCGATTCGAGCAATGAGTATTGGTATCCCTAACGTTGGGAAATCAACTTTAATTAACCGACTTGTGAAAAAAAATATTGCTAAAACAGGAAATAAACCAGGAGTCACTAAAGCCCAGCAATGGTTGAAATTAGGAAAAGAAATCGAGTTATTAGATACACCAGGTATTCTATGGCCAAAATTCGAAGATCCGGCAGTAGGAAAAAAATTAGCCTTGACTGGTGCTATCAAAGATACCTTGCTGAATATAGACGACATTGTTTTATATGGACTGGGCTTTTTGAAAGAAAACCATCCAGATGCATTAGCTAAAAGATACAATTTAAATAAAGAAGACTTAACCCTGAGTGATGCTGAATTATTGATGCTGATCAGTGAAAAAAGAAACTTCAGAGACGATTACGAGCGCGCTGCTGAAATGGTCTTGCATGAGATTCGAAGCGGGAAAATAAGTCCTTTCACCTTAGATATAGTTCCGACCAGTCTTTCTGAAGGAGATACCCAGCATGACTGATTCGATTAAACCAATGAGCATAACTGAAGTAAAAAACATTTTGCAAACGATCACTGATCCGAAAGATGAAAGGCTGAAAAAATTTCGCCTGGATTCACGCAAAGGTGTCGTAGCAGCTGTGAAAAGCTGGGATAAAAAGGCTGAAAAATTAAAAGCAGCTCAAGAAAAACTGCAAGAAATGTTGGCTTACGAAAAACGAGCGTGGACTCAAGGAAAAAAATACATTGCCGGAGTAGATGAAGTAGGTCGTGGACCATTGGCCGGTCCTGTCGTTTCTGCAGCCGTTATTTTACCGGAAGATTTTGATATCATAGGTATCAATGATTCAAAACAACTGTCATTGGCTAAACGGAATGAGCTGTTTGACGTTATACAAGAAAAAGCATTGGCTGTCGGAATTGGTATCAAAAACGCTGAAGTCATTGATCAAGTCAACATCTATGAAGCTTCAAAATTAGCTATGCTGGAAGCGATAGAGAAGCTAACTATTCAACCAGATCACTTACTGGTGGATGCTATGACGTTGCCTTTACCAGTCTCTCAAGAGAGTATCATCAAAGGAGACGCAAAAAGTGTTTCGATTGCCGCTGCAAGTATCATTGCAAAAGTCACTCGTGACCGGATGATGGAACAGTACGATGTCATGTATCCTGGATATGGTTTTCCAAACAATGCTGGTTATGGCACGAAAGAGCATTTGACTGCTTTAGAAGATTTAGGTGTTACTCCGATACACCGCAGAAGCTTTGCGCCTGTAAGAGAAGCCTTATTGAATTAAAGCCGATTTTGTAATGAATAATAACAGATGATAAACATCCATAATTAGGGCTTCGGGTCCTTATTATGGATGTTTTTTGGTTCTGGTTTTATTTTTCGCAGGCGCTCTCTTTTTATGCGTATCTTTTAATCAAAGGAGTGTGAATACACATGTTGGAAATAGACAAAATAAATAAAGTTATGCTGCACTTTTCTTTGTGCAAAGGACTTGACGCCACTCAGCGCATTATGATGGGTGTCGTTTTAATGGAAGAATCTTACGTGACATTAGCTGAACTTGCTGACAAAGCTGGGTTGAAAGAAAAACAGAAAACATTATTTTATGAAAGTTATTCTGCTGTAGATTTAGATCAGGTGATAGAAGACTACAAGAAGTTGGGTGTTCGTTGGGTGTCTTTTTTTGATGCTTCTTTCCCAGATTATCTTAGACACATTTACGATCCTCCGTCATTATTGTTCTACAAAGGCAATATTGATTTGTTAAAAGAAAATTTATTGTCTGTTGTAGGTTCGAGAGCACACAGCCGTTATGCTGCAGACGTGTTGAATGCATTTGTTCCAACGCTTATAGACAATCATTTTGTACTGGTCAGCGGGTTAGCCAAAGGTGTTGATACATTGACACATCAATTGACTATCAAACATTTAGGAAAGACGATTGCTGTCATTGGTTGTGGGTTGGATCAATGTTATCCATATGAAAATAAATTTTTACAAGAAGCGATTGAAAAAGAGCACTTGCTGTTGTCGGAATACCCTGTAGGTACCAAACCTCTTAGGCATCATTTTCCGATGCGGAATCGTATCATTGCAGGACTCAGTCTAGGAACCTTGGTCGTAGAAGCCAAATACCGCAGCGGTAGTCTCATTACTGCCAATATAGCTTTGAAAGAAGGTCGGGAAGTTTTTGCGGTTCCCGGAAACATCACCAGTCCATTCAGCGGAGGAACAAACGACTTGATTGTACAAGGAGCTATGTGTGTGTTAAGCGGAGAAATGCTGGTCAAAAACTACTTAAAATAAAAAACTTTTATTTTTTTGTAATAGTAAGGATCATAAGAGTGAAAATCGGTGATGAAACACTGCTGCAGCTTGAATTTAAGACTTTTTCGAAATTGCAGTTAAAATAGGATAATTTTCTCTTTTATATGGAAGTCTTCCATTTGAATAGTTGACAAACGACTGTTGAATAGCATAAGATGATTTACGATTTCAGTTAGCTATTATTAATCGATAGATAAACGTAAACAAACTGTTCAAATGAGAGGAGTTTTTATTTGGCCTATAAATATTTGGTGATCGTTGAATCGCCTGCTAAAGCAAAAACAATTGAAAAGTATTTAGGAAAAAATTATAAAGTGGTGGCGAGTTTAGGTCATATTAGAGATTTGCCTAAAAGCCGGATGGCTATTGATACCGAAAACAACTATGAACCCGAATACATTTCTATCAGAGGTAAAGGCCCTTTGATCAAAGAATTGAAAAAATTTGCAAAAAAAGCTGATAAAGTTTATCTCGCAGCCGATCCGGATAGAGAAGGAGAAGCTATTGCATGGCACTTGTGTCATTTATTAGGCTTAGATATAGAAGATAAAAATCGCGTTGTCTTTAACGAGATCACAAAAGACGCTGTAAAAGAGGCTTTTAAAGAACCGCGCTCCATCAATATGGATTTGGTAGATTCTCAACAAGCAAGACGTGTATTAGACCGTTTAGTTGGATATACGATCAGTCCTATCTTATGGAAAAAAATCAAAAAAGGATTAAGCGCAGGAAGAGTTCAATCTGTTGCTTTGAAACTGATTTGCGATCGTGAAGAGGAAATCAATCAATTTGAACCAGAAGAGTATTGGACGATCGATGGAAACTTCAAAAAAGGAACGAAGAAATTTAAAGCGACCTTTTATGGAGTGAACGGCAAAAAGACTAAATTGTCTAATTCAAAAGACGCTCAAAAAATCATTCAGCAAATGGATGGCGATGAATTTGAAATCACTAGAGTAGTGAAAAAAGAACGAAAACGTAATCCATCCCTGCCATTTACTACCAGCAGCATGCAACAAGATGCAGCGCGTAAAATCAATTTCAAAACACGTAAAACGATGATGATCGCTCAACAGTTATATGAGGGTATTTCTCTAGGACGTGGTGGAGCTGTCGGATTGATCACTTACATGCGTACAGATTCTACTCGTATCTCAGATACGGCTAAGAATGAAGTGTATGAGTTCATCCAAAAGACTTACGGCGACGAATATACGAATTCAAAAGCACGTGTAGGGAAAAAAGCTGAAAGTTCTCAAGATGCGCATGAGGCTATTCGACCTTCTAGTGTCATGAGAACTCCGGAAGAGATTCAAAAGTATCTATCAAAAGATCAGTATAAATTATACAACCTGATTTGGTCTCGCTTTGTAGCTAGTCAAATGAAACCGGCTGTTTTTGATACGATGACAGTCGACTTAGAACGCAATGGTGTCTTATTCAGAGCGAACGGTCAAAAAATGAAGTTCCCTGGATATCAAAAAGTCTATATCGAATCGACCGAAAGCGGAAAAACAGAAAAAGATAATATTTTACCGCCTTTAGAAGAAGGAGAAACAGCTACAACAGTGGATATCGAGCCGAAACAACATTTTACTCAACCACCTGCTCGTTTCTCAGAAGCTACATTGATCAAAACGCTTGAAGAAAACGGCGTAGGACGTCCTTCAACTTATGCACCCACATTGGATACGATCCAAAGAAGATATTACGTTAAGTTAGTTGCTAAAAGGTTTGAACCGACCGAATTAGGGACCATCGTCAACAGCATGATCGCAGAATTCTTCCCTCAAATCGTAGATGTCCATTTCACTGCAGAAATGGAAAAAAATCTAGACCAAGTTGAAGTAGGAGAAGAAGAATGGAAAAATGTCATCGACCAGTTCTACAAGCCGTTTGAAAAAACAGTTCAAGTAGCAGAAGAACAAATGGAAAAAATTCAAATCAAAGATGAACCGGCTGGTTTTGACTGCGAAGTTTGTGGTCATCCAATGGTGATCAAGATGGGTCGGTATGGGAAGTTTTATGCGTGCAGCAATTTCCCAGAATGTCGAAACACGAAAGCTATCGTAAAAGACATCGGAGTGACTTGTCCAACTTGTAATAAAGGGAATGTCATTGAAAGAAAATCGAAGAAAAACCGTATTTTCTATGGATGTGACCGTTATCCGGATTGCGAGTTTATTTCTTGGAACAAACCAGTTGGTCGAAACTGTCCTAAATGTGAGCATCATTTAGAAGAAAAGAAAGTCGCTAAGGGCAAACAAGTCATTTGCAGCAACTGTGATTATAAAGAAGAACTTCAAAAATAATCTTATAAAAGAGGACAGGATTCTGCTATTAAGTTTCGTTTAAAGAATCCCTCAATCGATTGTAATCCCTTTTCTGGTATGATAAAGTTACTTTGTCATACCAGTGGAGGGATTTTTTTGAACAATCAAAAATTGATTGAGCTTTTCTTAAATTATTTGATTTCAGAGCGTGATTATTCCGTCCTCACTAAGAAAGCCTATCAAGAAGATATTGAGCAATTCAGTGTTTTCTTACAACAGACAGGAGACTCGGACTTTAATAAAGTAACGATTCAAGATGTCAGGATTTACTTAGGCGAATTAAACGAAAATAAACTAAGCCGCAATAGTGTTTCGCGAAAGATATCCAGTTTGCGTGCCTTTTATCAATTTTTATTGCGGAATGATCTAGCAAAAGACAATCCATTTTCATACGTGCATTTAAAAAAGAAAAATTTACGACTGCCCCGCTTTTTTTACGAGAAAGAAATGGACATTTTATTCCAAGTGGTCAAAGGAGAAACTCCATTAGACTACAGAAATGAAGCCATTTTGGAAGTGTTGTACGGCACTGGAATTCGAGTTAGTGAATGTGCCGGAATCGAGTTGAAAGACATTGATTTTGAATTGAATGTTTTATTGATTCGCGGAAAAGGAAATAAAGAACGATATGTACCATTTGGTCATTATGCCGCAGTTGCCATCCAACAGTACAAGGAAAAAGCACGCGATCCATTGATGAAAAAATATCAAAAAGCGCACCCTCTTTTGTTTGTGAATCATCATGGAGATGGGATCACTTCTACAGGAATCGAATATGTGCTGAACCAAGTTATCAAAAAGAGCAGCCTTACTTCAGATATCCACCCGCATATGCTTCGACACACGTTTGCGACTCATTTATTGAACAATGGCGCTGACATGCGTACGGTTCAAGAGCTGTTGGGACATTCGAGTTTATCGTCAACTCAAATCTATGCTCATGTAACTAAAGAAAAATTGCAAAAAAATTATCGTCAATTTCATCCAAGAGCATAAAATCCTCTTGGTTAAAGCAAATGGAGGAATTTAAAATGACAGAGTTTCATTCTACAACTATATTCGCAATCCAACATAATGGGAAAAGTGCTATGGCTGGTGACGGTCAAGTGACTATGGGTGAGCAAGTAATCATGAAAGGTACCGCTCGTAAAGTAAGACGTTTATACAACGATGAAGTTGTTACCGGGTTTGCCGGAAGTGTAGCAGATGCGTTTACGTTGGAAGAGAAATTTGAAAGTAAATTAAATGAATATAAAGGTAATCTGACTCGCGCAGCTGTAGAGTTGGCTCAAGAATGGCGCACTGACAGAACGCTGCAAAAATTAGAAGCGTTGCTGATCGTTATGAATAAAGACGAAATGTTGCTGGTTTCAGGTAACGGCGAAGTGATTCAGCCTGATGACGGCATATTGGCAATTGGATCCGGCGGCAATTTTGCTTTGGCTGCAGGAAGAGCTTTGAAGAAACACGGAGCAGAGCTTTCTGCTGTTGAGATCGCACGCGAAGCGCTTGAAACCGCTGCTGATATTTGTGTATTTACGAACCACAACATCATCGTTGAAGAACTATAAAAAATCAATGAGTCGGATAATAATGAAACAAGGACGTGAAGATCAATGAATCAAATAGACAATATTACACCTAGACAAGTCGTGGCTGAGTTGGACAAATACATCGTCGGTCAGCACAATGCTAAAAAATCGGTAGCCGTTGCTTTGCGCAATCGTTACCGCCGTTTACATTTAAACGAAGATATGCAGCAGGAGATCACTCCCAAAAACATTTTGATGATTGGAGCTACTGGTGTTGGTAAAACTGAAATTGCCAGACGTTTAGCATCCATCGTAAAAGCTCCTTTTGTAAAAGTAGAAGCGACTAAATTTACAGAAGTCGGGTATATTGGTCGAGATGTTGAATCCATGGTACGCGATCTAGTAGAAGCATCTATCCAGATCGTCAAAAAACAACAATACTCAAACGTCTATCTTCAAGCAGAGAAAAAAGCTGTTGAACGCGTTTCTAAAGTTTTAGTGCCGGGAATCAAAAAAGAACAGCGCCAAGATAACATGAACAATAACCCATTTGGAGCTATGTTCCAAAATATGGGCATCAACCCGAATGATTTGAATCCTGAAGAAGAGTCAGAAGAAGTCACACCTGAGATCTCAACTAATCGTACGAAGATCCAACAACAAATTCGTGATGGATTATTAGACAGCCGAGAAGTGACCATCAAAGTGGACGAGCAAAAGAGACCGATGAATTCACCAATGAATGCTGGTTTGGAACAAATGGGAATCGATTTATCAGATACCTTCGGCGCTTTGTCTCCTAAGAAAAAAGTGGAGAGAAAAGTAACGGTCAAAGAAGCCATTGATATTTTTATCCAAGAAGAATCTGAAAAATTAGTCAACGCTGAAGACATCAATGCAGAAGCAGTTAAACTGGCAGAAAATTCAGGAATCATTTTTATTGATGAAATCGACAAAATCACGTCTAAAGGAAAAAATGATGGACAAGTTTCCAGAGAAGGTGTTCAAAGAGACATCCTGCCGATTGTTGAAGGCTCATCCGTCAATACAAAATACGGAACTGTGAATACAGATCATGTCCTCTTTATTGCGTCAGGCGCTTTCCATGTTGCCAGACCAAGTGATTTGATTCCAGAATTACAAGGACGTTTCCCGATTCGCGTGGAATTAGATGATTTAACAAAAGATGATTTCGTTAAGATTTTAACTGAACCAAACAATGCTTTGATCAAGCAATATCGCGAGTTGTTGAAAACAGAAAACATTACGGTCACATTCACATATGAATCTATCGAAAGAATGGCAGATATCGCTTACCAAGTAAATGCTGAAACAGACAATATCGGAGCACGAAGATTGCATACGATTTTGGAAAAAGTATTGGAAGACTTGTTATTTGAAGCTCCAGATATGCAAATGGGAGAAATTACGATTACTGAAAAATACATTGATGATAAACTCCAACATATCGTGGCAGATAAAGATTTGAGTCGTTATATCCTGTAACTTGGTGGTGAATGAAAGATGGAAGAATTATTAGAAAAAATGCGTAAGATGAATCGTATCCTTCAAACGGTCGGAGGTATTGTGGATTCCGAAAGTGCAGATAATGACCAGTTGCCTTTTACAAATTTGACTAAAAATTTGGGCAACATATTAGAAGCCAATACCTATTTGATTGATGAAAAAGGAAAATTGTTGGGTTTCTTCGAAAAACATGCTATCAATAATGATCGTGTAAAACAAATGCTGATAGAGAAACAATTCCCGATGGATTATGCAAATAGTATGTTGGAAATTACTCAAACAACATCGAACATAGGGATTGAGAGCGACTATACCGTATTCCCGATTGAGTCGCGGGAAATAGTGACTTCGGGATTGACGACGATCATTCCGATTTTTGTTGGCGGTGAGCGATTAGGCACATTGATTTTGGCTCGAGAAACACCTGAATTCGGACACAGCGATTTGATTCTTGGAGAACATGCAGCAATCATCGTAGGTATCGAAGTCTTAAATATCAAAAAGCAAGGAATCGAAAAAGAAGCTCGTGACGACGCTACAGTTCAATTAGCTTTAAATACCCTGTCTTATAGTGAATACAAGGTTATAAAGGCTATATTTAAGCAATTGGATGGACTGGAAGGGCGAGTGACAGCTGCAAATATCGCAGATGAAGTTGGTGTTACCCGTTCGGTGATCGTCAACGCCTTAAGAAAATTAGAATCTGGGGGCATCATCGAATCTCGTTCTTTAGGTATGAAAGGAACGTATATTCGGATCAAAAACGAAAAATTGCTCCAAATGTTGGAAAAAGAAATCGTCTGATCTGACTTTTGAATTTTTATCCCATAGAAAAAGCCTCTGTAGTAGAGGCTATTTTCTTATACTTAAGTTGTTCTATCGAAAACCAATTATCTTATGAGGTGAAAAAACATGTCCATCATCCTGAAAAGCAACCAATTAACAGTAGCCGTCTCCCAAAAGGGCGCTGAACTTCAAAGTATCCAGAATACTGAGACCGGTACAGAATACCTTTGGCAAGGAGATCCTGCTTATTGGAATCGAAAAGCTCCCGTATTATTTCCTATTGTAGGCAGATTGAAAGACAATCAATACACCTACAAAGGTAAATCGTAT
The DNA here is from genome assembly GCF_057334175.1 of Desemzia sp. AGC72. Classification (NCBI taxonomy): domain Bacteria; kingdom Bacillati; phylum Bacillota; class Bacilli; order Lactobacillales; family Carnobacteriaceae; genus Desemzia; species Desemzia sp. AGC72. Next base: position 354,110 of record NZ_JBHFIG010000021.1, read on the forward strand.
ACTATGAATCAACATGGATTCGCCAGAGATGCAGAGTTCAATGTAATCGAAGAAACAGAAGATCGTGTCACATTGCAGTTTAAATCTAATGAAGAAACAAAAAAAGCGTATCCGTTTGATTTCTCTCTTTCTATTACCTACACTGTAATAGAAGATAAAGTATCTGTAGAGTATGCAGTTCAAAATACGAATGAAACAGAAAAACTTTATTTTTCTATTGGCGGACATCCAGGATTTAATGTCCCTTTGACAGAAGATACGGTATTTGAAGATTATTACTTTAGTTTCTTGCCAAGAAAATCACGCAAACAAATTCCTTTGAGCGGGCCGTTTGCGGATACTTCACAGACGACTTTGGCTCAAACCAATACTACTCTTAGTTTAAATAGAGAGCTGTTCGAAAAAGATGCTTTAGTGTTTGAAGTAAAAGAGAAGAATACGTTCAGTATCCTATCAGACAAAACAGCGCATTCTGTATCTGTGACATTTGAAAATTATCCGTATGTCGGAATTTGGTCTGTGCCTGGCAAACAAGCTCCTTTTGTGTGTATCGAACCTTGGCATGGAATTGCAGACACCGTGGATACATCAGGTAAATTAGAAGACAAACTAGGCATTCGGACATTGCCTGCTAAAGAAACATTTACTACGAGCTACACTATCCAGTTAACTTAAAAAAGCGGCATTTATAAAGACATAAAAGCTTAGTGTATAAAGGATCTTATGTCTTTTTAGTTTATATGGATGTAGGAAAGAAAGGCTAGGAAACTGAAAAAAAACCGCCCCACTTATTTAGGGGCGGTTTTTTTTCTTACAATCAGTGCATTTGTGTCGTGCTGCTTTACATCTGCTTTATCCAAAAAACGAATAACTTCTCATGAAAGAAGAAATTATTGTTCTTTTTTATATCGAAATCCAAAAGGAATTTTGCTTTCTGTTCCATTTTTGATTCGAGAGATATTTTCCCGATGACGATAAGTAATGAAAATCGTCAATACAAAAGCGATACTCGTCAAGATCCAGTCCTGAATGAATAACGAAGAGATCGTAATCAGTACTAAAGCAGTCATACTGCTCAAACTTACCATACGTGTAAAGTATAATAGAATACCAAACACTAATATACAATAGATAAAAAACGGCGGGTTGTAGGCAAGAACTACCCCAGCACTGGTAGCAACAGCTTTTCCACCTTTAAATTGCGCAAATATTGGATAAGTATGTCCTAATATAGCAGCCAGTCCAACGACCATAGGGCTCAAATTTGAATCAAAAAAGTAAGGCAAACTTGCACCCAAAGTTCCTTTGAGCAAATCAGCAGCTAAAACAGCTACCCCAGCTTTTGCTCCTAATACACGGAATGTATTGGTGGTTCCCATGTTTCCGCTACCATGTTTTCGAATGTCAATATTGTATATTTTTTCCCCGATCCAGACACCTGAGGGAATCGATCCTAGAAGGTACGATAGCACAAACATTAGTATTGTTGTCATCGATCCATTTCTCTCCTTACCAACTTGATTTTTCGCGTACGACCATTTTACCACTTATTATTTTAAAATACTATCATAGAAAATAAGGCTGGTGCTGAAGAAGTGATAAAGAACTCACATTAATAACACGTTAAAAAGATACATATTTGAAGAGAAGCTGCCATTTTAGGGATTTTTTTGGTATAATAATACGAACACTCATTCGGTTTCGAACAGATATTGACTACTATTCATAAAATAGGTATGATTTGAATGTTCTTTTTTGCTGAGATCTAAGGAGCAAAAAGCTGCATGATCCGTTATTGTATACATGGATCAAAAAAATGAAACAGTGAACCATTTTGTGCAAAAGGTTATCTGAATCGTAGAAAATACCGCTGTTTTAAAGCATCGATTGTTATTTTTTGCGTTGTAATCGCAATAAGTGTGTTAAAATGATTTGGTCTATGAGTGAATGAAGCTCAACATTAATCGTATGAACATACGATGAGAAATTGCATGGTATAGGGAGTTTTGAAAGATATGGCAAAAAATAATTATGAATACAATGATTCTTCCATCCAAGTATTAGAAGGTTTGGAAGCTGTCCGTAAACGACCAGGGATGTATATCGGTTCTACAGATACAAGAGGATTACACCATTTAGTTTATGAAATAGTAGACAACTCTGTGGATGAGGTCCTTTCCGGATTTGGGGACAAAATCGTCGTGACACTGCATAAAGACGAAAGTATTTCTGTTAGAGATAATGGGCGTGGAATGCCGATCGGAATGCATTCTTCAGGAATACCGACCATTCAAGTCATTTTCACTGTTTTACATGCCGGCGGAAAGTTTGGACAAGGCGGCTATAAAACTTCAGGCGGGCTGCACGGTGTAGGTGCCAGTGTAGTAAACGCTCTTTCAGAGAAACTGTCGGTCATTGTCTACCGAGATGGTGTTCAATACACTCAAGAGTTTGTTGATGGCGGGAAACCAAAAGGAAAGTTGACTAAAAAGAAAAACACGACTGAAAAGAATGGTACAATGGTCCACTTTAAACCGGATGCAACGATTTTTTCAACCACAACTTTTTCTTATGATGTATTGTCTGAACGGTTAAGAGAATCGGCTTTCTTATTGAAAGATGTTCGAATAGAATTGATCGATGAACGAAGCGACCAAGAGGAAGTGTTCCATTACAAAGAAGGAATCAAAGAGTTTGTTGATTATCTGAATGAAGACAAAGACATCTTGACTCCAGTAGCCTATTTTGCTGGTGAAAGTAATGGGATCGAAGTAGAATTTTCGTTCCAATACAATGACGGCTATTCTGAGAACATTTTGTCTTTCGTCAACAATGTGCGTACAAAAGACGGTGGTACTCATGAAGCGGGAATGAAAACCTCTTTAACCAAAACCTTTAACGAATATGCTCGTAAAGTGGGCTTATTGAAAGAGAAAGATAAGAATTTAGAAGGCACGGATGTCCGTGAAGGTTTGGCTGCGGTTATCTCCATTCGAGTGCCAGAAGACTTATTGCAATTCGAAGGGCAAACAAAGAGCAAATTAGGGACTCCTCAAGCACGTTCAGCGATCGATTCAGTCATCAGCGATCAAATGAATTATTATTTAACTGAGAACGGCGAATTAAGTCAGCAATTGGTACGTAAAGCCATTCGAGCAAGAGAAGCTCGTGATGCAGCACGTAAAGCTCGTGATGAATCCAGAACAGGTAAAAAACGGAAGAAAAACGATGCGTTGCTGTCTGGAAAATTGACACCTGCGCAAGGAAAAAATGCCAAAAAGAATGAATTGTATTTGGTTGAGGGAGATTCAGCCGGCGGTTCAGCAAAACAAGGTCGAGACCGTAAATTCCAAGCGATCTTACCTTTACGTGGAAAAGTCGTCAACACGGAAAAAGCCAACATCCAAGATATCTTAAAAAATGAAGAAATCAACACTATGATCTATACGATCGGTGCAGGTGTTGGACCTGAATTTAATATTGAAGACTGCAACTACGACAAAGTCATCATCATGACGGATGCGGATACAGATGGAGCTCATATCCAAGTACTGCTGCTGACGTTTTTCTACCGTTACATGAAACCATTGATCGAAGCAGGAAAAGTATACTTGGCGTTACCACCTCTATACAAGCTTTCTAAAGGTTTTGGTAAGAGCGAAAAGATCGCTTATGCTTGGACAGATGATGAGTTGGTGGACGTTACAAAAAAATTCGGGAAAAATTATGTCTTGCAACGTTATAAAGGTCTAGGTGAGATGAATGCAGATCAATTGTGGGACACGACAATGAATCCTGAAACCAGAACCTTGATTCGTGTTCGAATCGATGATGTAGCTCAAGCTGAAAAACGTGTGTCTGTCTTGATGGGGAACAAAGTAGAACCAAGACGGAAATGGATCGAATCTCATGTAGAGTTTTCTCTTGAAGAAGGCGGAAGCATTTTAGAGAACTCGCAAATCATGAACGATAATGAATTAGAGAATGAAGGAAGTGCCATAGATGGAGAATAAGAACGAGATTCAAGAACTTACATTAGAAGAAGTTATGGGAGATCGATTTGGACGGTACTCCAAATACATTATTCAAGAGCGGGCACTGCCTGATATACGTGACGGGTTAAAACCTGTACAAAGACGAATTCTTTTTTCTATGAATGTGGAAGGAAACACCTCTGAAAAAGGATTTAGAAAATCAGCTAAAACTGTCGGAAATGTAATTGGTAACTACCATCCTCATGGGGATTCCAGTGTTTATGAAGCTATGGTTCGATTGAGCCAAGATTGGAAGCAGCGCCAAGTATTGATCGAGATGCATGGAAATAACGGAAGTATGGACGGAGACCCTCCTGCAGCGATGCGGTATACGGAAGCTCGTCTATCTACTTTTTCAGATGAATTACTGAGAGATATCGATAAAGAAACCGTTGATTTTATTTTAAACTTTGATGATACGACAGAAGAGCCGACTGTATTGCCTGCTCGTTACCCTAACCTGCTGGTAAATGGAGCTACTGGGATCTCTGCTGGTTATGCGACCGATATTCCTCCTCACAATTTAAGTGAAGTAATCGATGCAGCGGTATATTATATTGATCATCCTAAAGCAACCACTAAAGAATTGATGCAATACCTTAAAGCCCCTGATTTTCCAACAGGCGGGATCATTCAAGGTATTGATGGGATTCGAAAAGCCTATGAGACAGGCAAAGGTAAAATCATTGTCCGCTCAAAAACAGAGATTGAAGAATTGCGTGGCGGAAAACAGCAAATCGCTGTTTCTGAAATTCCATATGAAGTAAATAAAGCTAATTTAGTACGCAAAATCGACGAGATCCGCTTGAACAAGAAAATTGAAGGTATCTCAGAAGTTCGTGATGAAACAGATAGAGAAGGCTTAAGAATCGTTATAGAATTGAAAAAAGAAGCCAATGCTGAAGGTATTTTGACGTATTTGTTGAAAAATACAGAACTGCAAGTCAATTACAACTTCAATATGGTCGCTATCGACAACAAACGTCCGATGCAAGTAGGCATTGCACGAATGTTAGAAGCGTATCTGGAACATAAAGAAGAAATCGTCACTCGACGGACCAATTACTTGCTGCGTAAAGCAGAACACAGACAGCATATCGTTGTCGGACTAATCAAAGCTGTTTCTATTATGGATCAATTGATTGCTGCTATCCGTAAGAGTAAAGATAAAAAGAATGCAAAAGAAAATATCATGAAAGAATTCGGTTTTACAGAGATTCAAGCAGAATCTATCGTATCCTTACAACTGTATCGTTTATCGAATACAGATGTTACAGCATTGGAAAAAGAAGCCGATGAATTGAAAAAAGCGATTGAGAGCTATCAAAAAATATTGAGTACTCCAAAAGAAATGAACCATGTAATAAAAACCGAATTGAAAGAGATCAAAAAGAAATATGCAACTCCTCGTCTGACGAAATTTGAAGACAAGATCGAAGAACTGAAAATCAATAAAGAAGTATTGATTTCCGAAGAAGAAGTCGTGGTCGTTGTAACAAACGAAGGCTATATCAAACGTTCTAGTCTTCGCTCTTACACCGCTTCTCCAGCAGAAGAAGTAGGAACGAAAGACAGCGATTATCCGATATTTGTCGATAAGTTAACGACTTTGGACCATTTGCTTATTTTCACCACCAGAGGCAATGTCATTTATCGTCCAATCCATGAATTGGCTGATGTGAAATGGAAAGATATGGGTGATCATATTTCTCAATACATCAGTTTGGAGCCGGAAGAAAAAGTATTGAAAGCTTTTGGATTTAAAGAGTTTGCGGCAGGTAAATCCTTTACATTGATTTCAAAAGAAGGATACATCAAACAAACAGAAGTCGAAGCGTTTAAACCGTGGAGAAGCTACAAGTCGAAAACAACTTCGGCGATGAAACTAAAAACGGCTACAGATCGTTTAGTGAATGTTGAAATGACTGAAAATGCATTGATGCAAGATGTCTTCCTTGTTACTCATCGTGGATTTGGATTACGCTACTCTTTAAGTGAAGTTCCTGTAGTAGGTGCTAAAGCGAGCGGGGTCCGTTCAATCAATTTAAAAGAAGAAGATTATGTAGTAAATGGTATTTTGATCGACGATGAAGCTCCAAAAGTTGAAGCTATAGTAGTATCTCAACGAGGAGCCGTTAAGAAAATGGACTTAAGAGAGTTTGCACCTTTAGCTAGAGCTCAACGAGGATTGATCGTCTTTAGAGAATTGAAGAAAAATCCTCATCGTGTGTCCTTAGTTGCAAAAGTAACTAACGAGAAAGATGAAGCGTATGCGATCATCACTACAAAAGACAAAGTGATCGACGTCATACCGAAGAATTATGCTTCTAGCGATCGTTACAGCAATGGTTCGTTTATTCTAGACCAAGCAGCTGATGGGGAACCAAAAGCGATTAAAGAGCCTAATATCGTTCATATTACTGAAGAACCTACTTTGTAGACCAAAAGAACTAAACCTTATCCGGTTTAGTTCTTTTTTGATATCACCTAATAGTAGCAATTTAAACTCATTGCATGTGATAGTAATTTTTTTTTAAAAAAAACAGATAATGATGGTGTTCACAAATTAAAAATGCTGTTATCACAACAAAAAGTGCGAGACCTCCACGTATGGAATAGAACAACTTGTTCAAAAAATTCAACAGATAATAGTTTCTATTTTTAATATATGTGATATAATGAGCTTGTAAAAATACAATTTAATATAGAAAAAATTATTAATGGAGGCTACTATATGGAACAATGGAAGAAATTTAAAGGGAAAGTATGGAAAGAAGAAGTAAATGTAAGGGATTTTATTCAACAAAACTATACTCCTTATAACGGAACAGATGAATTTTTAGCAGGTCCGACACAAGAGACATTGACATTGTGGGACCAAGTATCTGATTTGAACCGTCAAGAACAACAAGCTGGCGGTGTCTTAGACATGGACACTAAAGTCGTTTCTACCATTACTTCTCATGAAGCAGGGTATTTAGACAAAGAACTAGAAAAAATCGTTGGTTTCCAAACAGAAAAACCATTCAAACGAAGCTTGCAGCCTTTTGGCGGAATTCGCATGAGCGAACTTTCTGCAGAATCTTACGGATATAAAATAGATCCCGAAGTCTCTCATATCTTCCGTGAATACCGTAAAACACATAACCAAGGTGTATTTGATGCCTATACAGAAGAAATGCGTGCAGCTCGCCGCAGTGGAGTCATTACTGGTTTGCCGGACGCTTATGGTCGTGGACGTATCATTGGGGACTACAGACGCGTAGCTTTGTATGGTGTGGATTACTTGATCGAGAAAAAGAAAGAAGATTTAAATAATACGGGCTTTGGTACAATGAGTGAAAACATCATTCGCGACAGAGAAGAATTGAACGAGCAGATTCGTGCTTTAGCAGAATTGAAAGAATTAGGCCATATTTACGGGTTTGACATTTCTCAACCGGCTCATAATGCAAAAGAAGCTTTCCAATGGTTGTACCTTGGTTATTTAGCCGCTGTCAAAGAACAAAACGGTGCAGCTATGTCTTTAGGACGTACTTCTACATTTTTAGACATTTATATTGAGCGTGACTTAAAAGAAGGTGTATTGACGGAAGAAGAAGCTCAAGAAATCGTTGATCACTTTGTCATGAAATTACGTTTGGTCAAATTCTCCCGTACACCTGAATACAATGATCTGTTTTCAGGTGATCCAACCTGGGTTACAGAAGCTATTGCCGGCGTAGGGATTGATGGACGTCACATGGTCACAAAAAACAGTTATCGTTTCTTGCACACCTTATCTAACTTGGGACCAGCTCCTGAACCAAACTTGACGATTCTATGGTCTAAACAATTACCAGAGAACTTTAAACGTTATTGTGCTAAAGTATCGATTGCTTCCAGTGCTGTCCAATACGAAAATGATGACATCATGCGTGTAGAATGGGGAGACGATTACGGAATCGCTTGTTGTGTGTCTGCTATGAGAATCGGTAAACAAATGCAATTCTTCGGAGCTCGCGCCAACTTGGCCAAAACATTGTTGTATGCGATCAACGGCGGGGTCGATGAAAAATCTAAAACGCAAGTTGGACCTAAATACCAACCAATCACCTCAGAATACTTGGATTATGATGAAGTCATGGAAAAATATCAAGCAATGATGGAATGGATCGCTGGTTTGTATTTGAATACATTGAATGTCATTCATTATATGCATGACAAATATTCTTATGAACGTATCGAAATGGCTTTGCATGACAGTGAAATCTTAAGAACGATGGCCACAGGAATTGCCGGTTTCTCCGTAGCAATCGATTCTCTTTCAGCAATCAAATATGCTAAAGTTAAAACTATCCGTGACGAAAACGGATTAGCAGTCGATTACATTATTGAAGGGGATTACCCTAAATTTGGAAACAATGACGATCGAGCAGATGATATCGGTATTTGGTTATTGAAAACGTTTATGAATGAAGTGAAGAAACATCCTGCATACCGCGGAGCAACTCATACGACATCTATCTTAACGATTACTTCAAACGTTGTTTACGGGAAGAAAACAGGAAACACACCAGACGGACGCCGATCAGGAGAACCTTTTGCTCCTGGTGCCAACCCAATGCACGGAAGAGATACACATGGAGCTTTAGCTAGTTTGACATCTGTTGCTAAGATACCGTACAAATATTCTTTAGATGGAATTTCAAATACGTTTTCAATTATTCCAAAAGCTTTAGGAAAAGAAGATGTGATTCAACAAGAAAATCTAGCAAGCATGTTAGATGGATATGTAACTAAAGGTGGACATCACCTAAATGTAAATGTCTTTAACAGAGAAACATTGATGGATGCGATGGAACATCCTGAAAATTACCCTCAATTGACGATTCGTGTATCAGGATATGCTGTAAACTTTATCAAATTGACTCGCGAGCAACAATTAGACGTTATCAATCGAACAATGCACGAAAATATGTAAGCAGCAGTAAAAAGAGAGAAGAGCTGGGGAAGTGGTTTCCCGGTTCTTCTTTAATAAAGGAGTAATTGTTATGGAAGAGAAGAAGCCAGTCATAGGATATGTGCATTCAAATGAAAGCTTTGGTTCAGTTGATGGACCAGGAATTCGTTTTGTCTCGTTTATGCAAGGATGTCGGATGAGATGTGAGTTTTGCCATAACCCGGATACATGGAATATCGGCGGCGGAACGCCTTATACACCCGAAGAATTGCTGGAAGAAGCTTTGCAGTACCAAGACTATTGGGGTCAAAAAGGCGGCATTACGGTGAGCGGTGGAGAGCCGTTACTGCATATTGATTTTTTAATCGAGTACTTCAAGCTGGCTAAGGCAGAAGGGGTGCACACCACATTAGATACTTGCGGGCAGCCTTTTACTTATGATGAACCTTTTTTCAGCAGATTTGAAGAGTTGATGATGTATACGGATCTATTATTATTTGATGTGAAGCACATTGATGATGAAAAACACAAAAAATTAACGATGCATTCTAACGTTAATATCTTGAATATGGCTCGTTACTTGTCAGATATTGAAAAACCCGTATGGATCAGACACGTGTTGGTTCCTGAGCGCTCAGATTTCGATGAAGATTTGATTCGACTAGACCATTTTATAAAATCATTAAAAAATGTAGTGAAAGTCGAGATTCTTCCTTACCATAAATTAGGTGCGTATAAGTATGCTGCATTGAATATACCATACAAATTAAACGGGATTGAACCGCCTACAGCTGAGAGGATTGAAAATGCCAACCGGCTCTTGCATGTAGACGATTACAAATTGTACCAATTTGTTCAATAATCCCTAAATTATTGATGAAAAGAGCATCATTTTGATTGCTCTTTTTTCTATAGGTGTTTATGATGAAGGGGTTACAGACGCAAAAGGAAGTGAAGGAAAACTTAATGAACTTAGGAGATAAAAGTATTTTTTCCGGCAAAACATTAGATTATTTTTCTGAGCTGACGGAAACGATGAATTATACACAAACAGCACAAAAATTAGGTATCTCGCAACCCGCTTTAACCCAAAGGATCAAAAAGTTCGAACACGCTATAGGTGCTCCATTGTTCTATTTTAAAGGCAAAGAAATGCGTCTAACTGAGGCCGGAGAGAGTATGGCACGTGCCATACAATCTGTACAAACCATTTTTAAACATGCGTTAGATGAAATAAATTCAATCGAAAACGAAGAATTAGGACATTTGAAAATTGGTGTGTTGCCTTCTATAGGCGATGAACTTTTTGTAGAGTTTCTTGCTTATTATCAACCCAAAAATTCTCGGGGAAAGGTTTCTTTTAGTATCATACCCAGAGAAGAAATCTGGAGTCAATTAGAGAATAATCAACTAGACCTGGCAATTCTATGTCTTCCAGATCAAATTATAGAAAATTGGAACCGGTATGCATCTAAAATGATTGCAGAAGAAGAATTGTTTTTTATTCACCAAAATGATTCATGGATTGATAAACAATCAATACATTTAAAAGAGACATTACAGAACAAGTGGGTATTTTATCCGAATAAATTTTACTTAAACGGAACTCTAAAAGCTAATTTTGTCTGTCAAAACCTTGATTTCCCGGTTGTTTCCGGTTATTTTTCTTCTCCTAGACAATTACAGCTGTTCAGCCAGCAATCAGGTTATTATACTGCTTTACCTAAATCTTATATCGATTCAAATCCCTTAGCGGAAAACCTGTATATGCTGCCGTTTAATCCGCCCATTACATATAATTTAGCATTTGTGTTTAAAAAAGATAAAGCTCATATGGATCGAATGAAGAATTTTTTCCTTTATTTTGATAAATTTTCTAAAGAAAAAGAGTCTGCCTCTAGACTAAAAAGTTAATTTGTTCTACTATAAAAGGTGAGAATCAAAATAAAGGAGTGTTACGATAGAATGAGCAAAATTTTAGTCTTTGGACATAAAAACCCGGATACAGACGCAATAGCATCTGCTATTTCATTTTCATATTTACAAAATGAACTGGGGAAAGAAACAGAAGCAGTAGCCTTAGGGGAAATAGGAGAAGAAACTGCCTATGCATTGAATTACTTTGGTGCGGAAGCTCCTAGAGTAATTGAAACAGCAGCAAACGAAACAAATACAGTTTACCTAGTTGATCATAATGAAGCACAACAAAGTGTTTCAGATATCAAAGAAGTAGATATCGCATATGTTGTAGACCATCACCGTATTTCGAATATTGATACAGCGAACCCGCTTTATTACCGTGCAGAACCTGTTGGCTGTACAGCGACGATCATCTTAAAAATATTCAAAGAAAATAATGTAAAAATACCTAAACACATCGCTGGTATTATGTTGTCTGCAATCGTTTCAGACACGTTGTTATTTAAATCACCAACTAGTACAGTTGAAGACGAAGCAGCTGCTAAAGAACTAGCAGCTATCGCTGAAGTTGATTTAAATGTCTATGGACTAGATATGTTAAAAGCTGGAACAAATATGGGCAACAAGACAGCTGAAGAAATGATTGATATGGATGCTAAAAGTTTCCCAATGGGAGACAAAAACGTACGCATCGCACAAATCAATGTAGTTGATATCGATGATGTATTTGCTAAACAAAGCGAATTGGAAAAAGCTATCCAAGAAGCGAATTTAGAGAACAACTACGATTTATTTATTCTTGTAGTAACAAATATCCTAGACAGCGATTCAATGGTCTTAGCATTAGGAAATCCAATCATTGCGGTTGAAGATGCTTTTGGCGTGAAATTGGAAAACAACAAAGCTTTGTTAAAAGGTGTAGTATCACGTAAGAAACAAGTGGTTCCACAATTAACTGAAGCATTAACAAAATAAATACAAAAGATAAAAACTGATTGTTATTTATAGCAATCAGTTTTTATGTACTCAAGAATCATTTCATAGACAAGTCTACGCAAACGAAGTTGAAATGAGCTTAAAAACGTCCTCAGAACATAGAATTAAAATGAAACAGATCATCAGCAAAATATAATTAATAATTAGAATAAAATTAATCGAATCAGTCAAACAAACGTTAAACAGTAAAAATGTATGAGTTTAAAAATTATAACGGACAGTTGATCATTTAACAAACTGAAATGATTAAAGAAACCATTTTAGTTAACCAGTCAGAATAAAAACAAGATCAACGACAAGGCAGAAATTAATTTAGTGTAGATACCAAAAATAAGTAAAAGAAAAATAATTTTCTAACAGCAAGCGCTGAAAAGAACTAAAAGACTAAAATAGAGCATAATTTTAAAGTTTTCTTATCAAATCAACTCTAGAAACTACTTTGTATAATATATATTATGTAAACTAGAAAAAAGATGAATTTAGACATTTGATCTGCAAGTCCTAATTTAGCTTCCTTCTCTCTTTTTTGATCCTCAAATAAATTATTTTAGTGATATATAGTTCAGTTAGCAAAATCCAGTTATTTTTACATTCTTTCAGATTTTACATTTGGTTCCTGTAAATAATTTTATCTGCTTAGAAATTTCCTGCAGGATTTAATTTTTGTATCTAAAGTTTTGTTGCTATGTTGTTATACACGTTAGCTTCGAACAGATTAGTTTATTTTTTAAGTGATTAACAGGATTATATCTAACTAGTTGAACTAAGTATTAATCAGTTAGTATAAATTTGTAGACAAGATCATCTATCCACTAACTGGATTTCATAGATCGCTCAGTAAACAGAATTTGTACGAATTTTACAGGAATTGTAATTTATTTTATCCTAGTAGCTGTTTAGTGTCTGACTTATAGCAATTCACACATAATTTGAGGTTGTTTCTGCTGCTGAAAATTATTGTATTCCTTTTGCTATGCAGTTTTAATCATGACTAATAACTATAAATCGTTAAGCAGCACGTGTTTATCAAGGGTTCTGACAGGTTCGTTTTATGGGGATTTCGCCCCTTTTTTCTATATTTATCATCTGTTCACGCTATGCCCCAGCCTCCTCTTCTCTTATAAAAAATCGTAATGTAGGGGTTTTCAGGGGTGTATTTATGCTTGTTTGGATTATTATAAAAAAGCTGTTCAAAGAATGAAAAACATTCTTTGAACAGCTTTTGAGTTATTCTATTCGATGATTTCCGTATGGAAGCATCTTTCCATATGATTCAACATCGTTTCTCCTAGGTCAGTAAAAGTAGCTACACCTTGTTTATGAACGGTCGTTTTGAACCCTTCTGCGTCTGCTCCTCCTGTGGTTAAGAAGACACAGATATCTGTTGTTACGCCTACGATATGAACTTTCTCTACGCCTGACTCTCTCAATTCATCTGCCAATCCTGTTTGAAAGAATGCATTGTAGTTTGTTTTTGGCGAATAAATCACCTGTTCATGGTCTTTATTTTCTTGAAACCATGTATCCAATTCTCCATATAACTGTTGACCCTTGGTATTCACAACATTATGAGGCGGCCAAAGTTCAAAATGAGGATCATCTGGTTGGTGAGCATCCATTGAAATGACGACGATGTTCCCTTTTGATAAAAAACCTGTTGCTAATTGCTTGATATAAGGAACTATAGCTTGTCCTGGTTTGCCGACGGTCAATGTTCCGTTGTCGGCTACAAAGTCTTCACTCATGTCTACGATCAATAAAGCTTCTTTTGGCATACGTTTCCCTCCTTCAACTGATTATTTAGGTTATTTATATATCTATTCTGCTTTGAAATCAATACAATTCTTTCACTACCTCAAATAAATCTGATTCTTTTTCGATTTGAGTCTTATTGCCGATAACGACAACTGTACTGTCTTCTAATACCTCTTTCAGGTCCTTATGAAGCTCTGCTAATGCTGTTGAGTTAGCTGCTAAGATCTCTTCTTTCAAATGAATCAGCTCTTCTCTTGTGATTCCAGTTTTCAAACGATTAAAAGCTGTTAAACCTTTACTGAACGCTGATTTAGGTTGTTCCATAGGACTGATGGTTCCAATAATATACTTCAGCAATTCACTATCAGAAAGTTCTATTTGCTCGATATAATCTGGTAAACCCTTATAAGCAGCCAATGTTTTGCGAATGTTAGGGTCGCGGTAAGAACTTAAAGCAAAGCTTCCATTTCGTTGGTGGTTGTACATAGATCCGTAAGCACCGCCTTTGACTCGGATTTCGTTCCACAGATAACTGTAACGAATAGTCGTCGCTAATACTTTGGCAGTACCTGTATAAGCAAATGAGTCCATAGCATCTGAAGCAATGGCTACATAATTGACGTCTTGAGCTGTTACGAAAGCTTCATTTTGTTTGGTTCCGGGTTTAATAATCGCCGGCTGCCCTAATGCAGCTTCTGGAAGGTCATTAAAAGCTGTTTGAAGCACTTCTTTTACTTCTTTTGCTCGTTCTGCTTCTCCTACATACAAGACATGCAGACGGCGTTTATTTGACAATCGTTGCAAAATTTCTGCAAGTTGTGTTTTCACTTTATCTGCTTTTCCTGATTGCAAGTCGCTAAGAACTTCTTTCAAGAATTGGAACTGATCCATTCCACTGACCATTTCATTCAACTTCGCAGAAGCTTTGACTTGGCTGAGCCCACGGTTAGCAGCTAGTACGTGTGAACGCGACTGAATCATCCGCTCAAATTGAGAAATCAGTTGCTGAACCACTGTAGTGATTTCCGCTTCTTCTTCAAATTGCGTATGGCATAAGATTTCTTGCATCAATAAGACCAATTCATTTAAAGAAGACTCTAATGCTTTTCCTCTCAATACAAAGTACGGCTTCAACTCACCTGAAGTATCTTCGTGAATGGTGATATTTCCATATATCCCACCAGTATACAGATCCAATTGACGTTGTAAAGCAGCTGAATCATAAGTTTTAGTCCCCAACTTACCAACTAACCGACTCAATAGGCTTAACCATACATAATCTTCTGTTTCCACGTCTTTTAGATCTACATACAAACTAATGTAGTCGATACCAGCTGTGAATTGTTCCGCTTGATAAAAGCTAGTTTCCTCGTAAAACGAGCTTTCAGTTAAAGGATAATCCTCTACACGCGTACTCAAATCTTCTTTCGTCAATGTAGGAATTTTCGCCAAATCTTCCGGTTTATCTGGTGTTTCTTGGCGTTCAATCAATGATTGTGTTTGATCAACTAGTTCTTGAATCTCTTCTTCAGATAAACTGGCTTTATATTCTTGTAATTTTGCATGAGATTCAGCTTCTATCCGATCACTTTTACCAGGTTCGGCTTTTAATACGACAGCTGTATGCAAAGAGTTATCCAGCAGCTTTTGTTTGATTAATTGTTCAAAGTATCCTTCTCCTGCTAATTCTCCCAGCTTTTCTAAATAATCTGTAAATTGCAGATTCGCATAAGGAGTTTCTTCATACAACCAAGAACGATACGCATTGATGGCATAGATCACTCCTCTAGGACTATCTTCTGATATAGCCGCTTCTTTAGTTTGAAATGCGATCTTATTCAATGCTGCATCAATCAGCTCAGGATCAATCCCTTCTGTTACCAACTGAGTCAATGTATCTTCTACAATTTCTTTAAACTGAGGCATTTTAGACGCATCGGAATATTTCGCTGTCATCATAAAAGCTGTTGGATAACCAAAGTCTGCTGCTCCACCAGAGATATCCCCTCCTATCTCTGCATCCAATAAAGCTTTTTTAAGCGGAGATTGATTATGACCAAATAACAGTTCTTCTACTACTTCCAGACCAAACTGATCCAACACATCATCCGGTTCGGCAACATGCCAACCTAAAGCTAAATAATCTTTTCCTGTCGGATCATCTCCTGCTGTGATTGAATAGGTACTCTCTACCAGCTCTTCTTCCGGCTTAGCCGCTTCAAAGGATAAATCAACCGCTTCTTCTGCCTTCCCTGCCCCATCGAAGTAAGCTTCCAATGCAGCAAATGTTTCTTGTTCATCGATTTTTCCATATAACACTGTTAATGAATTGCTTGGGTGGTAGTACGTTTGATGAAATTGAATAAATTCTTCCTGCGTCAAACTAGGAATCGCATAAGGCTCTCCTCCTGATTCATGACGATAAATACTGTTCGGATACAACTGACGTGTCAATTGATGTTGAACTTGTCGATCTGGAGAAGCAGTAGCCCCCTTCATTTCGTTATATACGACACCTTTATAAATCAATTCCTCATCTGCTGATTCTAAATGATAATGCCACCCTTCTTGAGCCAATATTTGAGGGTTAGTGTAAAAGTTAGGTTTGAATACAGCATCTAAGTAAACACTCACTAAATGCATAAAATCTTTCTGGTTCGTTGAAGCCACTGGATAAATCGTTTTGTCTGAAAACGTCATCGCATTGACAAACGTATTCAATGAGCCTTTAATCAATTCTACAAAAGGTTCTTTTGAAGGATATTTCTCAGAACCGTTCAAAACAGAATGCTCAATAATGTGAGCAATTCCATTGTCATTATAGGGAGGTGTTTTAAAACCAATCGTAAAAGCTTTATTTGTGTCTTCATTTTCTAAGTACAACACTTGAGCGCCAGTCTCTATGTGTTCATATAGCTTTCCGATAGATTTAATATCCGGCAACTCTTGAGTTTCAATTTGTTTGAATGTCATAAAAGGCCTCTTTTCTTTTTCATTTTTTTGCTTACTAGTAGTATACCATTGTTCTCTTTTTTACTAAGGGGTTAAGGTATTTATTTACAAAAAAAGATTCGCTAAAATGCGAATCTTAATGAATGATTCG
Source organism: Desemzia sp. AGC72 (assembly GCF_057334175.1). Lineage (NCBI taxonomy): Bacteria > Bacillati > Bacillota > Bacilli > Lactobacillales > Carnobacteriaceae > Desemzia > Desemzia sp. AGC72. The sequence continues at coordinate 370,860 of NZ_JBHFIG010000021.1, forward strand.
TTATTTAGGGAATCTTTAAAAAATAATGAAATAGCTGATAATGATCAATAAGGTGCTTAATAGTGTTCCCAATAAGTAATACTCTGCAAATTGAGGACTTTCAGAGATTTTATTGTATCGAGCAATTGACTTAGCGGTCAAGACAAAGCCAATCGCAGTAAATTGGTTGGCAGAAAGCATCAATAAAATAAAAATTCGTTCAAAGACTCCTATCAATGCACCGGCATTTGGTAAGCCATCTTCTTCAACGACTGCTTCATTTATCGGTCGGTAATGATTCAACACTTTTTTGATTGTAATGCTGCATGGCTGGACTACCAATAGCAGGATCAATACCCAAGACAAGATTACTTTAATATCTCCGTTTAAAGGCCGTAGAAAACTGCTTATACCTGGTAAATAATCAATAGTCAGCAAATCTTTCATTAAGTATACAATAAACCCTACAATGACCAGGACATGCAACAACTGATCGATAAGGTAAATGACAGCTTCTTGTACGTGTTTCAAGAGCCCCTTTTGCACTAGTGAGAATTTACCTCCATCAATGATCAAATGTCCGACAGAGATCCAAAAAGCTGTAAGTATAAGAGAGCTGCCGAATACGGGTAAAGTTACCCCAACCATTGTAATAAGGTAAATCAAATTATGCTGCAGCAATCGAGGCATAGAATGGTCTTTTTGTGCAGCTAATGCAGCAGATTGGAAATAGAAGTCGCCTAATACATGTCCAATAAAAAATGTAAGTAGTACACTGGAAATCAAACAAGCTCCTCCTTATCTAGTTGGGCTAAAAATAAGCTGGCTTCAGATAAAGCTGTTTTATAGGTATAATATTTAGCCGCACTTAACGCTTTATTGACACTAGACTGCCCGATGTTTAAAGCGGCTGCTGTTTTATACTGATTTTCACCTTGAGAAAAATACGTATACATGATTTCTTTTTGACGTTGAGTCCATTTTGATTTTAAAGCTGTGGCTAAAGAGAAAACTGCATTAAGTAAACTATCATTTGGTTGGTAACCCGTACCTGAACAAATCATAGTATCGGTCTCACTGGTCGTATATTTCGTTTCATTTTCTGCGATCATATCGATCATTTGACGTGCTCGATGATATGCTGTCCCATCCATTTCTAATGAGTTTTTTCGGCGAATAGGTGTACTAATCTCCCCCAGCCCGATGCCGAAACGAAACTCGACTGGAGACATTGCCAATTCAATCTCAAATAAAATCGTTAAGATTACTTTTTTATTTTTGACTAGACCTTGAAAGCTGTCTCCCAGCGTAATGACAAATTCAGCAGCAATGTCGTCTGTGTAAGTCTCATTAATAGACTCGAGAACCGAATGGAACTGCTCTTGGACTTCTTTGCGATTACTAAGTGTTCGAGAATCTTTAATATCTCCTATAATAGCTGCATAATAAGTCAGTGATTCATTTTGATGGTTCATGGCTTCACTCCTTTCCCCTTATTGTATCATATGATTCCCTTATAAGTGAATCATAAATCGACTAATGACTCAAACAGGCTTTACAGCAGAAAAAAGTCCAAGAACAATTGAGTTCTTGGACTTTTTGATAAAGGGATAATTTTAGCGGATAGATTCAAATACTTCTGTTACTGTTTTAGATGGATCAATCAGTACGTATAAGTGTCCGTTCTCACCCATGTGTGTTGATTGATACTTGTTATCTAATCCATCAACGTCTTGTGCCTCATAAGGGAAGTAAATCCGTTCTGATTGGATCATATCGGCTTCAGTAACAGTTGGATTTTTATATAGGATGTCCATTGTTTCAATATCAGAGTATTTTTTGATACGTTCAAACATACCTACTTCAAGGCTGCCTAAATTGATATTTTCAGAGTCTACGCGATCAGCTTCTGGCAACAATTCGATTTTGAACGATTGGCAAGGATGTATCTCTTGAAAATCGCTGCCATTGATTCTTCCGTAAGATGTTGTAACTTGTTTGATCCATAAGTCCCCAATCACTTCACGGTTGATGATTAATGTATCGCCGTTTCGGAAAAATAATTGTAAAGCCATCATTTCTTTTTGCATATTGAACACTCCTTTAATTTATATGTTCACCGTTTCACAATTTGATTTTAGCATCTATACGAATCTTTATCAACCCTTTTTAAAACTATTTGTAAAAATCATTGAATTTATTATTACCCAAGTTTACCATAATATAATTATGTCAATCTTAGAATGTAATTTTATTTCAAATCGATCTCCTATTCCTTATTCTTCATCCCTTTGACAATGAGTAAGTTACTATATCCGTTCTCCCTTTTTTTATGCTCCCTTGTGCACGCATTTATTCAGATAATAGAAATACAAAATCGATTTGCTTTCTCTCCTCTCAGGTAAAATCAGCGCAAGAAAAAGGAGCGCAAATTAAATTTGCGCTCCTTTTCAATCCGAATAATTGAATAAAGGTCATGTAAATCAATTTTTTATCCATTAAACTAGCACTCTAACTCTTTACCTAGTTGTGTAGGATAGTTGTTTAAGCATTCTCTGTTGAGAAAGTTCCAATAGGCAATTGGTCATTGAGCAGCTCGCCATCTGGATCGACTTGTTCTTTTTGTTTCTTACCGGAAGTCCAGAATACCCATAAAATACCTATTGAAAGTACAGCAGCTGCTGCAAAAGTCGTAGTAGTTAACCCCATTCTTAAGCCAATCGGTTCACTTAAGATATAAACCACTACTGCGTATAGCATAAACGTTCCAGGCAATAAGGTCACTAAATAATTTTTCCCTTTTAAATACAAGTAACGTGTGGAAACTAGTAAAGAAATTACAGCGGTTACTTGATTTGCCCAGTTGAAGTATCTCCATAGAATATTGAAATCCATATTGGTTAAAATAAACGAAATCAAATATAAAGGAATCGTGACCATTAAAATTCTTTTTATCGTATCTTGTTTGATGTTCAAGTAATCGGCTAATATTGTTCGTAAACTTCTGAATGCGGACAACCCTGAAGAAATAGGCAATACGATAACTCCAATGATCGCTATTGTACCAAAGACATTTCCTAACAACATAATCGATACTTCGTTAACGACTAGTGAAGCTGTACCAGCATCAATCATTTGGCTCAACGTTTGGCCATCAAATAAACTCATTGAAGCTGCTGCCCAGATCATAGCTATGACCCCTTCTGCGATCATCATACCGTAAAAAGTAAAACGCCCTTCTCTTTCATTGGTACTGGTTCTAGAGACCATTGGCGCTTGAGTAGCATGGAACCCAGATAACGCTCCGCAAGAAATCGTAAAGAAAAGTGCTGGAAAAATCGCTAATCCGCCTGGATGGAAGTTTTGAATGTTATGGATAGTTAGATTTGGAATAGGACTGCCGCTGAATAATAAGCTGATTCCAATGGCAATAGTGCTAATGATCAAAATCGCACCGAACCATGGGTATACTTTTCCTAAAGCTTTATCGATCGGCAAAATCGTAGAAATAATGTAGTACACAAAGATCAATACCACAATAGCGCCTAAACCTAACCAATTTGGTGTAATACTGTTGATCAAGTTGGCTGGTGAAGTAACAAACACCGTCCCTACTAGCATCAATAACAGCATAGTAAAAATATTGACCACATGTTTGACAGGTTTACCTAAGTATTTACTGGCCAATTCCGGCAAATGTGCTCCGTTATTTCTCAATGAGATCATGCCTAACATATAATCATGAACAGCTCCTGCAAAAATACATCCGACAATGATCCAGATATAAGCTACCGGTCCATATAAAGCTCCCATAATGGGTCCAAAAATAGGACCTGTCCCTGCAATGTTCAATAATTCAATAATAGCGTTTTTCCCTTTAGACATCGGTACAAAATCGTAACCGTCTTTTAGGACCTCTGCAGGAGTTTTTCGATTAGGGTCGATCGAAAAGTTTTTTTCAATAAATTTTCCATAAGTAAAATACCCTATAATCAATAATGCAATACCGCCTAATAATGTAACCATATTCTTTCCTCCTTTGTTTTTGTACACCCTTTCATTCCATAAGGTAATTGTACTCAATAATAAGAGGAAAATGACTTTTTGCAGCTGAAATAGCAAAACTGCAAGCTGAGATGCACACTTGCAGTTCTAAAATTCACTCTATTAAGATAAACCAATTTTTTCCTTAAATTCTTTCATATAAGACCGGCTTACAGGTACTTTCAATTGATTAGACATAGTCAGCTGATAAGTGTGGTTGAACCAAGGTTGAATCTCTTTTATCTTCGTTGTATTGATCAGAAAAGAACGGTGTACGCGTAGAAACAATCCATAAACCGATAGTTGTTCTTCCCAAGTATTCAAGGTACCGTTCAATGTGTATTCTTTGTTATCCGTATAGAGGCTGACCTCCCCGTGTTGGATGCTGGCAGCCACGATGGAATCGACTTTTAATAAAAAGATCCGGTCTTCTACTTGGACAGGAATCGTTCCAAGTTCCGTATGCTCATATGTTCTTTCTTTTTTAAAGCGTTGGATCGCAGCATAACTTTGATCGGCTTTCTTGACCGCTTGCTGGATACGTTCTAAAGAAAACGGCTTTAACACATAATCGCGGGCATTCAATTCAAAGGCTTGTAGAGCATATTCGTCATAAGCAGTAGCAAAGATAACAATAGGTGAATGTTCTAAGCGACTTAACTTGTCTGCCAGCGTTAACCCGCTTTCTTCCGTCAAATGAATATCCAAGAAAATCAAATCTATAGGACCTTCAATCAAATGACCTACAGATTCCTCAATAGTCTCAGCTTCTTTGATAGACGTGATTTCAGGACACTGTCTTAATAGATAGGTCAACTCGTCTCTAGCTAATGGTTCGTCATCTACGATCAATGTATGCATCTTACTCCTCCTCCAATTCTTTTCGCTGGATTCTGCAGGATACAGTGGTTCCTTCTGCTGTCGAATGAAAATGCAGTTTTGCCGATTCTCCAAAAATACCGATCAAGCGTTTGTTTAAATTCTCCAACGCAGATCCAGAACCTTTTTCAGAAGGAACGACCTCTTTGCCTAGCTTATCAACGAATATGGGGTCAATACCTAGTCCGTTATCTTTTACGCTGATTTGGATCGTCTCTTCCTCGCTATGAACATCTACCCATACATGATTGCCCGCTTTACGATGTTTAAACGCATGTTTAAACGCGTTCTCGACCAATACTTGGATCAAAAAGGGAGGTAATAAAGTTTGTTCCAGTTCTTTGTCGTAGTCGATCGTTAACTCATACCGCCTTGGGAAGCGAGCTTCTTCTAATGTTTGAAAAGCTTCTACTTGTTGCAGTTCTTTGGTCAAAGGAATCATATTGGTTCTTGCCCCGGTTAAATTTGATCGGAAAAAAATACTCAATTGAATTAGGAGTGTTCGAGCTTTTTCACTGTCTATACGAATCAAGGCTGAGATCGTATTGATTGAATTGAAGAAAAAATGCGGATTGACTTGAGACTGCAAGGATTTTATTTCGGCATCTTGTAAAAGTTTGCTCTGTTCTTCTATTTCTCCCAATTCGATTTGTTGAGAAAAGATATTTCCCAGCCCTGCTGCTAATTGACGTTCTACAAAAGTCAGTCTTGACGGATCGGTAAAATACATTTTCAATGTGCCGACTGTTTTCTTCTTTGACTGTAAAGGAATGACAATAGCGGCTGCTAAAAGGCAATCTGGATGGTTGCAGCCGATTTCCTGACGAGAATGCGCCTCTTTTAATGTTCCTGATTTTAATACTTGCTTAGACAAATCAGTGATGATTTCCGTAGAAGGAATGTGATGGTCACTGGCTGCTCCCACATGAGCTAAAATTCGTTCTTGATTCGTAATACTAACGGCGTCTACTTTCATCCATTCTTTGATCGTTTTAGCCGCTTTTTCACAAGATTGCTCATTTAAACCGGAACGAAAATAAGGCAGTGTCTGATTCGCTAACTGCAAGACATCGTGGGTTTGTACAGCTCTGGTTTGTTCTTCTTGCTTTAAAGTTGTATCGATGATAGATAGGAAAACGGCTGTACCAATACTATTAGTCAATAACATTGGTAAGGCGATAAAGCGGACTAAATTCCACGACTCGGCGAATGAATCTCCTAACAGTAAGATGCAAAGCATTTGAATAAGCTCCATTAAAAAACCTATCTTTATTCCGTCCACAGCAGTCGGATAGTTCCCCATTTTGACAAAACGTCCGCCGAAATGACCTGAAAGCAACCCGATCAATAAAGATGAAACAACGTAAATATGCACATTCCCTCCACCTTGGAAGTAACGAACTACAGCGGATATCAAACCTACAACTGTACCAACAAGCGAACCACCGATCAAACCGGATACTCCGATAGTCAATACTCGAGTGTTCGCAAGAGCAGATTCAGCAGATAATTGAGTAACAAATTGATTCATGATCAGTTGATCTTGATTAATTTCTACACCTGTGTAATTAGAAATCAATGCAAATAGACCAAAAATCATGATCATGTTGATTTTGACGGAAAACTCTTTACGGTTGGCTAAAGCAGTTTTGAAATAAGAGATATTAATCAATAAATAAGCCAGTATAATAATCAAACCGCTTCTTTCAAGCAGCAAGATAAATAATGACAGCATAAATCATCCTCCTAGCATTCACTCAAGTGACGTGTTTCTACTCTTAGTCTACACTATTTTCTTTAAAAATAATGGTATTTTTATGCATCATTTTACTAAAATTGCTGAAAATAAACTGCTTTATTAGAAACCTTTCCAAATGATTGCATTCTTTTTAAGGATGATGTATAGTTTGTAACTGTTGATGAACTGAATATTATTCAATATGATGTAGAGGTTGCGATAATTAAGAGTAAGAAGTTCTGAAAGGAATTATCGCCGAAGTGCTAATGTACTGGGGCTGCGCTGAATAAGCGTAGCACTGCCTAAACAAATTGCCCAAATTTGTTTTAGGAGCGCTCTTCATGTTGCGGGCAGAAGGTATAGTCTAATACAAAAAAGCTATGGGCCCTTTTGCTCATAGCTTTTTTGCGTATTTTTTCACTTTTTTCTGCTGCCTCATCAAAAGCATCTTAATGGATAGTATTGATTTCGATAAAATACTAGGAGGACTTATTATCATGTTGCAACAAAAAAAATCACGAATTCCACATACATTCGTGACACTTCTTTCTTTTACGATCGTTATGGCGATTATGACCTATATTTTACCGGCCGGACAATTTGAACGTGCTGAAGTTGACGGACGGACAGTGGTTATTCCTGATTCTTACACTGTCGTTGAATCGAACCCACAAGGATTTTTTGATGTTTTAAAATCAGTTCCAAAAGGAATGACTGAGACAGCTGATATCATTTTCTTCTTATTTATCGTAGGAGGAGCATTCCAATTGATCACAGATTCAGGCATGATCAGCTCTGGAATCAACTTGTTGGTCAAAAGACTGCAAGGAAAAGAAAAATGGGTCATTCCTATACTACTTTTGGTCTTTGGTATTCTTGGTTCTACCATGGGTCTTTCAGAAGAAACGATTGTGTTTATTCCTATCGGCGTGGCCTTAGCATTGGCTTTAGGATATGATGCCTTAGTCGGTGTATCCATTATTTCTCTAGGTGCAGCCATCGGATTTTTTGCCGGATTCATGAATCCTTTCTCTGTAGGAGTGGCTCAAGGGATCGCGGAATTGCCATTGTTTTCTGGAGTCGGCTTTAGAATCATTATATTACTTTCACTATGGGTAGTAACTTCAATATTCTTAATGCGTTATGCGGAAAAAGTAAAGAAAGATCCAGAAAGAAGCTTATTGTACGACCGCCAATCGGGTACTCATTTGACTACTGGAGGAATCGATTTTGAGAATCTTCCTGCCTTTACTAAAAGACATTTAGCGACACTGATTGTATTTATTGGCGGATTTGCGATTATTGGTTACGGCGTATTCCAATACGGTTGGTTCATTGTTGAGATTGGCTCCGTCTTCCTTGGAATGGGAATTTTAACCGGATTGATCTCAAGAATGTCTCCAAGCGACATCGCAGAATCATTTGTAGCTGGAGCAAAAGAAATGGTTTTTGCTGGATTGGTCGTAGGGATCGCTCGTTCAATCTTAGTAGTGATGGAAGAGGGCTTGATTATTGACACCATGATCAACTACTTGTCTCAGGTAATCAGTTCGTTACCAGATTCATTAGCAGTAGTGGGGATGTACATTACTCAAATCGTGATTAACTTCTTTATTCCATCTGGAAGCGGACAAGCTGCTGCTACGATGCCGGTTATGATTCCTTTAGCGGATACTCTAGGCATCACACGTCAAACAGCTGTTTTAGCGTTCCAATTCGGTGACGGTTTTATGGATTCGATTATCCCGACGTCTGGTGTATTGATGGCCCAATTATCGATCGCTAAAGTATCTTATGATGTGTGGTTGAAATTTATCGGTAAATTGATGTTGATTTGGTTGGTTATGGGAATGATTTTCTTATTGATCGCCAACGCCATTCAATATGGACCGTTTTAACCTGTTTTATAAACTTAAAAAGAGTGAGGCCTTTGAACCTCACTCTTTTTTGCTTTCTAATAGTCCATTTTCCTTTATCAAACGAATAAGACGTTCGGTCAGTGAAGCGGTAAAGCCCCACAAATAATGATCACTTAAATTGTAAAATGGGATGGTGCTTTTAGGTCTTCCAAAATTGTATTTTTTCCCATTCGGAATGCGGTCATAAGGAAAATCTGGCGGGTACTTCATCATTCCTAAGACCGTATAATGATCCGGTTCATTGTCTATAAAGTATTGGATCGGCACCGTATAGATTTCTTCTACTTCTTCATTCCAAATAATATCCAGTAAGTCTATCCCTTTGATTTCGGCTAACACTGAATGAATGACACGGTTGTTTTGAACGATGTAATCCATTGCTCCCAGGACATGGATCGATTCGATCGGAATCTGCAGCTCTTCAACGGTTTCGCGGACTGCCGCTTCTTCGAAAGTTTCATTCGGCTCCACTCTGCCCCCAGGAAAAGATGTATCTCCTGGCTGTGAGATATGTTGACTGCGCACCTCATACAATAGATGCGGGATGCCGTCTACTTTAATGATAGGGATGAGTACAGCGTATTCTTTGGTTACGTGTAAAGGTTTAGGCTGATATTGAGCGAAAAAAGTTTCTATATTTTCTATCAAATCCTTCTTCCTTCCTTCCTTTCAGCAGATTTGTCTGGATTGTTTAAAGAATATCTCATAAAGGGACGATAGATCAAGCAACCATTCACTCTTACGCTCTCAAATAAAGTCAAATTGTCGATTTGTACTGGGATTGGATCAACTAATGGTTGGAGCAAAGAGGACTCTGAACCTTTTTCCCATACAATATTTCGTCCTAAAGTGATGTGAGGTGTATAAGACTGCTTTTCAATAGTAATTGCCTGTTTCCTCAATATTGTATGCAACTGATCGTATAGACGAAGCAAAGGTTCAGTTGCTTTTGGACCAGCCCATAAAATCAAGCCTTTTTTCTTTTGAAACTTATCCAACATCTCTACTGCGACTTCGAAAGTCGTTGATTCAGCCGCCGTTTCAGCTATTGCATTTTTTAACTGTTCTATTTCTTTTTGATTGGCTTCTCCAATGAATTGAAGGGTTAGATGGAAATTGTCTTTATCCGTGAAACGGCCTTTTTTTGAAGCAGGGATTAGTTGCTGCTGCACATCAAAAATAGCTTCTTTTGTAGGTTTAGTCAGTTCAATTCCGATAAATACGCGCATCCATTTCACCCCCGAAAATATATCAGCAATATTAAGATTTCTTTCGCTTCCACCATTTTTTCTTCTCTTTAGAACTTGATACTTTAGTTGAAGAAAGGTCATCCGCTTCAGCAGTTTCTATTGATTCTTTTTTATTAGATTTTTTCAATCTTTCTTCAAATTTTTCTCTCATCAATGTTTCGATATTAGCTAGATCAGGATACTTTCCGTCTTTTTCTCCCTGAGCAATAATAGAGAGTACTTCAATATAGCTCATGGCTAAAGCCGTCGTTAATATGGATGCCGTTGTCCCGCTGATGATTCCTCCAGCGATCGTTCCAGCTCCAGGAATAAATTTGACCACGTTAGATACAATATAACGTCCAGCATAAGTGGCTCCGCTTGTTCCTCCAATGGCAGCTACTAAACTGGTGATCGTTGCTTTATCCATCGAAATTCCAAATATTGCGGTGATATGAGCTAATAGACCTACTTGCATAGGAACAAGCAATGAAGCATCTGAAAAAGGTATCGGCAAAAATCCAATCCCAAAAGAAGACACAATATATTTTGTCGCCCACGTACGAGCAGACTTAGCTTTGAGAGCAATATCTACTTGCTGGGCATTGTTAAAAGCTTCTTTTGTTTCCTCAGGAATGATTTCGAAAGTAGTCAAGATCAATTCACTCAATCCGTATGCTGGAATTGAATAGTCGTCAGTAATCAAAAAGTCTTCTGACATCACATTCAATACACTGACGACATTCAAATTCAAACTTTCAATATACGATTTAAATTCTTTTGCAGACTCGCCTATGGATTGAGTCAAAACGATGATGACAGGAATCTCTTTGCTTAACTCTTTGATCATCTCTAATTCCATGTCTTCAATCCGAGAAGATGCTGCATTGATACAATAATATGCGACATGAATAGCTTCTTTTGGTCCTTCTTCTTTTTTGCTCTTGATAGTTTGAAACAGTTCTTTTTTGATTCGTTTTTGCGTTTCATCATTTAATTCTAGTCCTTTTGTATCGTACAACACAATAGGAAGACCTTCTTTAGAAATTCTTCTCAAATGCTGAGTGACCGGTTTGCCAATACCGGTAGCAGCCAAACGTTCTCTAAAGACGTTATTGATCAACGTGCTCTTACCAACACCAGTCTTCCCTACCAGTAAAATGTTGATGGGGTGCATATTCGAGACCTCTTCTTTTGTTTTATGAAGAATGTCTTCTACGATATTGAAATCTGGCGTCTTTTTCATTACTTTGACCTCCAACTCATATTTGCAGTATCTTCTTTATTTACAGTTTATCATATCGCCTTGTCGAACCAAAGAAATCAAGCATTGATGATTTGTGAAAATAAAAAAAGAGTTGAGACACTGTGTCTCAACTCTTTTTTTTGAAACTTTAATTGTATGGATTATCTGACAACTTTTCTACTTGCAGTGGTTGCCACCCTTGACCATCTACCCATTTTAACAATACACGATAAGTATCGGTTTGATCTCTATTGGATACCGTTGTTTCGACTTGTTGATCGCCGGCATTTCCGACCCACCATTCGATCATGTCGCCTTCATTTAAACCAGTTGCCATCGAAGTAGCACGTTTGATCTCAATGCGGTCTTGTGAGCCTTCAGAATAGTTGGTAACATGTTCTCCAGTTTGCTCAGTGCCTACTGGTTCCCATTCTCCTTCAACAGCTTCTTCTTCGCTTTCATCGTCTGTTTCGTCTGATTCTGTTTCAGAAGATTCTTCTCTAGCTTCTGAAGAGCTGGATTCTGAACTATCTGAACTTTCAGATTCAGAACTGCTTTCTTCTTCACTACTCTGTGAACTTACTGAACTCGATTCAGTAGAAGTATCCAAAAATGAGTTTTCATCATCATTTCCTCCACCGCCAAATAACGTGTAAGCTAAGAAAAGCAGACTCAAAATAAGAATAACGACTAAAACGATCGTAATATTTCTTGTGATTGTCTGTTCTTTAGTTTTTGATGAGCGGTTATTATTTGCTCGTGTCGGTTTCTTAGGATCTTTCATTTCTATCTCTCCATTCATTCTAGCAATACTGAAAAGTTTTTGCACTTTTCCTAAGGATTAGTATACCATTGTTGCCGATGACAAATCATTTCGAAAAGATTACTTTTAGATGACTGACGAATAAGGGAGCTTTAATACAGCAGAAACCTTACTTAACTTTCTTAGGAGCGATCCTTAATAGTGGTTTGGCAATAATCGGTCCCAAAATCCCTGCAGCCACAGCTTCTGCTACACCATTTGTTAGGACGACTCCACCTAATACATACATCAAATTAGAACTGTCTACATTAATTGCTGCTGCATAATCGTCTTTATAGAATAAATAGATAAAACTCAATACGACTATGGTATTTGTTAAGGAAGCCAAAACAGCGGACAAAGCCATCCCAAAAGTTTGGTTGCCTTTTTTTCTAAACGAATAGAATACTAGACCAGCTACCAATCCTACTAAGATACGAGGCAATACTGAAATCAAAGGATTGGTAAAAATCAATGGATCCAATGGCGTTTGAGGCGCTGCAAAAGCACGAATCAGACGTACGACTCCCCAAACTCCTCCAATAATCATTCCTTCTTTAGTCCCCAAAGATATTGCGGCTATAATAACCGTAATATGGATAATAGTTGGATTTAAAGGTGGAATGGGAATGTAACCCAGAAACGGCACAAAACTTTGCAATAAAATAATGGCCGTAAAAATGCCTAGTACCGCTGTACGATAAGCTTTATTTTTTGTAGTTTTCATGATTTTTCCTTTCTTTTAAAACTATCTTCTCTCTATTTTAACCAATCATCTCCTAAAACGCACGAAGAAAATCATCAAAAAAGATTCTGTCTTAAATGTTGTCATCCATATATTGGTCTAGCAGCTCAATGACAGGTTCTCTTCCATAATCTTGAATAAAGTCATTAAACAATCCTAAAAAAATACTGCCTTTTTTAGCTGTTCCTTCACTTTCATCTTCAAAGTAGCGGATAAAGTAAGTACGGTAATCCTGGTAGCCGTCTACAAAACCTAAACTCTTGATGAATCGATTTTCCTCCACTTCAGCATCCAAATCTTGTTCCAATTTTTTGATTTCATCAGATTGATCAATGACCAATTGGGCTAAATCCTCTTTTGATAACTGAGTTAATGTGTTAAAGTCCATATTCTTATCTCCTTGCTGTTTCTTCTTTGAGCTGATCCTCAAACTGACTCATACTGCGATTAGCACGCCCTAGTAACACTAGAAACAATTGCTTCTCATCAGTTGGCCAACCCCTTAAAATATACCCTAATTGCTGTTCAATCTCAAAAAGCAAAGTGTTTGTCAGTGTCAATGCTTCTTTGGTAAGAGATAAGTAAGAAAAACGTTTATCGTTGCCGACCTCTTTCAACAACCAACCTTTTTTGCCTAGCGCATTGACCTGACGACTTAAAGTAGATTTATCTAATGAGGTGATAGCAGTCAATTCTTTCAACGTCTTTTTTTCATCTTTAATCGTTTTCATAATTAGAAAAGCAGATTGATTAACACTATGTTTAGATAGAACTGTTTGCATCAATTTACGGTAATGATTGTGAAATTCTTCCATTTTAATTAATAAGTCATGACTGGAAACTTCATAGTCCATTTGGTTGATCATCCTTTCGATAGTAAGTATGAATACGCTATTTGTATGTAGCAACTATATAGGAATTAAAAGTTAAAAGCAATATTTATCCAGAGCAACATCAACTATTTTATTTGATTAACAACAGCACTCAAGGAACTCGACTTCATAGAGCCGAATTCCTTGAGGTTTCTGCATTATTTAGTTGTTGCATGTTTCAATCAATTGGAACAATTACCTTACCCTAACAATAGTTCATTTGAAAATTGATTGCCATCTGTAGCTTTTTGGAACAATTCCATCACGTCTTGAACAGTCAATTGAGCTTTTTCTTTCCCATAAACATCCACCACTACTTGGCCTCTGTTCATCATGATCATCCGATTTCCGTAATGCAATGCGTCTTGCATATTGTGAGTGATCATTAACGTAGGCAATTGTTCTTGTTTGACCACTTTATTGGTTAAGGCCAAGATCGTCTCGGCTGTTTTGGGGTCCAAAGCGGCTGTGTGTTCGTCAAGCAGCAGCAATTCTGGACGTTTCATCGTCGCCATCAATAATGTGATAGATTGTCTTTGTCCTCCAGACAACAACCCCATTTCCGCTGTCAAACGATTTTCCAGTCCTAATCCAAGCGGCTCTAATAATGATCTGAAATAGTCTTGTTCTTTAGCGGAAGAACCAAACTTAAGGGTTCTCCGCTGTCCCCTTCTTAACGCAATAGCGAGATTTTCTCCTACTGTCATACGAGGCGCTGTTCCCATTAAAGGATCTTGGAACACTCTGCCGACTCTACCAGCTCGACGCTCTTCTTTCAGCTTCGTTACATCGTCATCGTTGATTTTGATTTGTCCGGAATCGACTAAAACATTTCCGGCAATGCTATTCAATAAAGTCGATTTACCTGATCCGTTTCCACCAATGATCGTAATGAAATCTCCTTTATTTACATCTAAAGACAAAGCTTTTAAAACGTGATTTTCATTTGCCGTTCCTTTTTGAAACGTCTTGGAAATTTCTCTTAAATTTAATACAGGCCGGTCAGTCATTATTCCACACGCTCCTTTCCAATGAAGAAGTTCAATTTTAATGCGGTACGAATACTTGGTAATGCTAAACAAATCGCTAATAGAATTGCGGAAATTAATTTCAAGTCATTCGGGTTCAAGCCAATCAAAATAACCAATAAAATGATCAATCGGTAAATGATTGCTCCTAGGATGACACAGATCAAACGGTTGATAAAGGTCAAGTTGCCAAAAACTACTTCACCTATGATAACAGCGGCTAAACCAATAACGATGGTCCCGATCCCCATACTGATATCCGCATAGCCGTTGTCTTGAGCAATCAAACCCCCAGCCATAGCTATGATTCCGTTAGAAAGCATTAGTCCCATGATTTTAGTGCGATTGGTATGGATCCCCATTGCACGAGCCATTTTCTCATTATCTCCAGTTGCGATGACTGCTTGTCCCAATTCTGTTTTAAAAAACAATGCCAACAGAACGATCATAATCACAACAATAACCAACCCTAAAAATATAGCATCGAATTGGTTGGGCAAATTTAAAGATTCAAAAATATCTGTTACACGTTCCTGTCCCAATAAACTTAAATTTGCCCGATTCATAATACGCAAATTAATCGAATACAAACCCGTCATCGTTAAAATTCCGGCTAGTAAACCTGGGACATTTCCTTTAGTGATCAAAAATCCGGTAATGGAACCTGCCAACATACCGACTAAAAAGCTGATAAAAGTGGCTAGAAATGGGTTCATTCCATTAATGATCAGTTGAGTGGTGATGGCTGCCCCTAAGGGAAAAGAACCTTCTGCCGTCATGTCTGGTAAATTCAAAATACGATAAGTAATAAAAATGCCTAATGCCATTGTTCCCCACAAGAGACCTTGCGAGGTTGCCGTTACGATTAAGTCCATATATGATTCCCTCGTTTCGCTTTTCTAGTCTATGTTGACTGCTTGTTCTAAAATGTTTTGCGGAATAGTGATGCCTAGCTCTGCGGCTTTTTCTTGGTTGATAAAAATATCTCCTTGTTCCAAATACTGGATTGGACTCGTTGCCGGTTCGATTTCGCCTTTTAGAATAGCTGCGGTCATTTTACCAGTCAATTTGCCTAGTTCGTATTGGTTCAACCCTACAGTTGCTAGTCCACCTTGTTCTACCATCGTATCTACAGCTGGAATGATCGGAATTCCCTCAGCATCTGTCGCTTCTACGAGTGTATTCATTGCGCTTGCGATCGTGTTGTCTGTTGGAACCCATACAGCATCTACTTGAGAAGCTAAAGCAGCACCAATCTGAGCAACATCATTTGTTGAGGATACCGTCATTGTCGTCGTTTCAAAACCTAATTCTTTTGCCAATTCTTCAGCTTGTTTTCCTTGTACGATGGAGTTGTCTTCACTGGAGGAATACAAGATACCAATGTTTTTGGCATCTGGCAGCAAGTCTTTCAATAAATTCAATTGCTCTTTTATAGGAGTCGCATCACTGACACCAGTAATGTTTCCACCAGGTTGTTCATTGCTGGCCACTAAATTAGAAGCTTCAGGATCTGTAATAGCACCTAGAACGATTGGTATGTCAGACGAGGCATTTGCCAAAGCCTGAGCAGCCGGTGTGGCGATTCCGATCATGATATCTGCGTTTCGACTCACAAATCTAGTGCTCATTGAGTTTAAGTTACTTTGATCTCCTTGAGCATTTTGGAAATCCAAGACCATCGTTTCTCCGTCTACAAATCCTTCTTCACTCAATGAATCGATGATTCCTTGGGTAATCAAGTCTAAAGCGGGATGACTTGTAAGCTGCAAAAGCCCAACTACTGGCAAGTCTTTTTGAGCTGTTTCCGTTGTCGTACGCAAACCGGAAATAAAAGCATAAGTTAATAAAATCGTTAAAATAGCGATGAAGCCAATCATTTTTTTCATGTCATTTCCTCCTTGAATTTAATATGCTGGTACATCAACTTGGCTTCGCCATCGTTTAGTCAGCCTGAGCATGTGTTATCCCCCTTCAAATAAATAAAAAAAGAAACAGTCTTCGCCTAGGAGCGGGACTGTTTCTTGACAAACAAAAACCCGCATAGAATAAAAGTTACTCTATGCGGGTATGCTTTGATCGTAGACTCAAATAAACCAACATAGATACAAGTTCAGTTCACTGAAGGTTGTATCCATGATTTTTCATAAATCAACCTATCTATTTTGGCTTTGCCAATCCATATGTAATTGTTGGACAGTGCGATAGTGTTGGTTCATGTTGAATCTCCTCTTCGTTAAAATGATAGTAAATCAATAGTACGCTTCCAGTTAATAACTGTCAAGCCCAAAATCAGACTTTCTTTTGATCAATGATAGAAATAGACCGTTCTCTCTTTAACCGGTTGTAATGGGCGATTAGTCTGACCAATTACTTTCTCAAATGCTTTAACAAAGTCAGTCGGTAGAGAAATAGGCTGTTTCATAACAATCCACGTGACAGGTCCCATTGTAGGCGGTGTCGTCAAAGATCCGCTGTAATGATAAAAAGATGAATCTTCAGGGATCAGTACATTTAAATCCAGATTAAGCGTGTAGTGTTTTTTTAGTGAGTCTTCTTTCAAAAATCGATCGTACAGGTCTCCTGATAAAGGTGATACAGCACCATAATCCGATTCGCCCATGACACCGCACACCAATATTTGATCATCGGCAGAACGATACACAAAATGGATCTCCAATTCGAAAGAATGGTCATCTATCGTATGTTCACTCGGTAAATGCGCATGGATATCTTGCAATGCATACAATGTATCCTGGAATACTACAGAAGCTTCGTTACCCTCTGCTGGCGATAAATGGACTGTATGATTGTAAAAATCAGTTTTTATTTTGATTTTTTCTTTTTTAAATAAAATCGTATCGTCTTTTTTAGGTTCTTGACGAGTTGCTGCTGTGTTTAAAGGGATAGGAGATTGCCATGAGGCTTCCTCTTCTGCCCTTTTAAAGTCTGTACATAATCGGCTCCAATACTCTGGACCGTTTTGTCCTTGGTAACTCCATTCCATTTTTTACACCTCTTTTTTGTTAAAACAAGGTATATTGTACCCAATAAGCCTTATTGATTTCAAGTGATTTTACTTTTCGGTTAAAAAACAAAGCGGCTTCGCTATTTTTGAGACATTAAAAATGATATACTCTTTAATAGACAAATTATCTCCCGCAGTAAGGGCAGATAAGAATGAATAGTTAGAAAGAAGGGATACACATGTCATTTGATGGCGTTTTTACCCATGCAATGGTCGCTGAATTAAAAGAGGCTTTGGTGAATGGAAGAGTTTCAAAAATTCATCAACCTTACCAAAATGAATTGATCCTCGCTATACGAGCTAATGGAAAGAATCAAAAAGTGCTTTTATCTGCGCATCCCAGCTATGCCCGTATTCAGTTGACGAACATTCCTTACGAGAATCCGGATACGCCTCCTCAGTTTTGTATGATGGCGCGTAAACATCTGGAAGGAGCTGTACTAGAAAATATCGAGCAAGTTGAAAATGATCGGATCATCAAATTCCTTTTCAAAAGTCGCGACGAGGTCGGAGACATCCAAAATGTGATGATGGTCGTTGAATTGATGGGAAGACACAGCAATATTTTCATTATCGAACAAGATACGATGCGCATTTTAGATGCGATCAAACACATTCCCAGCAGCCAGAATTCTTACCGCTTGATCATGCCGGGAACCACTTATGTCGAACCGCCTCATCAAGATAAATTGAATCCATTTACTATGGCTGATGAAGATTTTCCAGCTGACTTAGTAATGACTGATGAGATGTCATTTGAAAAAAGTATCCAAAGTCATTTTCAAGGAATCGGAACGGATACAGCTAAGGAATTAGCTTTCTTGGCTCAAAAAGACCAAACTCAGTTGCCGGAAGTTTTTCATCGTTTCTTCAGTACGATCAAGGAATACCAGCTTCAACCGACAAAAACAAATGTAGACAATAAAGAATGGTTCACACCAGTACCGTATGCTTCTTTGGCTGGTGCTGAAACCCACTTTTCTTCTCTTAGCGAATTGTTGGATGATATTTACCGCAATAAAGCGGAAAAAGACAGAGTAAAACAACAAGCAGCTAACTTATTCCACATTTTGCAGACTGAATCTTCACGAAACAAGAAAAAATTGGCGAAGTTGCAGCGTACATTAGATGAGACGGAACAAGCGGATGATTACCGCATCAGAGGCGAGATCCTGACTGCTTATTTGCATGAATTGACGAAGGGTCAAGAATCGGTAGAATTGCAAAACTTCTACGACGATAACGAACCCATAATGATTACACTGGATCCAAGAAAAACCCCTTCACAAAATGCACAAAAATACTTTTCAAAATACCAAAAATTGAAAAATGCCGTTATTTATGTAACAGAACAAATGGCACAAACAAGAGATGAAATCGACTATTTAGATTCTATTACAACTCAATTGGAATTAGCTACTCCTAAAGATGTTGCTGAAATCCGTGAAGAACTGATCCAAGAAGGCTACTTGAAGAAAAAAACGAAAAAGAAACAGAAAAACCAAAAATCCAGCAAACCGGATCAGTACAAATCAACTGACGGAACAACGATTTTAGTTGGAAAAAACAATCTCCAAAATGACCAATTGACGCTAAGAACAGCTCGCAAAACAGATATTTGGCTGCATACGAAAGATATTCCTGGTTCACATGTCATCATTCAAGACAGTGATCCAAGCGAAGAAACGCTCTTAGAAGCAGCCAACATTGCGGCCTACTTCTCCAAATCTAGATTATCCTCTTCTGTTCCAGTAGACTATGTGGACGTTAAAAAAATCCGCAAGCCAAATGGAGCTAAACCCGGTTTCGTGATTTATGAAGGACAACAAACTCTTTATGTTACTCCAGACGAAGAACTGGTTGAACGCTTAAAAGCATCGTCTTAAACGGATATACCAAAAAAGCACTCAATGAATTTTGTTCATTGAGTACTTTTTTTGTGACTTTGTATGCTTGAATTGCCAAAATTCCATCTTGCTCTACTTTCAAACTCAGTTTAAAAACTATAATCAGTATTCAAATAAAAGGTCCCTGATCTCATCATTTCTAACATTGATGAGATCAGGGACTTTCAAAGTATTCTTTTTTGGTAATAAAGTTTTAGTTGGCTAGTTTTTGAATCAGGACATGGTTTTCTCCGTCCACTTCTTCTACGGCCACTTTCACTTGTTCATCCAATGATGTAGGAATATTTTTACCAACAAAATCAGCACGTATAGGCAATTCTCTATGTCCTCTATCGATCAAAACAGCTAACAAGATTTTTTCAGGACGCCCGATATCCATCAAAGCATCTAAAGCTGCGCGGACTGTTCTTCCAGTGTAAAGAACGTCATCCACTAAGACAACTTGTTTACCTTCAATAGAAACAGGCATAGTTGCCCCCTTCACTTCAGGATCTGTGTCTCGACTCGTGTGGACATCGTCTCGATATAACGAGATATCCAATTCTCCCATCGGTACTTCTACGCCTTCTAATTGTTGTAGCTTTTCTGCGATGCGTTGAGCGATAAAAATCCCTCTCGTTTTGATACCGACCAAAACGATATTATCTACCCCTTTGTTGCGCTCGATGATCTCATAAGAGATACGCGTTAAAGCTCGACCCATTGCAGCTGCATCTACTACTTCTACTTCAGACTGATAAGCCATCGTATTCCTCCATTCTTTTGCTTGTTATGATAATTGTTACTCTGTAATATTGCGCAATTTATTGAGAGTTTCTTCAAATATCTCAGGAATGTCTTTTTCAAATATCATCATTTCATTGTTTTTAGGATGTTTGAAGCCTAATTTTTTAGCATGTAAAAATTGACCTTTTCCAGGCAATGTTTTACGAGGTCCGTACACTGGATCTCCTGCAACTGGGTAACCAATGTATTTCATGTGTACACGAATCTGATGTGTACGCCCAGTTTCCAGTGTTAGAGAAACTAAGGTAAAATCTTTGAAGCGTTCTAGGACTTTAAAATGTGTCACGGCTTCTCTTCCTCCGTCAACAATATCTTGTTTTTTACGGTCTAATTTTGAACGGCCTAAAGGCGCATCAATTGTTCCTTTTTCATGAGGAATGACGCCATGTACTAGAGCTACATATTCACGAATACTGGTTTTATCTTTTAATTGTGCCGCCAATTTTTCATGAGCCAAGTCATTTTTTGCGACCATCAGCAATCCGGATGTGTCTTTGTCAATTCTATGGACGATTCCTGGACGGATTTTCCCATTGATTCCTGACAAATCATGGATATGGTATAGCAATGCATTTACTAATGTTCCATTAGGATGACCTGCGGAAGGGTGAACAACCATTCCTTGAGGTTTATTGATCACGACCACGTCTTCATCTTGGTACACGATTTCCAAAGGAATGTTTTCTGCTGCTACATCTAATTCTTGCAATTCAGGTTCAGTAATCTTGACCTCGTCGCCGACTTGAACTTTGTAATTCGTTTTTACAGCTTCATCATTTACCAGCACATATCCGTCTTTGATCCACAATTGGATCGCTGAACGCGTTTTGTCGGGGATGATCTCAGCTAATACTTTGTCGATTCTTCCCTTTTGCTGCTTTATTGTAATTTCATATTCATTTGTCATGCTTGTAAACTCCTTTTTTAGTTAACCCGTTTGTTTTTTCTTTTTCTCATTTCTTTCATCTGCAAAGACATAAACTACCAATAACACGACTCCCACGGATAATAAACTGTCTGCAAGATTGAATATTGGAAAATTAATGAACTCCAATTTGATCATATCAACGACATACTGCAATCTCAAGCGATCTATAAAGTTCCCGATCGTTCCAGCTAGGATAAAAGTTAACGCCCATGAGAATAAGCGGTCTCCTTTTCCATACTTCTGCATGTTATAAACCAGCACTACAAGAACGACTGTTGTTACGATATAAAAGAACCACATTTGTCCTTCTAATATACTCCAAGCAGCCCCATCATTTTGAATATATGTCCATGACAATACTCCTGGGATGAATTCAATTGTTTCATACAACGCAATATTGTCGACGGTAAGTATTTTTGTCCATTGATCTAAGCCCACCATCAAAACAGCTAAGATATAATATATATACATTTCAAACCCTCACTTCACTCTCTAATCATAACACATTCCTATTTTACATGATTCTGGAGGTAAGAGACAGGTTTATTTTTAAAAGCACATATGAATAGCCTTTCAATTTATGGCATAAATATGAGAACTTCTCGAAAAAGCAGCTTTTCCTTTGGTGATGAGAAAAGCGTTTGCTATAATTAATCCAAGTTCGTATTTAGCGAATGAAACATACGTCAAGTCATAAAGGGAGTTAGACAATGAAAAAATTACTTAGCGCTGTAGGTTTGCTTGGAATAAGCACTGCTTTAGCTGGTTGCGAGACTGGTTTTGCACAAGCAGAAGACATTACTGCTCAAATTGAGACAGATGAGAGTACGATCGTAGAAAAACTGAATGCTATTACTTCCAAAGAATCTTCTGTACAAACCGAATTTGAAAAAACATTAACGGAAGATGAGAAACTTAGCACATTAAAAGATGGATCAGCTTCCATTTTTGATAATATTGAAACACGTCAAACTGATTTGGATAGTTTGAAAGAATCCAGTGACAACTTAAAAAGTCATTTAGACGAATTGACTGCAATCGATAGCAAAGAGTTACCTGATGAAGAACTGACAGCTGTGGAAGATAATCTAAAAACAGTTAAAAGTACATTGGATCAGTTTATTGAGCAATACAGTGGTTCTTTGGAAAATCAAGAAAAATATTTCCAATCGCTCACTGCTGAAGATGCTACATATCAAACTTTAGAATCAGGTATTGAGCAAATCAATGACAATCATGCGGGAACGAATGAACTATTGATCCAATTAGATGATCAATTGGTCCAATTACAAACTTCTCGTACTGAAGCGACCGCTGCTTTAGAAGAATCACAAAAATAAACCGATGAGGAGGCTGAAAGATGAAACACAAATTAGTAGCTTTTGCATTATTCAGCACCGTCCTACTGGCAGGGTGCAACCAAGAAACGGCTGAAGAAACTGACGAATCTTCTTCTATTGCTTCAAGTGAAATAGCGGAACAAGAAAGCTCATCGGAGTCAACAGCTGAATCAGAATCAGAAGAGCCTGTTGAAGAAGATGTAGAATATCGTTACCAAGTGAATCAAACCAATTATGCTATTGAACCGATTGCTGAATCAGCTGGAGAAGAAAAAGTCGCTCTGCTGACTTTTGATGATGCACCAGACAAATACAGCGTGGAGATTGCCCGTAAATTGAAAGAAATCGATGCACCTGCTATATTCTTCGTAAATGGGATGTACATAGAATCTGACGAAGGAAAAGAAGCATTAAAAGAAATTTATGAATTAGGATTTGAGATTGGCAACCATACTCAAACTCATCAAAATTTGCAAAACATTTCTCCTGAGGAACAAGAAGCTGAAATCTTAGAGACCAGTCAATTGATCGAAGAAGTCACTGGTCAAAAACCGCGCTTCTTCCGTGCCCCTCATGGTGCGAACACAGATGTTTCCAGAGAAATCGTTGAAGCAGAAAACATGACGTTGATGAATTGGACGTTTGGATATGATTTCCAACCCGGTTATCAAGATGCAGAATCATTGATCGATATTACGTTGAATACCGAATTATTGTACAACGGAGCCAATATTTTAATGCATGATAGAGAATGGACAAATGAAGCAATCCTTCCGATCATTGAAGGCTTAGAAGAACAAGGCTACAGTTTTGTAGACCCTACATTGATTGCTTCACCAGAAAGCGAGGAAGAGTAAGATGAAAAAACACCGTTTAAAATGGTTTATTCCAGTTTCGGCTGCGTTATTGATGGCTGCTTTTTCGACTGAAGCAACTGCAGAAGAAAAAACTGAAACACAATTATTAACGATTCACAATGAATCTTTATTGACGATTCCTGAGAAGTTTCCTAGCCAATTCGCTTACGACAGCGGGATTAATATTGCTTATCCCGAAGATGGCGTTAAAGGGATTTATTTGACGGGTCATTCGGCAGGCGGTGCCCGCTTAGCAAACTTGACTCAGCTATTGAACGACACCGAGTTGAACGCAATGGTTATTGATGTAAAAGACGATTTCGGCGATATGACATTCGATTTGAAATCTGATAACCCATTGATCAAAGAAAATACTCAAAATTACGTTTCTGACCCTGCTCAAATGATGAAACATATGGAAGAACACCAAATCTACCCTATTGCTCGTGTAGTAGTGTTTAAAGATACTCGTTTAGCAGAAGCTCGTCCAGAATTGAGTTTCACGCATGATGACGGTTCAGTATGGAAAAACGGACGTGGAGAAAGTTTTGTTAACCCATTCTCTCAAGAAGTTTGGGAATACAACGTAGAGATCGCTAAACAAGCCGCTAAAATGGGCTTCAAAGAAATTCAATTTGACTATGTCCGTTTCCCTGAAGGATTCGAGACTCGTTCTGATGAATTGAAGTATACTTACGGTGACTATCAAGAAAAAGGGCTGGATGATATTCAACAACGTGTAGAAGCCGTAACGGACTTTGTGAAATATGCTAAAAAAGAATTGGAACCTTATGGTGTAGAAGTTTCTGTAGATATTTTCGGATACTCTGCTACTGTTCCTGAAGCACCTGGTATTGGGCAAAACTTCTCTAAGATCTCAGAAAACGTAGATGTGATTTCTTCTATGATTTACCCAAGTCACTGGGGTTCATATTTTGGAATAGCTAAACCCGATTTGGAACCGTACAAATTAGTCTCTGAATACATGAAAGTCGAAAATGACGTATTAGGCAAATTAGATACTCCACCTCAATCTCGTCCATGGCTGCAAGATTTCACGGCTTCTTATTTAGGAGCTGGAAACTACAGAGAATATGGACCAGCAGAAATCGAAGCTCAAATCAAAGCCTTGAAAGAAGCCGGTGTCAATGAGTTCTTATTATGGGACGCAGGCAACACTTACACTAGAGGCGTTAATTACGATTTAGAATAACCATAAAAAAAGAGACTGGGAAAATAAATTTTCTCAGCCTCTTTTTATTTATATTCATTTCTCTTTCGCATTCCATAGCTATTTTACTACGTGTTTAGGATGGATAATGTTATTTTCTGCTTCTGTATCAAAAGACAAAAGTTCTCATTAATTCTGCAATAATGAATCCAGAGATAAGCCCTCCTATCATAATCCGCCAATTTTCTTTAAAAAACTTTTTCATATGCATCCTCCTCCTGTTTTCACCTAACCTAAAAATAACACAAAACATCTAATCATCTTAAAATCGAGTCCTATATGACAAAATAGACAACGATCAGCAACTTGATAATTAAGTTGCTGTTCGTTGTCTTATGTGAGTTTATAGATTTTTAGAAAACTGCTTTTACCTTAACCTCTCGTTACTTTTGAAATCATTTCACTTCTACTACGCTTGCGTTGTCCAACAAGCATAAATAAACGGCTGTGACGGGTTTGTCTAGGATGGATTCCAAGGCAGACTTATACAAAAGCAATTGCCCTTTGTATTTGTTGAGCATCTCTTCTTCTGCTCGTTCTTTAAACCGCTCTAAACGGTCAGTTTTGTAATCGAACAAGATTACATGGTCAGAATATTCGATGTATCCATCAATGATCCCATGTATCAGAACCTTATCTTTCACACTGTCATCCATATCGGAAAAAATAGATGATGCGCTCATCAATAAAGAAAAGACTTTTTCTCTCTTAACGTATTCGGCATCTTTCACAATCAATTCCCCGACTGGTGTAGTGAAAAAGGCGACGATTTTTTCGGCTTCAATTCGTTTAGCGGTCTCTTCTTGCAGCAAACCTCTCTCGATTAGTTCAGCAATCAACGTACGAACAGATTCAAGCGTCGGTGTTTGGTGTAAATCGATCGATTGCAGTACCAAATGAGTCGCTGTCCCAATCTCCACACTTGTTGGAGCTGTCGTTTCCGTTAAGAATGTGGGCCTTCTCAATTTGTCTTCTGTATATCGATTTTGATTTATGGGTTGACTGATATCAATTTTCGCCAGTTGTCCTTCATGAGGCTCTTCAAACATACGCTTAATTTCAGATACAGATTGATAACTCGTTGTATGAGTTGCAGCTTGATGAGCGTACTTATGCTCCAATAGTCGTTTGACTTCCTTAAACTCTTGATGCAAAGGATCACTCAGTTCTACAACTGGAGCGGCTTCTAATTGCTCCAACCATTTTACAGCATCAAAATCTACTTCTAATGCTTCATTTTGCTGAAGCAGTTCTTTTTCATTCGTAAAATGAACACTGAATGATGCAGGGTGTTTTTGTACTTCTCCATTTTTAGCCGTAATGTGCAAGAAGTCATTCTGGGTGTTTGGATGACGGACGATCGCCAACCCAATCCATTTCATCAGACTATTGGCTGTTAAGCGCAAGTCGCTCGGCAATACGGTTTGTTGATGAGAGCTGACGACGCCCCAATCTTTCCAAGCGGCTTCTTCATTTTTATAGGAACCGACTAAATACAGTTTTTCTTCTGCTCGAGTCAAGGCTACATATAATTTACGCATTTCTTCCGCCAATAATTTTTTCTTTTTCTCTACTTTTAATACTGTTTCTGGAAGAGTAGTAAAACGGACTCTCTTTTGTAAGTCTTTGTACTCTGTTCCTACTCCCAAATGTTCATTGAACACATAACTGTTCATCGTGTCTTGCAAGTTGAACCTCTTCGTCAAATCTAAAACAAAAACGACTGGAAATTCCAATCCTTTACTCGCATGGATTGTCATAATCCGCACGGCGTTCTCATCTTCAGAAAGAGCGGTTGGTTCAGCTAAGTCTTTATCTTTTTGCTGCATTTTTTCGATAAAGCGGACAAACTGAAACAATCCTTTAAAGCTTGTCTGTTCGTAACTAGCTGCTCGTTCGTATAACGCATGCAAATTGGCTTTTCGCTGTCTTCCGGAAGCCATTCCGCCGACATAATCCAAGAAGTCAGTTTCTTGATAAATACTCCAGATCAGCGTCACGATAGATCCCCGACGAGCAATTTCTCTCCACGTATTCATTCGCTCTAAAAATAAACCAATTTTTTCATACAAGCGATCTGTAAAAGAGGTTTCTTTCGTCGTTCCAGGGTATTCACGGTAAAACGTTAAAACGGCATCATAGTAGTCGCCTGTTTTCTTCGTGATCCGAATATATGCCATTTCCCTTTCGTTCAGTCCTACTAGAGGTGAACGCAGCACACTAGCCAATGGTATATCTTGATACGGATTATCAATGACTTTCAACAACGACATCATAATCGTCACTTCAGTCGTCTGGAAATAATTTTGTGTATCATTTACCAATAAAGGAATGCCTAATTGTTTAAACAAAGCTTGAACCGTCGCGTTATTTTTCTTAGTCGGTGTCAATAGCACGATATCTGAATACTGGATTGGACGGTGAGTTTTATTCTTTTTATCGTAAATCGGGAATCCATCATCCACCAGCGATTTGATTTTTTGTCCGACCATCATCAATTCGCCTTCTGTTTTTGTTTCGATTCCGAACTCGTCCATCTCTTCTTCCAGTTCCGTTTCGTCTTCGGTTTCTTTTTCAAATATAAGAATCTCTGGCTGATGAGTTTGGGAAGCAGGAAAATCAGTAAATCCTTGGACCAATTTGGCCGCTTCATCGTACTCCATTTGTCCAACCGATTTATCCATCAATTGTATGAACAATAAGTTGATGAATTGAAGGACTTCTCCTCGGGAACGGAAATTATCCGCTAAGATGATTCGCTCACCGTCTTGGTTTTTTCCATAAGATTCGTATTTTTTCAAAAACAATCCAGGATCAGCTAGACGGAACGAATAAATGGACTGTTTAACATCCCCCACCATAAAGAAATTTCCGAAATCTGTTTCTTGCTGAGTCAGCCAGTACAATATATTCTCTTGCAGTTGGTTGACGTCTTGGTACTCATCTACCATCACTTCTTTAAACTTATCTCTATAATGCATACTCGCTTCAGTCGGAGTCCATGTCCCCTCATCAAATTGCGCTAAGATATTTAACGTCAAATGTTCCAAGTCATTAAAATCAAGCAAATTCCGTTCTCTTTTTCTAGCTGTATAAGCTGTAGAAAAGAGTTGCGTCACTCGGCTCATCTCTTTGATCAAAGGCACGGTTTTGTGCATCAACTCGATTTGATCTGCCAGAGGTGCTGCGAAATATTCATCTTTCATTGTTTGATACCGTTTTTTATTCTGATCGCGAATTGACTTCATATCTTGTGCGACTTCTTTGATTTCTTCATCGGCATTCTTTTTAGGACTCTTCCATCGAGCAAATTCAAATGAACGCATCGACTGATAGATTGCTTCGACATTCCCCTCATTCAGCAAGTGCAGCAATTCAGTAATATGATTGCCTTCTGCTTCCAACAGTTCTTTATTGGCGCTAAGGTCATCACTGTTCTCGCCCATACTGATTGCGTAGTTGTATTGTTCTTCAAGCCCAACTAAGATTTCTCTAATTTGAGGTTTGAGTAATTCAGTAAATAACGTACTGGTTGTAAAAGAAGCTTCATCGACTTCATATAAGTCTCCTAAATGTTCCAGCCATAATTCCGGATTGGGATTGGCACGAGAAAATTCAAACAATGAAAAGACTAGATCTTGTAGTCCGCTGTCGGTACGGTCATTTGAATACGTACTCGTCAATGTCTTGAATAAACTGTCTTCTTCGCCGTATAGTTCTTCTCTGACATCGTTCCATACATCTTCTTGCAATAAGACGATCTCGGTCGAGTCCGTCAGCAAACGAAACACAGGATCTAAATCGATCAAGTAGTAATACCGGCGGATGACTTGTAAACAAAACGAGTGAATCGTACTGATCGAAGCTTGAGACAACATCGGGATTTGTTTGACGAGATGTCTTTTTTGACTAATCAAACTTTCGCCAGTGATCGCTTTTTGTAAAGCAGATTGGATACGCTCTTTCATTTCTCGAGCTGCTGCATCTGTATAAGTTACAATCAGCAGTTCGTCCACATTTGTTCCTGCTTTGACTTTTTCGATCACTCGTTCAACTAAAACAGTCGTTTTTCCGGAACCGGCAGAAGCAGAGACCAATAAATTAGTCCCGGCATCGTAGACGGCTTGCCATTGGTCATCTGTAAAACGACTATTTTCAGGTTTTAAGGGTAATTCTCTCATTTTACAGCAGTCCTCCTTCTCGTTTCATGCGTTCCAGTATCTCTTCCATACTTAATTTTTCCATTCGGCGGTATTTATTTTCTGTATACAAAGCGGCATCAAAGAACGAAACAGCTTTCAAAGGGCCGTTGACAGAAGAGATAAATGAACTTTTCTCTTTGATTGGACTCAATCGCGTATCTCCTTTGATAATATTGTTTCCGGCTTCAATGATTTTTTGTTTATTGAAGTTCAGTAACGTCTCAATATCATCTAGGGTCACAAATTTGTTGGACTTCATTGTCCCTTTAGCCAACTGTTCAAATGGATAGATCAGCGATTTTTTCTTCGGTTCAACCGTCAGATCCAACGCATCCAGCATGTCTTCATCATCGAGTAAAAATCCGTCCATTTTGTACAGCTTCAATAAAGATTCTCGGTACGAATCTTCATCGCTGAACGTTCCTTCTTTAAGGAAAGGATTTTGTACTTGCAGGTAAAAAGCACCAGCCGGAACAGCTTTTTTGCCGATCAATTCATCGGAATGTTCTACGGCAATATCTAAATACGTCAGCATCTGCATAGCTAACCCGTAGTAAGCATCAATAAAACTAAACGAGTGTTTACTGGATTTGTAATCGACTACAGATAAGTAATGTTTGTTGTTGATCTCCATTGCATCCACTCGGTCAATTTTCCCTCTCAAATGCAGTTCTCCGCCATTATCCAATGGGAAAACATGTCCTTCGATCCCCTTTTGAGCAGCGATTCGTCCAAACAGCACTTCTGTTTTCGCGTTTTCCATATTGGTCCGTCTGCTTTGATGTTGAATCGCCCATGCTACTCGCTTGATGGTATTGGCTAGCTGCTCGCGAATGTAATGCATGCGATTGGACGCTGATAAAATTTGGTACTTGTTTTTAGAGACCAGTGATTCCAATACTTCTTCTGTTAATCGCTCCAGAGCTTGATTATCCAGTTGATCAAATGTCACATCTCGGTCGATCAGCGTTTTGAACAGCAGATCCAAGGCTTCATGGAAGTATTCTCCCGTTCCAGCCGGTGATAATTCGAAGACATTACGTTCCCTTAGCTTCAATCCGTACGTCAAAAAGTGAGAAAACGGATCAGCGTAATACGATTCAAGCTGAGAAACGGATAAATACAGGTCTTTTCCATATAATTTTTCTGCCAGATCTTCTGTCAATGGAATCGGGATATTTTTTTGACGCAAGCTCTCCACAAGACGCTTGAATCGCTTAGCTGTGCGGTCGTTGTTTTTAAAATACAAGTACAGCATTTTCCAAAACGGATGTAAATCATCTTGGCTGTCTTGCGCTTTTCTCAATACCATTAAAAGTTGTCCCATAGTTGCTTCTCGAGAACCGATAAAAGACAGCACCGTTTCTTTGGTCAATTCTGTCAGTGAAGTAATGTCCGCTTGTTTAGATTGGATCTTCAATGAAAAATGATCTGCGATTCGCTGAACATATGGAGACAGTTTTGGACTTTCTTTTGCTTCGCTGCTGGTTGGGTAAGTCAAATACAATTTATCTGAAGAATCAAGAAAGGCTTGGTACGCAATAAAAGGTTCAGCAGCCATTTGAGATTCAACAGAAGGTTTCAAGTATTTCTCTTCCGTTGCGAGATAGCCTTCGATCAACGAACGGTCTTCTTCTGTCAGCATCGTCTTGTTTTCTGCTTTGATCGGCAAATTGACATTAGTCATTCCGAGAATAAATGTCACTTTAGCCGTACCGATCCTAGTTCCGGCTAACCCTGAAAAGATTACTTGATCAATCGTTGGAGGGACAATACTGTAAGAAGCATTCTCAAACCCAGTAATCAAGATCATACGGAAGCTTTCTTCGTCAAATTCTTGCTCCCCTAATACTTCCACATATTCATCTAACATCTCGGTAAACACTTGCCACACTTGTTCGTGTCTTCGTGCCCCTTCCAAATCCTCTTGTTCGATCAATTGATCACGCCAGAACAACAGTTGTTCCGGAACACCATTAGACTCTAAAAATTGATAAAGAATACGGGCAGCATCCATACTTGTCTCAGCTTTATCCAGACGTTTAAAAAACGGAACCAATGTGTGATTTAGAAAATCTTTGATTTGATTGGCTGTCTGTTCAAAAATGACATCTGCATCTGATTGGAAATCCGTTTCGTCATAATGGAACCGCGTATATTTCCATGGGTCTTTTTTCGTCCAATGGTAACCTTCGTATCCATAAGCCAGAACGACATTTTCTGTAATATCTACTGCATCTCTATATTGTTGCGCATGTTTTATGAATTGTTTTGTGCGTACCAGACGATCAGTATTCAATGGCGCTGTAAAAGCCGGCAAGAACAATTCCGTTCTTAAAAAACGCATCACATCTGAATAACGCCAATTGTTCTTCTTAATCGCAAATAAAGCGTCTAATAATTCACTTAATGGATGGTGAGACATGACTTCTGCACTATCGAAAAACGTTTCGATATGATGCTTGTCAAATGTTGGTTCCAGAAGCGTACGGTATTCCTCTGGGTTACGCGCCAAAACTAGAATGTCTTTGTATCGGTATTTCCCGCTGGCGACCAATTTGATGATTTCAGTAGCCACATGATTGACTTCTGCTTGTTTGTTTTCAGCTCCCCATACTTCGATACACTCGCCCATCGTAGAATGGTCTGCTATTTGTTTCGATTGAACGGGAGACAATTCGTTGCTTTCGATCCAATATTCTTCTAACTGATTAAGTTCTCCGCAATAGTGATTGTTTTTTGAAGAGATGATGTTGTCTAAGTAAACTTTGATCCCATTATTACGGGCAGCTTGATAGATTTTGTAATACGTCGTTCCTGTTACTCGGAACAGACTTAATAAATCCGGTTTTTCAGTCGGATAGGGCTTGTCTAACGTCAATGCTATCGTCACTTTCTTGGCTTGCTGCATCAGAGCCAAAATAAGCTCTTGTTCTTGGGCCGTAAACTGATAAAATCCTTCGATATAAACATAGGTATCTGACATGTCCATATTACGGACTTTGTCAATAAGTGCAGTGATCACATCTTCTGACTCGATGTATTTGCCTTTGACTGCTTCTCCATATGCTTGGTAAATCAACGAAATATCTTGCAGTTTCAACTTAAAGTCAGCTTCTTGAGGTGTTTCGCCTAATAAATGCACCATTTGGGCTAAATCTTCTGTTGAGATACGTCCGCTGCGCAATTCGAAAAACAAATCACTCAGTTTTTGGATAAATCCGTTTTTCCGTACTTCGCCTCTATAAATAGTTAAATCTTCTTCATATTGTAGCAATAATTTTCTCAACAGCATTGATAAACCGGTTTGCGTTAATTGAGGTCGAGCATACAGATCTGAATCTTGCAATAAAAACCAAGCTAAACGACTGAAACTGAGGACTTGGACATCCATCATTCCCAGCAATTCTTGGCGATTAAAAGGTTCTCTTTCCCCTAATTCTTTTAAGACCGTCATTTCAGCATCAAATTTGATGTGTTCCGGCACAAGATAAAACACTTTTGTTTCTCTATTTTCATTCAATAGCTCCGAAATTTCATTCAACATGCCATCTCGTTTATCTGTATTGGCTCTTCCTAATTTAAATTGTAATCCCACGAATTTCACCGCCTATTTTTTGACTATTCTTTCTCTATTTTACCATATATCCAACTGTCTAATAACTAAAGAGAACGAAAAAAACAGAACACTTGTCCGCTTTTTTCGTTCTCTAATTTTATCTTAATTGAGCGTAAGCTAAACTCCCTACCATAATCAGTAAGCCTATCCCATAAATGATTTTGAATTTTACTTGCTTAGTTTTGTGTCGATACAGTTCCATACCGACTAGACCGCCTAAACCGCCGCCAACTAAACCCAGCAGCAACAAACTTTTTTCGGCGATCCGCCATTGATTCCGCTTGGCTCTTTTTTTATCGATGCCCATTAGAATGAATAACCATACATTCACCAAAAGAAAATAAAACACTAAAAGCATGTTCTATGCTCCTTTAGCAGCGTTCAATTGAGCAATAGCAACGATGACATCCGTAGCTTTTTCCATACTTTCAACCGCTACGAATTCGTAACGACCATGGAAGTTTTCTCCACCGGCAAAGATATTCGGTGTAGGAAGACCCATGAAAGAAATTTTTGATCCGTCTGTTCCGCCACGAATCGGTTCAATAACAGGCTCGATGTTCAAGAATTCCATCGCTTCTTTAGCCAATTCAATCGGACGCATATCTTTTTCGATGATTTCGCCCATATTGTAATATTGATCTTTCAAGACCACTTGGATACGATCACTGTCTAATGTCTCGTTCATTTCTTTTGCGATCTGCTCAATCGTTGATTTGCGTTCTTCAAACTTCGCTCTGTCGTGATCACGAATGATGTAAGACAACTGAGCTTGTTCTTCTTCTCCAGAAATGTTTAGTAAGTGATAGAAACCTTCACGTCCTTCAGTTTTCTCTGGAACTTCATCTTGAGGCAATTTAGCATCAAAAGCCAATGCCAATTTGATGGCATTCACCATTTTTCCTTTAGCCGTACCTGGATGAACGTTTTTTCCTTGGATTGTAACGATTGCTGAAGCTGCATTAAAACTTTCAAATTCCAGCTCTCCTACTGGACCACCATCCATCGTATACGCAAAGTCAGCGTCAAACTCTTCTACATCAAATAAGTCGGCTCCGATTCCGATTTCTTCATCGGGTCCAAATCCTACACGGATCTTTCCGTGTTTGATGTTCTCGTCGTTGATCAATGTTTCCATAGCGGTCACGATTTCAGCGATACCTGATTTGTCATCAGAACCTAGTAAAGTAGTACCATCTGTAGTGATCAATGTTTGACCAACATAATTTTTCAAGTTGGGGAAATCTTCTGGAGAAAGCACGATATTCTCTGCTTCGTTTAAAACGATTGCTTCTCCATCGTAGTTCTCATGGAATTGCGGAGATACATTCTCTGCATTGAAATCAGCTGTATCCATATGCGCAATAAATCCGATCGTAGGAACGTCTTCATCAACATTACTTGGAACTGTAGCTGTTACAAAACCGTTTTTAGTATTGTAAGAAACATCAGACAAGCCGATTTCTTTCAACTCTTCCATCAATTTTTCAGCAAATTCTACTTGTGACTGCGTACTTGGAATCGTTGTACTGGTTTCGTCTGAGCGAGTTTCCATTTTGACATAGCGGATAAAACGTGGGATTAGATTTTCATACATGTGCATTAACTTCCTTCCATTACGGTAATGATGATTCTTATTAGAATATTATCTCTTACTTTAGTCCTTTTGTGCAAGTACTAGTCTACAAAAATTTAAACGGATCTGTATTTAAAGAGGAAGAAACGATTTCTACATCCCAATCCATTTCTTCTTTCCATTCTGTGAACAACTCAACCAGCTTCGGTTTGCAAATTTGTTCAATGTGGTGTCCTGGATCTATAACAGAAAGGCCGTCCGCTTCCATATCGTGTCCAACGTGGTAATACACATCTCCTGTGATATAGACATCGGCTTGTTTTTTGAGCGCGTCGGCATAAAACTTGCCGCCATCTCCTCCACAAACCGCTACTCGTTTGATGAGCTGGTTTTCATCATCCGTGATATAGCGCAGTCCGTCTACTTGGAACGTTTCTTTCATTTTTTGAGCAAAATCAATAAATGTCATCGGTTCTGCTAGATTTCCTACACGGCCTAACCCAAAACTGTCATACAAATTTTCGATCGTGTATAGATCATAAGCCGGTTCTTCATAAGGATGAGCTTGGATCAACGCTTGTTCTACGGATTTCACTAAACGATTCGGCACGACGACTTCTACTTTTAATTCCGTCACTTCTTCGGCTTCGTTGACATCCCCAATGGTTGGATCCGCCCCTTTTATCGGCGTAAATCTTCCCGTACCTTTAATCGTGTAGCTACAATCGACGTAATTCGTTCCGATTTGTCCAGCTCCAGCAGCTGTTAAAGCATCTCGTACTTCAGCAGCGTTTTCAGCTGGGACCATCACAGCCAATTTCTTATAATATTCTCGTGTCGTTTCTGTCATTACTTCTGTGTCGGATAAACCGATTGCTTCTGCCAACCAGTCGTTCATACCGTTTTCCGTAATGTCCAGATTGGTGTGTGCTGCATAAACCGTGATGTCATGCTTGATCAAATCATGGAACATCTTGTTTTGCGGAATATCGCTCGTCAAATTTTTTAAAGGACGGAAAATCGGCGGATGATGAGCAAAAATAAAATCCACTCCGCTTTCAATCGCTTCTGCCACCACTTCAGGCCGTACATCTAATGTGACCATAATTTTCGAAACAGGCTTGTCTAAAGTCCCAACTGCCAAGCCGATTGGATCTCCCTCTTCCGCTAAATGAGACGGTGCAAATGCTTCAAATTTTTGTACAAGTTCTTTTCCAGTTATTCTCATGCCTTTAACAACTCCTCTATTTGTTGAATTGTCTCTCTCACGATTTTAAGTTTTTCTGTCTGATCTGACTTTGATTGCTCAAGACTGGTTTGGATGTACTGATTTTTCTGCAATTCTTGTTGCCATTTCTTTTTGAACAATGGCGTTTGATCCTCTTTTAATAAAAATCCGAATTGCAAATCAGCTTCTGTTGCCTCTACAGGCTGATCGCTCTTTTCAGCAACCATAATCTCATACAGTTTATGATTTTCTTCCAATAAGTCTTCAGCAACGATTTTGTAATCATGTTCGACCAACCATTTGCGCAAAGTATATTCTCCAACATTCGGCTGCAGCAATAAACGTTCTTTTCCACTCAATTTCCCGGCGTTGAAACCTTTATCTAAAATAGACGCAATCAAGCTGCCGCCCATTCCGCAAATCGAAATGGCTGTGATGTTATCTTCCAACTCTACGACGTCCAATCCGTCTCCAAAACGAACATCGATTTTATTTTCAAATCCCAATTCAGAAACATGCGATTTAGCAGATTGATAAGGTCCATCCACTACTTCTCCTGCAATCGCATATTCAATCGTTCCATTCAAGACTAATGCACTAGGCAAATAAGCATGGTCTGAACCGATGTCTGCTAAACGATCATTTCTTCTGACATAGTTTGCGACTTTTTCCAGACGCAAAGACAAATTTTTTTCATCCATATCAACAACGTTCCTCCACGTACAGTTTCTTTAAATTAATCTTCCAAGAATCCTTCATCCATCAAGTAGCCTTCAGCTGCCTCTTTAGATTTGAAGATGCCTTCGATTTGTCCGTTCTCAACGAGTACAGCCCACATAGGGTGATCATACTGCAAAATCAATTTTTCGCCGTAATGATTGGTCCATAATTCTTGGTATCCCACTTCATAGCCGTTTTCTTTTTTCTTCAAATATTCTAAAGCTTTATCTACTAAATCTCTTATTTCAGCTTCAGAAGCTTCTAAAACAGAAATATACCCTTCTTTTTCCGTTTCTTCTTTAGGCATGTACCCTGCATAAATCAAGGCATTGCCATTTGGGTGTAAGAAACGTACGACCATCGTTTTGGCAATAGCACTTCCTTCAAAATGGTAATTCACTCGATTCATGGATACAGGTGTAGCTGTTAGTTCTGGGTAGCTATCAAAAATAGCCTTTTTTTCTTCAAATGATAACATGTAATTGCTCCTCACTCATACTTTCGTTCCTTTTCAGTATAGCAGTTTTTCAGTGAAATTACTTAGATAAGTATGATTTTTTAGTTAGATATCCTTTACGAATAAACATGTGGACGAGTATTATATGATGGCCTTAAACCGATTATAAAATCTAAGACTATTGATTAGTGTCATTTAAACGGATAAAATAACGAAAAGGCAATAAAACAATGATATTCATTCGTTGGAAACCAAAATTGCGGAATTATCTATAAAAGAGGTGTTGTATTGAATTTTTCAAGATACTTTTTAACGGAGAAGCATGAGTTTTATCGTTTTGATGAAGATTCTGAAACGATTGCTTACTTCCTAATAACCGATACAAAAAATCGTACTCCTGAGTCTTATGGAAAAGCTATATTTGATGATTCCTTCGAGTCTTCAGACAATTTCTTTTCTGTAAAAGTTGGTGTATTAGACGATTTAACTGAAAAACAAAGAGAATGGATATTGTCTTTTGCTGAGGGGTTACTTGGTTACAAATACGATATTGATTATTCAGTGGATTTTTTTGAATTGAACTGTGATTTTGAAGTGGATTATCCGTATGGATCCTGGTTAACGGATTTAATTGAAAAGATAAATAACCAATTTGGATCAGATATTCAAGTAGAAAATACTAAGTCCTTTAGGAATTTAATTCAGAAATAAATACATATATGAATCATACTAAAAACTACACCCCTCGTACTTATCTAAATAAGATAGGCACGAGGGGTGTAGTGTTGTTTATAGGTAGTTGATAATTGAAAAGTTATTGTCTTTTTGCTCTTCTTTTCTCAGCTGTAATAAAAACTTTTTCTTCATCCCTTTTTCCAATAGTAACAATTTCGATTATTTCTATTTTTCCATTTACAGAGGGTTTAAAAATAAGACGAATACCCAGTTTTTGGTTTTTCAATTCTTTAAATCCTGCTAATTTTGCATAGTTGGTATTTCCAAGACTCTTGCCAATCTCTGATCCTCGAATTTTTAACCGCTCTTCAGCTGCGTCCACCCATTGTTTTAGTATGCCGTCTAATTTCTTGTAATCTTTTTGAGCTTCTTCCCAAAAATACACCTGAGCCATTAGTCAAATAGCTCTTTATCAGACATAGTAACAAATGGATTCGTTTCTCGCTCTGTCTCAAGAACTTGTTCAGCAGGAATAAGCTTGCCTGGACCTTCAATGATTCTGCCTTGCACTTGAGTGTAAAAAAGTTTCTCTTCTAATTCCTTATAACTATTAACTAACTTTTCATATACCTCATTGCTAAGAATCACAGCTTCAGGTTTATTATGATTAAAAATGAAAGTTGGTTCGCCCGTTTCATTTGTTTCTTTTACAATTTTTGAGAATTCTTTTTTTGCTTCAGTAATGGATTTCATTTTCATGTCAAAAGTTTTTAACATTTATGATTTCCTCCATTTCTTTAATCTTTTAATTTATTATATCTAAAAAAGGCCCTTTATTCAAATCTTATTAAAGTGTTTTTAACGACTCTTTCTTTGGATGAGATATGCATTTATTTACTTAAGTCCTGCCTATTTCAAATAACAAAAACAGCCCAGTAAAAAGCTGCAATTAAGAAAGAGACAGCTACTAAACTATTGAAAAAGACAGCAAAATTCGCCCCTTGAACAGGATTTTTATAATGTCTCAAAGCAATCAAAGTAAAGTTTCCAGCTAACAGGATATACGCTGACACTTGCCAAGTACTGAAAGTTATCTTGTGCATAGAATATGGAATCAAGAGCAACAACATCGAAACAAAAATTGCTACTCGTAAACTAACATACAGTTTTGTGGATTTCATTTTAAAATAGTCTCCGTTTCATTATTTAGTTGCGTCAGAAGTACCGCGTATTTTTTTGAACCATCTCCACAAGAATAAAATTATTTCAGGTACTATTACAACCCCGATAACGGTAAACAAAGCAGACATAGACCTATCCAATAAATGTTCATAAGCCCAGATATAAAAAATAACCAATATTAATATACGCAGAATAAAACTGATAACTTTCTTTCCCACTAAAAAAACCTCTTTTCTGATTAATTTGGCTAATGAAACTTGTACGTTTTATAGGAATCATCGTGTTTGTTTATTCAAGAAAAGAGTTACTATGTATGCGAAAAGAGCTAATATTCCCCAATAAGTAAAGCTCAAGAAGACACCTATTCCATTAATAGGAATAACTGCATTTGCAATTGGATTAAAAATAATATCGAGTGCTAAAAAATTGAGTATTGTTTGAACAGTCGTTTTAAATGACATCATGTGACCTCCATTTATGAAATATCATTAATTTTTCTGTATGCTGATATGTATAAATAATAATCGTAATTTATTACCATCATTTTAAACCTCATTGTCTCCTTTTACTATAGTTAGTTGCAATATAATATAGAAATTTTCAAACGATACATAAAAAAGAACCTGAAACAAAACTGTTTCAGGTTCTTCACTAATAAATGTTCAATTTATAAATCGATCGGTTGTCCACCAGTTACACCATAGATTTGACCCGTGATATAACTTCCTTCATCTGATGCCAGTAAAACGTAGACTGGAGCTAATTCGACAGGTTGTCCTGCACGTCCAAGTGGGCTGTTTTGTCCAAATTCAGGAACTTGCCCTTCTAGTTTTCCATTGTCCAATTGCAGCGGTGTCCAAATTGGACCAGGTGCTACACCATTGACGCGCACGCCTTTTGATGCAAAGTAAGAAGACAAGGAAACTGTAAAGTTGCTGATTGCTCCTTTTGTAGCCGCATAGTCCATTAATGGTTCGCTTGGATTAAATGATTGAACGGAAGTTGTAGTGATGATCGCACTTCCTGGTTTTAAATGTTCTTCTGCAGCTTTTACAGATTCAAACATACTAATGATATTTACTTTGAAAGTATCGTGGACTTGTTTCATCGATAAATCGCTTAATGAAGGGCGAGCAATTTGCTGAGCAGCGTTCAATACTAATATATCTAAGCCGCCAAAAGCCTCAACCGTTTTTTCAACGATTTCTGTTGCTGCGCCATCTTCACGCAAGTCATAGGGCAATAGTAATACTTTTCTGCCTTCTTTTTCGATCAATTCTTTTACTTCATTAGCGTCTTCTTCTTCACCTGGGAAGAATTGAATCGCCACATTGGCACCTTCTCGAGCATAAGCTATAGCAGCTGCTCGTCCCATACCTGAGTCGCCTCCTGTAATTAAAGCGTTGCGTCCTTCAAGTCGGTTATACCCTTTATACGATTCTTCACCGCAGTCTGGTCTAGGCTCCATCTTACTTTGTAATGCCGGAGTATTTTGTTCTTGTTCCGGAAATTTATCCGCATAATACTTGTTACGTGGATCTGTTAAGTGTGAATTTTCCATCAAAAGTCATCTCCCTTTTTTATGATTACATAAATAAGGATAACAAGATAATTTTTATATGGCTATTGATACGCATCACATTATCAACAAAAACAGTTCTCCCCAAACATCGATTTTAGGAAAATTGTTTTGTGTTATTCTATATGATCCAGCTGCACTAGCATTCGTAATTTCACATAAGACTAAACTTATATCTCAGTATAAAAAAGTTCCATTTTCCATTCATTTGTTACTATATATGTGTTTTATCAATAGTCAAGCTGTCTTAAATACAAAATAATTCTCTTTTTTTCATCGAATTTTGCATTGTACTGTCTAATAGCATATTCTAATGTTCTCTTTGTTTCTGGCTCATCGCTGAATGCGTTTAATAATTTATAAACCAATTCTGAAAACATATAGATTAGTCCTGAAGAACCTAATTCAAGCCCTAATAGCTCCTCATCAGACAACTTGGTGTCTACTAATCTTTTTACTTCCTGATTGTATTCACCTTTAATCAATATGTAGTCTTCTTTGCGTTGAAACGCTTCTAGTAAATCTTTCTCATTCAATACTTCAAAATAAACAACTTCTTCTGCCAAATGAACACCTCCCTTTCAATAGAAATAACGTTTCTTTAATCAACTTTATTTTTTATGGAATATAGAGTATACAAAAATCCCACCATAAAACCCCGCATATTTAGGAAAATCTTGTAAAAGATATCTAATCCCTGAAACAGTTTCTATCAAAATTGGTGTGAATAAATGAGAGACAGACAATGTCAAATAGATTGCGAAACAAACAAAAGCAATCAAACGAAAATTCATTTCTCTCATGTATTTTACTGAATATAACGCGATAAAGATTAGCAACATAACCAAGAAAGTAGGAATTAAGGTATAAAGCACCTGAACATAGGGTTCTGAAATAAACTTACCTCTCAAAAAAGCTTCTTCTGTTACCTGTAAAAAGTATCGGTAACCAATCATTAAAATTGCTGGTATGAAGGCAAACAAACCATAAAAAGTTGTTTTTTTCATAGACATTTTCATCTCCCTATTTTTAGTTTAAAATCCAGCCTATAAACCTTGTTATTTTGCTCAATAAATTGAGTGTTTTTTAAGAAGGGTCCTATTTAAGGTGCAGATAAATTCTTTACTTTTCTGTTATAGACCGAGCGTACTTATCTAAACCGATACCATTCAAATAAAGAGCTAGCGACAAGAGTAATGTTACAGTGGTCATATCTTTTGGAAATATCACGATCATTAATAAACTAATACCTATATCTATTAAAAGGCTAGTACAAATTATACGTTTTATTTTTTGCTGTTTTTCTTTTGAGAAACAGTTTAATCTATCCAATATCTCTACAGGAATCCAAAAAGAAGTGAGTTTAAAGGAGACATTATTTATCAAAAATCCAAGCAATGCGATTATTTTGGTTAAAATCAATAAACTAAAAACGATATTAATTATGCCATTTGCCATAGGGTCCTCCTATACACTAAGGGGTAAGATTTTTTGATTACTTCACATTTAAAAATTATCTTTTACTTCCCAAGATAAAAAAATGCTTTTTTCTAATACCTTTTTATCTTTTTGTACCTCGTCCAAAACTTTCAATATTAAGGGAGATGAATTCTCAGCATTTAACTCTGTTATAGGAACCCACTCTATACCGTTAGAATCATTTTTTCCATCTTCTACTATTTCAGGAATACTTCCTTCATTTTCAGATAATTGAATATCATAAAGTGCAAAAATATGATGAGTTGTATACTCAGGAGAACTTTTAACAAAACTATCATAAATCCGATTGTTTACGTACTTCGAAACTTTATGTCCGGTTTCTTCTAAAACTTCTCTCGTTAATGTTTCCGTCAACCCTTCCCCGTCCTCTTGACTGCCACCAGGCAAATCGTATCGATTCTGATAAGGTCCTGCATTTTTTCGTATACAAAACAGCTTATCTTCAGTTATATGAACTCCGTATACTCCAATATGTTGATGATACTTCTCTGCTTTGTACATTCATATAACCCTTTCTTATCATAAATTCAAAGCCACTGACTTAAGTTCATGTATTTGTTGTTAAAAATAGGCTATGACCGATTTTTAACAGAGCTGAGCTCTACATCAATAAAATTGAATCGTGCAATTATCAGTAGCTACTAGAGCAATCTCTTCTTTAACAAAAACTTTTTCTCCTATATGAAATTCAGTAAGGTTCTCGTTCCTAACTTCTCTATCAGCGATATTGAATTCGTCGCGGTTTATTCTGTATGTCTCCCTAAAATTATCTTTGTAGACTATGGAAACCTCAATCAGTTCTTTTTCCATCATCGTATCTCCTTTTAATTTGTATACTTTTGCAGCAATTTCTCAAGATATCAAAATTACTCAAACGCCTCTCTCTTGAGAATACTTTTGATCAATCTTCCAGATATTAAATGATGGATCAAAACTTGGGTTAAAACTGTTCAATTTGTTCAAGTTTTTCTACTATCAATATACTTAGATCAATTGCTTCACCGTAATCAACAGGTGAAGCTGTGTCTTGAAGAGTCGTTAAAACAATCATATTTTTATAAGTCATAACAAATGGAACACAATAAACGTTGTCTTGACTGAAATATAACCAGTCCGAACCTTGAAAATCATTGGTGATGTTTTCTTCATTGCGCATAAAAGAAATAGTGAAATACTTAGTGCCGTTTACATAAGTAAGGGTTTTTTCCGTTGCTTTATCTGAACCTGAAGAGAGTTCACCATCAGAAGTCAAAAATTCTCTTTTATTAAAAGATAATTTTTTATCTATAACCGTAACTGAGTTTCCTAAATTACTCAATTCGGGATCTAATTGATAGTCTGGTAGTTGAATTTTTGAAACTTTGCGAATCCATGCATCGAAACCTGGTTCAGTAATCAGAGTAACCTTTTCTTGAGATACAGGATCCGTAAAATTTTCTGAATTCGTACTATCCGATTTACTTACTGAAACGTTGTCTTCTTCATGCTGTTCTGGATTTTTGAGTGTATCAAATGACAGTGAAAAATATGTAAAGATGCTTCCAACTGCAAAAATCACTAGTATACAAAAAAACAAAACCAAAAGTATTTTTATGCTTTTTCTTAGTATAGTAGTTCTTCATGATTTTCCCCTATTTGAGTTATTAAGATTAAATAATCAAAATATTAGTTCCAAACTGTTGGACTCATGTACAATAAAGGATTTTCAAGTAATAAAGTATTGATTGGAACTAGCTCTGTAGGAAATTTAACTACATCAAGACTGTTTATGAAGCATATTCCTTTTATCTTATCTGGTTCATTCATGGTTGGAACACCGCTGACTAAATCTGCAACATAAAAATGTCCCATCCATGGTATGCCATCAAAAACTAAGTCTTTATGAAATAGTTCAGTAAGGCGAAGAACTCTTATCCCGGTTTCTTCTTGGACTTCTCTTACGGCGCATTCCTTAGGTGACTCCCCTAACTCTAATTTTCCACCTGGAAAGTTCTAGATATCCTCTCTGCCTTGTAAAACCAAAATGCTGTTCATTTCGTCTTTTATGAGTACTCGAGTGAATATATTCTCCATTAACCAATTCTCTCTGCTTCACACCTCAATTTATAAAAAAACTGAACTATCTTATGTTCTTGTTGAATAGATTCTTTTATTCTTATTAACGTTCTTTTCCCAACTCTTCGATCAATCAAAGATAATATCTTAATGATGATATGATTTGACTGCAAGGATACTTCAATAGAAGAATTGAGATATTGTTCTACAGCTTCAAAAAAATCATATTGAGCAAAAGTTCCTTCTGTCGTGATTATTTCATGAGCTTTATCTTGAATACTGAAGTTTTGTTCTTCATTAAACACGTCATATTTCAGTTGGAGATCATTCAGAAGTTCTTCTTCTTTTTCAAAAAGCGCATTATTTGAGGTTAAAGT
This sequence comes from Desemzia sp. AGC72, assembly GCF_057334175.1. Classification (NCBI taxonomy): domain Bacteria; kingdom Bacillati; phylum Bacillota; class Bacilli; order Lactobacillales; family Carnobacteriaceae; genus Desemzia; species Desemzia sp. AGC72. The sequence goes on from NZ_JBHFIG010000021.1 coordinate 414,588, forward strand.
ACACATATTGAACACTTCATTTTTGTCGACAGAAATGAAAGCTCTCCCCATTTGATCATGAGTCTTTCGATAATTTGTTACCGTGAATTTAACGCGCCCTCTTAAGGATTCACAGATTAAATTTTCTAACCTTTTTCTTATCTTACTCCACTGCTGTTCGGGCATTTCATTCCCTCCTCTAAATAGTAGGATTCTTTTTCTTTTGATAAATCATTCCTACTAAAAAAACAGTGGCAATAGCCAGAAAAACAAAACTTAAGTATTTTGTGCTGGGGCTGCTTATAAAATAGGTAAAAAAAGAATACATGAATGCCCATATGACTGAGCTAAGTTGAGTCATATGATTCCAGAATCGTTTCAAAAGATTTTTCATCAATCGACACTCCATTCTATTTATTATTATAAACTGCTTTTTGAATCATTTTTGTAGAGATAAAGCCTAAAATGATTGAAGCAAATAGTAAAATTACTGAAGGCAGCAATTGATCAATGCCCTCTCCATAAAAGTAATCCTTAAAGACCCATAGTCCAATAAAAATGTAACCTAAAGTAAATACTAAGCGAAATATATAATTAAACAGTGTGGTAGAAAATGAAGAAGGATCTGGTGTTTTTTCGTCACTGTTGTTCATGCTGCCAGTAGTACGATTAGTATTTGTATTACCCGATGTCTGACTTACATTTACTCTGTCATACATAGAACTGGAAATGTTATTCTCTTTATCGTATTTACTTTGATGGTCTCTATTACTCATCTTGAACACCACTTTCTGTGATAACGTTCACAACACCATTATACCTTAGTTGAAAGAAAGTAAAATAACAATTTATATAAAAAACTAAATTTATTAAAAGTGTTTGAATGGTAACCTATGCAAATTAAATGCCCACACAAACAAAACCAAAAACAACCATTCATAATTTGAATGATTGTTTTTTATATGTATTCAATAAAAAATTATTTTTCATTGATTTGTTTTTCTCAATTTAAAACCGTTAAGGAAAGAAAGAGTGAGAATTATTATCGTAATAGCGGCAACTAGGGCGGCTATTTCATATATAGGGTGCACATTCAACGAACTTAGGAATATGCTGAAAAACAATAGAAAGATGCCAATATAAGTCCATTTTCCAGTTTTAATTTCAATGATATCGCCATCACTAACTTTTAGCTCGTTACTTGTAATCCCAAGTTGCGATACTTTTAGCAACGCGTCTTTCTCTACAAACTGTAATTCCAAAGATTCCTGATGAGAAATTTTAGCAACTTTTTTCCCATTTACTTTTATAGCAAAACGAACTGCCATACCCGTAAATCCGGTATTTCTGATGATTTTAATGGACATTCAATTACCCTCCCAAAATTGATACGAATTTAAAATGATTGTATAAACGCTTTTAAGAAAAGTGACTTGACGTTCAACACTTGAAAATAGAGTAACTGTTTTTCTAAGTTACTCTTTATCTCTCAGTTTCTCGAGTCCTTTCCTGATTATATAAACAACAGGTCTAATAAAAAAAGTTAGTCCTATCAGAATGAAAAAAGAACTGTATGTTAATTTCCCATTGATCAATAGATTTTTTGGATTACTAGTAGGAATTGGAAAAAACATTGTCGTGTAAATTATCCCTGTTAAAATATCCAATAATAAATACCACTTCGCATTCTCTTTTCTACTAAAATGAGCATTGTGATAAATAGTAAACCCGTTGAAAATTAGTAGAACTAGTCCCATGATAAATAACGTCTCTAATTCTTGAGTTTCAGCCCATTGAAAACTCAAAAAATCGTTTAAGATAAAATCATCAAGCATTAAAAGAACTAACAGCAATATAAAGGAATAGTATCCATATTTATATCGCATTATTTTTTGATACTCATCGTAATCCTTCATCTTTATTCCCCCTCCAGGTGAGTGATTATTACTCGTTCTTTTCCATCCATTTTTCTTTGCCTTCACGAATGAAATAAGGAATAGAAACGGATAACCCTAATAAAGCAGGCATTAGTTTGAAAACTTCAAATCCAATTTTGCCATCAATCAAAAGACTATTGGGCTCAGAAATATAATACATTATAGTAAGTATTAGATTTAAAACCCCTCCAATCAAAAAGGTCCACATATACCCTCGTTTTTCATTCTATTTTGTGTACCAGGCATTGTGATAAACACTAATGATGGTATTAAATACCGAAGAAATAAGCACGATGACTAAAACCTCTACCTCTTTCATTGTTCCCCATTCCCATCGGGAACCTAATCGCACTCCTAAGAAAGCATTCACCAACAGTAGACCAGTAAGAAGATTAAAAGAATGGTTAGCGCACTTGTACTTCATGAAAATTTGATATTCATCATATTTTTTCACTATTATTCCTCCCAGAATAAATCATTTAATGTTACACCCAGTACTTTGCAAATCTTGATGCATAAGTTGATCGTTGGATTATAATCTCCTCTTTCAATAGCACTGATCGTCTGCCTAGTGACATCCACTGCATCTGCTAGTTGTTCTTGGGAGAGGTCTTTTTGTGTACGAGCTGTCTTTAATCGAATGTTTTTAGCCATATATCTGCTCCTTTTAATGACAACTATATTTTACATTTAGACAATTATAACATACAGTTTTTATAAAAAGTATAACCTTTTTTCATTTCTCAATAAAAGATTTTTCTTCATTGAGTTGTTCATGGTCTTCAAAAAAATACAGTAAAATACTTACTAAATTAAAAGAGCAACAGTCCCAGAATGACTGCTGCTCTCTAATGAACTTCTCTTATACTGTTGACTTCCCTAAAACAACTCAATATACATCATGACTAAATAAAACGGAATCGCAAAAATTAAAATATTCCATCCAGTAAAAATGCCTGTTTTCGTCCGTTCTTGATTAGTTGCATAATTAGACCTTACCCGGTCGCCATTTGCTAAAGCGCCTGATAAAATGATCGCCACGATTGTCAAAGCTCCAGCGATCCACTGAACGGCTGCATAAAAAGAATAATCGAATAACATACTCCCCAAGTAACTCAACAAAATTAATCCAATTGAACCGACCAATAAGTATCCCTTTTTCATGTATATCCCTCTTCTCTTTTATTTTAAATACAAGCGCTATACATCACTTTAAGAAACTTAGCCCCCTTTTAAGAAGAAGGGAATTTGAATCAGACAAACACAATGAATATGTAAGAAAATAAAATGATGAATCCATGCTGGTGTTGATCAACTACTTGCTACAAGACCATACGTAATGGTTGAGACCATAATAACAAATGAGATAGTAAACCATACTTTATTTTTTGTAAAATCTTTTTTATACTGAATTTTTTCTATAATGGAAATCAGATTAAGGCAAAAGACAACTCCCCAAATCGGGATCGTTAACACTCCTACTATCAATAAAAGTTCAAAAAACACTTTGTCTGCCTCCTCCTATAATAACTACTACAATAGTAGCACAACAAACTTATGAAAGTTAGTCCGTATCGGAAGTGTAATCCATAGTATTAAAGGTTGGTACCTTACTGACCGAAATCATGTGATAAACTGGTTTGTCTGCACCTATTTCAGGCTGAAAATAAAAACTGTCATCCTCTTGCAGGACAATATAATCTTCTATCGTTTCACTGGTTAATGCATAAACTTTGTCTTCAATTTCTACATATTCTCCGGTATCTGTGTACTCGTCATCAAAGTACTCGTAAAGCTTTCCCTCATGAAAAATCAATTGATAACTCCCAGGTCCGTAAGCAGCACCTCCACCGGCTTGATAATTTCCTCTTAAGTTCGGACCGGGCTCCTCAAACGTGTATGTAGAAAAATGTCCTAATGTAAACAAAAGAATACCTCCTAAAAAAATAGCGATTACATTTATACGTTTTATAATAATCATCTCCTCATGACTACAGTAGTAACTACCACTTGCTGTAAAATTCATTCTTATCCTTATTTTCAAAAGATTAAATTTAAAAACACCTTTTTTATTAACTCAACTATACTCGTGTTTTGACTAAAAAGATATATAAATTACATATGTTTGTTTAATTGTTAAGAAAAGTGACTTTGGTGTTGCCGCTGCTTCTATCTGCTGTGTACATACTTTTAAAGGCGAACTATCTGCATAATAGGATTAGCCATTTGGTTAGTTTAAAGATAAATTTTCTTAGAATAATTACAGTAATTTAATAGAATTAAAGACTTATATTGATAAAACTATATACAATACTACACTTAATGAAGGGGGTAATGGAAATAAAAAAAACTGACACCAGTACAGCACTGGAATCAGCTTCTTAGTCTTCTATTTAATCCTCTTTTTTATTACCTTTGAAACCAATCCCAAGTTAACTAGTTTTAGTTTATATTAAGGGACTACATCGCGGTATATTGTATATTTATAATACGGAATTTTTTACACTAGAGCTTTCACAGCAGCATAATTATAAAATTAGAAGAGTGTTGAAATTAAGGCTACTAGAGCTGGGCCACCTTGTGTAAAAATAATTTTTTTACTACTTGTGACACTACCATATGAAGCAACAATTATAATGTAAATTAATAGTAATCTTGTGACTTCAAGAGAATTCGTCGATAAAAATGCACCATAGAGCAATCCTAATCCAATTAATCCATTATATATTCCTTGGTTTTTGAGTAACACATTAAGTGACTTTTGACTTAATTCTTTCTGATCAATATTGAATATAGAACTTGTCTTGCTAGAAGTTGTAATAATTGTTTGGATATACATGATATAAAAAAACTCAATAGCAACGACTACTGTTAAAATAATAGACCATATAGTCATCATTTAGTCTTCTAATTCGAAAATTCTTAATTCTGGTGCTTTTATGCTGTAATCAGCTACTTTACTAAAAAAATTTTGTAGTAAAGGATTTTGATTATGGATATCAATTGCAAATTGATCCTTCCAATTTTCTACCATAATGAATGTATTTCTTTCTTCTAATGATTCGTAAAGATTGTAGGCTAAACAGCCTTCTTCTTTTCTAGTTTCTGAAATTAATTCTTTGGTGTCTGATAGAAAATTCTCGCGTTGATTCCCTTTGATAAAAAATGAGGCATTAATAACTTTCATTTGATAAACGTCCTCTCTTATTTAAAAGTAGTAAATTCTTTTGCATCTAGTCGAATAGAATTGTATCCTTCCTCTAATGCTTTACCAATGGATAGAATCATGACAGGTACATAACGTTCTTTATTCAAGCCAAATGCTTCTGCTAATTCATCGGCTTCAAATCCACCAATAGGGTTCGTATCATATCCATGAGCACGTGCAACTAACATAAATTGCATAGCAGCTAAACTAGAATCAATTTTTACGACATCATTCATTTCTTCTCTAGTGAAATTTTTGTAATAAGGGATGATTGCATCTAATTGCTCATCTCTCACTTTTGGAGACATTTTACCTTCAATTACTGCCTGATTATAAATCGCTTCCCCATACTCATAACATTCCATATCTCCAAATATAAGTATCATTGCTGAAGATGTGTCATTTTGTCTTGTATTGAAACGAATTAATGGTTTCAATTTTTGTTTTTCTTCAGCACTCTCGACGACTACGAAACGCCAAGGCTGCATATTTACTGACGACGGTGCTACAGTTGATTTCTGGATCATTTCAAGCATTTCTTCTTTAGAAATTTTGACACTCTCATCGTACAATCTGATAGATTTTCTATTATAAGCGATATCTGAAAAATCATTATTTAATGTCATTTTTAAACCTCTTCTTGTTTGATTAATTTTTTAAGCAATAGTTGTAACTGTTCTCCTTCTGCCGAACTAAGTAGATGATATAAAGGATTTTGTAGTTCATCATGTTCTTTTTCACAGATTTCAAGATCTTTTTTTGCTTTCTCAGTAATTTCTACGAAAATTTCTCGATTATTTTCTTTATTTCTTTCTCGAATTACATATTCTTTTTCTTCTAGAACTTTTAAATGTCTCGTTACAGCAGCACTATCTATTCGTAGCTTATGCTGTATTTGCTTTTGTGAGCATTTTCCTGTTTCATTAAGAAGCATCATTAATTCATATCTGGTCAAGCTAAATCCTGTTACTTCCTCAAATCTGGATGTCATTTCTTGGTTAGCAATCTTTATCTGATAAAGAAGACCACTAAATTCTCTAAGATTCAAAATATACCTCCTTTCCAGGGTATTGTTGACGCGTCAACGATTGACTAGTCAATGATAATCCAAAAAAATCATTTTGTAAACAATAAAGATTTCGTTTATCAAATTAAGTTAGACATACAAAATAAGTAAATCGAAACATACATCCGTCTAAAAGCAGTTTCAAAATGAAGAAACATTAAAGTTTTTCCTGGTATCCATCTTTGAAACATATAATCAAAATTTTGAAAACAGAAGCTATAAAGATTTTCAGAAATTATCTTCAATGTTTTTAATGAGTAACTCATTATTTTGCACAAGGACGAGTTATTTACATAAAATATTTTATACTCTTGATTTTCTCCTCTAAAATATATTTAAATCAAAAAATATTAATAATAAAATAACTAATTGCCTACTATTTTTCTATAGTAAGCAACTAGTCATCTATTGAAATAATTACTTTCTATCTCCTAATTGTTCATTTATGGCATCCGACAATTGATTGAGCTGCTGTTTTCTTAGTCTGACAGTTAAAAAGTATACGATTGAGAATACAATACCATTCACTAAGATATTCTCGAGAGAAAATGATATTAGTTTCGTTATATATCCCATTAGTAGAAATGCACTAAATAGAAAACTCAATTGAACAATATGATAGGTCCATTCTAAATGAAAATCAATATAGGAGATGCCGTACGAAAGAATAGTGAGAATTAAAGTGACAGCTGCTAAATACAAGATTAGCTTATTAAAGTCTCCTAAATTACCAAGTATGGCATTCATTAAGATAATAAATGAGAAAATAAAGGTCATGTTGTTTAAATTTGCGGAAAAAAATTGTTTCATGGCTAACCCACCCTTCATTGGATTTCTAAATATTGTTTTACATTCTTCATATAATGTCGACTGATAATTATTTTTTCACCGTTATCCAGTTGGGCTTCTAACCGATAATTAGATAACGAACTTACACTCTTTAAATAATCCATATTTAAAATAGTACTCTTGTTGATTTGGGTAAATGAGGTATTCTTTAGCTGATTGTTTAAAGAGTATAATTTTTCTCGGCTTTCAAAAATATCTAGTTCGGAATACAGAAACGAGACATTATCGACGCTTTCAATATGGTAAATGTCTGAACTAGGCATCAAGTGTATACTGCCCTCTTTTTCTCCCTTCAGTTGAACCCCATTTGTTTTTACTAACTCCACTACCCTTTTTATTCTTTGATCGAAAATATTGTAAGTAATATCAATAATAGACTCTGTTAAACTTTTGTCTTCTTTTAAAATTATTTTCATGTAAGTTCTCCTTTCTGATTATTTAAATTTAGTTTACAGGAGTAGTCTATGATGATTCAATCTAATTTCTGTATCCTGCATTTATAGCTTACTTAGTTACATAAAAATAAAAATTCTCATAAATTTTAAAGCGCTTTCTTAAAAAGGATGATACAATTCACTTGTTAATCAAAATAAATAACAGTAGATATCATCATCCTTGGAGGGATAAATATGAAGGTTGTAACGGCATTAAAAACAGTTTCGGTTCTGACTATTCTGCTTTTGACCGGTTGTACTGCACCATCAGCTACTAAAGAGAAAGAAGATGCTTTATCGGTTATTGAAAATGCCAGCCAAAAAACTGCTGAACTTGAAAATGGAGAGTATGTATTTACCTTTTCAAATGATTTAGAACAGGAGCTCACTACGTTACAAGGTGAAGGAACTTTTATTCAGCTAGAAAATGAAGATATCTGGTCTACAAAATCCAAATTAGGTCAATTAGGCAGTAACGTTCAAACTCTTTTGGAAGAAATTCAAACAAAAGGAAAAATGTATCAACGATTTGGCGTAGTGAATGAAAAAAATGAATACATTGAAGAACAGACAGTACCTGAGTGGCATGTTGTAGCTGAAGAAAGTGCTCTCCATCCTCTCTACTTAGAAGATTTGATAAATGAAGATTTTTTAGTGAGTGATATTGAATCTATAGAAACTTATACTGAAGAGGATCACACTGTATATGAACTTACTTATACTGAAGATTACCGTAATTCTGTAATGGATGAAGAAATAGAAGAAATTGAAATAGAATTGAAAAAACTATCCTCTGGTAACACAGATGATAGCTCTCTCTCTTCCTTGAAGAAAGCAATTGATACAAAAAAGAGGACAGATTATACAAGTAAAAAGGTGCTGCTGAAGGTCAATGAAGAAAATATACTTGTCTACTCGCTTGTAGAAGATGAATTTGTAAAAGAAGTCAATGGCACTAACCACTCAATGTCTGCCAGAAAAGAAACAAGTATTGTTGACTATAATAAAGCGTCAATGGGGATAGATACAGACTTTTTATCTAGTAAAACTTTAAAATAAAAACGATTTATTAATTAATATAGTGTTTGTTATAATTCATCTTTATTTACAAAAACTAGATGCGGAGGCTCTCACATGAAAAAAATCACGTTACTATTTTCTCTGTTCTTTTTATTAGCAGGCTGTTCTTCTATACATGAATCTATGTAATTTCATATGTTAGATTGCTCATATTTACGCAAAAGTCATATCTAAAAAAAAAGAGATTGAATTTAATGAATAAATTCAATCATGTAAATATAAAGTTACCGTTACTATATCTCCACCGTTTTTCCCAATTGCATCTCTAATTTCCTTATTGATTGAAATAATCTTATCTTCATCTTTCCTTGGAGCCAAATAAATGTTTTTGACTTCAAAATTGTCAATTGTACCAGATACTTTTAAATGTCCCCATTTCCCTTTAATGTCAGCCGTTCCTGGAAGTCTAAGGTGATAGGTCCATGATCCGAATCCCTCTTTATAATGTAATTCAAGCTTCTGATTGTCAATTATTTTGATCATTTGTTTAGCCCCATTTCTCATTAACTTTATAACTGCTATCTATTACTTTACTGAGATTTCTCACCGTACTTTTTACCAAAATTTTCCATAATATCAATTACTGGAATAAATTCACGTCCTTTTGTGGTTAATGAATATTCCACACGTGGAGGTACTTCAGGGAAAACTTCCCGTTTAATTAATCCATCTGCTTCTAATTCACGCAATTGTTTTGTAAGCGATCCTTGTGATATATCCCATAGAAAAGCTTTGATTTCACTGTAACGTCTTTCTTTAGTTTTTAAAAACCAAAGAATAATATATTTCCAACGTCCAGAAAGGATATTTTGAGTATACGCAATGCCATAAACATCTCTATGCTCATTAATAAATTCTTTTTCAAATCCGTCCTTACATATTCTAGCCATACTTACATCCCATTTCTGCTCTTTAGTACAAAAAAATGTACTACATCTTTTTTTATTGCCTACTTCTATTTTTAGAGTAATGCGTCTAGTATAGTATTTGTGATTAAAATAAGCAACTACCTCTTCATAACATTAATTTACACTAAAAAAGGTGTAGCTAATTTTATGATTAAGTAATGGAACTATTTTATAGTTGTTATTAGATCATAAGCGAAGAAAATTAATTTTAGGAGGAACACAATGAAAATTGGAATAATCGGTGCAGGACCAATAGGTGCAACTATTGCTAAAAAATTAGTAAATAAAGGTCATGATGTTAAAATTTCAGATACTCTTGGATTAGAGAATATGGCAGGAAAAGAAATTGCAGGAACGACCGTGATTGTAGAAGATGTGATAAAAAATATTGATATTCTTATTATTTCTCTCCCTTCTCATGTAATGCCGAGCATTCGGAGCATTATCGATCAAGTTGCTAAAAACGTAATTGTTGTAGACACGTCAAATTACTATCCATTTAGAGATAGTAAAATTGAAGAAGTCGAAAATGGAATGGTTGAAAGTATTTGGGTTTCAAAAATGTTAGGTAGACCTGTCATTAAAGCTATCAACAATCAATTAGCTTATACTTTGGAAAATAAAGGAACCCCAGAAGGTACTAATGGCCGTATCGCAATGACGGTTTCTGGTGATGACCTATCACAAAAACAACTAGTCATGGGATTAGTAAATGATTTAGGTTTTGATTCAGTAGATAGTGGCTCTTTAAGTGAGTCATGGAGACAACAACCTGGGAACTCTGCTTACTGCACAGAATTAACAAAAGATGAGTTAATAGACGCCTTAAAAAAAGCAAATAAAGAAAAAGCACCTTTGTTAAGAGATAAAGCAATGGAAAACTTTTCACCTGACTTTACTCACTCAGACATCGTAAACTTAAATAGAGAAATCTACAACTCATAGGCTAGTTACAGAATGAATTTCCTTTCTACTTTAATTTTTCTTTTTTAGAATAGAATAGAATAAAAAATCAGCAAATCTAAATTAGGTTTGCTGATTTTTTCCATACACGATTCTATCTAAAATCATGTATGTAGGACCCTTTTTTGCTAAGAGTTTCTTGTCTCATCATTTTAGACATAAAAAGATAGCAACATACTTTAAAAAAAGTGTGTTGCTATCTTTCGTAGTACGTCCAAGCTGACCAAATAATAATTTCTTTTGCGTCATTATCAACCGAGTAACCCCCCCGATGCTAGATATTTAATCGACGTGAATACGTATCTTTTAAATTTCCGACACGCACTCAAATGAGTACGTTAATTTGTTTTGAATACACGAAATTGCTTAAAAATATGTATTAAGAATCTTGTTTAATCAAGGTTCTATTTTTATAATTAATTTGATTTTTAAATTTCACTATCTAAATAAAGAGTATTCCTTTCTAGTCTATATAGACTAGAAAGGGAATTTTACACCGTGAAATTTGTGAGATTCAAAGCCGATGGTAGGTGCATATATACCTTCTATTTCTTTATCAAGAAGTTCTGGAATGTTTTTTATTTTAATGACTTCTAAAGAGAAAGATATTGGGTTGATTAGGATTAAATAGTCTATCTTTTCTTTGAATTTATAAATCCACTCTAGTAAACTTTTATCTGCACTTATCCTATATGAATCGAATATTTTTGAACACTCATTTTTTTTGTTATTGCTGTCTCAATATTAGCATCTAAATATTGAAGTAAAAAAATACGGTGTTCAAATGAATCCATACTTTTATCGTAACTTTCTATATGCTTTAACCAGTTTTTTTGTATCGAATTTTTGATATTTATATAGGAGTGTTGTTCAAACGGCCGACAATAAGAGTTACTTACTAATTCGTCTTGTTCATTATTGTCTAAGTTTTTTAAAAAATTGACCTCGCTATTTTTTTTAAAAATGTTTGATTCTCGTATTTGCTGAGCTCCCTTTTTATTCTCAGAAGAAGAAGTAACTCCAAAGTGCTCTATAAATCCGTTATCAAATAAAATGTCTGGAAATTTAGTGCTATATGTGTTCAATCGGGCACTCTCTAGCCATCTTTTTAGTTGGATAAATTGCTGATCTGATAAGCCAAAACAAGCTTCTTTATGTAAATTATTCTTTACAAAACTCAAACTTTTTTGCTCTATACTATCTTGTTTTTCTATATTTTCACTCATGACATATACCTCCTCTGTATTATTTAGTTATCCGGCGGATAGTTTCTTAATTTGTGTTATGTTTAATTTGATAAAGAATGCTTTTTAAAGTTTTATTTAAGTAGTAATTAAAGCGCTAAATCAATTTAAAAAATAAAGTCAGTAACAACATACGGTTTTTTTTCAGTAGATAATTCTTTTAATTTTTCTTTTCTTCCAAGGTACAAAAAATTCATAATATCATTAAATTCTTCTAGTTCTGGTTCATTGCTCAATAATATTCCATTTTTTTGATAGTATGACAGGGCACTCTCAAAGTCAGAATATAGAGTACCGTTCAAGGCAATAGCATTACCTACTTTAGAAATTTTATCTTTGCATAAGTCGTACATATTAGAATGTCCAATGCTTTGTAATAATATAGCCCATTCTATACCTCGTTTTTCTGCCATTTCATTAAACTCTTTTTCTGATTTAAGTTCCATTTTTATTAGTATATCTTTTTTTTCTTCAACCCATCTAATTGCTTCATCAACGTTATATGCTTTTATGATTACTAAAACTAATTTGTCTATAATCGAAATATTATTAGGATACTTTTCATATAAAAAAATTAAAACTTTATATCTAATTATTGGAGGAAGTAAGGAAAATGAAGACATTACTTCATTTTTTGAACCAAATTCATGTTTTTCAAAATAATTTATAAGTAAAAAAGCTAACATATCAAATAGCTTATCCACCATAGTATCAAAATCATCTCTTGATACGTCATCTATAAATTGAGTATGAGTGGAATTACTTCCATGTTTATTGATAACTTTTGATGCATTTTCGATAAAATGATGGTTATTCAACGTACTTAGTTTAATTTTAATATCGTTTTGTCCTAAAGTTACTCTTTTTTGTTGATCCAAATCTAATAATTTTCGCATAATTACTTCTGCATACTGTCTGATGAAAGAAATTTTACCTCTAAAAGAAGTTTCAACATAAAATATATCACCAATCAAATCCGTAACTAAAATTTTATATTCAGTATTATTAAATTTATTCATTATAAAATTATCCTCTCTATATAATCTTTAGTAAATCGTAATACAACTATGTAAATTAAAATCTTTCTGAATTTAAACGTATTAACTATTTCATTATAATTTAATAGTTGTTTAGATGAGTTTATCATTAATTTTTTTATACATGAAATGATATAAAGTTATGTGTCTAGAACCTTGTTAAATCAAGGTTTTTTTTTCTTTAGTTTTTATAATAATCTATTTATTTTTGTGATAACATTATTTGGAGATTAAATTGACAAGCCATTTATAATGAATACTGTACTTCTTTCTTTACTAAAGACAGTTCTTGTATATTGAAGCTTCTTTGTATTGTACCAGATATATCCCTCTGTAAGAATTAACAGTTATTTCAGTTTAATTATACTTTTACTTTAACTATCTCTATCTAATAGTTTATTCAAGCATTAAAATACAAAAGTATATACCAAGGATTTTTTTAATTTCTATTGTACCGATTTTTCACATAAGTGCAACAAATCTTAAAAAACGTTAATTCTTTACTCTAAAAGACGTGATTATCTTCTATCGCCACTAACTCTATACTTGATTGGTACAACTCATTGTCAAACGTGTCTTTTGTTTTGCTAATATCATCAAAAAAAGGCGAAAACAAATAACTTAGAGCTTTTGTATAAACCCATTCTTTTTCATCACTGTGTATATAATTTCTAATTTCCACTAATGAGTTCACTCCTTTTTATCCTATAGTAATTCAACCGCTTCCTGTTTTATGAGAAAAATAGTTCCAGGATTACTATAGATACTTACTACCTTCCCGAATGCTCAATGTAGACATAGACGCCCGATTTTCTTGAATAAAATGCGTCACCCATTCAGGATCCGTTTTGCTGTAATCCCGTAGACTCCATCCAATAGCTTTATTGATAAAGAACTCAGTATCATTCAAGTTGTTTTTGATGATTGTAGCTAATAAATCTGTGTCTGTTTTCTCTTTGAACAATAACTGGTGATCAATGGCGACTCTCCGCATCCAAATGTTGTCTTCTAAACTCCATTCAATCATTGTGTCTATCAACATAGGATAGCGTAGTACCAAATAACCTACTACCCCATCAAGCCCATCTACTGTGTCCCACCAAGATTTCGTCTGAATGTATTCTTTGATTTTCGGCAAGTGCTGAGGTGTAAGAAGCGATTGAATGGTTAAAAGATAGTCGACGCCAGCGTAATGGAATTCTCTTTCTGGTTTAGAAAAACAAGTTTCTACAAAATCAAAATCAATCCTCTTTTCTTTTAGAGCGTTTCGAAACGCTTGTTGATAAACAGCTTTTCGAGGAGCAGCCGGTATCCCTAGAAAAGGAAATTGATTCCGCATATAAGATTCCATTTGCGCTGCGCGAACCGGATTTCTTAGCGCTTCTAACTGCTCAAATATTTCTTTGTACCACATACTAGACCTCTTCCTTATCTTAAGTTTTGTAATGTCCTTTTTTTATCAGTATAAGTTGGCTGATCAAACTGATGATAGCTATAATCAACAGCAACATACTTACCGCACTTGTTTGAATGCTAAACCATACTAAACTAAACAAGCTGACAATGACGGACGTTGCCAAAAAAGTAACTCTCTGTTTTTTTGTAAATATGCGAAACATTTTTTCCTTGCCACTCCTTTTTCTATGAAATTAAGTTTGAATTAATTCATCTTAATATAATATGTACTTAATTACTAAGCTATGATTAATTTTACCATACAAAAAAAGCCAAACCTATTGTATAAATAGATTTGGCTTTGCTATAAATTAAATGAACATTCCAGCTATTGCAGCATTCAATAATGATACCAAGGTACCAGTGATCATCGCACGTACACCTAAACGAGAGATATCCTTTCTTCTATTCGGTGCTAGTGCTCCTAGTCCTCCGATTTGAGAAGCAATGGCTCCGATATTTGCAAATCCAGCCAACCCAAAGCTTAAGATCATCAATGTTTTTTCTGAAATAGTATCCATAATTTGACCTACACCGCTGAAAGCTACAAATTCATTCACGACCACTTTTTGACCAATGAACTGGGCTGCTGTAGTGGCTTCTTCCCAAGGTACACCAATTAGAAAGGCTAATGGCGAAAGGACAATTCCTAAAATACTTTCCATTGTCAGGTTATCGATTCCGAACCAATTTCCAACACCTGTAAGCATACCGTTCAGTAAAGCAATAAGAGAAACAAAAGCTAATAGAATTGCAGCAATTTGAACAGCCATATTCAAACCAGTGATGGCTCCTGAAGCTGCGGCATCAATCACATTCGTAGCTTTTTCTTCAGGATCTTCTTCAAAATCAACATCTAATTCATTTTGTTCCATTTGCACTAAAGTTTCTTTTGAAAGTGGATAAACTATTTTAGACAGCAATAGTGCTGATGGAGCAGACATAAAACTAGCTGCCAATAAGTATTCCAATGGGATTCCCAAAAGAGAATAACCGACTAGAACTGTCCCAGAAACAGAACCGAACCCTCCGACCATGATCGCAAAAAGTTCTGATTCGGTGATAGAACTTAAGTAAGGTTTTACCACAAGTGGTGCTTCTGTCTGCCCTAAGAAAATATTTGCTGCAGCAGATAAGGACTCTACTTTAGTAGTTTTTAAAAACTTAGATAGAGATCCGCCTAAAATATCAATAATTTTTTGCATGATACCATAATAATAAAAAATAGAAATTAGTGCTGAAAAGAAAATGATGATGGTCAATACTTCAAGAGCAAAGACTGCTCCCCCACCTACTAATGGACCGAACAAAAATTTTATTCCTTCATTGGCATAGCCAACTACTCCACCTAAAGCTTCACTGACCCAAAGCAAAGCAGCTCTTCCTGCTTCAGATTTTAAGGTGATAAAAGCAAAGACAAATTGAATCGCTAAAGCACCAAGAACTGTCCGGATTTGAATGTTTCTCCGGTCTACACTTAAAATAAATCCTAATCCTAATACTGTGATAACTCCCAAAATACCCCATAATACATTTATTACTGACACTTTTTATCAACCTTTCTTGCTCCAACGAATATTGTTAAATCATTTTTTAAAACCAATCAAAGAGGTTTTTGGTTTGTTTCACTTTTTTTACACTAATGCACTTAAAACTTCGATTAAAGCGACTTTAAATCCTGCACGATCGACTGCCTCGCATACTCGCACATTAGGCGCATTGCCTGTCACGTTATTGGTATCGACTAAACTGTAGCCTCGAGTTAATTCCCCGGCCGTTTCAATATCGACATAGTAATGATTAGATTGAGTCATTAGAGCTTCATTGGCTGCTACCGCAACTAATATAGCATCCGGATGAGTCGACCCGTCAATGTTGTGTGTCGCTTTATTGGCTCTGCGCACGAAATTGTTGATTTCCATAAAGAATCGAGAACCTTTTGTGTTTAAAGCTTCGATTTCGTTTAAATCATCCTCATACATCACCGAATACTTGGTACATATATCCCAGCTAATCATGGTGATTGGGATACCAGCATGCAGAACGATTCGTGCGGCTTCAGGATCAACGTAAAAATTATACTCCGCAGAAGGCGTGATGTTCCCTAGGGAATTGTTAGTGCCGCCCATAACATACAGGTGTGGAATATCTGCTGCTATTGTGGGGTCTTTTTTCAAAGCCATAGCAATATTTGTCAATGGTGCAATAGCCAACAAAGTAATTTCACCTGGATTGGCTTTTACTGTCTCAATGATAAAATCAACAGCATGCTGTTCTTCAGGTCTCTGTTCTGCCTTTTCAAATTCCGCATCGCCCATCCCGTAATTGCCATGAATATTTTCAACAGTTTTATGCTCTTGTTGCGCAAATGACAGCATTGGACTGTTGTGACCTTTATAGACCGGTACTCTATACCCAGGATTTGCCACTTGAATGGTGTAAAGAGCATTTTCTACTTCTTGGTCAAATGCTACATTTCCTCCAGCAATAGTGACCCCTTCAACTTTGAAGTAATGAAGAGCTGTCAATAGGGCGTTTACGTCATCTCCAGCGGTATCGGTGTCAATGATGATTCGTTGCATAATAACTCCTCCTTTGATTGACTATTCAGGATTTATGTCCAAAAAAAAGAGCCCTTTGTCATGAATATGACAAAGGACCCTCCGCTTTTATGTACAAAAGTGTAGAATATCCGTTTGCATAATTCTTCCTTGTCAGCCTCACAGGACTGTATTAAAACGCTGAATTAGTTCTTATTGATTATGTAGTTGTTTTCTGAAAATGTCAACGTCATTTTCGGGGTTGTCTATTAATAATGAACATGGATTTTTCAATTTAATTTCAATAGGATCTTTGTTACATCAATCTTTCTGTTTTTTTTATACAATTTATTTTGAAAGTTTAGCAGTATAAAATATATTTCCTAAATTGTTATAGCATTAAAGCAGTATTAATATTCTATGATATAATTTAGATAGATTTTTTAAAATTAGATATTCCTGATTTCGTTTAAAATAATAGTTATTCCAAAGCTTCGAAAAGTTTTGATTTATAGGCGCTACAAAGTGTAGCATGACTAAACCAAACATTTTTAATCAATCTTCAACTTGTTGCTAGCCGGAAAAACAACAGTAAAGTACACTTGAAAAAAGGAGGAATAGAATTGGACATCGGAAAAAGATTGAAACAAAAAAGACAAGAAGCTAACTTAACTCAAATGGAATTAGCAGACCTTTTGTTTGTTTCAAGGCAAACGATTTCTAGTTGGGAAGTCGGCAGAACTTATCCTGATATAGAGACTCTAGTGACAATCAGTGAATTGTTTGCCACTCCTCTCGACGATTTGTTAAAGGAGGATTCGCAAGTGATCAAAGATATTTCCGAAAAAGTAAAGAAAAGTGAACGAAGAAAAATCACCAGCATCATTTTAGCTGTGTTTCTTCTAATCGTAACCAGTACAAGTATTATTTATGGCATCAAACAGTACCAGCATAGCCAATTGAATGCACATATAAATCAAGAAGGCTTGAAGCCAAATGACCTATTGAATTCTACGTGGGAGATGAATTACACTCCACTCGACGAATTACAACAATCTATTCTGTCATTTGACGAAAAAAGCCTGGTTCTTTGGAACAACCGGAATTATGAGGCTAATATTACCTTAGACATGGAAGATGAAGAAATAAGTGAAATACATGGACGTTGGTTGGAAATGGGTTTAGTAGAAGGTATTGCTACTTATGAAGATGTCACTATTGAAGTAAACGGAGATACTTATATTGTTTCTGCTTATGGTTATAGTCAAGAGTACACAAAATTAAGTGATACAATCATTCAAGATTCCAATGGAATAGAATACTTCAAAGTCTTCTCAAACAATACTCATGACGATCTTTATTCTTTAGCAGAATCAATGACTGAGTAAATGCAGAAATGCAAATAAACCAACAGAATGATGCTGTTGGTTTATTTGCAGTATCGTTTTTTTCATATGTACAAGATAGTTATGATTGAGGTATAATTTTCTCACTCGATTTATTATCTATTTTTTTCAAATGATAACCTTCAAATAAGAATAAAATAAGCAACATGCCTAGGAATAGCATTAAAAAAGTGTTTAGCGTATAAGGTTGATCTTGGAGAGAATTGCTTACGATGAGAGAAATAAAAGGAAATAAGAATATGATGTAATAGATTTTTGTTGTGTTGATTTCAACAACGTCTCCATCTTTTACTTCGATTTGGTTGCTTCGAGTCCCGAATTGGGTCACTCTCAGTAATGTGCTTTCAGCATCGATGTCAATATCCACCACTTCTTCATTAGCAATTTTCGTGACCTTTTCTCCATTAACCTTAATAGACATTTTTGATGCTAAGCCTGACAAACCAGTCTTACGTTTGATTGTTACTGACATAGTCTCACCCCTGTTTGATAGGATACAGTAGTATAAAACTACTGTTCAATTTTTGTTTTTTCTTTTTTGGAGCTTTTAGAAAAAAATCCTAATAAAGCCAAAACAGCAAACATGGCTGCTGAAAGCAAAACTGATTTGAGATCGATTTCCCGATTAACGAGGTATTGACCTATTATATTTGCACTAGAAAATATTATGGCTACTTTAGGCACAACTCTCAAGTTTTCCTTAAGCATTTGTTCTAATTTAGCTTTGAAATGTTTCTTTATATTCGCTTTAAATTCGTTTCTTTTATTATTCTCAATGCTGTTATTGTAATTAGGCTTTTTCACTAAAGTTCCTCCTCCACCTAAATTTTTAAAGATACCTAATAAAAAATGACTCAAATTACTATTGAATGTTTTTTTAAAACAAGAAATGTACATACCTTCATGAATGATATCTTCTTTATCTAAGTATACATAGCCTAAATCTAAATAAAAATTAATTAACTTTGTTTCTTGTTTTACAATATCAACATTCCATTCTTTTATGGTCGGGAATCTATTTTCAATTTCACATATTGCTCGTTTTCCGTACCCGTTATTTTCAAACTGAGGCAATATAGCTATTGGAGAAATTCGAGCTACTGACTTATTCGTATCCGTAATAATCCTAATAAATCCTACATTAATGAAATTTACTTGAATAAGATAGTACCGACTATTCGCCATAGCAAATTTTCTTTCGATATCCTGCAAGGTTTCTTTATAAGGCGATGTTTCTGTGTCTCTGTATTTTAAGTATAATCGTTTGAATGCTTCTTTTTGGATTTCCATCATCTTCAATAAATCTTTGCTCTCTTGAACTGGATAAAGAAGGATGTTTTCCATACAGTTCCACACACTCCTTTCTTTTCAAGTTTCTATTTGGCTTGAATGTATTCAAGAATTTTATTAATATACTTTATATTCACTTACCAATGTCGCTAGCAATATTCCTAATGCGATTAATGCAATAATGACCAGTAAGTCAGCAATTGATTCGTTATTAATAAGTCTAAAAACACCTACAATAGCAGTGGCAATAGTCACGCTTATTCAGCCGAAATGCATTGCTCTCATCAAAATTTCCGATTCTGTTTTTTTCTGTGGTATTTTTTTATTTTTCTCTAGTCATTCTATTCTATCCTAGAGCAATACTTCATAATCAATATTGTTTGAATTTCATCTCACCGTAAGTCTTCTTGTTGAATTAAAAAGTCCTGAACGTTTCCATTTCCAAGTACCAATATTCGGATTGATTACCCGTTGAATGCGAATCGTACTATACCAAAGCAAAAACAAAACTAGAATCGATATTACAGTGGCTGTATAATTGATCAATATATTGGTAGCCGGTAAAAGGTTAATATGACTAATGAAAGAAATCAGAGGTGGAGCTGCCAAGGAAGTTGCGAAAAAAGTTGCTATAAATAAGCAGCACGCATCTAGTATCAAGTCAACATAACTGTAACCTTTTTGGTCATCTAGGATTCCAAAAAAGATTAAATCTCCAATGATGGTTGTTGTAAACAAATAACATATAACAACATAATTTATTTCATATACGATTAAGAATACTAGAATAACAAACATAGGATTTTGGAAAAACCATCGATAAAACCGTAGTTGATCTTCAAATTCTAAATCTTTAAATTTCCGCATAGCCTTACCCCTATCTCATTTTATTTGGTAATCATGTTTCGTTAAGTGACCTTAAACTATATTAGGCTAAAAACGTTTTTTAATAAAATACTTATAACATGACGGCTTCGTTACTACTTACTCGACAGATAAACTCATGTAGTATATGAGAGTATAGTAAAGGCTGTACCCCAGAAACGATATGCCCTGCAAAAGGAATAATAGCAATGTGAATATCAGGATTTATATTTTTGAAATTTACAGCATTAGCTATTTCATGTTGTGAAGATACCCCACTAATACAAATCATGGGTACACTTATGTTTAAAGGGGTAAGGAAGTTCATCGTCAATGGCGGCTTGAAACAATTTTTTCCAATGTCTGTTGCCACGCATCTCATTTAAAACTGAAGCCATTTCGCTATTGGACTGAAGAACTTTAAACCACCTAGCTTCTTCTTTCTCAATTTTGCCCCAATCTTCAGATTTCATCGGAAAAACTCCAGCTACAGATAAAGATTTAACATATTCAGGATATTTTTGTGCAAACAATAGAGCTACAACCCGTCCATAGGAGACACCTGCGATATGACACTTTTCAATTCCGGAAGAATCCAACGTATCTTTCACATCACCTGCTGCATAACTAAAATAATTCTTTATCTCTCCCACAGATCTTCCATGCCCCCTTAAATCAGGTCGCAGAACTTTGTAACCTTTGTCTAAAAAAACTCCATGACTTCCTCATACATAGAATCCCTCGTATTTCCAAATGAATGGAACAAAATCAACGGTTCTCCTTCTCCATTTACATGTGTATTTAAGATCATAAAAGACTCCCTTCCACGAAGTGCTGTCCACTAATTAAATTGACTACTGTAGTATTTTATTTTATAGCTAAGAAAGAGAAGTATTATTAATACCATCAATCATACTTCTGAAAAACATAAAAAATTAAAAAAATAAATAAAAAAACTCAGTAACATCTCATTATAATATCATTCTACACTACGAATCTAAATAAATCACATGCTTTATCAAATCAGTTAATGAATCAAAAAATGCATGCTCTTTATAATTTCACCATACTAAGGCATCTAACTTTACTTAGCACAACCTTTTGACACTTCAATAATTTTTTGCGTTACCTTTGTGCTAATTATGCGCACAAATAGGTAACGCGAAATCAACTTTTGTTACCTTAATGGTAGTTTTACCTTATATAAGGAACGCAAATCGAATTTGCATTCCTTTTTGGTTTAAAAAATCAATCAAATGTCACGTAAAGTCAATTTTTTTAATTTTTACAGTGAATACCCACTCCAACCTCCTCTATTCCTCAAAACTAGAAATTCCTGTAGGAATCAGGTGTGCTGGTAGCCATGTAAAGGATGCAATGTGAATTAGCCAGCGTTTGCACTTCAGCCCTTACGCTGACTTTGAAAGCTTGCAAGTCTGGAGACGTTTTTTGGCTCCAGGCGTTCCCATGGCTTTTACCCAGCATCCCTGATTCCGGAAGGAATTTATTTTTCAACACAAAAAAAGACACTCACCAAGTGGCAAGTGTCTTTATAATTTATCTTTTATTCCAAGAAATCTTTCAATTGTTTAGATCTGCTTGGGTGGCGCAATTTGCGTAGAGCTTTTGCTTCGATTTGACGGATACGCTCACGAGTAACACCGAAGACTTTACCTACTTCTTCAAGTGTTCTTGTACGGCCATCATCTAAACCAAAACGTAAACGCAATACGTTTTCTTCACGGTCTGTTAAAGTATCCAATACATCCTCTAATTGTTCTTTCAACAATTCGTAAGAAGCATTATCTTCAGGACTAGTTGCGTCGTGGTCTTCGATGAAGTCTCCTAAATGAGAATCATCTTCTTCACCAATAGGCGTTTCTAATGAAACAGGCTCTTGAGAGATTTTTAAGATTTCACGTACTTTTTCAGTTGGCAAGTCCATTTCAGCACCGATTTCTTCTGGTGTAGGATCTCTTCCCAAATCTTGTAATAATTGACGTTGGATACGTACTAATTTGTTGATGGTTTCAACCATATGAACCGGAATACGGATCGTTCTCGCTTGGTCAGCGATCGCGCGAGTGATCGCTTGTCTGATCCACCAAGTTGCATACGTAGAGAATTTAAACCCTTTTGTATAGTCGAATTTTTCAACGGCTTTCATCAATCCCATATTACCTTCTTGAATCAAGTCTAAGAATTGCATTCCACGTCCTACATAACGTTTTGCAATACTTACTACTAAACGCAAGTTGGCTTCAGCCAAACTTTGTTTGGCTTCAGGATCTCCTTCTTCGATTCGTTTAGCTAAAGAAACTTCTTCGCCGGCAGATAATAGATCTACACGACCGATTTCTTTTAAATACATGCGAACAGGATCATTGATCTTAACGCCTGGAGGAGCTGTCAGATCTTCTGGTTTTTCTTCCTCTTCTTCTTTTTTCAGTTGTCGTTCAGTAGGATTTCCATCTTCTCCAACAACACCAATTCCAGCATCTTCAACGCGTTGGATTAAATTATCCATATCTGTAGCGTCTAAACTGAAAGGCGTTGCAATTTGATCAGCTAATTCATTGTACTTGATAATCCCTTTTGCCTTGTACCCGCTGATAACTCTTTTTACCGCTTGTTCATACGTTTCTTTATTTGCAGTTTGTTTTTCTGCCATCAAAAAATGCCTCCCCTTTTCCAACTGAATGATTTAAAAAATACTTAAATCCATTAATTATGATCTTACCATATCTCACTTGTTTTTCAATAAGCGAGATAGATCCACGACTTCCTTCATTAGGATACGCAACTGATCTCGGTTACCTTGTCTGGAAGCTTCTTTTATTTGCTGCTGCTTTTCTTTGAGCTGATTTTCTAAAGTGGATTTTCTAGAAATAACATCTACACAGTCGATAATTTCCTGGTTAGACATCTCTTCACTCACAAACATCAATTCAAGTTCCGCAATATGGTTTCTTAATTCAGGTTCCTTTACGAAATCCATAAAAGCTTCTACGGTTCCTTGATTGTCTGTCTGCTCTTTAAAACTCTCAAACAGCACATACAGCATTTGGTACTCATCGTGAATAAAGTGAAAGTGTTCATCGATGCTTTTCAGCTGTACCCAAGCAGCTTCAAAATGGAACAGGCGATTCAGCAATAACCTTTCTGCCCGTTCAATCGGCCCAATCGTTCGTCTTTGCTGTTGAACTTGAGGAGCGACCACTCTTCTAGGAGGCTCTTGCTGTTCTGCTTGTTTCCCTTTGTTTTTCTTGCTTTGGTACGCATAGAACGTCTGTTGGAACTGCTCTTTCAGTGTCTCGAGAGTCAGATCGAACTCTTCAGACAACTGCTTCAGATACACTTCTCGTTCTACTGCTGAAGGAATTGTCAGCATCTCATTGAGAATTTTTTCAATATACCCCAACCGTTCGCTCTCATTGTTTAAATTGAGCGATTTCCGATAATAGCGCATCTTGAAGTTGAATAACGTATCTCGTCCATGACGGACAAATTCAACAAATGATTCTGGAGACTTTTGCTTGATATAGTCATCAGGATCCAGACCTTCTGGAAAACTGACTACTTCTACATCAAAATGAGTTTCTTCCGTCAAAAGGTCCGTAGCCCTTTTAGTTGCTTCAATGCCGGCATTATCTCCATCATAAGCTACTACAATTTTATCTGTGATACGATCCAGCATATGGATCTGTTCATTTGTTAAGCTGGTTCCCATGGTAGCCAAGGCATTTGTCACACCGGCTTGATAAGCCGAAATGACATCCATGAATCCTTCAAATAGAATAGCTTCTTTTTCTTTTCGAATCGTTGAACGCGCCCGCTTATAGTTGAACAGCACTTTACGCTTATTGAACAAATACGTTTCTGGACTATTCAGGTATTTAGGTTCATTAAAATGTGGGTTTTCAGTCGCTTTGAATAAGCGGCCAGATAAAGCAACGACTTTTCCTTGCTGGTTTTCTACCGGGAATAAAATCCGATTGGAAAACCGGTCCATTTTTTCTCCATTTTCTCTGGTAATAAAGAGTCCGGATTCTTCCAATTGCTGCTCTGTATATTTCTTACCCTGCAAATACTGCAGTAAAATCGTTCGTTCCTTAGGTGAAAAACCGATTTTAAAGGTTTCAATCGTCTCTATGGTCAATCCGCGATCAAGTAAATATTGTAACGCTTCTTCACCAGCAGTCGTGTTGACTAAGATATGGTGATAAAATTCCACACTATCTTCATGCATCTGAATCAGTTGATCTTTTTTAGAGTCGCCTGCTGCTTGAAAACCGTTCTGCTGCGACATCAACTCATCATCTATAGGCAAATTAGCCAACTCAGCTGTTTTAATGACCGCTTCAGGAAATGACAATCCGTCTACTTCCATTAAAAAAGAATAAACGTTTCCTCCGCGCCCGCAACTAAAACAATGATAGATTTGTTTTTCTTCTGTAACGGAAAACGATGGTGTACGTTCTTCATGGAATGGGCAAAAGCCAAACAAGTTTTTTCCTTGTTTTTTCAACTGCACATACTGACTGACGACATCCGTAATATTGGTTTTTTGTCGAATCTCATTAATTGTCTCTTCAGGAATCCTTACTGCCAAATACTCCACCTCAATCCATTCAAGACTGTTGTCTCCTAAATTAAACAGTAAAAGTATCTAAGAGTCGCACTCATCAAATAAGTGCGACTCAATTATTTTTCATTTATTATTACACGCAACAATACATAATGTATTATAGCATGTAAGCCGCTAAATTACAAAGTCAAAATAATTATCAGTCTTCTAAACTCTAGCCTTGTTTAAGCTGCTTATTCTTATCTTTTATGATAATATGATGATTACAAAACGAACGCTATTTTTTGGAGGTATTTTTATGGAATACAATTGGTTCTTTATTTTTTCTATATTGCTAAATATCAGTTTAGTTCTGCTGCTTTACAGTCAGTCAAGGGAATTGAGCTCTTTACGCGCTATTATTGAAAAGCAATACTCTACTGAAAGTGATGAAGATTTGATCAACTTAGCAAAAAGTCGGATTGATTCTCTAGGAATGATCGGTACTGTAAAATACTTACGCGAAGAAAAAGGGTTGACGTTACTTAAAGCAAAACAAATTGTAGATCGTATCAGCGAATAATAAATAAAAAACATAAAGTAGATCAACTGATCTTTTTATCTACTTTATGTTTTCTCTATTTATTGAATAGAAGCTACTTTTTTACCGATATTAATTCGTTTTTCAAGTCCTAACCAAATGACTTGAGCAATAGTGAAATCGATCATACTGTGTACGACTGTGCCTAATCCCACCAACAATAATACTGAAGACATAAATCCTTGTGCGTAATAACCTTCTGTCATGTTCCCTCCGAAATAAAACAATGAAACTACTGCGATTTCACTCACAGCATGAACAATACCGATACCTAATGAAAAAAGAAGCGATTGCCCTTTATTATTCAATAAAGATGGGCGCTTTTTCAATAGTTGAGAACCAAGAACTACAAATATTACGTGCGTCAATGCCCTTAATGTTACAACGATCGGGAAGCCACCTAAAAAGAATCCCATAGTCGTTCCTAAAGCCACAGTAAATGCCACCCCTGGAGAGATAAACATTGCAATAAATATAGCGACATGGCTCGCTAAAGTAAATGAAGCTGGTTCTAGAATGATTTTTACTGGGCTGATCATCGGAATTAAAATCCCAATAGCGATCAATATAGCTGTTAATGCTAGTTTTAACGTCTGATTTGTTTTTGTTTTCATTTGTTCACAATCCTCACATGTGTTTTACAGGTGTCTTGACACTTGTAAAACAATTATATAAGTTATCCAAGAAATGTCAACATAAAATCAGCTTACGTATAAAATATTTAATCGCTTCAGCTCTTCTTTAATTTCTTCAAACGTTTCGCTGTCTTCACACGCAATGGTATGTAAATGGATTCCGTTGGTTAAGTCCGAAAGCAATCCTGTTTCAGTTTCTAGCATCCGTTTCGTAAATCGGTCTGCGTCTTTTCGGGAAGCAATGTTCAACCGACCGGCCAACTCTCCGTAAATTGGATGTTCTACAATGACATCTAACAATTCTCCGCCTTTGTCGACCACGGCATACAATTCCTGTTTCGTTTGGTCGCCAGTATGCTGACAAGCTATGGTGCCCGTATATTTCCGGTGCGTATTTTTTGAACGGACAGCAGCATCTAATACATAACCACGTGGTGTAGCAATAATATCCACTCCTGAAGCACGCAATAAAGAAACGTCCCCTACAATAACTTGTCTGCTGACACCAAATTGTTTAGCCATCTTTGACGCACTGAACGGTTCACTTTCTTGTCTTAATGTTGCAATGATCGATTCTCTTCTTTGAGCAGCATCCATAATCTTATCCATCCTTTTTGTACTTAATATATTCATTATACAAAAAGGATCCTCCACAATACAATGGAGGATCCTTTTATATTTTGTAGTTTACGCAGCAAATTGCGCGTCGTGAAGATTGCGATAGACACCATTCAATGCCATCAGCTCTTCATGATTTCCTTCTTCAGCAATCCCATCTTCATTGACTACCACAATACGAGTCGCATGTTTGATCGTTGCTAAACGATGGGCAATAATCAATGTTGTGCGTCCTTCTGCTAACGAATTCAAGGACTCTTGGATCACTTTTTCTGTTTCTGTATCCAAGGCTGAAGTAGCTTCATCCAAAATCAAAATCGGCGGATTCTTTAAAAACATTCGTGCTATAGATAGTCGTTGTTTTTGACCTCCAGAAAGTTTTACGCCTCTTTCACCAACAATACTGTCGAGACCTTCAGGCATATTTTGAACCACACTTTCTAAATGAGCGAGACGAATGGCTCGACGTACTTCTCCATCTGTAGCCTCTAAATTACCATAACGAACATTTTCCCGAATCGTTCCCGGGAATAGAAACACATCTTGTTGGACGACACCAATTTGATTACGCAAAGAATCTAACGAGATGTCTTGGATATTGTATCCATCAATCGTGATTTCACCTGAGTCGATCTCGTAAAATCGCGGCAGCAAGTTACAGATCGTTGATTTTCCAGCCCCACTCGGTCCGACAAAAGCAACAGTTTCTCCAGGATGAATCGTTAAATTGATTCCATCTAATACAGGAGTTGTGCCTTCGTAAGTAAAGGACACATTTTTGTATTCAATACTCCCTGTAAGACCACTTACTTCTACTGCCCCTAGTTTATCTTTGATATCCGGTTCCAGATCCAATTCTTCAGAAAATCTCTTAAATCCGGCAATACCTTTAGGATAACTTTCAATCATATTGTTTACTTTCTCTATCGGTCTAACGAAGACATTCGCTAATAAAATAAAACCGATGAAGTCTCCGTAACTGATTTCTCCTTGAATCGTGTAATACGCGCCAAAGAACAATGCGAACAAACTAATCAAACGAATCAGTAAGTAATTGTAGGCATGACTGATGCCCAGCATTTTGAAAAACAAAATTTTAGACTTTCGGTACGATTGGTTCAGTCCTTCAAATAGAGAACTTTCGTGAGCTTCATTTGCAAAGGCTTGAACCACACGGATACCGCCAACAGCAGCTTCAATACCGGCACTGAAGTTCCCTAAGCTGTTGTAAATATCTGTATTGACTTTCGTCATGCGCTTATTGAAAAACGCTAATGCCAATGCAATAAACGGAACCAAGATAATGGTCGCGATCGCTAATCCGGTATGGATCTGAAGCATCATATAGAATGCACCTGTTAAAGTGAAAATTGTAATAAAAATATCTTCCGGGCCATGGTGAGCGACTTCTGCGATCTCAAAAAGATCAGAAGTCAGTCTTGTGATCAACTGGCCTGTCTCGCGATTGTCAAAATATCGAAAAGATTGGCGCTGCAAATGAGAATACAAATCTCTACGCATATCGGTCTCAATATTCGTCCCCAATTTATGCCCATAGTAAGTCACTACGAACTGCAGTGAGGTCGTGACAAAGTACAACAATAGCATGGCAATAGATGCTGCAACGATCAAAGTCCAATTAGCAGTCGGCAGCAGTTCATCTGTTACTTGACTAACAACCATCGGAAATGCCAACTCCAAAACAGCTACTACTACAGCGGAAATGAAATCGATGGTAAAAAGCGTTTTATATGGTCGATAGTAATCAAAAAATCGTTTTAACATGTTGTCCCCCTAATGAACGATCCCTAGTCGCTATAGTTTTTTCTCAATGTATTCTTTCAAGATCACCACATGATTATACACTTCATCTTTTGCAGCATACACCAATGTCACATCTTGTGTTTTTAAACAGTCGTTTAGTTGTTGAATAAAAGTCGGTGCTTCTGGATTGGCGTCTAATTCTTGAAGGTACTTCTCTTTGAAAGAATCAAACTTATCCGGATCATGCTGGAAAGATTTCCGCGCTTCTGTAGTAGGTGCGATATCTTTGTTCCACTCGTCAACAGTTGCTGCTTCTTTTTTTATCCCTCGAGGCCAAATACGGTCTACCAAAATCCGATACCCGTCTGTCGACGATACAGCTTCATATACTCGTTTCATTTTCACTTTATGAGACATATGAACAGCTCCTTTTCCTTATTCAAGTACGACAGTTAAAAAAGGACTCCACTAGAAATGACTCTTCCTAATGGAGCAGGTAATTCAACTTACTTGATCACTAATTTGTCTAAATCAGCAAAAGATAACGCAAATTGTGCGATCTCACGAAGCACAGACAAACGGTTATTCCGTACTGTTTCGTCTTCTGCCATGACCATGTTTTCTTCAAAGAATTCATGGATCGAAGGCGCCAAGTTAGACAGAGCAGCATAGCGTTCTCTTACAGTGAAATCACCATATTGTTCTTTAACAGAAAGAACAGCATCGTATAAATTCTTTTCACTAGCTGTTTCAAATTTATCAGTTTGGATAGAAGTTTCATCAGAAGCTTTTTCAGCCAAATTGATTGCTCGTTGAACAGCTTCGATGGTTGATTTAAAGGATTCTAATTGGCTTTCAGCTTCTAATACTTGGGCGATCTCAATGATTTGCAAAATATCGTCTTGAGTAGAACCTAAAGCAGCATCTACTACCCCATAATTCAATTGAAGACTCATCAATAATTGACGGATTCTTCCTTTGATGAAGCTTAATGCTTCAGTTTGTGTCTCAGCGTATCCGCTCAGCACCAATTCAGGTCTTTCATTCAATTGAGAAGAAATGTTTGCCCAAATCGTACGGACTGGGAATGACCATTGTTTATCGACAACGATACGAATCATACCATAAGCTTGTCTTCTTAAACCAAATGGATCGTTTGAACCTGTTGGAACAACTCCAGCAGCAAACAAACTCATCACACTGTCTAATTTGTCCGCAACAGCCAAAACAGCTCCTACATGACTAGTTGGCAATGCACCTTCACTAGAGATCGGTTGGTAATGCTCACGAATCGCCTGAGCAACTGCTGGTGTCTCACCAAATAATAAGGCATATTTCTCGCCCATGATTCCTTGAAGTTCAGGGAACTCATCTACCATGTTCGTTACCAAATCAAATTTATAAATCTCTGCTGCTCTTTTTAGGTCGGTCATTTCTTGTTCAGTCAACCCGATTTGTTTTCCGATCACTTCAGCGAATAATCCAGTACGTTGCATTTTTTCATACAATGAACCGATTTTTTCGTGGAACGTGACAGATTTTAATTTTTCTAGACATGCATCAATAGACATTTTTTTGTCTTCTTCAAAGAAGAATTGAGCATCATCTAAACGAGCGACTAATACTTTTTCATTTCCTTTTGCTACGTTTTCGATGTGGTTCGCATTCCCATTACGTACAGAAATAAAGTACGGCAAGATATCTTTTTCTTGATTCATCACGTAGAAATAACGTTGATGATCTTTCATCGAAGTCATCAAGACTTCATTTGGAATAGCTAAGTAAGATTCATCAAATGTTCCGTAGAAAGCCGTTGGGTATTCTACGATATTAGTGATCTCTTCTAGTAACTCTTCGTCTAATGGAACCGTCCATTGGTGTTTTTCAGCTAACGCATTGATTTGACTAACGATCAAAGCAGTACGTTTTTCGTTGTCAGCTACCACAAATTGCTCACTTAGAGCTGCTTCGTAGTCCAATGCCGTTTCGAAGACAACATCCTCACCTAAGAAACGATGTCCGCGGCTGGTATTTGATGTTTCTACATCCAATACTTTGAAAGGAATCACTTTCTCATCTGCCATAGCAGCGATCCAATGAATAGGACGGATGTATTTTAAAGAATGATCTGCCCAGTGCATACTTACCGGGAAAGTCATTGAAGTTACTACTTCAGACAATTGCGGAAGAATATCCATAGCAGATTTTCCAGGAATGAATTTGTCTACGTGAACGTATTCTACACCTTTCAACTCTTTGAAATAAATATCTTCTGGTGTTACTCCTTGACCTCTAACAAATCCTTGAGCTGCTTTTGACCAGTTTCCTTCGCTGTCTAAAGCAATTTTCTTCGCTGGACCTTTCGCTGTTACTTCTTGGTCTTCTTGTTTTTCAGCTACATCGTGAATCAAAACGGCCAAACGGCGCGGTGTAGAATAAGATTTAACTTGTCTAAAAGATAAGCGGTTTTCTGTCAGAAATTTTTCCACGCGCTCCATTAATTGGATGCGGCTTTGAGTGATCACGTTAGCGGGCATTTCTTCTAATCCGATTTCAAGCAATACATTGTGACTCATCTTATTCAGCTCCCTCCACTGTAATATCTTCTTTCAATAATGGGAATCCCAATTTTTCACGCTCATTGACGAATGCTTTTGCAATCGAACGAGCCATGTTACGAATACGAGCCAAGTAGCCAGCTCTCTCTGTTACCGAAACTGCTCCTCGTGCATCTAACAAGTTGAATGTGTGACTGCATTTAAGAACGTAATCATAAGCTGGATGTACCAATCCGGCTTCGATTTGTTTTTGAGCTTCTTTTTCATACTCTTCAAAGAAATGCAGCAGCATCTCTTGATTGCTGTTGTTAAACGCATATTGAGAGTGCTCATATTCTGGTTGAATAAAGATTTCACCATATTTTACACCTTGAGTCCACTGAATGTCGTATACACTGTCTACTTCTTGGATGTAAGAAGCTAATCGCTCTAGACCATATGTGATTTCGCTGGTTACAGGCTTGCATTCTAATCCGCCCACTTGTTGGAAGTAAGTAAATTGTGTGATTTCCATTCCATCCAACCACACTTCCCAACCTAGTCCTGCACATCCCATAGAAGGATTTTCCCAGTTGTCTTCTACAAAACGAATATCATGTTCTAATGGATTGATGCCTAATAATTCCAAACTTTCCAAATACAATTCCTGGATGTTTTCAGGAGATGGTTTCATCACGACTTGGAATTGGTGATGTTGGAACAAACGGTTTGGATTCTCTCCATAACGACCGTCTGCTGGTCTTCTTGAAGGCTCAACATAAGCAGCGTTCCATGGTTCTGGACCGATAGCACGCAAGAATGTATAAGGGCTCATCGTTCCGGCACCTTTTTCTGTATCGTAAGCTTGCATCAGCATACAACCTTTATCAGACCAAAAATTTTGCAACGTCAAAATGATCTCTTGAAAAGTTAAACTGTCTTTTTTCATCTTTTGAATCACTCCTAGAATTTTTTTGAAATAAAAAAAGCCCCTATGCTCAACACTGTTCGTTAAGCATAGGGACGATTATATACACTAACCGCGGTTCCACCCTAATTCTAGTATTGTTATCGAAACACTACTAGCATCTTTGTTGGTCTCAGCTCCAGATGCCTTTCAAAATCTTCTTGTTATTTGGCTCGCACTATCCCAAAATCGCTTTAAACAAGGTTCAGATTTTTACTTCTTCCTTCAACGCTGTTTCTTCAATTCTTTATTATAATAGCTTCTTTGCTAACTCATTGTCAATCATTTCTGTCATTTTTTTCAGGGTTGCGGGCATCTTTCAATACGCTGCCCCACTCATCCATTTTTTTGATGAAGCCTTTGCTTTTTAATTTGATCCCAACAGAATCATCGTAAATTTGGTCGATTACGTATTGTATCTCTTTTTTTGTCTCTTCTTTCACACTGATAGAACCAATCTGGTCTAAAGAAACTCTGGAAAATAGACGAATGAAGTAAATGCTTCTTTGGGTCGCATGGTACCGGTGTTCATCCATATGCCAGTGATTTTGACACAATAGTCCTCCGTATGTCTGAGAATAATCAAAAGGCCCTTCCGTATTCCCGCAGACTCTGCATCCTCTTAGTTCAGGAGCTACCCCAAAATAAGGCAGCAGCTGGATTTCAAAAATATTCATGATGATCTCGGGATCAGATCCTTCATCGATTTCATGTAAACTGGCCGCTAATTTGTGGTACAAAGCAGGATTGGGTTGTCTGTCTTCTAATGCTACATCCGTTAGATTCAGCAAATAAGTGGCATAAGCATTTAAAAAGATATCTGTTTGCATACTTTGATACTGCTGTTGGTCTTTGGCATCGTTCAAAAAACAGAGCCCCGTTGTTCGAACGTCTCCAATATAAGTTGCTTTTGTAAAAGGGAGGATGGCTGTTTTTAGCTTGTTGTTTCTCTTACCTGTCCCTCGAGTAAAAAACATCAACTTGCCGAACCGATCTGTAAAGATTTTTACTAAATGGTCTTGCTCCCGATGTTTTTTAACAGACAAAACGATGCCTTCAAATTCTTCAATTTGAGACAA
Source organism: Desemzia sp. AGC72 (assembly GCF_057334175.1). NCBI lineage: Bacteria > Bacillati > Bacillota > Bacilli > Lactobacillales > Carnobacteriaceae > Desemzia > Desemzia sp. AGC72. The sequence goes on from NZ_JBHFIG010000021.1 coordinate 447,616, forward strand.
TTCATCCACTCCCTTTTAACTCAATTTAATAGTCGTCTTTTCTATATCCATAATCTTGTAAATTAGTTTGACGGTCTCGCCAATCTTTTTGCACTTTTACCCATAAATCCAAATAGATTTTGTCTCCAAGTAGTATTTCGATGTCTTTTCTTGCACGGATTCCGATATCTTTCAGCATTTTACCGCCTTTACCGATAATGATCCCTTTTTGAGAAGAACGTTCTACAATGACCGCTGCGTGAACTTGTACTTTGTCGTTCTCATTGCGTTCAATACCTTCTACCACTACTGCTACAGAATGCGGTATTTCTTCACGAGTCAATTCCAATACTTTTTCACGAATCAATTCAGAAATGATAAAGTATTCAGGATGGTCTGTGACTTGGTCTTCTGGGTAGAATTGTGGTCCTTCAGGTAGGTATTTTTTGACTTGTGCCAATAGCGTTTGAACATTATTTCCTTCTTTTGCAGAAATTGGAACGATTTCTGCATAATCCATAGTGGTTTTATAGTCTTCAATGATCGCTAATAATTTATCTGGATGAACTTCATCGATTTTATTGATAACTAAAAATACAGGGGTTGAGCTGTCTTTTAATTTCTCAATAATGAAATTATCTCCAGGACCACGTTTTTCAGTCGCATTGACCATTAAGAGAATGACTTCCACACCTTTGAAAGAACTCAATGCAGAATCTACCATGAAGTCTCCAAGACGGTGTCTTGGCTTATGGATTCCTGGCGTATCGATGAAAATAATTTGCTCTTCTTTTGTTGTGTAGATACCTTGGATCTTATTTCTAGTGGTTTGAGCTTTATCACTCATGATCGCGATTTTTTGACCCACAACTCGATTTAAAAATGTTGATTTTCCTACATTAGGTCTCCCTACGATAGAAACAAAACCTGATTTATAATTTTTTTTACTCATTAATCCATATCCTCCGATCGAAATGCACCTGGTAATAATTCTTTGATGGTGGTTTCGTGTTTATGTCCTTGTTTATTGGTTAGTAAAACCGGCATATCAGGATGACAGAATTCAGCCATCACTTGACGACATGCGCCGCATGGAGAAATCGGTCCTTCAGTATCACCAGTTACTACTAAATAGTCGAATTCTTTTTTTCCTTCAGATACAGCTTTAAAAATAGTCGTTCTTTCAGCACAGTTGGAAAGTCCATAAGAGGCATTTTCAATATTGCAGCCAGAAAAAATTTCTCCCTCTTTAGTAACTAAAGCAGCCCCTACTGGAAATTGAGAATAAGGGACGTACGCACGGTTCAACATAGCATTTGCATCATGGATAAGTGTTTCAATTACAGTGTCATTTGGTTTCATGAAATAATAGCTCCTTGAATAAGTATTTTTTATAGGATTAAACATAATTTTATAAAAACCAACTAAAAATCTTAGGCAACAAAATGACTCCGCCAACAATCAGAGAAAATAATGACGTCAATAATACCGCTGCCGCTGCCATATCTTTAGCTTTTTTAGCTATGGGGTGAAAATGATGGTCTACTACTAAATCTACGACATTTTCAATGACTGTATTCCAAATTTCCATCACAAAGACTAGAAACACACACAGCAACATCCAAAGCCATTCTATCGTAGTAAGATTGCAAAAAAGACTCAATAAAATAGCTGTAAAACCTAACATTACATGTGTACGCATATTTCGTTCCTCACGAAATACAGTGGTGACTCCTATAAAGGCATATTTAAAAGAATCAATGTATCTTCGGTTTTTAGTGCTTTTTTTATTCTCGTCCAAGACCATACTCCTTTAGTATTTCATTTTGCAGCCCGAACATTTCTTTTTCATCTTCCGGTTCCATATGATCGTAACCGTTTAGATGTAAAAATCCATGTAAGGCAAGAAAACCGAGTTCTCTTTGAAATGAGTGTCCATATTGGATAGCTTGTTCTTTTGTTCTGTCGATTGAAATAATAATGTCCCCGATATTTTTCGGAATCATTCCTTCAAAATCGCCTAAAAAGAGATCCGGTTCATCATCCATCTCATCTTCTAAAGCAAAACTGATGACATCTGTAGGCTGATCTTTGTCCCGATATTCGCGATTGATTTCTTGGATTCTTTCGTTCGTGACAAAAGTGACAGAGACCTCAGTGTTTTCCGGCAGCTCTAACTTTTTTGCAGCAAATTCCAATAACGTGCGTACTAGTTCTGTTTTTTCTGAAGACACCGTATTTGTTTCATCAAATAAATCTAATTCCATAAAACTTGACCAACTCCTTAAATTTCTCAGTTACCTTTTTTCTTTAAGATTTTTCATTAGTAGATTCAAACTGTGGGTACTCGATCCGACTATGGAACGTCCCTACTAAACTTTCCACTAAAGAATTTTCAACAATGTGCAGCTCTTCCATAGTGATTGAACATTCGCTAAATTGGCCTTCTTTAAAGCGCTCTGCAATCAGAGAATGCAAGAAATCTTCAATCGATTTTTTTGTCGGATTAGACATCGAACGACAAGCCGCTTCAGCGCTGTCTGCAATGTTGATAATCGCTGCTTCTCTTGATTGGGGTTTAGGACCTGGATATCGAAAGTCGCTTTCTTTAACGTCTGGATCTGATTTTTTAGCTTCCGCGTAAAAATATTTTACCAATGTTGTTCCATGGTGCTGCGCACAAATATCAATGATCGACTGAGGCATATTGGCTTCTTTTAATATTCTCACACCTTCAGAAACATGTCTTAAGATGATGTCTCTGCTTTCGTATGGTGACAATAATTTATGAGGATTTTCCATACCGCTCGGAAGGTTCTCTACAAAAAACAATGGATGCATCAGCTTTCCGACATCATGATAATAACAAGCTACACGTGTGTATAAAGAGTCCCCGCCAATTGCACTTACGGCGTTGGAACTTAGGTTAGCCACCATCAAGCTATGGTGATACGTTCCAGGAGCTTTTGTGAGCAATAATTTCAATAAAGGCTGATTCGGATTAGATAGTTCATTCATGATTAGTACAGCCTTATCATCATAATAAACATCAATATAAGGGATCAACATGATTGAAAATACATAAGACAAGATTCCGCCTAGAATCGAATAAATGATCATCATAAGCGTTTGGACAGTAAATACAGGCTGGTTTAGATAAAGGACCATCGACAACATTACTATACCATTTCCTATTATCATTAACCAAAGTAAGTTGCCAGATATTTTCTGCTCTTTTTTCTGTCTCATGAATGCACCAAATAGTCCATTCAAGCTGTAAACTACAGCAATGATCAATGCACTGGTGGTGCCTTTGTAGTCTGCAAAAACAAAAATAGAAAAAACAGGCAGGAAGCTGTTTAAAAAATAACTGAAACGACTGGATAGAAATGCATTTGCCAGCATGGGAGCTAATGCTGCTGGATAAAGAAAGGCAACATTTTTGATACCTGCTAACTGCAGAAGCTGCAAACCTTTCATCATTGCTACGCTGACAACAACCAATAAACTATACAGCACGACAATCTTCGTCATCTTTTCAGACGAAGTTATTTCAATCTTTGTAATGTAATAAATCCCTATGATCTGAGCTGCTAATAAAACAACTAAACTGTACAACATTTGATATGACGGTTCGTCATCCAGCATACCTAACAATTCTAATTGGTGGATATCTGTACTATCTACCACATGCCCTTCTTGGACGATCACTTGCCCTTGCAAGATCATTACCGGCTGCACATTATCCATAGCCTGCTGTCTAGCTTGTTCAGTTGCTTGATCATTATAAATATTATTTTCAACAATAGCTTGATCCACAATCAGATACCCTATTCGCTGATAGGAACTACCGAGGTCGCTGTATTGGATCGTGTCCTGTGCATCTTCAATCGTTTCTTTTACTTGATCGGTTCGTATTGGCTCAGACATTTTTTCAGAAGTAATCGTAGTGACTATATCACTTAGATTAGTCAACGTATCCGAGGGTGTATTCAACAATTCTATAATGATCCATTCAGGTATTTCAGCTATGAATTCTTTGGTAGCTTGTTCTAAATTGTTGGTTTTTTCTTGAAAGAGACTGTACTTTTCTTCTGTCGTAAATGGTTCTTCCTCTACCACAGTAACAGGATCATTTTCTTCGTCAGTATCTTCGGGTTTAGTTGCCCGTGCTTTTTCTTGCTTTTGGATCTCTTCAATAGCAACAAACAACAGCTGGACCTTTGACAGCTGTTTACTTTTTAACTCCGAATTGAAACTGTAAACAGGTGCAACGTTTTCTGCGGCAATTTTTTGATTGATCTCTGTTTGAGCAGTATCTTCAACGGTTGAATTTGCTCGTATCGTTGTATCTGCTACTTCATACAACTGAATGTCCAACACATCCGGCTTTAATCCTGAGTACATTAAGACAAACAAAATAGAGGAGAACAACAACATGATCAAAGGAATAAAAAAACTTCCTAATTTGTTTTTCACTATAGTGAACACTTTCATCATGTGTATTCTCCTCTGTTGTTTATTGTTTCTTAGTTTCTATATCTTGATTGATCAATGATTCTTTCTTTTCTTCGCTGTAGGCTTCAATAATACTCGCTACTACAGGATGACGCACAACATCTGCAGCGTCGAAGATACTGAATTTAATTCCCTTAACAGAACGCAAAACCCGTTCAGCATGCACTAGACCGCTTGTCGTTCCTCTAGGCAAGTCGATTTGAGTGACATCGCCATTGACAATCATTTTTGATCCAAATCCTAAACGAGTCAAGAACATCTTCATTTGTGGAACGGTTGTGTTTTGGGCTTCATCTAAAATAACAAACGCATCATCCAATGTTCTCCCTCTCATATAAGCTAGAGGAGCAATCTCAATGACTCCGCGATCCATCAAACGAGTTGTATGCTCAGCACCGAAAATACTGTACATAGCATCATAGATTGGTCTCAAGTAAGGATCGACTTTTTCTTTCAAGTCTCCCGGTAAAAAACCTAAACTTTCTCCAGCTTCCACGGCTGGGCGACTGATAATGATCCGTTTGACGTCTCCTTTTTTCAATGCAGAAACTGCCATGACAACTGCAAGGTAGGTCTTCCCTGTACCAGCAGGTCCGACGCCGAAAACTACGTCATTTTTTTGGATCGAATGGACGTATTGCCGTTGTCCAAATGTTTTTATCCGAATTGGTTTGCCATCATGATCTCTACCGATTTCTTCTTCATACATACTGATAAACTTTGATAAATTGCCTCGGTTAGCCATTTTTACAGCTGTAACGATATCGGATTGTCCGATCTGTATACCTGTCTTCAATAATTCTTGCAACTGGATAAACATTTCACTTACTAAATCTACGTTTTCTTTAGATCCTACAATCTCTAACTTATCTCCACGAGTATTGATGACCACATTCATAGATTCTTCGATCAATGTCAAATTTCTATCTTGTGAACCGAAAAGATTAATGGCTTTATCAGGATTTTTTAGTTCTAGTATACGAGTTTCATTTGTAAGTTCAGACAATCGGCAAACACTTCCTTTTTTTTATTTATACAAATCATAGCATATTTTAACGGTAAAAAGAAGGTATCTAACAACTATATCAAGAGATTCTAACGAATGTTTTTATATTTTGATTGGAAAAGCTGCTTTTTTTTGCTAGTTTTATCTTTATAACCTCTAGATCAGTCTTCATAAGAAAGAAAACCTTTTCAAAGATAAATAATAGAATTATTAGCACAAAAAAAGATGGCTTCGAATGAATATTCGAAACCATCTTTTAAAAATCGCTAGTATAAACTTTTTTAAGAAAGTTGTTCTTTCACGATTCGATTTACTGCATTGCCATCAGCTTTGCCTTTAACTCTGGGCATTATAGCACCCATAACTTTACCAAAGTCGCTGGTGGATGTTGCGTTCACAGAAGCAATTACTTCTTGAACGATTGATTGAAGTTCTTCTTCAGTTAACTGTTTAGGCATGTAACTTTCCACAATGACGATCTCATTTTCCAATTTCTCAACCAAATCTTGACGATCTGCGTTTTTGAATTCCGTTAATGAATCTCTTCTTTGCTTCATTTCACGAGAAAGAACAGACAATTCTTCTTCCTCATTCAATTCCATGCCTTTTTTGATTTGTTCGTTTTGCAATGCAGACTTCAACATACGCAATACAGAAAGCTTTTCTTTATCTCTGGCTTTCATTGCTGATTTAACATCTTCATTGATCGTAGTTAATAGAGTCACGCTTCTTCAACCTCAATTCTAAATACTTGCAAGGATTAATGCTTGCGTTTTCTAGCTGCTTCAGATTTTTTCTTACGTCTTACGCTAGGTTTTTCATAAAATTCCCGTTTGCGAGCTTCTTGCATAGTACCTGTTTTAGAAACGGAACGTTTGAAGCGACGAAGAGCATCATCAAGAGATTCATTGTTCTTAACGACTGTTTTTGACATATTCAATTACCCCCCTCCGTGCTATTTAAGTAACCGTTATTTCATATGCACAAAATGCATAATTAACAAACTGTCCTACTACATTATATCTAAACGTTTTCGCTACGTCAATATGACTTTAACTATATTCAATAAAAAAACACTTTTATTTTCGCATGCTCTTTAACTGGCTTGTAAGCATTGCTCACATTGCCCAAAAATTTCAAATCGATGAGAGTTTATTTGACAGCCGTTTAATTGATCTTCAAAGAAGTTCATTGGACACATTTCAATTCGTTTGGTTTTTCCGCATACTGTACAAATGAAATGATGATGATGGCCAGAATGAGAACAGTTCAAACGGAATAGTTTTTCTCCGTTTAATTCTGTTTCCTCTACAATATCTAATTCTACAAATGTATATAGGTTACGGTAAATCGTGTCGTAACTGATATTAGGGTATTTAACTTTTAAAGTCTGCTGTACTTCTTTAGCAGTAATGTAACGATTTTCTTTGTTAAAATAGCTTAATATACGTTCTCTTTTGTCCGTATATTTGTACCCATGGTCTTTTAAAATTCCAATAGCGTTTTCTACTTCATTCACAGGATACTTGCCTCCTTTAAAACGTACTCGTTTCGATTTAAATTATACCACTCTCTTCTAGTAAATCAAGTTCTTTCTGTGCTTTATCCCGTTTATCCGTTATACTGAAAGAGAATAGAAAATAAGGCTTACTTCTATAGTAAACAGAATAAGGAGAGATGGATATGGAAAATGACCATCCAGTAAATATTTATATCGTTTCAGATTCGGTAGGAGGTACAGCTAACTCATTAGGGAAAGCAGCCATGTCTCAATTCCCTTCAGCCGACATCAAGTTACACGGGTACCCTTTTATCAGAGGTGAAGATACATTACTTTCGATTCTTGAAAAAGCGGCTGCTGAAGATGCAATGGTACTTCACACATTGGTATCGGATGATTTGACAAAAATAGCTTCTGATTATTGTGCAGAACACAACATTTACTGTGTTGACCTATTGAGTCCCATTATGAGAGAAATCCAAAGAAGATCAGGTGTAAAACCCTTAAATAAACCAGGTGCTTTACACGAAATGGATGAAACTTATTTTGATCGCATCAAAGCAATAGAATTTGCTGTTATGTACGATGACGGAAGAGATCCTAAAGGCTTTTTGGAAGCAGATATTGTGCTGCTGGGAATCTCCAGAACATCTAAAACACCGTTAAGTATGTTCTTAGCCAACTTGAACTACAAAGTAGCTAATTTACCCCTTGTTCCTGAATCTCATATTCCTGAGCAATTGTGGCAAGTAGATCCTAAAAAAATTGTAGGTTTGACAAATAACTTAGATATGATCAACTCTATCCGACAAGAACGAATGATTTCTTATGGATTGAATCCAGAAACACCTTATTCCAATAAAGAACGCATTGAAAGAGAATTGCAATTCTCCAATGATTTGTATGAAAAATTAGGCTGTCTCGTCATCAATGTAGAGAAACGTTCTATTGAAGAAACAGCTGCGATCATCGTCAGCACGTTGAAATTAGATAAAAAGAAACACAATCACTTAGAAGAATACAATTGACAACAGGTTAATTGTATAAGTAAACACAAAAAAACTCAGTCTATTGTTTCCAGCTTTTAATTGCAGCTGAGACAACGGTCTGAGTTTTTTCATCATTTTATTTTTCGAAAATCTAGTATGCTCTTTCGTTCAAGATGTCATCCAGTACGTTTGGATTGAATTCTTGTTTACGGAACATATTGATTTCATGTCCATAAGGTGCTTTTTTGTTCTTTTTGTCTTCTCCAACAAAAGGTGTTTCCAAAATTTTCGGTACTTTTGTCAACGCTTCATGATGTACAATTTTGTTCAATGCTTCAAATCCAATCGTTCCAAAACCAATATTTTCATGGCGGTCTTTGTGGCTGCCCATTGGATTTTTAGAATCATTGACATGAACGACTTTCAATCGGTCTAATCCGATAATGTGGTCAAATTCATTCAAAACGCCATCGAAGTCTTCTTTCACATTATACCCTGCATCATTTGTATGGCACGTATCCAAGGTAACGGACAGTTTTTCATTCAATGTGACCCCATCGATGATTTTAGCGATTTCATCAAATGAACGCCCGATTTCAGTTCCTTTACCAGCCATCGTTTCTAATGCAATTTGTGCTGTTTGTCCAGGATGTAGTACTTCATTCAGCCCTTTGACGATTTGTTGGATAGCGGCTTCTGCTCCTGCTCCGACATGAGCTCCTGGATGCATAGTGATTTGAGTAGCTCCTAGAGCTTCTGCTCTCACGATTTCTGCTCTTAAAAACTCGACAGCAAACCCGAAGTTTTCAGGTTTTATAGTGTTGCCTAAGTTGATGATATACGGAGCATGAACAACAATATCAGAGAGGCCATTTTCTTTGCAAAAGGCTTCTCCAGCTGGAATATTCATTTCATCCAAAGCTTTACGACGCGTATTTTGAGGTGCTCCTGTATAAATCATAAAAGTAGAGGCATTGTAGCTAGCCGCTTCTTGAGCAGCTCCCAGCAACATCTCTTTCCCTTTCATTGAAACGTGTGATCCAATCAAAACCATTTTATTCTCCTGCCTTTTCTAAACACTTATTTCTACCATAAAGACTTTCTACGAAAAAGAACTTCGTTTTATTCTCCAGCTGCTTCTTCGTCTGATTCGATTTGAGTGGTTTGAATAGACAGTTCGTCTAATTGTTTCACTTCTACAATGCTAGGTGCTTTAGCCATCGGGTCAACTGCACGACCATTTTTAGGGAATGCAATTACTTCACGGATATTTTCTTCCCCAGCTAACAACATAGCAAAACGGTCTAACCCTAATGCAATTCCTCCATGCGGTGGGAATCCGTATTCCAAAGCATCTAACAAGAATCCAAATTGCTCTTCTGCTTGTTCTTTGGTGAACCCTAATGTTTTAAACATTTTTTCTTGAATGTCTCGTTTGTGGATACGAATAGATCCTCCACCCAGTTCGTAACCATTCAATACGATATCGTAAGCAATAGCTCTTACTTTTTCTGGCTGATCTCCCAAGAATTGTACTGTATCTGCTTCAGGCATAGTAAATGGATGGTGAACAGCTGTATAACGGTCTTCATTTTCATCATATTCTACTAACGGCCAGTCAACGATCCATAAGAAAGCAAATTGACTTTGATCGATCAAGTTCAATTCTTTTCCTAATTTCACACGTAACGCTCCTAAAGCGTCATACACAACAGATGCTTTATCTGCTACAAACAATAATAAGTCGCCTGGTTCAGCTTGAGTACGTTCCATCAAAGCTTCTGCGTCTTCCTTAAAGAATTTAGCAATCGGTCCTTTTAATCCTTCTTCGTCGACTTTCAACCACGCAAGACCTTTAGCTCCATAAATACCGACAAACTCCCCTAAAGCATCAATATCTTTACGAGAATAGTTTTCAGCTGCACCTTTAACATTCAATGCTTTTACCATGCCGCCATTTGCTACTGCTCCACTGAACACTTTAAATCCAGAATCTTTTACCACATCGTCTAATGCGATCAATTCCAATTCAAAACGAATGTCTGGTTTGTCGCTTCCGTAACGGTTCATAGCATCGTCATAAGACATACGTGGGAACGGTAAAGTTACATCAATTCCTTTTGTTTCTTTGACTACTTTAGCCAGCATTTCTTCTGTAAATGTTTGGATTTCTTCAGGCTCTAAGAAACTCGTTTCGATATCGATTTGAGAAAATTCTGGCTGACGGTCTCCACGCAAATCTTCATCTCTAAAACAACGAACGATTTGGTAGTAACGGTCAAATCCTGCACCCATCAACAATTGTTTAAACAATTGCGGTGATTGAGGAAGAGCATAAAAATGTCCAGGATGTACTCTAGAAGGAACTAAATAATCTCTTGCACCTTCAGGAGTTGATTTCGTCAAATAAGGTGTTTCAATGTCGATAAAGTTCTGGTTGTCTAAAAAGTTTCGAACTGTTTTAGTCAATTGGTGACGTAAAATCAAATTTTTTGTCATTTCCGGACGACGCAAGTCAAGATAACGGTATTCCATTCTTTTTTCATCAGAAACCGATACTCCATCTTCGATATAAAAAGGAGTTGTTTTTGCTTCGTTCAAGACCACAACTTGATGCGCTTCGATTTCTACACGCCCCGTTTGTAATTTATCGTTTTCCATTCCAGCTGAACGCTTTACAACGGTCCCTTTTACTTCGATCACATACTCGTTACGGATAGATTCAGCAATTTCTAAAGCTTCTTTAGAAAAATGAGGGTTAAAAACAATTTGAACGATTCCTTCGCGGTCACGTAAATCAACAAATATTAAGTCACCTAAATCTCTGCGCTTTTGTACCCAACCTTTTAAAACAATTTCTTCTCCAACTAGTTCTTCAGTGACTTTGCCACAATATACTGTTCGTTTAGCCATTTTAATCAACCCTTCTATTCTTCTCTTCTTTAAGTCCATTTTAGTCTTCTTTTTTGAAAAATTCGTTAAATGCTGTCATATCGGCAACTTTTAAATTGAATATTTTTTCAAAATCGCCGTCGTAGATTTCTTCCAGTTCAACAGAAGACTCTTTTCCTGTTTTCATGACTTTAAAGTTGATCACGCCTTGTTCCAATTCATTTTGACCAAGCGTCAATACCACACGAGCATTTTTCTTGTTGGCTGCTTTGAATTGAGCTTTTAATTTTCGGTCCAAGTAATCACGGTCAGCAGACATTCCAGCTGCACGAATTGCTTGAACGACTTTCAATGTTTCCAAGTTTGTTTCTTCTCCAATACCGATTACATAAGCGTCTAATTCCTCTTCTTCAAGAAGTTCGATGTTTTCAGCTTCTAGAATCATCAATAACCGTTCCATCCCGATTCCAAATCCAAAACCAGGTGTAGCCGGTCCGCCGACTTCTTCTACTAAGCCGTCATATCGTCCGCCAGCACAAATCGTTGTCAAGCTTCCAAAAGCTTCAGATTCCGTCATAACTTCAAAAATCGTATCGTTGTAATAATCTAACCCGCGTACCATATTGCTGTCGATAACATATGGAATCTCCAAAGCGTCTAACATTTCTTTAACGACTTCAAAATGTTTTTTAGAAGTTTCATTCAAATAATCTAAAATCGAAGGTGCATTCGCTACGATTTTTTTGTCTTTTTTGTCTTTGCTGTCTAACACACGTAATGGATTTTTGTGCAATCGAGTTTTTGAATCTTCACTCAATTCTTCAAAGTGAGGCTCTAGATAAGCTATCAACGCTTCGCGATAAGCTAATCGACTTTCTGAATCTCCTAATGAATTGATGACTAATTTTAAGCTCTCTAATCCCAATTCTTGGAACAGATCCATTGCTAATGCAATCGTTTCTACATCAGTTGCTGGATTTTTACTGCCGAACACTTCCACACCCATTTGGTGGAATTGTCGCATTCTCCCGCTTTGAGGACGTTCGTAACGGAACATTGGTCCTTGATAATAAACTTTATAAGGCTTAGCGTGTTCTGGACCGAATAACTTGTTTTCGACAAATGCTCTAGCAACTGATGCCGTTCCTTCAGGACGTAAAGCTAATTCTCTGTCTCCTTTGTCTTTAAAGATATACATCTCTTTCGAAACGATATCACTGGTCTCTCCAACACCCCTTGAAAATAAATCTTTGCTCTCAAAAATCGGTGTGCGGATTTCTTCGAATTGGTAATCTGCAAATACGGCTCTAAATGTATCCTCTACATATTGCCATTGTTTTGTATTTTCTGGTAATAAATCAGCTGTTCCTTTTGGTTTTTGGAATCCCATATTTCTCTCTCCTCTTATATAAATCACTTTTTTATACAAAAAAAACTCGTCCTTATTCTGCCATGAGCAAAATAAGGACGAGTGAACTTGTCAGCACGTGGTACCACCTTGTTTTGAAAGCTGTGTAGCTTTCCTTTACGATTAACGCTCGTGACGCAGCAGCTTTTCACTACTGTCCCTCCGGAGTGTCTTTCACATTATTTCACGCAGAATTTTTTTCAGCCAACGAAAATTCTCTCTTAGGATACGGAAAATAATATTACTTTCTCTTTCAATGGGTTCAGATCTATTGTATTAGCTCTAGATTACTAGAAAGACTGTAGATTGTCAAGATACATTCGAGCAGCAATAAAATGTTGCTACCGAGGTTACCTCTTTCCAGTTCCATTACAAAAACCATGAATTTGCGCACTGTTTCTTTACATATTTCATCTTCTTATTTCAGATTTTAATTGCTTAATGGTTGAAACAATTGTTATACTTAATCATGACAAAAATAATCTTTTTTACATAAGATATGTTGAGAAAGTAGTGATTTTTTATGCCCGATTCCGCAAATATGATACATAAACCTAAAAAAACAACCGTCCTTATTATTATAGGACTGTTTCTATTATTGACAACGTACGCTACTATTGCAATGGCTCAAACAAGTACAGTAACCATAAATGCCAGTGTAGTAAACGTTCGTACGGGACCTGGACTGTCTTATGATGTTATGTCTCAAGTAGTCGAGGATCAAAAGGTACAAGTGATTTCTGAAGAAAACGAATGGTACAAAGTACGCATCAGCAACGACCAAGTCGGTTGGATAGCCAGCTGGTTGGTGGATAACAGCGAAATCAGTGCAGCAACCAATTCCATTGGGACCATTACTTATACTGAAGCGAATGTGCGAGCTGAAAGCAGTACAGACAGTGCTATATTGGGAGTCGTGTCTGAAGGAACTCAATTGACCGTTCTCTTCCAACAAGAAGGCTGGACTCAAGTACAATACAATGGTCAAGTAGCTTGGATCAGTTCTGATCTGATTGAAGTCAGTGTTCAACCTAAACAAGAAGCTCCTTCTACAGTAGCCACAAAAGAAAATGCTGCCGCACCTGTAGAAAAAGTAACGATTCGATCAAACGGCACAAATATTCGCAGCGGTCCTTCCATTGATGAAACAGTTGTCTATTCAGCTTCAAAAGGAGATACTTTTATGTTTGTAGAAGCTGTTGGTGATTGGTACATCGTTGAATTGGCAGATGGATCACAGGGTTATGTTGCAAACTGGGTAGTCGATTTATCGGCCAACAGCAAAGCTGCACCGACAGCGACGATAACCAATATCTCTGAAGCTACGATCGTCATTGATGCTGGACACGGTGGTAAAGACTCTGGAGCTCTAGCAAGTTCTTTCTATGAAAAAGATGCCACTTTGGCAACAGCTGTCTTGTTAGCCAACCGTTTACGAAGTGCCGGAGCTAATGTCATTTTGACACGCGAGTCTGATGAATTTATTGAATTGCGCGATCGTGCTTATATCAGTAACAATGCTCATGCTGATGCCTTCATCAGTATCCATTACGATTCGACAGAAGTTCGCAATGAGATAAGCGGAACAACAACGTATTACTATCATGAAGACGAAAAAGGCTTAGCTGATTTGATCAACCAAAACTTAAGTCAGTACGGACCTCTTCCTAATAACGGTGTCCGGCGAGGCGACTATTTTGTGTTGAGAGAAAATTATCAGCCTGCTGTACTATTAGAATTAGGGTATCTGAACAACGACAGAGATCAACAAATCGTGAACACTGATCAATACCGTTCTCAAGTAGTTGAAGGAATCTACCAAGCATTAAATCAATACTTTACACCTTAAAATAGAAAAAAAGCAGTTGAGTTTAACTCAACTGCTTTTTTTCTATTTATTTTTGTTTACTGTCGATCAAAATCGTTACAGGTCCGTCATTTACTAAAGAGACTTGCATGTCAGCCCCAAATTTTCCAACTTCAACTTTAAAACCTTGGTTTCTCAATTGCTGATTGAATTCATCATATAATGGAATGGCCTGATCTGGTCTGGCAGCTTCAATAAAACTTGGTCGATTGCCTTTTTTTGTATTGGCATGCAGTGTAAACTGAGAAATAGACAATATTTCTCCTTCTACATCAGCTAAAGAAAGATTCATTTTCCCTTCTCCATCTTCAAAGATTCTCATCTTACTGATTTTGCGGGCCAAGTACTCTACATCTTCTTTAGTATCTTCTTCTCCTATCCCTACTAACAAGACGAAGCCATGATCAATAGCCCCCACTATTTCTTGATTGATCGAAACGGATGCATTTTTTGAACGTTGAATAACTACTCTCACTTTATAAACTCCTTTATGGCTTTAATCAGATAAAGCACATTTCATTGAGCAAAGAAGCTTTAAGCTCCTTTTGACTCTTCTGAAATGTGCTTCAATTGTATTATCAAGAAGTGATTCTTCTTACAGTATAAACGTCTGGGATATTCTTGATTTTATCCACGATTTTTTCCAATTGACTTAAATTGACGATTCCGATCGTTAAAGTGATTGTCGCCATTTTATTGTTGTCTACTCGTCCATTGACGTTGCTGAGATTTTTCGTTTGCGTATTCACTACTTGTAGAATCTCATTTAGCATACCAGTGCGATTGTATCCTTCAACTTGAAGTTCAGCATTGTATTCTTTTTTCGCGTTAGAAGTATCTTCCCACTCAACATCGATCAAACGATCCTCGACTTCAGAGGAAGAGCGCACATTAGCACAATCTTTCCGGTGAATAGAAATCCCTCTACCTTTTGTGATATAGCCTACGATTTCATCTCCTGGAACAGGGTTACAACAGCGGCTCAAGCGAGTCAGCAAGTTGTCTGCTCCTTGAATTACAACGCCATCTTCGTGTTTGATTTTCATTTTTTCGGTTTCTGGCTTCTTAGGTTTCAGCTCAATTGTTTCCATTTCAGCGAACTTCTCATCGTTCTTGCGATCACGACGTTCTTTTTCGGTCAATCGATTAGCTACCACTAAAGCCGTCAGCTCACCATAACCAATAGCCGCTAACAGATCTTCTTCACTGCTGAAGTTGAACCGTTCCAAAAGCATTTTCATATTCGCTTTCGTCAAATACTCTTTTGGTTGAAAATTCATTTCAAGCAATTGCTTTTCGACTAAGTCTCTTCCCTTAATAATGTTTTCTTCTCGATCTTGCAGTTTAAAGAAGCGTTTGATTTTATTTCTGGCTTTTGAAGTCGAGACGAAGTTCAACCAATCTCTACTAGGACCGTATGAATTAGTCGATGTCAAAATCTCAACGATGTCCCCTGTTTTTAATTTGTAGTTCAAGGGAACGATTTTGCTGTTGATTTTAGCCCCAACAGCTTTATTTCCGATTTCGGTATGCACGCTGTAAGCAAAATCTAACGGACCTGATCCTGAAGGAAGTTCCGTAACGTCACCTTTTGGTGTGAAGACATAAACTTTATCTCTAAAGATATCGTCTTTTACACTTTGCATAAAGTCTCCGGCATCATCCGACTCATCTTGAAGTTCAATGATGTCTCTAAACCAAGGGACTGTATCGTTGATTTGTTCGCCTTCAACCTTTTTCGTGATGCCTTCTTTATAAGCCCAATGTGCTGCGACCCCGTATTCAGCGATATGATGCATTTCTTTAGTTCGGATTTGAACCTCTACAGGATTCCCTCCAGGACCGATAACCGTCGTATGCAAGGATTGGTACATATTTGCTTTTGGCATTGCAATGTAATCCTTGAATCTTCCCGGCATAGGTTTCCATCTAGTGTGGATCGCCCCTAAAACAGCATAGCAATCTCGAATGGAATCGACGATTGCCCGTATAGCTAGCAAATCATAAATCTCATTGAATTGCTTTTTTTGATCTCTCATTTTACGATAAATCGAATAAATATGTTTCGGACGTCCTGTGATTTCGGCTTTAATGTTCAACTCATCTACTGATAATTGTATCTCTTCAATCGCATTAGCAATGTATCCTTCTCGCTCTTCACGTTTCGAGCTCATCAAATGTACGATGCGGTAATATTGCTGCGGATTCAAATAGCGTAAAGACGTATCTTCTAATTCCCATTTGATTCGATTGATCCCTAATCGGTCAGCTAACGGCGCATAAATTTCCAACGTCTCATTAGCAATACGACGCTGCTTTTCAGGACGATGGTATTTTAATGTACGCAAATTGTGCAAACGGTCAGCCAATTTAACCATAATTACTCTTAAATCATTGGCCATAGCCAGCAGCATTTTACGATGATTTTCAGCTTGATGCTGCTCCAGAGATTGGAATTGAATCTTCCCAAGCTTTGTTACTCCATCTACCAACTCAGCGACTTCTCGAGAAAACTCGTTCGCGATGTCATCAAATGTAAATTCAGTATCCTCTACTACGTCATGCAAAAATCCTGTTGCTACAGTTACAGGATCCATTTTCAATTCTGCCAGAATGCCTGCAACTTGGATCGGATGTGTAAAGTAAGGTTCACCGGATTTACGAAATTGACCTTCGTGAGCTTTCTCGGCAAAGTCACTTGCTTTTTTGACAAACGCCACATGGTTGCTGTTCATATAAGTTAGCGTCAATGCAATAACTTCTTTGGCTGTATATTCTTTATTTTTAGGCATTTTGTCACCTTCTCTTTAATTTAACTAGGTGTATAAAAATAGCACTCGAAGCGAGTGCTATCCAACTGTCTAATCTTAGATTAATTATACTATTTACGTATTTCTATTTCAATAGCTTGAAGAACTGTCTGCTTGATCAGCAGATTTCCCAAGCAAAGCAATTCCGTTAGAAGAACCTAAACGAGTTGCTCCTGCTTCGATGAAAGCTTCTGCATCTTCAGTCGTACGAACACCGCCGCTTGCTTTTACTCCTAATTCAGGACCAACAGCACTGCGCATCAATTTGATGTCTTCCACAGTTGCACCGCCAGTTGAGAATCCAGTAGACGTTTTAACAAAGTCAGCTCCAGCTTTTTTCGCGATTTCACACGCTCTGATTTTTTCTTCATCAGTTAATAAACTAGTTTCAATAATCACTTTTGTCAACGCTTTTCCTTCAGCAGCTTTTACAACGCCTCGGATATCACGTTCTACAGTTTCGTCGTCTTTATCTTTCAACGCACCGATATTGATAACCATGTCTACTTCAGTCGCACCGTTTTGAATAGCGTTTTTCGCTTCAAATGCTTTAACTTCTGGAGTCGTTGTTCCTAAAGGAAAGCCGATTACTGTACATACTGCTACATCTGAACCTGTTAAGTATGCCGCTGCTTTCTTGACCCATGTAGGGTTCACGCATACTGACATAAAATGATGAGCTGCTGCTTCTTCACACAATACTTTGATTTGCTCTTCAGTTGCATCCGCTTTTAATAATGTATGGTCAACATATTTGTTTAAATCGTTTATCACAATACATCCCTCTTTTCATCATATTCCATTAATAGTATACCTTACTTCGATGGTTAAAAAAACACATTTTATCATTAATTTAATTCTGTAACGTAAGAAATAGCCGACAACGCGTACAATGGAGCCGTTTCCGTACGCAAAATACGAGGTCCTAAAGAACACACTACAAAGCGCCGTTCTTCAAGCAGTTTGATTTCTTTTGGCGACAAACCGCCTTCAGGTCCAAACACGATTAGAACTGACTCTCCAGATTGTAACTGGTTCAGTATAGAACGAAAATTCTGCATTTCTCCGTTTTTGGCATTTTCTTCATAAGCTACGATACAATGATCATAGGCTTCACTTTGCTGGATCAATTCTTTAAAAGTTGCTATGGAACGAACTTCAGGCACTTTAGTTCGGTGAGCTTGTTCGGCAGCCTCTTGAGCAATCTTACTCAAGCGTTCTTGTTTCTTCACCGCTTTTTTTGCATCCCATTTAACGATCATAAAGTCTGATTTAAAAGGTAAAAAAGCATAAGCTCCTAATTCAGTTCCTTTTTGAACGATCCATTCAAGTTTATCTCCTTTAGGGAGTCCACTGGCAATGGTTACTTTTACGGGCATCTCTTTGCTTTGCTCTTCATCTGCTGTCCATTTCAAATGGACTTCATCTTTCGAAACAGTAGTGATTGCCGCTTTAAAAGCTGATTGGTCCGGCAAGACTAAGATAACTTCATCTTCTTCTTCCATCCGCATGACTCGAATCATGTGATGGTACTGCTCTCCTTCAAGGACAATGTCCACTGAACGATAGTCTTCTAAGGTTTCAGTCAAAAAATAACGTTGCACGATCTAGTCCTCCTCCACTTTTTGAGCGACGATCGCAAACCAGTCTTTCATTTGAAGAACCTGCAAAATCGTAAAGCCTTGTTTTTCCAACTCGCTTAAGATCAAGTCTTTTTTAGCTTCAATGATACCAGAAGTGATAAAAATACCATCTGACTTCAACAATCTCCAAGCATCTGGAATCAACGGTACAATGATCTCTGCTAAAATATTCGCGACTATTATATCTGCTGAAATTTCAATCCCCTTCAGCAAGTCATTCGCTGAAACAGAAACATTTTTCGCATAGGCATTCATTTTTACGTTGTCTTTAGCCGATCTGACTGCTACTTCGTCCAAGTCAAAAGCATGGATTTCCTTAGCTCCTAGAGCACTGCTGGCAATACTCAAGACGCCTGAACCGGTCCCGACATCTAAGATCGTTTCTCCGCCTCTGATGTAAGTCTCCAAGCCTTGTAAAGATAAACGAGTTGTCGCATGCGTCCCTGTACCAAAAGCCAAACCTGGATCTAGTCGAATAACAATTTCCCCATCCATTTTGGGTTCGTATTCTTCCCATTGTGGCGCTACTGTCAAGTAACGAGTGATTTGCTGCGGATGGTAATATTTCTTCCAAGCCGAAGCCCAGTTCTCTTCTTGAACGTCTTCAATAGTGAATGTACTGGGTCCAATAGATAATCCATAAGATTCTAAAGCTAATATGCGTTGTTTGATCTCAGGAATCAATTCCATCAAATTTTTTGTTTCAGGAAAATAGGCTTTTACTAAAGAACCTTCTGAAACATAGTCTTGATTCTCCAAAATGCGGATTTCTCCAAACCCGTCATCTGGTGTTGATAAAAAATCTTGTACATTTTCAATTGCTACGCCGCCTGAACCTGCTTCAATAAAAATATTGGAAACAGCTTCGATAGCTTCATTTGAAGTGTGTACACTTACTTCAGTCCATTTCATAATCGATTGACTCCTGTCTGATAGATGATTGCATTAAAACTTCGGATAAGGAAGCATTTTGGTTTCGTAACGATTCGTATCTTTCAATGTTGCGATCGTTTGATTGAAATTACCGTCTTGCCAGTTCAATTCAAATGTTTCGATCTCTGGGTCTTGCGCGAATTCATTTAAATTTGTTTGCCCTTCACTGACCACTAAACGCAAGATTTTCAAGACCGCGTCTAAATAGCCTTGTTCAATGCCTTTTTTAATTGAAAATGGAAAAGCTTTAAGATAGTCATCCAATAATATTTTAGATTTTTCTGGATCGTAAAAACAAATTGCATCTTCAAATTGGATGCCTTCCTCTTCATTGACAGTTCCTTCAACGTCTTCGATAACCATATCCTCTGAAGTTTCTGCGTAAATCGTTACAAACAATTCGATGACGTGTTGTCTTTTGTTCCAATTCACTTCCCAATCAAAGGGTGCTTCAGTTTCTTCAAGGCTGTTTACTAAGTATTCAACGATATCTGTATTCATTTGTTTATCCCCTCTTTCACTAGTTTTATTTGTTTAAAATTTGGATTACTGCCATCCTAGATCCAGATCGACTGTCCCTTTTTTTCTGGAAACATAAGGATTCCCGCCTACTGTATATCGAAGCGGCTCATCTGTCCATCTCCCTTTATTTGGAATACCGATTCTTGGACTGGCAATAATATTTTTTGGTATACGTCTTTGGTAAGAAGACAAATACAAAGGTGGTTCAGAGATAGATGTTCCATAATCCTCTCTCGTGATTCCCAGGGCTTTAGTCAGCTTTCCAGGTCCATTCGTCACACCTAAGCCTGCCATTTTACGCCGTTCTTCCATTAATTCTATGCCGCTGTATGGTTCCAACGCACGAATCAATATCCCTTGAGGATCTCCTGCTTCTTTAGCGACGATATTCAGCATCGTGTGCGTATGCATCTGGTAGATATAGATCGTTCCTGCCGATTGGTACATAGCCTCTAATCGAGGGGTTTTTCGCAACCCAAAACTATGTGCTGCTTGATCGATTTCTCCCAAATAAGCTTCTGTTTCAACTATCCAACCAGAAGTCACGCCTTCTTCAGTTTCTTTGATCAATAAAC
Source organism: Desemzia sp. AGC72 (assembly GCF_057334175.1). NCBI lineage: Bacteria > Bacillati > Bacillota > Bacilli > Lactobacillales > Carnobacteriaceae > Desemzia > Desemzia sp. AGC72. The sequence goes on from NZ_JBHFIG010000021.1 coordinate 468,259, forward strand.
ATCCTAATAATTGCTGTGCAACTTCTTCAGTAGGTAAATCCGTATTAAACCAAAATGACATTCAATCCCTCACTAATACATATTTTTTACTCTTCTCTAGTATACCTTATTTTGCAATGGAAATTATACCTAAATACCTTTATCTATTGTTAAAATAGTTATTCCTCTTTTATATGGATTTTATGAAAAAAAAAGACCCCACTTAACGGGAGTCTTAAAAATTCATTTTACTTTGTACACAACAGTAGTAATTAAAACATGAGGTTCAGTCAAAGTTTGAACGATAGAAACGATTTCTCCACCATTTTCACTTACTTCCCCTAATAGCACTTCTAAATCATTTTGTACATTTTCTTTTCCCTGAAACTCTCCGATAGGATTACTTGAAACAGTTAATACTCTATAATTAATCATTTTCAACCCTCCTTTCTAGAGCCTAAATTATACCAGAAAGGAGATTTTAAATTAAAGCATACGTTTTGCTAACTAAAGAAAATAAAGCAGAACTTCCAACCACAGGTAAATAGAGTTGGTTGGAAGTGGAAGTTCAAAAAAAATACATTTTTTTCAATTTGAAAATAAGCGAATAATTAAATATTGTTACATTAATCTGTCAGTCTTCATCAATATTCAATACAGACATGAACGCTTCTTGTGGAATCTCAACTGATCCCACTTGTTTCATACGTTTCTTACCTTTTTTCTGTTTGTTCAACAGTTTTTGACGTCTTGTTGGGTCCCCACCATACAATTTAGCCGTAACGTCTTTACGGAAGGCTTTAATGGTTGATCGAGCAACGATTTTTTGTCCGATAGCAGCTTGAACAGGGATCTCAAACATTTGACGAGGAATAGTTTCTTTCAACTGTTCAACGATACCTTTACCACGAGTGTAAGCAAAGTCTTTGTGGACGATAAAACTCAAAGCATCCACTTGTTCGCCGTTTAGTAAAATATCCATCTTAGATAGATTGCTTTGTTTGTATCCAATGATCTCATAGTCTAAAGAAGCGTATCCTTTAGTACTTGATTTCAATCGATCAAAGAAGTCAAAGACAATTTCAGACAATGGCAATTCGTAAACTACGTTAACACGGATTTCATCTAAATAATCCATTGTCAGAAAATTTCCACGTTTACGTTGGCAGATTTCCATTACAGCTCCAACGTATTCGTTTGGAACCATAATGTTAGCTTTTACATACGGTTCTTCAATTGATTCGATTTTCACTGGTTCTGGCATTTCTGATGGGTTCGAAACCACTAACTCTTCCCCATTTGTTAAGTTAACATGGTAAATAACAGATGGAGCTGTGGTGATTAAGTCCAAATTAAACTCACGTTCCAATCGTTCTTGAACAACGTCCATGTGCAGCATTCCAAGGAACCCGCAACGGAAACCAAATCCAAGAGCTTGAGAAGTTTCTGTTTCAAATTGTAATGCAGCATCGTTTAGTTCTAGTTTTTCAAGGGCTTCACGCAAATCTCCAAAACGTGATGACTCTGTCGGGTACATCCCACAGAATACCATCGGTGTCAATTTACGGTAACCTTCTAAAGCTTCTTCAGCCGGGTTATTCGCTAATGTGATCGTATCACCCACACGCGTATCTTGAATGGTTTTGATGTTGGCAGTAACATAACCTACATCTCCGACCATCAAATAGTCGCGTTTAATCGGTTTTGGTGAGAAGATCCCAACTTCTGAGACTTCAAACGTTTTTCCGTTACTCATCATTTGCATTGTATCGCCTGGTTTGATCATTCCTTCCATCACACGGATGTTCAAAACAACCCCACGGTAAGCGTCATAAGCCGAGTCAAAAATCAATGCTTTCAACGGATTATCAACATCTCCTGTTGGAGCAGGTACACGTTCAACGATTTGTTCTAGTATATCTTCAATCCCGATCCCAGATTTAGCGCTCGCTAATACTGCATCGCTGGCATCAATACCAATAACGTCTTCGATTTGTGTACGAACTTTTTCAGGGTCTGCGGCTGGTAAGTCGATTTTATTGATAACAGGAATGATTTCAAGTTCGTTGTCCAAAGCAAGATACACATTGGCCATTGTTTGAGCTTCGATTCCTTGAGCAGCATCTACTACTAAAATAGCCCCTTCACAGGCTGCTAAACTACGTGATACTTCATACGTAAAGTCGACGTGTCCTGGTGTATCGATCAAATGGAAAGTATATGTCTCTCCATCTTTTGCTGTATAGTTCAACTCGACAGCGTTTAATTTGATCGTGATCCCACGTTCTCTTTCCAAATCCATTGAATCTAATAATTGTTCTTGCATTTCTCTATCTGCTACAGTATGCGTTAATTGTAAAATACGGTCCGCTAATGTTGATTTCCCATGATCAATATGTGCAATAATCGAGAAATTCCGGATCCGTTTTTGGCGTTCCATATAATCGTGTTTATTCATTGGTTATTTCCTGCTTTCATTCAAGTATTCCATGAGTATTCTAATGAATTATAACAGTGTAAAGGCTAAATTACAACATTTCCCCAAATACCTGCCTCATTCCACTATACAAATTTTCTTTTTGTTCTCAAGATTCTTAATTTACACAAAAGAAGTTGTACTATAAAAATACCCCTGAAAGTTAGAAAACTTTCCAACTCTCGGGGGTTGTGTTTTAACGTATAGATCTTAGTAAAATCTCTATACTATTTAAATCTTCATTTTAGAGTGTCAGTTAAAATACCAGTCATTTAAGCCTAACTACCTAAAAATTTCTGGAAGAATCGTAGTTGCTAGGAGCCGCGTAAAGGATGCAATGTGAATTACAAAACCTTAGCACTTTAGTGCATAGGTTTTGTTTGAAGCTTGCAAGATTGGAGACCATGGCTCCAATCGCTCCCGTGGCTCTAAAAAGCAGCCATGATTCTGGAAGAAATTTCTATACCAACTTTACAAATTGAAGTTCTTGTTAAGCTCTCTGTTTTAAAACGAGTTGCGCAAGGCAACCTATACGTCTATAAGCTAATCTCAACTGTCCGGTAAAGGGCACCTGTCTGTTGAGATTGTCTTATAGGCGATAGGCTGAGCGCCTTGCTCCACTCTCTGCTTTAAAACGAGTTCTGCAAACCAGACTCCTTATGATTTCACTACTCACTTTTTGTCGGGGAAAACGCCCGACTAAAAGTGAGTTGCGAACTCTACAGGAGTCTAAACGGTTTGCTACGCTCTTTAATCTTTTTTAAAGACGTCTTTTACTTTGTTGAAAAATGAGCCGTCTTCTTCTGTGATAGAAACGTCGCTGGCTTTAGCGAATTCTCTCAATAATTCGGCTTGTTTAGAGTTTAAGTTCTTTGGTGTAACGATGTTTACTTTAACGTGTTGATCTCCTTGACCGGTACCTCTCAACCTTGGAGCCCCTTTTCCTTTGATACGGAAAGTCGTTCCTGTTTGTGTACCAGCTGGGATTTTCAATTTCACTTTCCCATGAACAGTAGGGACTTGGATCTCATCTCCTAAAGCAGCTTGAACAAAATGAATTGGTGCTTCATAATAAATTTCAGCACCTCGGCGTTGGAATTGTTTGCTTGGTTTGACACGGAAGATTACATATAGATCTCCGTATGGTCCACCATTTTTACCAGCTTCTCCTTGTCCGCTTAGACGCATTTGGTCGCCGTCTTCTACTCCGGCAGGAACAGTGACTTTAACTGTGTGACGTTCTTTTACATGACCAGCCCCAAGACATGTAGGACATTTTTCTTTGATTTCTTGGCCAGTACCATTACATACATCACAGACAGAACGAGTTTGGATTCTTCCAAGTGGCGTGTTTCTTTCTACATTGATCGACCCTGAACCACCACATTTTGAACAAGTCACTGGTGAAGTACCGGGTTTCGCTCCATCCCCATGACAAGTTTCACATTCTTGCTTGCGATTGTATCGAATCGTTGTTTCTTTTCCGAAAACAGCTTCTTCAAACTCTAGGTCTAGAGTATATTGAAGATCTTCTCCTTGACGAGGTGCATTCGGATTATATCTTGAACGGCCACCACCTCCGAAGAAAGAATCAAAAATATCTTCAAATCCGCCAAATCCGCTGCCTCCGAAGCCGCCTCCGCCAAATCCACCGCCAGCTCCAAAGTTAGGATCTGTGCTGGCATGACCATATTGATCATATGCAGCACGTTTATTAGCGTCGCTTAAGACTTCATAAGCTTCAGCAATTTCCTTGAACTTTTCATCAGCATCAGCTTCTTTGTTGATATCCGGATGGAATTTTTTTGACAACTTTCGATAAGCTTTTTTTATCTCATCGTCAGATGCACTTTTAGACACACCCAGAATTTCATAATAATCTCTCTTTGCCATACTTTCCCTCCAATAGCACATGCTCTAATGCAATGTGCTGTTTTAGCTATACCTGGCAACAACGAATTATTGCTTTTAGGCTCCATGCTAAACCTGCTTTAAGAGCATATCATAATGATGAGAAAAAGCCAAAAGCAAGTTTGCCCTGGCTTTTTCTCAAATCTAAAATGTTCGTGCTTATTTGTCGTCATCTACTTCTTCAAAGTCTGCATCTACAACAGTGTCATCAGAAGCAGTATCTGTTGCTTCGCCTTCAGGGTTTTCGCCTTGTTGAGCAGCAGCTTGTTCGTATAACTTAACTGTCAATGCTTGAACAACTTCATTCAAAGCATCACGTTTAGTTTTCATATCTTCAAGATTATTTGCTTCAACAGCAGCTTTCAATTCGTCACGAGCGTCTTCAGCTTTTTTAACTTCGTCTGCGTCAACTTTTCCTTCAAGATCTTTCAATGTTTTGTCTACTTGGAACAATAATTGATCGATCTCATTGCGTAATTCTACTTCTTCTTTACGAGCTTTATCTGCTTCAGCATTAGCTTCAGCGTCTTTTACCATACGTTCGATTTCTTCGTCTGTTAAACCTGATGAAGATTTGATCGTAATAGTTTGTTCTTTGTTTGTACCTAAGTCTTTTGCACTTACGTTAACAATACCGTTTTTGTCGATATCAAATTTAACTTCGATTTGAGGCACACCACGTGGTGCAGCTGGAATATCCGTTAATTGGAAACGACCTAATGTCTTGTTGTCTGCTGCCATTGGACGTTCACCTTGCAATACGTGTACATCAACAGCTGGCTGGTTGTCAGCTGCAGTTGAGAACACTTGTGATTTGCTTGTAGGAATAGTTGTGTTGCGGTCGATCAATTTAGTGAACACGCCGCCCATTGTTTCGATACCTAATGACAAAGGAGTAACGTCTAGCAAGACGATATCTTTTACATCACCAGAAATAACTCCACCTTGGATAGCAGCTCCCATAGCTACAACTTCATCCGGATTAACTGATTTGTTTGGTTCTTTTCCTGATTCAATACGAACAGCGTCTACTACAGCTGGGATACGTGTTGATCCACCAACTAAGATAACTTCGTCGATATCAGATTTGTTTAATCCAGCATCTTTAAGAGCTTGCTGAACTGGTTTTTTCGTACGTTCTACTAGGTCATGAGTCAATTCATCAAATTTTGCACGTGTTAAAGTTGTTTCCAAGTGCAATGGACCAGCTTCTCCAGCAGTGATAAACGGCAAGCTGATTTGTGTTGAAGTAACACCTGATAAGTCTTTTTTAGCTTTTTCAGCAGCATCTTTCAAACGTTGTACAGCCATTTTATCTTTAGACAAGTCAATGCCGTTCTCTTTTTTGAATTCAGCTACCAAGTAGTCGATGATTTTGTTGTCAAAGTCATCCCCACCAAGTTCGTTATCCCCAGATGTAGACAATACATCGAATACTCCGTCTCCTAATTCAAGAATAGAAACGTCAAAAGTACCACCACCAAGGTCAAATACTAAAACTTTTTCTTCTTTATCTGTTTTGTCTAAACCATATGCTAATGCAGCGGCAGTTGGCTCATTAACGATACGTTCTACTTCTAAACCAGCGATTTTACCTGCATCTTTAGTAGCTTGACGTTGTGCGTCATTGAAGTAAGCCGGTACTGTAATAACAGCTTTAGTCACTTCTTCGCCTAGATAAGCTTCAGCATATCCTTTTATATATTGTAGAATATTTGCTGAGATTTCTTGAGGAGTATATTTTTTACCTTCAATTTCAACTGTATAATCTTCACCCATGTGTCGTTTGATAGAAGCAATTGTATTTGGGTTCGTTATAGCTTGACGTTTAGCAACTTCTCCTACTTGAATTTCACCATTTTTAAAAGCTACAACTGAAGGAGTAGTGCGGTTACCTTCTGGGTTAGGAATAATTTTTGCTTCTCCACCTTCTAATACTGCTACAGCAGAGTTAGTTGTTCCTAAGTCAATACCAATAATTTTTGCCATAAATAATCCCTCATTTTCTTTTAATTTTAGTTACATTATTTTATGCTTTTTATATTTCACGCTATTTTACTGTGCTACTACAACCATTGCAGGGCGTAAAACACGTTCATGGAGAGTATATCCTTTTTGGTGCACAGTTACAACAGTTCCTACTTCTTGACCCTCTTCAACTTCAACAGTTTGAACCGCTTGATGGTAGTTCGGATCAAAAGTTTCATTTAGAGGGTTTATCTCTTGGACACCTTCTTTTTGCAGAGCTTGTTTGAAACTTTCATAAACCATCTCGACACCTTTTTTGAAATTCAGATCTTCTTCTGAAGTTTCGACAGCTAATGCACGCTCAAGATTATCTAAAACATTAATCAATTCTTTAGCTAATGATTGAGAACGGTATTTAGCATCTGCTTCTCTTTCTTTACGATTTCTTTTTTGGATATTAGCTAATTCAGCTTGCAAACGAAGATAAGCATCTTCTTTTTCTTCTAACTGAGCTTTCAAAGCTGCCAACTCATCAGCTGCTGTTTCTTCTACTGGTACTTTTTCTACAGTTTCTTCAACTGCAGCTTCCGTTTCTTCCGTTGAGGTCACATCTGCTGATTCTTGTTCCTCTAAATGAGAATCTTTCTTTTCCACAATACAAAACTCCTTTTAATAGTCATCCATCGAATGGTGATGATCTATTATTTTTTTTGATAACTCATTCCTAAAAACATCCATAAGACCAATCATTTTGGAATACGGCATATTTGTCGGTCCTAGAATCGCAATCGTTCCAGTTCCCAGCTCTTCTACATCATAGGTAGCAGAGATCAAACTGAAATTTGCCAAGAGTTCGATATTCAATTCGTTGCCGATCCGAACCTCGATGTCTTGTTTTTGCTGCCCCAAGAGTGATGCTAGGTCTTGGTTGCCCTCCATAAATGAATAAATCGATTTGAACTGGTGGATATCCATATTGTCTGAATAATCCAACATGTTCATTCTTCCGCCAATATGCATTCGTTCTCTAACAGCTTTCACGAATAGCCCATTGATGAGTTCCATCATCCCTTCAGCAGTCCGCATATACTTATGAATCAAGAAAGGCACGTCTTCTTGAAGCATTTTAAATACTTCTACCAAAGAATGTCCAATCAATTGATCATTGAACAAAGCTACGATTTTTTCCAAATTGTTCAAATCAAAACCTTTTGGTACGGTGAAAATTTGTTCTTCGATATGGCCTTTATCTGTTACTAGTATGGCCATCACTCTTCGTTCGTTCAATGGAACTAAGCGGAACCCGGTCAATTTGCTTTCTTTGATCTCAGGACCTAAGGATATAGCTGTATAACTAGTCAAATTAGATAATACTTCGGCTGATTTCACCACAATTTCATCAATTTGGAAAAATGGATTATCAAAAGCTTTCTGTATTGTTTCCACTTTATCGTGATCAACTGTTGTAGGGTGTAACAAGTAATCCACATAAAAACGATAGCCTTTTTTAGACGGTACTCTGCCTGATGACGAATGCGTTTTTTGAAGATATCCCATTTCTTCTAAACGTACCATTTCATTCCGGACGGTTGCTGAACTCGCGTCAATATCCGTTTCATCTAATAACGTTTTAGATCCTACTGGAAGACCATATTTCGTAAATAAGATTACGATTGATTTGAGGATCAAAATTTGCCTTTCCGTTAACATAAAGCCTCACCTCTTTTTTTAGCACTTCAAACAAATGAGTGCTAACACAATTATTAATTTACCAAAGATTAAAAAATTTGTCAATGTATACAGCACACTTTTCTGACTATTTTTGACTATTTTATTTTCTTTGGTGTAGCAACGAAAATAAACCCTTGCCATCATATAATCTGATTGCAAAGGTTTGTTTTTTTGAAAGTGATTCTTATTTCAATTGAGCAAAATATTGACGTGCATCTATTTCGTCTTGATCCAATTGTTCAATAAGACCTTCTATATTCGAGAATTTTTTTTCTTCTCTAAGATATTTGTGCCACTCTACGGCTACTGTCTCACCGTAAATATCACTGTTGAAATCAAAGATATTTACCTCAACAGACATTTGACGATCAGCTTCGAATGTAATGTTGTACCCAATCGATGCCATACCTTCGTGCCATTCATCGCCCACTTTTATTCTTACGGCATAAACGCCTACTTTAGGCAATCGAATTCCAGCTTTTGTATCGATATTGGCAGTAGGATAGCCCAACGTTCTTCCTCGTGCATCACCATGAATAACGATACCTGGAGTTTGGTACACGTATCCCAACATATGGTTTGCTTCCATGATTTCTCCATCGCTTAGAGCTTGACGTATTCGAGTCGAACTAATTTTTTCGCCTTCACCAGTCACTTTTCCGACTTCGATCACTTCAAATCGATCTTTTGCGTAACTGGGCAAATGCTCCATAGAGGCCACTTCTTTTTTCCCGTAAGTATAATCAAATCCAGCAACCACTGCTACAGCATTCAACCCGACAATATATTGATCGACAAATTCTTGCGGACTTAAAGAAGCAAAAGCAGAAGTGAAATCTACTTCATACAAATAATCTACACCTAATTCTTCCATGAACTCTTCTTTTCTTTCAATAGTAGACAAATATGTGATTGCTTCAGGCTTTACTTTTTTAAACACGATTGAAGGGTGCTGATTAAATGTCATTAGCGCTAAACAAGCATTTTTTTCTTTTGAGATTCGTTTAGCTGTATTGATGACCGTTCTATGCCCCTTATGAACACCATCAAAGAAACCAAGTGCTAAGACAACCGGTTCTTTAGGAATGATGTCCTCATGATACGGGTGATGAATTTTTATGATTTCCATTTTCAAAACTCCTCTTTAAACTGATGTCCGCAACATTTTAATGGGTTTCAACAAATGACGTTTTGTGGGATGCACATCATATATACTCCGCGCTCTGCCCTCGTACATCAATACTACAGGGTAGTTGACCGATTCGTTGAACGTATCCACTGAGAGGACGGCTCCATTTTTTACTTTGTCCCATAAGTCTTCGTTGATCTCGATTTTTTCCATTTCGTCTAATGCATATTCTAAAGGAAACAATCGTTCCGCAATCGTCTCTTCTTCCATCAATGCTGCTACTTGATCTAATGTGAGACAATCTTTTACTGTAAAGGTTCCGCTTTTCACTCGTGTCAAATCTGACATGTGAGCTGGGTAGCCTAATTTTTCTCCAAGGTCTACTGCCAGAGTACGGACATACGTTCCTTTCCCGCAATCGACTTCAAATCTCCATGAGACGGTTTGTGCTTCTTCATTTAATACAGGTTCAGAAGTCCGCTTGAATTTGTGTATCGCAACAGTTCTTTTAGGCCGTGTCACTTCTTGACCGGCTCTGGCATACTCATATAATTTACGTCCGTTTACTTTGATCGCTGAGTACATAGGCGGAATTTGAATGATATCCCCTGAGAATGCCTCCATTGCATGATCAATTTCTTCAGCAGAAGGAATAACCGTTACCGGCTTTGAGTCTACCATTTCTCCACTGCTGTCTTCTGTTGTGGTACTATACCCGATAGTGACTTCGCCCACGTAAGCTTTTCCAGTCTCCATCATGTATTCGACAACTTTGGTTGCTTTACCAATACAAATAGGCAAAACTCCATCAACATCTGGATCAAGAGTGCCTGTATGTCCAATTTTTTTTGTTTTAAGTATTTTTCTAAGTTTGAAGACACAATCATGACTAGTCATGCCGCGTTCTTTCCATAATGGCAAAATGCCTTCCATTGCCTATCCCTACTTTCTGTATTAGCCAGTAACCAGTATACCATATTTCTTTTGCCGACTTAACATTTCTAAAAGGGTTTTTAGTGAGAGAACGCTAAATAAACCAATCATTTTTCATTTTTTCAAATTAATTTGGTATAATTGAACCGATAGATCAGTTTTATTTTCAGGAGGATTTGTAATGAAAGACATTAAAATATTGACCGACTCAACCGTACAGTTGTCTCATGAAGAACAAGAAAAGTATGGCATAACAGTGATTCCTTTATCGGCTATGTTAAACAACATCATGTATTACGATAATCAAACGATCAGTAAAGCGGAATTTTTGCAAAAAATGAATGATAGCTCCGTTTTACCAAAAACCTCTCAGCCAGCCGTTGGTCAATACGTTGAATTGTACAATCAACTCGGAAAAGATGGCAGCGAAATTTTATCTATACACGTTGCAGGATACCTCAGCGGCACTTATTCAGCTGCTGTACAGGCTAGTCATCTGACAAAATCAAAAGTCACTGTCATAGACAGCGAAACAGTTGATCGCGCTATGGCCTTTCAAGTTTTAGCTGCTGCTAAAATGGCTCAAAACCACGCAACTATGGATGAGACCCTAACTGAATTAGACCGCATCAAAGAAAAGAGTGCTCTTTATGTGGGCATCGTCGATCTAGAAAATTTGATCAAAGGCGGACGCATTGGTAGAATTTTAGGTCGTGTCTCCACTTTGTTGAATATGAAGATCATGCTGAAAGTAACCAGCAAAGGATTAGAACCTGAAACTAAAGGTCGCGGCCTAAAAAGTTTGAAAAAGAAAGTAGATCAAATTATCGAAGAAATGAACCAATTTGATGCAATCGAGCAGATTGGTATCACACATGTCGGTTTAACCAATTTTACAGAAGAAATCATTGCTGATCTAAAAACAGCTTTTCCAACTGCAGCTTTCCATATTGCTTATGCCAGCCCTACTCTGATGACTCATGCAGGTAAAGGCGCATTTGCTATTATGTACCAAGCAAAATAACCAAAAGAACACCTCACTAGTTTGATAGCGAGGTGTTCTTTTGGTTTAACAATCAAGTAATACTTACATGTACTTCGTTATTTCATCTTCATACTCTGGACTGATTTTTTTGATAACAGACAAATCTCCGTTAGGCTCCAATAAGACTGCCTCTATATTATCTGAAGTCATTCCAGCTTCTCTTCGGATAGCAGAATAGATTTCTTCTTTATTGACACGTACCTTTTTCATACTTTCTGTTTTAAATTCACCTTTATAATAGATTACTTTTGGCGTTGGGTTAGCAAAAGGGTACAATCCTTCCCATTTTGCAACAACTTTGGATAGTAAAAACTGCAGGATCAGTAATACAACAATTGCAACCATCCCATTGAGCAGATTGATTTCTTTTAAAATCATTGTAGAGGAAATAACCGACCCTATAGTAATCGTAGCAATCATGTCATATACACTAAAACTAGATACGCTTCTGCTGCCGAATATTTTCAACAAAACAATCAAAATAATATACAACAATATCGTCGTTAATGTGATTCGTGCGGTTGATTGCCAACCATCAAACAGTAACTTGGGTGTCCCAAAGAAATCCTCTATTTGTGTAAATAAATTTGAAAGCCAACTAAACATTTTCCTCTCCCCTTTCTTACTTATTTTAACAAAAACATACCTCAGTTTAAAACATCACCGTTCAACAGCTTATGCAATTCACACTAACTTCTTTTACATAATATAATAAAAAAACAGGAAAAGAGAATTCGCTCTCTTTTCCTGTTTTTATTTAGTCTTTATTTAGATCTCTCAATAATTCGTCAATACGATTACCATAAGCAACAGATTCGTCTCTTTCAAACATCAATTCAGGTGTTTTGTAAATAGACAATCTCTGACCTAGTTCTTTACGAATCAAGCCTGTCGCTTTATCCAGTCCTAATTGAGCATTTTCGACATCTTTTTCTTCGTCAGACAATGTGCTGTAAAAAATAGTTGCTTGCTGCAAGTCTCCGGTTACACGTACGTCTGTAATATTGATTCCTTGAACTCTAGGATCTCTTACTCGTTTACGGATAATATCGTTAACTTCTCTTTGAATTTCTTGAGCAACTCTTCCTACTCTATAATTCGCCATAATGTCTCCCTACTTTCTTTTAGACGAGTTGCGCAAACCAGATTTTTTATAAATTCATTTATTCTTTTTGTTGAGTAAACTATTCAATGAAAGAATAAAAGTGAATCTACAAAAGTCTAGACAGTTTGCTTCTCTCTCTTATTTAGGTTGTATTTGGACCATTTCATAGGCTTCAACAACATCATCAACTTGAATATCATTGTAGTCTTTAATCATTAAACCACATTCAAAGCCTTTTTTCACTTCTTTTGCATCATCTTTGAAACGTTTCAAGCTGGCTAATTCACCTTCATGAATGACGATGTTATCACGAATCAAACGAACGCCGCTGTTACGTTTAACAACACCATCTGTAACAAATGCTCCCGCAATTGTTCCGACTTTAGAAACAACAAAGGTTTCACGAATGACTGCTTGACCAGTTACTTTTTCTTCGTATTCTGGGTCTAACAGACCTTTCATAGCTGTTTCGATTTCATCGATAGCATTATAAATAATACGGTGAAGACGAATATCTACTTTTTCTTGCTCAGCTTGATCTTTTGCTTGAGGAGTAGGACGAACGTTAAATCCAATGATGATTGCATTACTTGCTGCTGCTAATGTAATATCACTTTCATTGATCGCTCCAACGCCCGTATGAATGATTTTCACTCGAACGCCTTCTACTTCGATTTTTCTCAAACTTGCTGCTAAAGCTTCTGTTGAACCTTGAACGTCAGCTTTGATGATAACATTAACTTCTTTCAATTCGCCCTCTTGTAAACTAGAGAATAAGTTGTCTAAAGTTACACGATTGGTTACTGAACGTTGTTCGCTAAGCAATTGTTTTTCACGTGATTCTCCAACTGAACGAGCAGTTTTTTCATCTTCGAACACAACAAATTGGTCACCTGCTAAAGGTGCATTGTTCAACCCAGTAATTTCAACTGGCGCTGAAGGACCTGCAGTCTTCAAGCGACGGCCTAATTCGTTGACCATAACACGAACACGACCAAATGTAGATCCCACAACGATCGGGTCTCCAACTTTTAGTGTACCTTCTTTGATCAGTAAGGTAGCAATTGGTCCTTTGGCTTTATCTAATCGTGCTTCTACTACACTTCCAATAGCCAAACGTTTTGGATCAGCTTTTAATTCTTGAACTTCTGAAACCAACAGAATCATTTCTAATAGTTCTTCGATATTTTCACCGAATTTAGCAGAAATGTTTACAAAAATCGTATCTCCGCCCCATGATTCAGGAATTAAACCATATTCTGTCAATTCTTGCATAACTCTATCTGGGTTGGCAGTCGGTTTATCTACTTTATTCACAGCAACAATGATTGGAACATCAGCTGCTTTAGCATGATTGATCGCTTCAACTGTTTGAGGCATTACACCATCATCAGCTGCAACAACAATAATAACGATATCCGTTACATCAGCACCACGTGCACGCATAGTTGTAAAAGCCGCATGTCCTGGAGTGTCTAAGAAAGTGATTTTCTTGCCGTTTTTAGTGATTTGGTAAGCACCGATATGCTGCGTGATTCCTCCAGCTTCGCCTTCACTGACTTTTGAGTTTCTCAAAGTATCTAGTAAAGTCGTTTTACCGTGGTCAACGTGTCCCATGATCGTTACAACTGGCGGACGTTCTTCTAGTCGCTCTTCTGCTACTTCTTGGTTGAAGTATACATCTAAATCAGAAATGTCTACTTGAACTTTTTCTTCCGCTTCAATACCATATTCAGCAGCTAACAGTTCGATAGCTTCTTTACTTAAACTTTGGTTTTGTGTTGCAATAACGCCTAGTAAGAATAATTTTTTGATGATTTCAGCTGGCTCACGGTAAATTTTCTTAGAAATTTCTGCTACAGTCATACCATCTGTATAAACCAATACTTCCGGCAATTCTCTTTCTTTTCTTGGTACTGGTGGAGCTACTGGCTTAGTTTCGCCTTTTCTTCCTTTTTTCTTACGTTTGTTGTACCCGCCATGCGTTCCCATGCTTCCACGATTACGATAAGGTTTGTTGGCTGTTTTATTTTTTCCAAAACTGTTCGATGACGACCCTTGACTGCTTGAAGTTGTGCTAGCTGGTTTAGATGCAGCAGGTTTCTTTGCAGTAGTTTCTTTTTTCGGAGCACGGTTGTCAGATTTAGGTTTTTCAGCAGCTGTACGTGGTACGACTTTCTTAGTCGAGCTTGCTTTATTTGCTGACCCTTGCTCTTTTTTATTTTGTTGAGATTGGTTCTTCTTTGGATTGTTTTGTTGGTTTTCTATAGTATGATCTCCCTTATGGTTCTGCTGATTCTTAGTTGAATGAGCATTATTGTCTTTTTTCTGGATTGCTTGTTGATTGGTTTTGTTTGAAGCAAATGCGCTATTCAGCTTTTCTACTTGATTGTCTTCCATAGATGACATGTGAGTCTGATACTCAATACCAAGCTCTTTAGCCTTAGTAATAACGTCTTTACTTGAAACATTTTTTTCTTTTGCGTACTCATATACACGTTTCTTAGCCATGCAATCACCCTCCATTAAATTGATAATAATTCTCGGATTTTTTTCGCAAAGCCACTATCCGTAAGACAAAGGATTGTACGTTCCTTTCCAATCGCTTGACTTAATTCCGCTTTCGAATACTGAACAGTGTAAGGAATGTTGTAGTATTGACATTTATCCGAAACTTTCTTTTGTGTGTTTTCACTAGCGTCTTTCGCTATGAGCACCACTTTAGCTTGTTGAGATCGAACTTGTTTAAGCGTTAATTCTTCTCCAGAAATCAGTTTACCCGCTCGAGTAGCTAATCCCAATAAGTTTAAAGCTTTTTGTTCATTTGTCATAAACTCATCCGTGCTTTCTGATGTTTTACATAGTCTAATAATGACTGATAAAAAACGTCGTCTAATTTTGTTCCAAGTACACGATCCAATACCCGTTGATCCCAGGCTGTTTGAACAATTTCCGGTTCAATAGATACATAAGCCCCGCGACCCGGCATTCTTCCGCTGGGATCGATATCTACATGGTCTTCTTTGTTTTTCACAATACGGACCATTTCTTTTTTTGGTTTCATTTCATTTGAAACGACGCATTTACGCAATGGAATTTTTTTCTTAGGCACTGAAATCACCTCACTAATCTTCAGTAGTATCTTGCTCTTTATGATCTTGGTATTCCAATTCTTCGCCCGTTTCGTCACCATTTATCAATTCTTCGATGGTTTCATCATCTGCGACAAGAGTTTCCTCTACCTCAGGATCTTCTACTAATGGAGCTACGACTTCTTCAGCATCTACTACTGCTTCGATAGGCTCATCAACCAACGCACCGTTTACCAAATCATCTGTACTAACTAAGCCAACTTCTTCGTCAGCTTCGTCAGCAGCAAGCATATCTGACTCCGACTTGATGTCGATTTTAAAACCTGTTAATTTCGCAGCTAGACGAGCATTTTGACCGCGTTTACCAATAGCTAATGATAATTGATAATCAGGTACAACAACTAAACAGCTGTTTGTTTGCTCATTAAAGACCACATCGATAACTTTAGCAGGATTCAAAGCATTAGCAATATAAGTAGCTGGATCTTCACTCCACTCTACAATATCCATGTTTTCGCCTTTTAACTCGTTTACGATGGCTTGTACACGTTGTCCTTTAGGTCCAACACATGTTCCAACAGGATCGATATGTTCGTCTCTAGATACAACCGCTACTTTAGCACGGTCTCCAGCTTCACGTGCAATAGAAACGATCTCAACTACGCCATCGTAAATTTCAGGAACTTCTTGCTCAAATAAACGTTTCAACAAATCAGGATGACTGCGGCTTACAAAGATTTGAGGTCCTTTTGAAGTGTTTTCTACTTTAGTCACATAAACTTTGATGCGGTCATGAGGTTTGTAGACTTCATTTGGTATTTGCTCTTGTTTAGATAATACAGCTTCGATTTTACCAAGGTTTACGTAAATGTAGCGGTTGTCTTGACGTTCAACTATCCCTTGCATGATATCATTTTCGTAAGCAATAAATTCATTGTAAATAATGTTTCTTTCTGCTTCACGCATGCGTTGCATGATTACTTGTTTAGCTGTTTGTGCAGCAATACGTCCAAAGTTCTTTGGAGTTACTTCGAAACGAATTTTATCGCCGACTTCATATGCAGGATTGATTTTGACAGATTCTTCCAAGCTCACTTCTAAACGAGAATCATAGACTGTATCTACGACATCTTTAACAGCATATACGCTGATTTTGCCTGTTTTATGGTTGAATTCAACCTCAACGTTTTGTGCTTGGCTGTAATTTCTTTTATACGCAGAAACCAATGCAGCTTCCAAAGCATCTAAAACCAATTCTTTGGATATGCCTTTTTCTGTTTCTAAGTCATCAAGAGCATTTAACAATTCTTTGCTCATTCTTTTCTCTCCTATTCAATTGTAGTCTTTTTAAAACTGGATTGCCAATCTTGCTTTTGCAATCTTTGATCGATCAAATTCGATATCTTTTGTACGAGTTTTAATTTTGACAGTGAGTGTTAATGTTTCTTCTGTTAATTCTTTTAGAATTCCCTCATAAACTTTTTCCCCATCAACGGGTTCGTATAAAGAAATATGAACGTATTTTTCTACTGCATTTTGGAAGTCTGATTCAGTTTTGATTGGTCTTTCTGCTCCAGGAGATGACACTTCTAGGAAATAAGCATGAGGAAATGGGTCTGGAGTAATTTTATCCAAACGTTCACTCACTTTTTCGCTTACTAATGCACAGTCTTCTAAAGTTACACCTTGCGGCTGATCAATGTATACACGTAAAAACCAGTTTTTACCTTCTTTTACATATTCAACATCTACCAATTCATAACTTAAGTCTTCCACTAATGGCTGAATTAAATCAGAAACCGTTGTTACTATGTTGCTCATTTTTTTCGCCTCCTATCTTTAGACGTATATAATCGCTTAAAAAGAGTGAGCGTTTCCGCTCACTCTAACTGAATATCTAAACACACTTGAAATAATACCATAAAATCAAGGAATACGCAAACAATCATCCCTCTATCTCTGCATTGCTGCCAACAAAAATAACTATTTTTAACTGATCCATCTTTTTAAGAGTTTTCTATTTTTGTCTTAGAACAAATCGAACAATGAAAGTTGATTTTCATCCGGTAATCCTTTTAAAACACCATTTTCATTCATATATTCAATAACCGTTTTAGAAACTTTCCCTCTTTTGGCCAGATCTTCTTTAGAAAGAAACGGCTTTTCTTTTCTAGCTTCAACGATTTGCTGCGCTACACTGGTTCCTAAACTTGGAATGGCTCTAAATGGAGCAATCAATGTATTTCCATCAATAACAAAGTTTTTTGCATCTGATTTTTCCAAATCGACCATTTTAAAATCAAATCCACGTTCGACCATTTCATTAGCTAATTCCAAAACCGTCAACAAACTCTTATCTTTTGCCGAAGCATCCAGACCTTTATCTGTGATTTCTTTGATTTTCACTTTGATCGATTCTTTTCCTTGTGTCATAGCAACTAAATCGAAATCACTCGCTCGAACAGAGAAATAAGCTGCATAATACAAGATTGGGAAATGGACTTTGTAGTATGCTACCCTTAACGCCATCAATACATACGCTGCCGCATGGGCTTTAGGGAACATGTATTTGATCTTCAAACAAGATTCAATATACCATTCCGCGATACCTTCATCACGCATGACTTGCTGCCATTCATCTGGAATCCCTTTTCCTTTACGAACATGCTCCATGATTTTAAACGCCAATCCGGCTTCCAATCCATTATAAATCAAGTAAACCATGATATCATCACGACAACCGATTACTTCTGATAAAGGAATACCATGGTTACGAATCAATTCTTCAGCATTCCCCAGCCAAACGTCAGTCCCATGTGATAGTCCCGAAATTTGCAATAATTCAGCAAACGTATTTGGTCTGGTCTCTTCCAACATTCCTCGTACAAAACGCGTACCAAATTCTGGAATACCTAACGTACCGGTTTTAGATAAAATTTGTTCAGGCGTGACTCCTAAAATATCGGTGCCTTGGAAAATTTTCATTACTTCCGGGTCGTCTGTTGGAATCGTCTTAGGATCAATTCCGGATAAGTCTTGCAGCATTCGAATAACGGTTGGATCATCGTGTCCCAGGATATCCAATTTCAACACATTATCATGGATAGAGTGGAAATCAAAATGCGTTGTTTTCCATTCAGCCGCTTGATCATCGGCTGGATATTGGACAGGTGTAAAATCAAATACATCCATATAATCAGGGATAACAATGATCCCTCCCGGATGTTGACCAGTCGTTTTTTTCACGCCTGTTGCTCCTTTGGCTAAACGATCGATCTCAGCAGCACGCAAGTTTTGGTTTGTATCTCTTTCGTACCCTTTAACATATCCATAAGCAGTTCTATCGGCTACCGTACTGATCGTACCTGCACGATAAACGTACTCTTCTCCAAACAACACTTTTGTATAATCATGAGCTTTAGATTGGTAGTCTCCTGAGAAGTTCAAATCGATATCGGGAACTTTATCTCCATTAAAACCAAGAAATGTTTCAAATGGGATATCATGTCCATCTTTGTGCAGGCGAGCTCCGCAACCTGGACATGCTTTTTCAGGTAAATCAAAGCCTGATCCTACCGAACCATCTTCAAAAAACTCTGAATATTTACATTCTGGACAACGGTAATGCGGCGGCATCGGATTTACTTCTGTGATTCCGGTCATTGTTGCTACAAAACTTGATCCAACCGAACCACGGGAACCAACTAGATACCCTTCAGAAACACTTTTATGCACTAATTTTTGTGAAATCAAATAAATAACTGAGAACCCATTGCCGATAATACTGGTCAATTCTTTTTCCAATCGTTTCTCAATCACTTCTGGAAGAGGAGATCCATATAAGCGATGAGCTTCGTCATAACTCAATTTACGGATCTCTTCTTCAGATCCAGGAATTTTCGGCGTATACAGATCCGTTTTGACTGGAGTAATATCCTCATCCACTAAATCAGCAATCTGGTTAGGATTGGTTACGACTATTTCATGAGCCTTTTCTTTCCCAAGAAAAGAAAAAGCATCAAGCATTTCAGTAGTGGTTCTAAAATGGACAAGCGGCAACTCAGCTCGATTCAACTCAGACGCTCCGCCAAGAGAATGCACTAGTATTTTTCGGTAAACTGCATCTTCAGGATTTAAATAATGCACATTCCCAGTTGCAACAATAGGCTTATTCAATTCTTCACCTATTTGGATCAGGTTGCGAATAATTTCTTCTAAATCTTTGTTGTCGCGTACGAGTTCTCGTTCAATCAAAGGTGCATAGACTTCTTTAGGCATAACTTCTAAATAATCGTAAAAACGTGCTTTGTTTTTTGCTACGTCATACCCTTTTTGCATCATCGCTTCAAAAACTTCCCCGTTGCTGCAAGCAGATCCAACAATCAATCCTTCACGATATCTCGTCAGTTCAGAGCGTGGGATTCTGGGCACACGGAAAAAATAATCTGTATTGGACAACGAAACTAATTTAAATAAGTTCTTCAATCCTGCTTGAGTAGTAGCTAAAATAGTTGCGTGGAAAGGACGCGCTCTTTTATATGCATCTCCTTCGCCGATTTTACTGTTCAATTGGTTGTGGTTCGTTATTCCATGTTCTTCTTCAGCTTCTTTTAAAAATATCCAGCATAAAGCTCCTGTTGTTTCAGAGTCATAAATAGCCCGATGATGTTGTTCCAATGCAACTCCATATTTTTTTGCCAATGTATTTAAACGATGGCCTTTAAATTGAGGATGCAGAAAGCGTGATAATTCCAATGTATCAATAACAGGATTTGTAGCTTCTGGAATGTTGTATCTGGTATATCCTGTATTTAAGAATCCCATATCAAAGCTAGCATTATGGGCAACTAAAATACTTCCCTCAGCAAATTCATGAAATAATCTCAGTACTTCTTCTTCCGTTTTAGAACCTCTGACCATTTCATCCGTTATCCCTGTCAAGTTGACGGTCGTCTGAGACAAGCGATGTCCCGGATCAATAAAGTGTTCAAACGTATCGACCACATTTCCTTTATGCATTTTGACGCCAGCCAACTCGATGATCTTATCATATACAGCAGATAATCCTGTCGTCTCGACGTCAAATACGACATACGTTGCGTCAGACAATTCGATATCAGCCGGATTGTAAGCAATATCTACTCCATCATCCACAACATTTGCTTCGATTCCATATAAAACTTTGATATTGTGTTTTTGACCTGCACTGAATGCATCAGGGAATCCTTGTGCGCCTGCATGATCGGTCAAAGCAATCGCTTTGTGTCCCCATTTAGCTGCTTGTGCTACATAATCGGCTACATTATTGGTCGCATCCATCGTACTCATGTTACCGTGCAAATGCAGTTCTACACGTTTATCATTTTCTGGAGCAGTATCTTTTCGATCTTCATGACTGACTTGAGTCAAATCTTGGCCGTTCATGACCAAATCTCTCATGTACGTATCTTCTTGGATGCTTCCACGTGCACGGAACCACATGCCTTTTTTGATAGCTGCAAAAGCTGCTTCATCTTCTGGAGTATTTGAAAACTTCTTGATAGAGAAAGAAGACGTGTAATCTGTCATTTTCATCGTCAACAATTGTCTTCCAGAGCGCAATTCACGGATCTCTGCATCAAAGACATATCCTTCGATCGTTACTCGTCTTTCTTCTTCAATGATTTCGCTCATTTGTTTGATTTCTTCAGAATCAGCAATTTTTCTTCCTAAAACAATAGGACCTGAGATCGGTTGAAGTTCTTTATTGGCTTCTCTTTCTTTTTCAGCTTTTTGAATGGTGACGGCTGCTCGTTGCGCCAACAGTTCATCTGCTTCTTCTTTTTTAGCTTTGAACTCATGCAGTTTCTGTTCGTAAGCTTCTTGATCTACCATAGGTTCGATCCTAAAAGTTGGGAATCCCATTTGTTGATAAGCTTCTTCCACAGGAGGCAAGTACATATTTTTTAAATGTTCTTTTACAATATCGTTCTCTACGATAAAGTGGATTTTTCTGTCATTGACGAACGGAAATTGATCTCTAAAAGGCTGGTCACAGATAGGAGAAGACACTTTACTATTTTTCACAGCCGTAGACCAGTAATGTTCCAACTTTTCCGTTGTTAGTTTCGGATTGGCGGTTTGAACAGTCATCTTGATCGTTGCAATAGAAGCAAAGGATATACGTAAAGATTCTTCTAAATTTTGATACACTTCAAAAGGCAAGATGTCTTCAAATTGAAAATCAAATTGCCATGTTTTTGACGCTCTATGAACAGTCACTTTTTGTATTTTACCTTTTTCAAAATAAGGGAAATACTCTTCTTTATGATGCAGGCCAATTTGTTCTAATAATTGGCGAAACAACTTTTCTTGTTCTAAACTCATAAGTCCATCCCTTCCTCTTTCAAACCTTCGAGGTATGTAACCATAGAAAAATGATAGAATTCAAGCAACATCACAAGTGATGTAATCTGTTTTCTATCATTTCTATTTTCTTTATTCTATAGTTCTTTTACATCTGCGGCAAAAATCTACTTCTTAGTTTACAGGAAATAACGTTGAATGTCATTCCAAGTTACAGCCAACATCAATAAGAGTAATAAACCTACTCCAATCAATGTAACAATTCCTTCTTTTTCTTCACTAAGAGGTTTTCCGCGGACGCCTTCAATAATGTTCAACACTAATTTCCCGCCATCTAAAGCCGGAATAGGCATTAAATTGATGATTCCAAGGTTGACACTTAAAAAAGCCAACCAATTCAATACTCCTATAAATCCAGTAGCTACAACAGCTTCTGTCGTAGCGTAAATAGCTACAGGTCCACCGAACATATCTACTGAAAAACCAGAAGTAAAAATGGAAGCTAGCGCCGTAACGATTTGACTCGCCACGACCCATGTTTGTGTAAATCCTGAGCCGATTTTAGCCCAGAAGCTAGTGTCCATTGGAACATGAATTCCAATAGCGCCATGTTCTGTACCATCGGTTGCTTTAGTTGTATCGGGCACAATCGTTATGTCTTCCTCGGATCCATCTTCATGCTGAACCGATAAGACCAATTCTTCTTCTGGATTTGCTTGGATGATTTGGACCATCTCATTCCAATCGGAAACTTTCTCTCCATCAATAGCAGATACTTTGTCTCCTTCAACTAATCCAGCCTGTTCTGCTGTACTATCCGGCAGAACTTCTCCTATTTCATTTACATAAGAAGGTACGCCGCCTTGGATGAATGCCAAGATAATGAACGCTACAATAGCTAAAATAATATTGTTCATCGGACCAGCAAAGTTAGTCATCATTCGTTGAGGCAAGCTGGCTGACTGAAATTGAACATCTAGTGGAGCAATTTGAACTTCTGTTCCATCTTCTTCGATCAATAATGCATCTCTGTTCACAGAAAAACGAGTCGCTTGTTCAGATTCACCATTGACGAAACCTTCAATAAACAAATCTTTTTCCAAATCAACAGCAGACACTTCAATTGGAGTAGCATTGACCAGTTGTTTCTTTTTAGACGTATTGATCGTTTTGACTTTTCCCTTTTCATCCAACACTAAGCTGATAGGAGTACCTGGTTTGATCTCAATGTCTTCCTCATAACCTGCCATACGCACATATCCGCCAACCGGCAGCAAACGAACAGTATATGTTGTTTCATTTTTTCGATACGAAAAAATTTTGGGACCAAACCCAATAGCAAATTCTCTAACTAAAATACCTGATTTTTTCGCAAAATAGTAATGTCCATATTCGTGAAATACAACTAATATACTAAACACAAGAATGAATGTAAGAATTGTCGTTATCATCAAATTGCTCCTCTGCTGTAAACTTCCATTTCTTTTAAAATCGTCCGCTCTATTACACTAAACCGACAAGATTTAAAATGGGAAATACGAATAAAATGCTGTCAAATCGATCCAACACTCCGCCATGTCCTGGGAAAATATTTCCTGAATCTTTTGTATTGTAGTGACGTTTGAATGCTGACTCCACTAAATCACCAAACTGACCAGCCATTGACAACAAAGCCATCAATACTAGTGTCCACGCATTCGAACCTGCTATTTGAACAAAGTACAAGTAGATACCGGCCACTAGAATAGCGCTGACTGTACCAGCCACTGAACCTTCTATCGTTTTATTTGGACTGATACTTGGAGCAAGCTTATGTTTTCCAATTTTGCGTCCGAATAAATAAGCACAGATGTCGGTCGTCCAAATCGTGATCAATACTAAAATCAACAATTCCAATCCAATTTCTCTCGTTTCTAGTAATGATTTGAATCCAAAACCGATATAGATAATTCCTAAGATAGACACCGCAGCATCATCGAAAGAAAAATTATTCTTTGAGAAAACCGTTTGAATAAGTAATATAATAGCTGCTAAATGAATCCACATGTCCGAGTTGAAATCTTGTGGAAGAATTTCTTTCAATTCTGCAGAAAAAATAAATCCCATCAATGCAATGACAGAAATGATACCTTCAATTGAAAAGATGTTGTTGCCTTTCATTTTAAATAGTTCGCTTAATCCAATAATGGCTAAAATTGCAATAATACTACCTAATAACCAGCCGCCAATATACACTACAGGTATAAAGATAGCTGCCATCACTAAAGCAGTGATAATTCTTTCTTTCACACTATTTCCTCCTAATATTCAATAAGAGCTTTTAAAGCCCTCCAAATCGGCGTTGTCGTTTTTGATAGACAGCTAACGCTTCATCAAAAGCTTTTTCATCAAAATCAGGCCACGCAAGAGATGAAAAATAGAATTCACTGTAGGCGTTTTGCCAGAGCATGAAATTGCTGATTCTTTCTTCTCCGCTCGTCCGGATCATGTAATCGACATTTTGGTAACTGCCTAATACAGATGTCATCAGATATCCTTCGAAATCTTCTTCTGTTATTTTTTGCGCTTTTAATGTACCCGCACTAATATCTGCTGCCATTGCTTTAACTGCTTCAACTATTTCATTTCGCCCACCGTAGTTGACCGCGAAATTCAAGATCATACCTGTATTATCAGCTGTTTCCCTTATAGCACGTTCCATAACTTTTTTCGTTTTTCTAGGCAATTTTTCATGTAGCCCAATCATAGTTACTCGTATTCCAGCCTCCATGATCTCTGGCATAAACTCATCAAAAAACTCTACAGGCAGCTGCATTAAATAGTTCACTTCATCTAATGGTCGTTTCCAATTTTCTGTTGAAAAAGCATAGACGGTTAAAGCCTTAACGCCTCTTTTGTTAGCATGTCGTGCAATTACTTTTACTTGATCCATACCGGCACGATGGCCAGCTGAACGCTTGAAACCACGACTTTTTGCCCATCGACCATTGCCGTCCATAATAATAGCCACATGCTCCGGTACACTTTCATCTGGTGAGAAGTGATGCACCTCTTGATTGTCTTCTCTTTCTTGATCACTCATTACGATTGACCGCCCTTCACTATCAAACTTTACTCCTTCTATTGTAGCAAATCCTTCTTTAAAATCCTATGATTTAAAGAAAATATAATATTTGGCAAGACATGAACTGCCGCATTAAAAACTTATTTTAACTCGCTTAATTTATCAATATCTTGCATTTAGACACATCGCCACTTAAGCATCTGAGTATATTTTTCGATTATCGATTCGTGCAATGTTATACTATATGTATTGAAAGACATGTTAAACTATTAAGGAGGCTGTTTTATGAAACGTAGACTCGTGCAATTCATCGTGGGATTGATTCTTTCCGCTATCGCAACTAAAGTGACATCACTGATTTTAGGTGATAACTCTAAAAAGAAACCTAAAACTGCCAAGTTTTAATCATTGACAATAAAATAAAAAAAAGCAGTATGCCTCTCTTACCGTAAAGGTCGAAAGAGGCGTGCTGCTTTTTACTATCCGGCTTAGGAAAGAGGATTAACCTTCGATCAATTCTTTTTCTTTCTCAGCTGCGATTTTATCCATTTCTTTTACGCTGTTGTCTGTCAATTTTTGAACTTCGCCTTCAAAATAACGTAGGTCGTCTTCAGTGATCTCATTATTTTTTTCAGCTTTCTTTAAATCATCAATTGCATCACGACGGATGTTACGTACTGAGATCTTAGCATTTTCAGCTTCTTTACCTACTTGTTTCGCTAATTCTTTACGGCGCTCAGTAGTTAATTGAGGAATCACTAAACGAATCACGTTACCATCATTAGATGGGCTGATTCCGATATCGCTTTGCAATAATGCACGTTCAACATCTTTGATGGACGATTTATCAAAAGGTGTGATCATCAATACACGTGGTTCTGGTACACCAATTTGTGCTAATTGATTCAATGGAGTTGGAATTCCATAATATTCTACTTGGATGCGATCCAATAAACTAGGATTTGCACGTCCTGCACGAATAGAACCTAATTCACGTTGTAAAGACTGCTCTGCTTTTGTCATTCTCTCTTTTGTTTCTTTTAAAATTTGTTCAGTCATGATCTTTCCCCCTAACAGTAGTTCCAATGATTTCTCCTTGTACTACTCGTTTAATATTTCCTGTTTGATTCAAATTAAACACCACTAATGGAATGTCATTGTCCATGCTCAGTGAGCTGGCTGTTGTATCCATTACTTGTAAACCTTTGCTGATAATATCTAAGTGAGTCAGCTCATCAAATTTAACAGCTGTTTTATCTAGTTTAGGATCTGCTGAATAAACACCATCAACATTATTTTTAGCCATCAAAATAACGTCTGCTTCGATTTCTGCAGCACGTAAAGCTGATGTAGTATCTGTTGAAAAATATGGATTTCCAGTACCGCCAGCAAAAATCACTACGCGCCCTTTTTCTAAATGACGCATCGCTTTTCTTCGGATGTAAGGTTCAGCAATTTGTCGCATTTCTATAGAAGTTTGAACACGTGTCGGAACGCCTTCATTCTCTAAGCAGTCTTGTAAAGCTAAAGCATTCATAACCGTTGCCAACATGCCCATGTAATCTGCTTGAGCTCGTTCCATACCCATTTCTTCGCCTATTTTACCGCGCCAAATATTTCCGCCGCCAACGACGATTGCTATTTCGATTCCTAATTCATGTACTTCTTTGATTTCTTTACATATTTCTTGAATAGTCGGCGGTTTAATTCCAAATCCAGAATCTCCAGCCAATGCTTCACCACTTAATTTAAGTACAATTCTCTTATACTTTGGTTGCTTCATCTCAGTCATTACCTCCATTGGCTATTTACAATTAACATTCTATCATACTCAGTTGGAAACTTCATTAAGATTCAACCATGAGACTAGTTTCTCATTCATTGAAAATATCTTTTCAACAATCAATAACGCCTCAACAGACAAAATGATACAAAAAATAGAGAGGATACAAGTACTCCTCTCTATAAAAATGGTTTATTTTTTAACTTGACTCATTACTTCGTCAGCAAAGTTTTCTTGACGTTTTTCGATTCCTTCGCCAACTTCAAAACGAGCAAATTCTTTTACAGAAGCACCGTGAGCTTTCAAGTAGTCACCAACAGTTTGATCTGGATCTTTAACGAATGGTTGGTCTACTAAACTAATTTCAGACAACCATTTGCTCAAACGACCTTTGATCATTTTTTCAACGATGTTAGCTGGTTTCCCTTCGTTTAAAGCTTGTTCAGTTAAAACTTTTGTTTCATGTTCAATTTTATCAGCAGGCACTTCATCACGAGTGATGTACAGTGGGTTAATAGCAGCGATATGCATTGCAACATCACGAGCTACATCTTCTTTATCAGCACCATCTAAATGTACTAATACACCAATACGTCCGCCCATGTGCAAGTATGAACCGAAAGTTTCGCCTTCAGCTTTTTCAAAGCGTACGAAACGGCGCAAGTTGATTTTTTCTCCAATAGTAGTTGTAGCAGAAATGATTTCTGATTCAATCGTACCTTCACCAGAGTTTAATTTGTTTGCATCTTCTAATGTTGCTGGGTTTTCTTTAGCAATTGCTTCAGTAATATTACCTACTAAAGTTTGGAATTGCTCATTTTTAGAAACAAAGTCTGTTTCTGAGTTGATTTCTGTTAAAGCAGCAATGTTGCCTTCAGCGTAGATTCCTGTTAAACCTTCAGCAGCGATACGGTCAGCTTTTTTAGCAGCTTTTGCCATACCTTTTTCTCTTAGGTGGTCTACTGCAGCGTCCATGTCTCCATCAACGGCTACCAATGCTTTTTTAGCATCCATCATTCCAACACCAGTCATATCACGTAATTCTTTTACTAAAGCAGCTGTTACTTTTGCCATTTTTATTCCTCCTATTTACTTGTTCAAATCTTTTTAAAAGTTTTTGAGGTCTAGTTTTAATTTTATATAAAAAGCTGCCTCTAAAAATGAAATGACGCCGCTTTGTAAAAAGTCGCTATTCACTTCTCACTTTTATCGAGACAGCTTTTATAATGTTCTAGTTATTATTCAGCGTTGTCGCCTTCAACAACTTCTACGATTTCTTCAATAGAAGAAGTTTCAGTTGATTCTGGAGCTTCAGCAGTGAATGTTTCTTCAACTACTTCATCTTCACCTTGATTTCCTTCGATCATAGCGTCAGCCATTTTTGAAGTAATCAATTTAACCGCACGAATAGCATCATCGTTAGATGGAATCACTACATCGATTTCATCTGGATCACAGTTAGTATCAACCATTGCAACGATAGGAATGTTTAATTTGTGAGCTTCTTGAATTGCGATACGTTCTTTACGAGGGTCAACTACGAACATAACGTCAGGAATTCTAGGCATATCTTTGATTCCGCCTAAGAATTTTTCTAAACGGTCGCGTTCTTTGATCAAAAGACCTACTTCTTTTTTAGGAAGTAAATCGAAAGTTCCGTCTGCTTCCATTTTGTCGATGTTTTTCAAACGTTGAATACGTTTTTGGATCGTATCCCAGTTAGTTAAAGTTCCACCTAACCAACGGTGGTTAACGTAGAATTGACCAGCACGTTGTGCTTCTTCTTTAACTGATTCTTGAGCTTGTTTTTTAGTACCTACGAAAAGAGCGATTCCGCCGTTTTCAGCTACATCTCTTACATATTTGTAAGCAGCATCTGCTAATTTGACTGTTTTTTGCAAGTCAATGATGTAGATACCATTTCTTTCTGTAAAGATATATTTTTTCATTTTTGGGTTCCAACGACGTGTTTGGTGTCCAAAATGAACTCCTGCTTCTAGCAATTGTTTCATAGAAATTACTGCCATGATTGTGTTCCTCCATTTGGTTTTGTATTTATCCCTCCCTCAAAATCAACTGCAAAGAGACTTAAGCGACCTTAAGCACCTTCTATTGCATCCTTCGAGGTGTGATATAGTTGGCGCTTTTTGCACCGTCTTATATTATACAGTTGTTCTTTAAATAATGCAACAAAAAAATTAAGAGTAGGGGGAAAAAGACGCTTAGCCCCGAGTCACTGGAACGAATAATACTAGGATGGTCTACAACCATCCTAGTATTAATCGTTAAGTGGACGTCGGGACTGCCTTTTTGAGCACGTTTACGAAACCAATATTCATAAAAAATCGGAGCTGGGAAATAACTCCTAGCTCCGATTTTTTTAGGCTGATTCCATACCCATACTTAAAATTTCTCGGATATCTTCTTCGGTCAACTGGTTGATCGTTCTTGTTTCTCCATGATCTTCCGTAATGACTTGATCAAATAAGGATTTCTTTTCTTGCTGCAAGGCATTGATTTTTTCTTCAATCGTTCCTTCAGCGATCAAACGCCATACTTCTACAACGTTCTTTTGCCCAAGACGGTGAGCTCTCCCCGCTGCTTGTTCTTCTACAGCTGGATTCCACCATAAATCGTACAAGATAACGGTATCTGCGCCGGTAAGATTCAATCCTGTTCCACCAGCTTTTAAAGAAATCAAGAAAATGGATTTCTCGCCATCATTAAACTTGTTGACCATATTGATCCGTTCGATCGGTTTGGTTTTTCCGCTTAAATAGAAACTAGAGATGTTTTCTTTTTCCAATTCTGTTTGAATAATGTCCAACATCGAAGTAAATTGAGAAAAAATTAAAATGCGTTTATTGTTCTCCAACGCTGTCGAAACGATTTCTTTCAATTGCAATAACTTGCCTGATTCTCCTTCATAGTCATCTATGAACAATCGAGGATCACAACAAATTTGGCGTAATCTAGTCAGAGAAGCTAGGATAGCGATTCGGTTTTTCCTGAAATCGTCTCCGCTCATTCCTTGAACAGTTTCTTGAATCTGCTGCAAATAAGCCAAGTAAACCGTTTTTTGTTCTTTAGTAAGCGTACTGAACATATTGGTTTCGATTTTTTCCGGAAGCTCTTGGAGCACATCTTTCTTCACTCTTCGCAACACAAAAGGTTGGATCATCTTCGCGATTTTTTCATTCGTCAACGTCTTAAACTTTTTGATCGATGGGAAGAATCCTGGCATGATCAATTGGAAGATCGCCCACAACTCTTCTATTTTATTCTCAATCGGCGTACCACTTAATGCAAACTTCTTAGGTACAGATAAGCTTCTTAAAGCTTGAGAAGTTTTCGTGTGGTAATTTTTGACCATTTGAGATTCATCCAACACTAACGTACTGAATGATTGCTGATTATAAATGTCTACATCTTGACGGAAACTTTGATAAGAAGTGATCAACACGTGGTTGTTCACTATATCATTGATTTGACCTTCTCTTTCTTCGCTGCTGCCTGATACAACTGTTGCACGAATATTTGGAGCAAACTTTTTCAGTTCATGATGCCAGTTATAGGTCAAAGAAGCCGGTGCAATAATTAAGAATGGTTTTTCTTCGCCTTCTTCTATCTCAGATTGAATATAAGTGATTACTTGTAATGTTTTACCCAGTCCCATATCATCAGCTAGTATTCCGCCAAATCCGTACTGAGACAACATTTTAAGCCACTTGAACCCTGTAACTTGGTACCCTCTGAGTTCACCTTCTATTCCCTTAGGCAATGCTGCTTCGATAGAATGCGGATGATTTAAATCCAGCACCATTTTCTGGAACTTATTAGACAAGACTGGTTGAACACCCGTCTCATTCTCTAGTAAATGAGACAACTCAAGCCCACGATAACTAGGAATACTGATCCCGCCATTTTCAAACTCTTTTGAACTGCGCAATTCACTCAATACTCGACTGATCTGCTGCAATTCTTCTGATTCCAGCGACAGTAATTTTCCATTATCCAGTTTGTGAAAACTTTTTCTTTCCATTAAACTTTGCAGTACTCGATTGATTTCATCTCTACTGATACCCTTGATATCAAAACGAATGTCCAATAACCCGCCTTCTTGCTGTATATCTACAGTTGTGTCCGGATCGATCTGGTCTAAAAAGATGCTGTCCAAACTGTCATTCACGTAGACTTCAGCTGTTTGTTCCAACAATGGAATCTCTTTAGTGAAAAATTCATAAAATTTTTCATCTTTTACTAATCGTTTTGTATAATCTGTTTCTTCTCTTAGATAACCAAGTTCATTCAATAAATTTAAAGTCTGTATCTCTTTTTTACTGTCTCTGATGACTTGAATATTTTCTTCAGGCATTTGGTTTTCTTCTGGATTGGTAGACAAAACCATATGCCGATAGTTAAATTCAACCACTGCATGCAAGTGTTCATTTTCATATGTGAAATAGATACATGTTTTCAATGGCTCATGAACAAATGTATTTTCTACTTCTTCAGACATATGAACAGCAGCTAACTTGGAGATAGTAGGCAGAACATATGCTGTAAAATCCGGCATATCTTCAGGCTGAATGTCGATTCGGTCTCCTTCATGACGTTGCAAGAATGACTGCAACGGTTGGATAGCTCTTAGTTGTTCTCGAGTTGGTTGATAGATTTTATCTTCTACTAAAAACCAATGATAGTCTTTTAAATAGACATCCGTGTTGTCATCAATATTTAACTTTACAGCACCGTCTTGGCTGTTCAACTCAAATTCAAAAGGCAAACGCCCTTCAATGAAGGTAACCTTTCTGAATTGAGAGCCGCTGATATCAAAAATCACATTCGCTTCTTCTTGGTACTTTTCAATAAAAGTTTGAGCAAATGACGGGGTCAAAACAAAATACCGCTTATTATTAAAGATAGATTTTGCTTCTACGAAATTTCCTCTGACAAAGTTTTGCGATTCTACTTGTACATATAGTTCACGTAAAAGGACAGCGTCTGTACCTTCTACATCAGCTTCATCAAAATCAATCCATTGATTGCTTTTATATTCAAATTTTTCTTTATTGATAAAAGCCGTTAAAAAACCATTCAAGTCTTTAATCACATACAACTTGTCAAATCCAGCTCTGATACTAACTACCAGCACTTCACCGGAATGACGGATCAAAGCCGTGCTCTCTGCTTTATGTTCAATTTTATATTCTAATTTAAGTGTTTGAAGTTGTTTCTTTCCTCCAGCATACAAACTATTGGTATCTTCAAGAAATTGTCTTGAAAACAATAAAGTCAGCTCTTTTCCTGGATTAATAGAATTTTTAGCTACTTTCTCCGCATTTTCCCGAGTCATGACACGACTAATCTCACGGTCTTTCAATTCTAATTCAACTGCAACCGTGTGTTTGCAAAACCCATGATTTTTCCAGTAATCACACTCGCAAAAATCTTGTTCTCTTGTTGTGCCGTCTAATTCTATCCGATAACGGTCATCATCCAACACATCAGCTGTCCAAATTCTTTCATCAACCGAAGCATTGACTGAAATGACACGCTTTTCATCAACTAAACTTCTTCCTTCTTCAATCAATCGTTCAGGTATACTCCACTTCACGAAACCAACCTACTTTCTTGCCTTTATCCAAAAAAATTGAATTGTCATTTTTGGTAAACAAAATTCTCCATCTTTCTATTTTACGTTATCTTCAATGAAAAAGAAACTTTAATGTTATTCATTTAGTTTATTCTAATGCAATTTTAGCCATGGCTGGCAGATAGTTGACTCTTTCCAGTTCCTAAAGCATGTACAAGTACTTTATCGGGAATGCGATCTTTCAATTCTTTAACATGGCTGATAATTCCTACCAGCTTTCCATCTCCGTCGATTTGCATCAAAGCTTCAATAGCCTGGTCCAAAGCATCTTCGTCTAAAGAACCAAATCCCTCATCAATAAAAATTGCCTCTATTTGAATCCCGCCGGCTTGACGTTGAACGACATCTGATAAAGATAAAGCTAGTGAAAGAGCTGCGATAAAGCTTTCCCCGCCAGAAAGGGTTCCTACATTACGAACTCCTCCTGCATGATCGTCATAGATATTGATCTCCAATCCAGTTTTATTTTTATAAGATCCGTCTTTTCGGTTCAAATCAAACAAATATCTGTGATTAGACAATTTTTGCAAACGTTGGTTGGCTAAACTCAAGACTTCTTCTAAGAAGTAAGACAGCACATAACGCTCGAAACCTAATTTGCTGATACCGCTATCCCCGTTAGCCACATCGGATAAAGTCGATACTTCAGTATACAAGTCCATATTTTTTTGATGGAGATCCAGTATCGTTTGACAATTAGCAATAATACCTTGGTTTTGTAAGAAGTGGTCTTGCAGTACCGCTTTTTCTTCTGTCTTTTCGGTTTTTTGGTTCACTAGCGCATCGTAAGACTCTTTGGCAACATCCACTTGAGGAATTGGTTTGCCTTCGAGTTTTTGAGTATTCAAGGTCAGATTCTGCTGAACATTGTATTTTGATTTTTCATGTTGATCGATCATTTCCCGCCACGAGACTACGTGTTCTTTATTCTCTAAAGTTTCTTCTACTTCCGAAATACTCAAGAAACTGGAGTTGGACAAAGCTTCTTCCGCTTCCAGTTTCAGTTCTAGCTGCTTTTCATCTTCCTTAGCCAATGATTCAACGATTGAATCTAATTTATACTGAGTTTGTTCAACAACTTTTTCGGCTGCAAAGGTCTGTTCAAGAACCTCTTCAAAATACTTTTGCCACTGATTGATGCGCTGTTCTAGAGAAACTACTTCCGCATCATAACATGTAATGTCCAAGTATTTTTCAGGTATAGTTTGCCTCAAATGATCCAACTGCCCAGTTAGCTGACTCAGCTTGTTTTGTTCAGTTTGGTGCTCGATAGTTAATGTGTCTACAGCTTGTTGAATCTTTTGAGTTTCAGCTTCAACCGCTACAAGCTTTTCTTCATGTATCTTCTGGTCAGTTAGAACACGATTCAATGCATTGATTTGAGTTTCTAATTTTTTCTTCTCTTGAGAAACGGCTTCACAATTTTCTTTCAAAGTCCCGGTTTCTAACTCGGGATAAAGATGGTGACCTGTCCAAACAAAACGTTTTTGCTCCAAGTCAGTTTCTTGTTCAGTCAATTGATTTTCTAATTCCGAGCATTGTTGTTCCAAAACTTCTTTTTTGGCTTTAAGAGAATGCAGCTCGTTTTCTTTTTGTTCTAACAGAGTTTCTAATTCTGCAGCACTTTTAGTTGATGTGATCTGAACCATTGCATGGAGCGGATGTTCAATCGAACCACACACCGGACAAGGTTCTCCGTAAATCAATTCTTCAGACAATTTCTGGATCTGTACCTTTGCCCAATCACTTTTTATTTTACGGTATTCTTCTGATACACCATTCAAATTGTGGTCCACATTCTTTAGGTTTTCTTTTTTATCCACCAGCAGCTTTTTCAGTTGGTTTTTTTGATCTTCAGCTTTGAAGGTTTGATGTAACACTTCCTCAGCATTACTCCATTCTTGCAATCGATCTTTAATTGAATATAAGTCGTTCCGTTTAAAAGCCAGATCTGCCAATAGTCGATCCAGCTCATCTTTTTCCTTTAGCAACTGTTGTTTTTGTTCACGGCAAGTAGTTAATTGTTCTTCTAACCGTTTAACGATCAAATCTTGCGCAATATTTTCCTGCTGGCATTTTTTGTAAGCGGAGATTGCTTCTTTTAATTGATTAAGAGAGATCAACTGCTCTTTACGACTCTCTTGCTCTGGGTGTTCCTTATCAGCGGCTTCTTTTTTATTCTTTGCTTCCTTCAATAGTTCTTGTTCTTCTTGCAATTGCTTATATACTTGTTTTTCTGTTTCTTTTAGTTCTACTAAGTTCTTTTTATTTTCAACCAATTTAAATAATAATGTTTCAAACTGTTGAGCTTCCTCACATTTTTTAACTTGGTGCTTTAATGCTGTTATTTTGCTTTGTTCTTCTTTCAGAGATTCCATAGCTTGCAACAAATCTTCTTTTTCATCCAATAATTGCTGAATCGTTTGTTGTTCTGCCAAAAAAGCATTGGCTTCTTCAGTTTGTGTCGTTAATTCTGTTATCGAAGAGTCAAGTTTTATCAATATCTCTTCCATTTTTCGTTGTTCTTCTTGGAGAAGATTCAATTCTACTTTCATCCCTGCAAAACCTGTAAACTCGATTTCAGGTTTTATTGTAGTCCAGTGAGCTTTACTAAGAGTAGACTCCAGTTCTTTTTCCTTTTCCAGCAACTTGTAATGCATTTCTTTTTTCTTTTCTTTCAATTTTTCACTCAATTGGCGATAAATATCCGTACCAAAAAGTTTTCTTAAAATAGTTTCTTTTTCGCCGCTGTCCGCATTTAAAAATCGTCTGAACTCTCCTTGAGGAATCATAACGATTTGTCTAAATTGATCGCAATTCAACTGCATTACTTCTTCAATGACTTCATCTACTTCACTGATTTTAGTAACATGCTGCAATTCTTCCCCATCTTCATTGAATACACGTAAAGAAGCTTTTGCGGGAACCTCTCGAGTACCGTCTCCTTTTTGTTTCAACAAAACTTGAGCGGGACTCCTAATAATTTCATACAGCTTATTTTGCGCACGAAACGTAAATGCAACACTGGTCTGCTGATTAGCATCCGCGAATGTTGAACGCATTTCTTTCGGCTCCCGATTTGATCCATTGGTTTTACCGAATAAAGCAAAACAAATACCGTCAAATAAAGTCGTTTTTCCAGAACCTGTTTTCCCGGCGATCAAAAAGATGTTATTTTCATAAAAAGATGAAAAATCAATCGTTTCGTCCATATATGGGCCAAATGCTTTTAACGTTAAAGATTGTGGGCGCATTTAATGAACCTCCTTTTGCAAATCTTCAAATAAAGTTTCAATCATTGTTTCTTGCTGCTTCGTCAACGAATTTTCCGTAAGTTCTTCAAAATAATGACTGAAGAGTTTATGTGGTGCTAAAGTAGTCGGCACTTCTTTTTTAGTCTGATTGATACCCGACAGAAGACCACTTTGATTGACTCTTTCCATACCGATAACATAAGGGTATATTTCCCTTAACCGATTCATCGCATTCGGCAGCATGACCGTATCTTTCAATTTAATGTAAATAAACTGATCTCTCTTGATCGTTAAGTAATAATCTTCATCTGTTAATGTGCTGAAATATTCTTCTAACACAACGATATCTCGAGAAGGTTGGACTGGGTAAAATTGTTGTTTGAGCAGACCTTTGTCTTCAATCACAACGATCCTAAAGCCTTTTTGTTGATTAGCTTCTGAGACAGAATATTTTAATAAACTGCCGGAATAGCGAATCGACTCGCTTTTTAAAGCTTCTGGATGATGCAAGTGACCTAGAGCCACATACGTAAAGTCTTGAAATACTCTTGCAGAGACATTGTCTAATCCGCCAACTGTAGAGCCGGTCTCTGATTCACTTCTCAAACTTCCCGTTACAAAAAAATGGGAGATCAATACTTGATGTTTCGTTTCTTCAAATTGCTCTTTCATTTTTTCAACGACTTTTTCAACAGCCTTTTCATGTGTAGTCAACGTATCATCTTTAAAATAAAGGCGAGCATCAATAGGATCAAAATAAGGCAGCAGAAAAAACTGCGTATTTCCTAAAGTGATTGGCTGAAAAGTAAAATCATTGATTTTTGTTTGCAAATAAAGATTTGCTTGTTTGAACCATTCACTGCCTGTCTCTAGACGGGTAGCCGAATCATGGTTCCCAGAAATAGCCAACACCGGTATTTTTTCTTTTAAATTCATTTCTATAAACATTTGATTCAACAAGCTAACTGCTTCAGCCGGCGGTACAGATCGATCAAATAAATCCCCTGCTATTACGATCGCGTCTACTTCTTCTTTTTTAGCTATGTCCAGCATTTGTCTGAAAACTTCTTGCTGCTCTTGCAGCAGTTGAAACCCGTGGAGTTTTTTTCCAATATGCCAATCTCCGGTATGTAAAAATTTCATTTTAAAAACCTCCCGTTCATCTTCCATTCATCTAGTATAACAAAGAAACAAAGAGAGTCGAAAAGCTTTTTTAGGAAACAATCAAATCTTTTTTCTTTTTGGATCGCTAAAGAAACAAAACCAAAACTTTGGAATTCAAAATAAAATTGTTGCGAAAATCCGCCTTATCACTCATACTAATACAAGTAAGAATGAAGATGTATTTATTGAAAGGATTGAACAATTGTGTTTTTTAGAATTTTACGTGATTTCGTGGGAGTTCTTGTTTTTATTTTAAATGGAAATGCACACTACCAACAAAGAGAAAAATTACCTCAAAATGAATCTTATATCTTAATTGCTCCGCACCGTTCTTGGATAGATCCGGTATACTTGGCTTTAGGGGCTAAACCGAAAGAATTTGCTTTTATGGCCAAAAAAGAATTGTTTAAAAACCCTATTTTTGGTTGGATCATTCGTAATGCCAATGCTTTTCCGGTAGACAGACTGAATCCAGGTCCAAGCGCTATCAAAACGCCTGTAAAAATTTTAAAAGAAGGCAAATTGAGTTTAGTGATGTTCCCTACTGGAACAAGACATTCTGCTGAACTTAAAGGTGGAGCTCCCACTATTGCAAAATTAAGCGGTGTTCCAATGGTTCCTGCAGTCTATCAAGGTCCATTGACTTTCAAAGACTTGCTTAAACGTAAAAAAATTGTCGTTCGTTTTGGAGATCCTATTTACGTAGACCGAAAAACAAGATTAACGAAAGAAAGTCTTGCAGTCATCGAAAAAGATGTTCAAGCTGCTTTCGATCAATTGGATAGAGAAATCGATCCAAATTACCGTTACGAATACAAATAAAATACAAAAAAGCTATGGTCCTATATGGAGCCATAGCTTTTTTGTATTGCCTGTCATAGTTATTCTGTAAATCCGCTTTTTTGCAGTTCATACATGCCGTAATAAATACCTTTTTGATTTAGTAATTCATCATGTGTACCTTGTTCAACGATTTCTCCATGATCCAACACCAATATCAAGTCAGCATCGCGGATAGTCGACAACCGGTGAGCAATCGCCAATGTCGTCCGGCCTTTCCGCATTTTTTCCAACCCTTCTTGAATCAATACTTCGGTTTCTGTATCGATATTAGCGGTAGCTTCATCAAGAATCAATATTTTCGGATCAGTAACAATTGTACTAGCAAAAGAAATCAATTGTTTTTGACCGCTGGAATAACTGGCTCCTCTTTCGATTACTTTAGCATTATATTTATGAGGCAAAACTTCAATAAATTTGTCTGCTTGAACAAACTCTGCTGCTTTTCTGATCTTATCATCGGTAATGTCTTTGTTCTTTAACCGTATGTTGTCTTTGACAGTTCCATAAAACAAGAACGAATCTTGAAGAACCAAGCCCATATTTGAACGCAGCTCGCTCAGTGGGTAGTCTTTGATGGAGACACCATCAATCAAAATCTCCCCTTCATAAAATTCATAAAACCGCATGATCAAATTAATGATCGAACTTTTCCCGCTCCCTGTATGTCCTACAAGAGCCACAGTCTCACCAGGATGAGCGGTGAAACTGATATTCCTCAATACCTTGTGTTTACCGTCATAAGAAAAAGATACATTCTTAAATTCAATTTTTGCGGAAGTGATTTTTGCATCTGACTGTTCATTTTGTTCAGGTGCATATTCTTCATTATCTAGTATATTCAAAACTCGACTGCTCGAGACGATTCCGTCTTGAAAAATACTCAGACTGTCCATCATTCTCGTCATGGGTTGAAAGAAGTTTCGTACATAAGAAGTAAAGGCATAAATCACACCTACTTCAATAAACCCGTTTAATGCATCATATCCAAAAAAGGAAAGAATAAAGACTAAAGCCAAGGTATACAGTAAATCAATGATTGGGCTTAATAACAATGTGTTGATTTTAGTCATTTGGTATCTTGACCTGAAATAAGACATGTTTGTCTCTGCAAAGTCTTCTTGGAATCTTTTTTCTTGTCTGAACTGTTGAATGATATTCATACCTGTGATCGATTCTGCTAATTTGGCATTTAAAATCCCTAGTTTTTCTCTCATGCTTCTATAAAGGAACGAACTCTTTTGCTGATACAACCAAATGACTACGATCAAAATCGGTAAGAAAGTCATGATCCATAGTGTAACTTCTGCATTTAGCGTATACATTGCAATAAAGGAAATGCTGAGACCTAAGATTCCTTCTATGACAGTCAAAAATACTGTCCAAAACTCTTTTATCGTTTCAGTATCATTAGTAACTTTTGAAACGATTGAACCAGCAGGAGTCCGGTCAAAATAATTCATCCCAAGTTTATGCAATTTAGTGTAAACAGCATTTCGGATGACTGCGACCGTTTTTTCAGAAGCCATATTGTAATTGTACAAATTGAAATACCAGATAAAAGCTTTTAACAGGGTTGTTCCAGCGTACAAACCTCCAAATAGAAGGACGACTTGTACTGTAGCAGTTCCTTTCATGAAATATCCATCGATCAATGTTTGAACGATTCGAGGTAGCACGGCATTCGTCACAGCCAGCAGACCGGCAAAAATAATCGAGGTTGCAAATTGTCCCAGAAAAGGCTTTGCAAATGAGAAGATTCGTTTCATGGTTCCCAACTGTTCTCTTAATGGAATGTCCCTTGACCAAGCTGATTCAGTGTCTTTCATTCTCCAGCCCCTCCCTCTACTTGTTGTTCGAGTTGCTGTTGTTCATACATGTCTTTGTACCAGCCATTATTCAAAAGCAACTGTTCATGCGTGCCTCTTTCGATCACACGTCCCTCTTCTAATACTAAAATTTCTTGAGCATGCATCACACTGCTGATCCGATGAGCTGCTATGATCGTTGTCTGGTCAGAACGTTCGTTTTTTAAAGCCGAAAGAATTTTTTCTTCTGTCTTAGCATCTACAGCAGACAAAGCATCATCCAGAATCAGTAACTCAGGATTAGTGATCAATGCTCTTGCGATCGAAATCCGTTGCTTTTGCCCTCCTGAAAGAGACACACCTCTTTCTCCTACTTCAGTCTCATATTGTTGAGGCATCTCGAGAATGTCTTGATGAATAGCTGTTAATCTCGCAGCACGTTCGACTTCAGCCATACTCAAGTTTGGATCAGCGAACCGGATATTACTTGCTATAGTATCAGAAAATAAAAAATTGTCTTGCGGAACATAGCCAATACGTTTCAACAACGCATCCAGTGAATACTCACGAATGTCTGTCCCTCCATATAAAATGCTCCCTTTATACTGATCGTACTCTCTTAATATCAATTCAAAGAGTGATGTTTTTCCCGAACCAGTTTTTCCGACGATTCCTAAAGTCTGACCTTTTACTAAGTGGAAATGCACATCGCTTAAAACCACTTTTTCGGACGAAGGATAAGTAAATTTTTGAATCGTGACATCTAGGTTTCCAGATATAGGAGTCATAATTGAATGGGCACTTTCTTGGATAGAAGAATTATTGCTCAACAATTCCCTGATCCGGTCATAACTAGCGCTCCCTCTCTCTAAAATATTAAACAACCGTCCCACTGCTAACATTGGCCAAGTCAGCATAGAAATGTAAGTAAAGAATGTGACAAATTCTCCAATTGAAATCACTTCATTGATGACAAAAGATCCGCCTAGAATTATCGTCAAGACATATGACAGGCCGGTTATAATGGTAATCACTGGATCAAACAAAGAGTCTACGATATAGACTTTTTTATTCTCCCTTACGACTTGAGAGGTTTTATCCTTGAATTCTTGAATATCTTCTGCTTCTTGTCCAAATGTTTTAATGACTTTCATTCCTGAAACGCTTTCTTGAGTTTTGTCGTTTAAGTGAGAAAAGGCGGCTTGAGCATCTCTAAAAGATTTATGAATCTTTGTTCCCAAAATACGTGAACATAAAGCTAATAAAGGCAGCGGCACTAAAGCAATCAGAGCCAGCCGCCAGTCCACTACTAAAAACATAGCGATGATAGTCGCACTTCCAGTGGAAACAGAATCTGCTAAAGTCAATATCCCTCCAGCTGCCACCATCCGTATAGCCCGTAAATCATTTGTAGCATGTGCCATCAAATCCCCAGTTCGATAGCGCTGAAAAAAATGCCTATCCATATCGGTAAAATGTTGGTATAACTGTGTTCGAATGATTCGCTCCAACTTTGATGCTGTACCAAATATATTAATGCGCCATATGTAACGCAAAAAATACTGTGCAACAGCAGTAGCGGCCAGTAAAGAGACCCACATGACCAACGACTGCATAGTTATTGTCTGTAAAGCGATTTGGTCGACAATGATCCCAATAATCCTCGGAGGCAGCAATGCTATAATAGAAACCATAAAAAGCGCTATCACCCCAGAGATGTAGGCTTTTTTCTCTTGTTTAAAAAACCATCCTAATTTCTTAAATATCCCCATTTATGTTTTTCACCTACCCCTATTTTTACAACCCTTTCACTATACTCTTTATCCTACTAAAAAAGATAAAAAAAACGAACAGAAATGTCTTCCTGTTCGAAAATACTATTCAACTAGTAATGATTAGTTTATTTTTTTTTATTTTTTTTCTCAGATTGTACTTTCATAGACGCCATCATTTGTTTGATTTTCTTTTCAGATGGTTTTTGGCCCATTTGCATCATCATCATACGCAGCATGTCTTCGTTTACTGGTGGATTTTTTTCAAAGTAATCCATCATGTATTTTCTAGAGATGAAAAATCCTCCAACTAATCCTGCAATTAAAGCAAGTACAATTAATAAAATTGCTAATCCTAAGTTCATTTTTTCTTCACTCCTTTCAAAAACCTCTCAGTTGTTAATTGTACTAAATATTGATCGAAAAATAAATAGACTTTCGTAGATTTAAGAACTCGCGCTTTTTTATCGTCAATAAGAGTTTCGTAAAAAAGGGAAAAGCTATACAATTATTTTGTATAGCTTTCGTCCCAAATTCATTTAATTTTACAGATTATTAAATGTTTCTACAACGTTTTGCGTAGTAAAACCGTAATTTTCGATTACAGTTGCGCCAGGAGCACTAGCTCCGTATTTATCGATACCGATCGTAGCTCCATCAAGACCTACATAACGTTCCCAACCAAATGTAGCTCCCATTTCGATTGAAACACGTTTGCGGATTTCTCTTGGTAGAACACTTTCTTTGTATTCAGCACTTTGTTTTTCAAATAGATCCATACTTGGCATAGATACAACTGAAACGTCTTTTCCTTGTGCTTTCAATTCTTTTTGAGCTTCTAAAGCTAATGAGACTTCAGAACCTGTAGCAATCAAGATACCTTCAGGTTTTTCTCCATCTTGAGGAGAAAGTACATAAGCACCTTTTTGGATGTTCTCACGAGCTAATTCTTTAGTTTTTGGCAATACCGGCAAGTCTTGACGACTCAATACAAGCATTGTTGGGTGATCCGTTGATTTCATAGCGATTTCCCAAGCCGCTGCTACTTCATTTCCATCAGCTGGACGAAGAACAGTTAAGTTAGGCATACTGCGTAAGCTTGACAAGTGCTCAACTGGTTCGTGAGTTGGTCCATCTTCTCCAACTGCTACAGAATCATGTGTAAACACATAAGTTACAGGTAGTTTAGAGATTGCTGCTAAACGAACTGCTGCTCTTAAATAATCTGTAAAGACAAAGAATGTTCCCACATAAGTCTTCGTTCCTCCATGAAGTTGAATCCCGTTTGCTGCTGCCGTCATAGCGAATTCACGAACACCATACCAGATATTACGTCCTTCGTATTGACCAGCTTCGTAATCTGCTACTCCATCGATCATTGTATTATTTGAAGAAGACAAGTCTGCTGAACCGCCCCATAAGTTAGGAACATTTTTAGCAATTGCATTCAATACTTGGCTGCTTGTTTTACGAGAAGCTGCTGCTGCATCTCCTTCTTCGTATACAGGTAAATCTTTGTCCCATCCTTCTGGCAATTCACCATTGAATCCAGACTCAAATTGTTGAGCCAATTCAGGGAATTCTTGACGGTAAGCTTCGAATGCTTTATTCCAGTTTTCTTCAGCTTCCGCTCCAGGATCTACGATCATTTCTTCGAAACGAGCTTGTGCTTCCATAGGTACATAGAAGTCCTCGCCTTCCCAACCGTATGCCTTTTTAGTTGCTTCTACGCCTTCGATACCTAATGGAGCACCGTGGACTTTGTGTGAACCAGCGCCTGGAGAACCGAAGCCGATAACCGTTTTTACTTCAATCAATGATGGTTGATTAGGATTAGCCTTTGCTTTTTCGATAGCTGCGTTGACTTCTTCCAAATCGTTTCCATCTTTTACCAAGATGTGTTCCCATCCATAAGCTTCAAAACGTTGACCAACATTTTCTGTAAACGATTTAGATGTCG
Source organism: Desemzia sp. AGC72 (assembly GCF_057334175.1). Classification (NCBI taxonomy): domain Bacteria; kingdom Bacillati; phylum Bacillota; class Bacilli; order Lactobacillales; family Carnobacteriaceae; genus Desemzia; species Desemzia sp. AGC72. The sequence continues at coordinate 511,274 of NZ_JBHFIG010000021.1, forward strand.
GTCCATCTAATGAGATGTCATTTGAATCATATAAGACAATCAATTTACCTAATTTAAGGTGACCTGCTAAACTTGCTGCCTCAGCAGAAATACCTTCCATCAAATCGCCGTCCCCACATAAAGCGTAAGTATAATGATCAACGATTTTATGATTTTCTTTGTTATAAGTAGCTGCTAAATGTGCTTCAGCCATCGCCATCCCAACACTATTTGCGATACCTTGTCCAAGTGGACCAGTTGTAGCTTCAACACCATCAGTATAATGAACTTCAGGATGTCCTGGAGTGTTGCTTTCCCACTGACGGAAATTTTTCAAATCCTCAATTGACACTTTGTATCCAGCTAAGTGAAGCATGCTGTATAACATCATAGAACCGTGTCCAGCAGAAAGAACAAAACGGTCACGATCTACCCAATGAGAATTTTTAGGATTTGCTTTTAAATGTCTGCTCCATAACACATATGTCATCGGTGCAGCACCCATTGGTAATCCAGGGTGTCCGGAGTTGGCTTTTTGCACTCCGTCAATACTTAACGTACGAATGGTATCTACAGCTAGTTGATCTACTTTATCGAACAAAAAATATCATTCCTTTCAATTTTCAAACTAAATAAAATGCTTACATTACTTTTATATCATACCATTTTTTACACATGAATGGTGAACTTTTTGCATTAAATTTATCTGCCGTGTAAGCCTTTATCTTTTTGGATTTTTTTCACTTTATCAGGTGTTACATCGTTGCCTTCTTCATCTACGATTTTCATACCTTCTATGTGGTTTCTCATCCCGCCTCTAAAGGCATTTAAATAAGCTTCCCGTAATTTTTTTTGTTCTACTTGTTCTGACATTGTAAGACCTTCAGAACTTTTAGATTTTTTAGCTAATTCATTTATTCGTTTGATTTGATCTTTTGGCAACATTTTAATCATCCTTTCTTCTACTTACCCAATATACCAAAAATCGAGCTGTATTTCAGCCCTAATTGTTTTGTTTCTGTATGGAAAATATCTTTGTAAAAAGAAAAAAGCGATTTTTTATGCTTTATTTCATTTCTTTGTCTAAAAGGCGAACGTTTGTTTGAAAAACGTTTCTATTTGTGCTATTCTATCAACAAGAGTAAATAAGAATTGAGGTGTATCCTATTATGAAAAAAACGCCAGCATCTAGACAATTAGAAGTATTGCAATATATTTATGAACAAGTAAAAGAAAAAGGCTTTCCGCCAACAGTTCGAGAAATAGGACAAGCCGTTTCATTGTCTTCCACTTCAACAGTCCATGGACATTTATCTCGTTTGGAAAAAAATGGTTACATTCAACGTGATCCTAGTAAACCAAGAACAATCGAATTGACCGCTGAAGGATTGACTCAATTAGGAGTTGGAATGAACAAAATTCCGCTATTGGGAACTGTTACAGCCGGGGAACCTATTTTAGCTGTAGAAGAGGCAACAGATTTCTTCCCCATTCCTCCAAGTTTGGAATATGAAAATGGTGCATTGTTTATGTTGACCATTCGTGGGGAAAGCATGATCAATGCAGGGATTCTCGATGGAGACGAAGTTATCGTTCGAAAACAAGCCAGTGCCGATAATGGAGATATCGTTATCGCTATGACAACTGAGGATGAAGCAACCTGTAAACGATTTTTCGTAGAAAAAGATCATTATAGACTTCAACCCGAAAATGATTCTATGAGTCCTATCTTATTGGATGAAGTAACGATACTAGGAAAAGTGGTCGGTTTATACCGCAGTCATGTATCTTGATTCAATTTCTGAATAAAAAAACCTTGAGAACTGACTAAACAGTTCTCAAGGTTTTTTTATTCTTAGTATTCAGCAAGCGCTAGAATATCATAGCCTTTAATTTTATCGCGGCCTTTTAAGTCTTTTAATTCAACGATGAATGCTGTTCCTACAACTACTCCGCCTAATGACTCGATCAATTCGATAGTAGCAGCGATCGTTCCGCCTGTAGCTAACAAATCGTCACATACTAAAACTTTTTGTCCCGGGCGAATACTGTCTTTGTGTAATTGCAATGTATCTTGCCCATATTCTAAGCCATAGTTCACTTCTACTGTTTCACGAGGAAGCTTTCCTTTTTTTCTGGCAGGAGCAAATCCAATACCCAATTCATAAGCAACTGGGCATCCTACGATAAATCCACGAGCTTCAGGTCCAACGATCATTTCTACACCTTTATCTTTAGCGTATTTCACAATTTCATTTGTTGCGAAACGATACGCTTCGCCATCCGCCATTAGTGGTGAGATATCTCTAAATATGATTCCTTCTTCAGGAAAGTTTTCTACATCAGCAATATATTTCTTTAAATCCATTTTTGTTTGTCCTCCGTTCACTAGTTGAATAAGTATATTATTCACCAGTGGATAATTGTTGCAATAGCCACTTTTCTACTTCCCAGGAGTGACTATACACTAGTTTTTCTTCTGCACTGATTCGTTGCACTTTTTTCTGATAAGTTAGGGCTTGAGTCAAATCTTTTTTCTCAGGGTTTTCGATTTGATTTAAAAGTCCATTGTCTATTTTAACAAATCCGACTTCAAAAAACACCTGTATAATGAAAATTAATCGATTTTCTTTGATATTTAATGTCTGAGCTAAAACTGATAGTTGATTTTTCACATCAATGTTTTGATGCGAACGAATAAACTTATATGTTTCAGCGAATTTTTCCCGACTCGGCATTCCTTCTAAATAGTCATTAGACGAACTGTAAAATGAATATGAAATATTCTCCGGTTGATTTCCTTCCAGCAATAATGAAAGCATTGTCATAGATGGCGGACAATCGACCAACACCAAATGGTTATTCTCCATCTTGAACTCTTTAGCTTCTTTTCGAGTTTGGACACTATAGCTCTTACTGGAATGATGAATCTTATCTTTTAAGCGCATATGATGTTCAGGATCAAAAAAAATAAAATCTGCCTGCTGAATTGTCCATAGAGCTGCAGGTACCTGAGTACTACGATAATCAAAACATTGAATTCCTTTTACAGTTACATCTTCTATACGGAATTGTAATTTGCGAGCTCCATTCCACTCATTGATCTCTAATTTTCCGATAGTAGACAACACCGTTTTTTCAGGGATCTTATCTACTAACTCTCCGAATCCGAAACCGATGCTGTCCAAAAGATAGTCTTCTAATTGCACAGACATTTTCAAATGGGTACCATCTGCGCCAATTTTTCGGATTGATTGAACCTCAACGTCTTCCAATAAAAAAGTCGGTTTTGGATTATCGGTACCAAAAGGCGCTAATTGATTTATTTCTTCAACCGCACCAACTGTTAAATCGGCTAGCTCCAACACTTTATCAATTTGGACTTCTTCTCCCATTTCTCCAGCAACTTGCTGTGTAACCGCATATTCATTTAATTTCGTTCGAATCTGCTCGATGTTTTCAAGTGGCACAGTTAGTCCTGCAGCCATATGATGCCCACCGAATGCAGCTGTTAATGGACGAACGGTATCTAATGCTTCATACAGATGAAAGGATTGTACACTTCTGCCCGAGCCTTTAGCCGTTCCATTCGCTTGATCAATATTTAAAACGATGGTAGGTTTACCTGTCTTTCCAACGACTTTACTAGCTACTATCCCTAGTACACCTTCATGCCAGCCTTCTTTAGCTAGTACATAAACATCGGATTCTGTATCGATTTCTTCCAACATATCAAAAGCTTCATCAGTGATTTGTTTAACGTATTTTTGTCGTTCTTCATTTTTTGATTGAATGAACTGAGCGATCGATTGTGCTTCACTATCATCAAAAGTAGTCAATAATTTTACTGCGGGCGAAGCATCACCTAATCGTCCAGGAGCATTTAATCTAGGACCTATAATAAATCCGACAGATTCTTCGCTCAAATCGTTTTTATTTAAATTAGCGATCTCGTACAATGCATTCAAACCTACACGTTGTGTTTGTTTCAATGATTCAATTCCCTGTATAGCCAGCAATCTATTCTCGTCTCGTAAGGAAACTAAATCGGCGATCGTTCCTATAGCTACCAGATCCAACAACTCTATAGGCATTTCACCTAATAAGGCTGTAGCCACTTTAAAAGCCACTCCTACACCCGCTAAGTCTCCAAATGGATATTTCCCTTCAGGGTGACGCGGATGAATGACAGCATACGCATTGGGCAACTGATCGGGCAATTCATGATGATCGGTTACAATAACATCTACACCTAATTCTTTAGCTCTATAGATAGCATCGTGTCCTGAAACCCCATTGTCGCAAGTAACGATTAATTGGCAGCCTTCTTGAATCAATTTTTCAAAAGCCTTTGTATTCGGACCGTACCCATCTGTAAAACGATTCGGGATATAAAAATCTACATTTGCTCCGATCATTTCTAAAGTTTCCAATAACACTGATGTACTCGTTACACCATCAGCATCATAATCTCCATAAATAACGATTTTATCTCCGCTTTCTACTGCCATCATGATGCGTTCGACTGCGCGCCCCATGTCATGCATTAATAACGGATCATGTATACCTTCTTCTTTAGGCTGAATAAAATTCTTTATTTTTTCTGCAGTATTTAACCCTCTTTCTAGACACAGCGAAATAAACAACGGCGAATAAGACAGTTGTTCAGCTAATTCTTGAATGAGCGCTTTATTTTGTTCTTCATTTGTTTGTTTCCATTTCATACGAGCTTTAATCACAGTCTTCACTCCCAACTTTATCAGTATATCAAATTAGCACTTTGATTGATAGAAGAGTGAACAGGAAAGAATTGTGAAAAACAAAAAAATTGTAAAAAGCACAGGACACTTGTCTGGCTTTTTACAATCTGATTAATTTTAGTCTTCCAGCTGGCTTATTGCAATTCCGATCAAACCAGGTCCTGTATGCACACCTAAAGCAGGACTGATCGTATCATAATAAAAATTGCGGATATTCGGCAGCAGATCTTTCATTGTTTCAGTAATTGTATCTGTGATTTTTTTCGTTTCTGTACCAGCATAACAAACAGCTACATCATATTTTTTCGCTTTATTTGCGAATTCTACGGAGCAATCAATTGTTTTTTGGATTCCTTTTTTGCTTCCTCTGGCTTTAGTTACCGTATAATAAATACCATCGTCATTACATGAAATGACCGGTTTTAAGTTCAACAAATTCCCAACTAGTGATGAAACCAATCCAATTCTTCCACCTTTTTGTAAATACTCTAACGTATCGACATAGAAATGTATCTTGATTTTTCCAATCCCATCTTGAAGTTTTTGTTTGATGGTTTCCCAATCCATACCTGCTTCTACATAAGACAATGCTTGGACAGCATGCAGACCGCTGCCTATTCCTACATTTTTCGTATCTAACACAAATACATCTAAATCATCTACTTCTTCAGCCATTAAGCGAACCATGTTGTTTGTTCCGCTTAATCCGCTGGAAATCGTTATAGCAATAACTTTAGTGTATCCTTCTGCTTTGATCTCATTCAGCATATTCTTGATGGTCTCCCCATCAGGTAAAGATGTTTTAGGAATTTCTTCTTTTAAGCGATCATACAGCTCTTCAGGCTGTATATCTACTTTATCAGTATACTCACCGTCTTTATAAATGATTTTCAACGGGATCACCTTCATGTTTCCTTGTTCCAAAATATTTTGCGGAACATCTGATCCTGAATCAACTAGAAAAGCAATTTTTTCGTTCTTCATTTTTCTAATCGTCCTCCATTAATTACTTATTTTTTGTTTTCTTGACTATCAACAACATTCAGTGAAGCTACCAATTTTTCTGTAGCTATTTTTGTAGCAACCGCTAAAGTGGCATTGCGTACAAGCATCGTTTTTTCGTCTGTATCATCTTTCATCAACGGCAGCAACTCTGTTTCCCCAATACGAGATGCAACCGCTTTTAAAGCATATTCTTGTTCAAAACAAAATAAATTATAAGCTTCCCTAATTCCGTTCACCGAGGCTTGATAGACGATTCCGTCTCTCACTTCTGGAATAGTGATGACTTGTTTGAGAATAGAGATAGCGATCAAATAGGCCAAATGTTTCTTCGTATATTTTTTCTTTACGGGTTTAGGGATCAACTTTAATTTCACATAGTTGTTCACCATTGAAGAAGTAATGATTTTCTTATCGTGGGTTGGATTAAAAATCATCAAATAATTTTCAATCAACGTGATCACTTGATCCATATATAAATCAATATCCGGCAATTCATCCCATCTAGGTAAACGATACTCTTCAACGTCAGCAGTCCACTGCATTAATTCTTCATTATATGTCATTTTTTCATATCCTTTTTAAAAGATAATTTATTTTAACACATTCTATATAACTAGACAAATTAGTTATTAGAACTAGATGATAAAAATAAAAAAAACTACTTTGAATTTTTTTTATTGTTTAATAGGGTTCAAAGTAGTTTCACACATTGGTTCTCCCAATTAGCGGGCACAATCTGCAACGAACACGTTTTAACAACCTAATCTATTTTAACGGTTTGAACGTCTGATACATTTAATTGACCTTTTAATTGTTGGATCTGATTATTTTTGTCGCTTAATTCTTTTTCATGTTCTTTATGGATCTGCGAGATTTCATCTTGTTGTTTAGATTTTGACGCTTCTATTTCTTTTTTCAGCTGTTTGATTTCTTTGCGGTCATGCATGATCGTTCCTGTAGAAATCAAAACGGCAATCAAAGCACCAATCAGCAGCGAGCCTAAAATGACCATAATCAACGGCCAAGAAGCTACAGTGAACGCAAAATTTACTGGCACCAATTCAGTATTCATAACTGCAAAAGCAGCAATCAAAATGATTAATACTATAGCTATAATTGTTGTCCATTGTCTTTTCATCTGCAAAAACTCCTTATAATAAAGTTTTATTTTTTATCAAACAACTTTGTAGCCAAATAATCTCCAGCTGTTGGGAACAGAGTATAAAAACGACTAGCAATCTCCATTGATTTAGGCAAGTTCAATTCACGTTTAGAGGATCCAATCATTTTCACTACTTTATAAGCGACTTCTTTAGAATCCAACACAAATTTATCTACTTTTGCCAAATAATCTCCATTTTTATCTGCTTTATCGAAGAAAGATGTTTTAACAGGTCCTAAATTGACTGTAGATACTTTAATGGATAAAGGTTTCAGTTCTAAACGCAAAGCATTTGTGTATCCTATAACAGCAAATTTACTAGCTGAATATATAGTCGATTTAGGTGTAGCCATTTTTCCTGCCATTGAAGCGATGTTGATGATGTGCCCTGTTTTACGATCAGCCATATGAATAGCGGCCAATTGTGAAGTATACATTAATCCTAGCACATTTACGCGAAACATGTCTTCAGCAATGCTCATATCCGTTGTCAACGCACTTTCGAAATGTCCAAATCCAGCATTATTGATTAATACATCTATCGGCCCAACTGTTTCGATGATCTCATTGAACGTCGTTTCGATTTCTTCAGGATCAGCAATGTCTAAAGAAAATAAGTAAGCTTTTTTTCCAGAGATTTTTTCGCAGTTTTCTTTTACTGTCTTTAGTTTATCTAAACGACGAGCAGCAACTACAACAGTAGCTCCCTTTAAAGATGCTTCATAGGCAATTTGTTCTCCTAGTCCGGAAGATGCACCTGTAATAAAAACGACCTTATCTTGTAAATGGTTAGTATCCCTCACATTAACAGCCCCTTTACACTTAATTATTGTCTTTCTTAAGCGGTATTTCTACTTCACTGAAATCTTTCATTACTTTAGTCTGCGGAAAAATCTTTTGAGCTTCTTTTTCCAGCAAATGAACATCATTACCTAAAAAACGCGCACTGATATGAGTCAGCAGCAATCGTTTGACATTCGCTTGTTTGGCTGTTTCAGCAGCTTCAACATTAGTTGAATGATTGTATTCTTTTGCTAATTGTCTATTTTTATGGTCAAACGTGCTTTCATGTACCAAAACATCAGCATTTTTAGCTAAAAGTATACTATTTTTTGTTTGTTTGGTGTCCCCTAAAATGGTTACGATTCTTCCTTCATGAGGTTCTCCAATGAAATCTTTTCCATTAAAGACCCGACCATCTTCTAAAGTAACCGTTTCACCATTTTTCAATTTCCCAAATAGCGGTCCAAATGGAATACCCGCCTCTTTTAGTTTATCAGCTTGAAGAGCACCTTGGTGACTTGCCTCTTCAATCCTGTATCCAAAAGACTGGATACCATGATTCAGTTCCATGCAGCTGACAGTAAACTGTTCATCTTGAAAAACGATTCCCTCTTGTTGAATTTCATGAAATTTCAACGGGTATTTTAAATATGTCCCGCTGATTTTCAATGTAGTCCGCACGAAACGTTCAATTCCTGGAGGACCATAGACAGTTAAAGGTCCGTCTCCTCCTTGAAACGCTCTGCTCGCCAACAAACCCGGAAGACCATAAATATGATCTCCATGTAAGTGGGTAATAAAAATTTTATCTATTTTTCGAGGTTTTAATGTCGTATTTAATATTTGTTGTTGTGTGCCTTCTCCACAATCAAATAACCAAACTGAATTTCTTTCATCTAACAACTTCAAAGCAATACTGGTCACGTTACGTTGTTTTGAAGGAACCCCTGAGCCTGTTCCTAAAAATAATAATTCCATATCGTCCATCCTAATCTTTTTGAGCTATGAGAATCTGACCGTCAACATTAACCAGTTTTATTCCATGTACTCAAATTCAAATTCTTGGTCTTTCATACGAACGATATCGCCATTTTTAGCGCCACGCTCTCTTAATTCAGCATCTACACCCATAGATCTCAACTGACGGGCAAAACGTAAAGATGACTCATCATGGTCGAAGTTTGTCATTTGGAAGAGCTTGATCAATTTAGCTCCGCCTAATGTCCATGATGCATCTGGTTCTCTAGTTAATGTGTATGGTTTTTCTTCTGGAGTATATTTATAAAGAACAGATTCTTCATCTTCCTCAAGTTCATCATAAACAGGGAATGGTTGAGTGTTTTCTAACACATCAGCTGTTTTGCTCATCAAGGCACTGATTCCTTTATGAGTTACAGATGAAATAGGGAAAACCGGAATATCATCATCAAATTCATTTTCTTTTAGTTCTTGGATTTTCTTTTTAAATGCTTTCAGATTTTCTTCTGATTCAGGCATATCCATTTTATTGGCTACAATGATTTGCGGTCTTTCCAATAGTCGCAAGTTGTATGATTCCAATTCTTTATTGATGACTTGGAAATCATCAAATGGGTCACGCCCTTCACTTCCACTCATATCGATGATGTGCAGCAACACACGCGTTCTTTCAATATGTCTTAAGAATTGGATTCCCAAACCAACACCTTGAGAAGCTCCTTCGATCAGACCAGGCATATCTGCCATAACAAAACTGCGGCCGTCTTCTGTACGAACCATTCCTAAGTTAGGAACCAGCGTTGTAAAGTGGTATGCGCCAATTTTGGGTCTAGCTGAAGAAACAACAGATAGCAACGTTGATTTACCTACTGAAGGAAAACCTACTAACCCTACATCTGCTAAAACTTTTAATTCCATTTCGATCTCGAATTCTTGTCCAGGTTCACCATTTTCAGCAATTTCCGGAGCCGGATTTCTAGGCGTCGCAAAACGAATATTTCCGCGTCCTCCGCGTCCTCCTTTTGCCACCACTAAAGTTTGACCATCTTCAATCAAATCACCTAAAACTCTTCCAGTTTCAGCATTTTTTACTACTGTACCTGGTGGAACTTTGACGGTTAAGTCTTTAGCTCCTCTACCGTGCATCCCTTTAGTCATTCCGTTTTCTCCATGCGGAGCTTTAAAATGACGATTAAAACGAAAATCTAATAACGTACGCAATCCTTCATCGACTACAAAAATGATGTTTCCACCACTTCCTCCGTCTCCACCTGAAGGTCCACCATCCGGAACGTATTTTTCACGTCTAAACGAAACCATTCCATTCCCGCCGTCACCGGCTTTAACATTAATTTTAACTTGATCTAAAAACATTGACATACTTATTTCCTCCTCAATTGATTGAGACTAGAATAATTCTATATATTGATGAAGTTTCAGTATTTTTATAGAAACTTCTGGATTCTCTCTTCGAACCTTAACCAACTTTGAAAGATTCTTCTACATTCACGCTTAATTGTACTTTGATTTTACCATTTTGTCCATCAAACAAGTGAGATAAAGCTTCACTAAACAAATAAACGTCCTCTGATTTGTCGCATCAGAGGACGTTTATCAAAAGATTAACAAGCTTTTTTTATAAAACTTTTGCTAAAAAGTCTTGTGTACGTTCATTAACCGGGAAATTAAATATTTGTTCCGGTGTTCCTTGTTCTACGATGTAACCTGCATCCATAAATAAAACACGGTCGGCTACTTTTTTTGCAAAACCCATTTCATGTGTTACAACTACCATTGTCATACCAGATTCAGCTAAATCTTGAATAACTCCTAGTACTTCACCAACCATTTCCGGGTCAAGTGCACTAGTCGGTTCATCAAAAAGCATTACATCGGGATTCATTGCTAATGCTCTAGCAATAGCAACTCGTTGCTGCTGACCTCCTGATAGACTATTCGGGTACATATGAGCTTTTTCTTCTAATCCGACTTTTCTCAACAACTTGATAGCTGTCGTTTCAGCAACGGATTCCGCTACATTTTTTACCTTCATTGGAGCGATCTTCATGTTCTCTATGACTGTCCTGTGCGGAAATAAATTGAAGTTTTGGAAAACCATCCCCATTTTTTCTCTTAATTGATTCAATTTCTCTTCTTTTAATCCAGTAAGAGAAGTTCCTTCAAAAATGACTTCACCTTTAGAAGGCATCTCCAATAAGTTTAAACAACGCAATAGAGTACTTTTACCAGAACCGGAAGGCCCGATGATGACAACAACCTCCCCTTTTTTTATTTCTTCATTGATGTCTTTTAAGACTTCATTATCTTTAAATGATTTAGCTAAATGCTGAATCTTAATCATGAGCCATCTTCCCTTCATAATAATTCAATAGTTTCGTCAAACTGAATGTCAGAATGAAGTAAATGACCATACTGACAGCTAATGGAGCAATACCTCTATAAGATACTGATGTCACTACACGAGTTTGGAAAATCAATTCGCTAACTCCAATTACAGATACAATAGAACTCTCTTTGATGATCGTTACAAATTCACTTCCTAAAGCCGGCCATATATTTTTCAATGCTTGAGGAAAAATGATGTGTCTCATAGCTGTCTTTTTACTCATCCCTAAACTTCGAGCTGCTTCTATTTGTCCTTTAGAAACAGAAGACAATCCTGACCGCACAATTTCACACACATAAGCTCCGCTATTTAAAGAAACGGCAATGATCCCTGCCAACAATGCTGGAATATTGATCAGATAACCAACTGCAAAATAAATGAACATGACTTGAATCATCATTGGCGTTCCTCGCACAAATTCTACATAAGCTGTAGCTAAAAAACGTAAGAACTTGTTGTCTCCTATTCTGATAAGCGCCAGCAAGCCTCCAATCAACGATCCAAACAATACACTAACAACAGAAATAAAAATTGTATTTCCTGTACCTTCTAGAAAATAAGACCAATAGTCAAAAATAGAACTTTCTTCATCTTTATCTTCTGCTGGCACAGTCTCAAGATATTTTCCAGTCTCAGCTAAATAACTGGGAACCAAATCTTTTTCTTTTATTTCAGCCAGAGACTCATTCACTGCCGCAACTAATGTATCTGCCCCTTTTTGCATTGCAATAGCTGTTCCGTCTGTTTCGCCACCTTCAAAACCACCTTCAAAAGTGATCAATGAATCGTCATTTCCTGTAAAAGCTAAAGCATTTGGTCCTTCCATAACTACAGCATCTAATTTCCCTGTTTTTAAAGATAATAATAGTTCAGTGGTTTGACCTAATGTAATCAACTCTGACTCAATCATTTCACTTTTTGCCAACGTTTCTTGTAAGGATCCCATTTGAGCGCCGATCACTTTTCCGCTGAAATCTTTTTTCGATGAGTATAACTCTTTATCTTCTGCTCTAATCACAATATTTTGTGTAGCAAAATAATAAGGATCACTAAAATCGACACTGACTTTTCTTTCTTCAGTCGCTGACATTCCTGCTAAAATCATGTCAACATTATTGGTTTCTAACGCAGGAATCAGACTGTCAAATTGCATATCTTTAATTTGCAATTCTACTCCGATATCTTCAGCAATTTTCTTAGCAATTTCAATATCCATTCCAACAATCGTATCTTTTCCCTCAACTGTTGCATGAAATTCATACGGTGGAAAGTCTGCACTCGTCCCAATGACCAGCACACCTTTTTCTTTTATCTCTTCCAACGAAGAGTCTTGTACCATTTCTTCTGCATGGACTGAGCTTGCGTTCAAGCTCAAAGGTAAAAATATGGTAAGTATGTATAATAAAACCAATAATCCTTTTTTATTCTTCATTATTTTCCTCCTGAATAGCTTATTCATAAATATTATAGATATCTTAACAAACAGAGGATATTTATGCAATATTTATTTAATTTATTTCTTTTTTATACACATAATAGCGTTTTTATACACTTTTTATTGCTTATTTTTGTATAAAATAATATGTATATAAAAAAGCATGGAGATTTCTCCATGCTTTTTTATAGCTTTTACTATTGAGTTAAAACAGCAAAACTTTCATCCATAGCTTTTAATGTCTTTTCGATATCTGATTTTGTATGTTCAGTAGACAAAAACAAGCCTTCGAATTGAGAAGGAGGCAAGAAAATACCTCTATCTGCCATTTCCTTATAATATTTAGAGAAAAAAGCTGTATCGCTGGCTTTGCTTTGTTGGTAATTCGTCACAGGTCCACTGGTAAAGAACATTCCAATCATACTTCCCGCCTGATTTACTGTGATATCAATACTGTATTTTTTACTTAAAGCTTCTATTCCTTCTTTAAGCTGATTGCCTAAACTTTCAAAATACATATAATCTTCTCTTTTCAGTTGAGATAATGTAGCAATCCCTGAAGCCATTGCAATAGGATTACCTGACAAAGTACCAGCTTGATAAATTTGTCCAGCAGGAGCAATGTGTTCCATGATGTCTTTTCTGCCGCCGTAAGCCCCTACAGGAACGCCCCCGCCGATAACTTTACCAAGACAAGAAATATCTGGAGTGACCCCGTAATGACCTTGTGCGCTGTGATAACCTACACGAAACCCTGACATGACTTCATCAAAGATCAATAAAGCTCCATCTTGAAGAGTGATTTCACGCAGACCTTCAAGAAAACCTTCTACAGGAGGAATAACGCCCATATTTCCGGCAACAGGTTCCATAATAACAGCAGCAAATTCTCCAGGATATGATGCAAACAACTCTTTAACAGCATTTAAATCGTTATAAGGAGCTACATAAGTATTAGAAGTCGTATTTTTTGGAACGCCTGGTGAATCAGGCAACCCTAAAGTAGCAACTCCTGAGCCGACTTTCACCAATAAGGAGTCATCGTGTCCATGGTAGCTGCCTTCTAATTTAATGATTTTATCCCTATTTGTATAGCCTCTAGCTAAGCGCAACGCACTCATTGTAGCTTCTGTCCCAGAATTTACAAATCGAACCATTTCAATAGATGGTACTCTTTCAATCACCATTTCAGCAAGTGCCGTTTCCATTTCAGTCAATGTCCCAAAACTCGTCCCCAATGCAGCCGCATCTTGAATACTTTTGACCACCATTGGATTTGCATGCCCTAAAATCAATGGCCCCCAAGACAATACATAATCAATGTATTCATTGCCGTCTACATCGAAAATATGACTACCTTGTCCTCTTTCCATTACGATAGGCGGAACATCGACTGATTTGAATGCTCTAACAGGGCTGCTGACGCCCCCTGGCATTAAATCAATCGATTTTCGAAAGATGGATTCTGATTTAGCGGTGGTTCTCATACTGAAAAACCTCTTTTCTCTCAAAACTAATCTTTGGACTGACAGGTACAACATTTTCTTCTGATTTTACTTCTTCTTCTGGTATTTCTTTTTCAATGATTCCTAGTTGAACAGCGAATTGCTTCAATTCTCTATCCGCCTTTTCAGGAGAATCAGTTTTAGTGATTTCTTTCAAAGCTTGGATCGGTTTTTTTGCCATTTGATTTACAACACTTTGCATGTGTTTTTCGATGACTGCTGTTTCACGTTCAGTCAATTCCGGCAATTTATTCATTAAACTTTGCATAACAGCATCTTTTAATTGATTGTTTTTTCTGCTGAATTCTTCAAGGTATGGAACGGATTTGCGCTCTTTGAACCAAAAATTGAATTGATAGATTGCTTCTTCCATTTCAGTTTTGATATGATTCAATTCTTTCTCTTGCAGCTTGTTAGTCGTCTTTAATTCGTTGCCGATTCGGTCCATATCAAAAAGAGCGATATGCTCGTCTTTTTCCAAATCCATTTCAATATTACGCGGTACAGCGAGGTCCATCATCAACTGTTTTTTCTTTGAAAAACGAATAGCATTCATTTTTTTGACCATGTCTTCTGTTATGATCACTTCCGGAGATTTAGTAGCAGCAATGACACCGTCTGCTTTTGCTAAAAACATTGGTAAATGATCATAATCTCCAGTATGGAAAGTACGTATGCTCATTTCATTTGTTTTTAACACATTTGCCCACTCATTCAACTTCCCGACAACTTCACTTGTTTTATCGTAATCACGGCTCGCCAGTGTAATCGATTCTGCTCCTTGATAAACCAAAGCTCTTGCGGCAGATTGTGCCATTTCTCCAGCTCCTATAATCAAAAAGCGTCTGTCAGAAAAAACTTTCCATTCTTGTTTAAACAGCTGCACTGCAGCTGACGCTGCATCTCGTGACACTTGATCAATTTTGGTTTCCGTATGCATTTTTTTAGAAAAAGCAATGGCTTTATTGAATAATGAACTTAAAATAGGTCCGATAGTATAAGATTCTTGCGCACTTTTATAAGCTGATTTGACTTGTCCAAGAATCTGGCTTTCTCCAATAATGGCCGAATCCAAACCTGAAGTTACACTAAATAAATGAGTTGCTGCACTTAAGTTAGATTTACCATACGTTGTAGAGATTACTTCGGTAACATCATATCCTGTATAATCTGCTAAGTAGTGGAGTAACTCACCATGTTTAAATGAATCAGGATCTACATACATATAATATTCTGTACGATTGCAAGTTGTTAATATGGCCACTTCTTCTACGCCAGAGAACGAGTGGATATCAGCAAGCTGTTTAGCTACACTGATGTCTTCCACAGCATAATTTTCTCTAATTTCAATTGGTGCATAATGATGACTAACACCATATAGTAATATTTTCAATGTTTATCATCCTTTTAGTTCTTTTATCCCCAGTTCGTAAGTTACTGTTGATTGTTCTATATCTACTGCATCAGATCTTCTAAGGTCAAATAATAGACTCTATATAATGCCAAACTTTATCTACCCCAGTACCCAATTCAGATGAGAAAACAATCAACTTGTCAGATGGATCTAAATCTAAGGTTTCTCTCGCGATTTTTTCATGTTTGTTCCATTTGCTTTTTGGAATCTTATCTGCCTTAGTCGCTAACACTAAAACAGGTACATTGTAGTATTTTAAGAAATTATACATTTGGATATCATCTTGTGTTGGCGGATGTCTGAAGTCCACTACACACACAGCTGCTTTCAAGGTTTCTCTTTTAGTAAAGTAGGTCTCAAGCATTTCTCCCCACTTAGCTCTTTCAGTTTTTGATACTTTTGCATAACCGTATCCAGGAACATCTACAAAATAAAATTTTTCTTCAATTTTATAGTAATTCAATGTTTGAGTTTTCCCCGGTTTACTTGAAGTTCGTGCAAGATTCTTTCTATTAGTCATTTTATTGATAAACGTAGATTTACCTACATTTGATCTTCCCGCTAAAGCAATTTCCGGAAGATTTGTATTCGGGTATTGCGCTGGTGAAACTGCGCTGATGATAAATTCTGCACGATTTACTTTCATAGTGTTTTCCACGTCCTCTTTTTAAATCACTGTAAATAATTTTTATGGACTGATCATTTCATTCCACTCAAAAAAGTTTAGTAATTTCACTTGTATAATTGGTTTATAGAATCAGTTGATAACTAATTAAACGAACTCTCTCTTAAATCCATTTCCTATTCTAACATAACTGATATTAAAATATAACGTATAAATCTCTGTTTTCGTTTTCACGAACATAAAAAAGAGACATTTGTAACACAATTGTAAAATATCTAGTATGTACGCCCTTTTTAGAAATCTAAAAAAGAAGAGACCCTGCCTCTTTTCGGCCGAGTCTCTTCAGTGCACTTAGTTCATTTTTAAACGACTTTTTTTCCTTCGACATCATAAAAAATTGCTTTTGAAGTGTCTTCAACAGCTTCTTTAGTGATGACACATTTGGATACTTCTGGACGACTTGGTAAGTCAAACATAATCTCTAACATGAGTGTTTCGATAATTGAGCGTAAACCACGAGCTCCAGTATTACGTTCAATAGCTAATTTAGCGATTTCGCGTAAAGATTCAGGTTCGAATTCAAGTTCAACATCATCCAACTCTAGTAATTTCTTATATTGTTTTACCAAGGCATTTTTTGGTTCTGTTAGAATGTGAATCAAATCATCTTCTGTCAACTTCTCAAGTGCTGCCATGATAGGCAAACGACCAATAAATTCCGGAATCAAACCAAATTTCAGTAAGTCTTCAGGAATGATTTGTTGCATAACAGATTTAGATTCATCGAATTTTTTCTTAGAAGAACCAAAACCGATTACTTTTTCGCCTAAACGATTTTTAACGATTGATTCAATCCCATCAAATGCTCCACCAACGATGAACAAAATATTTGTAGTATCTAATTGGATGAATTCTTGTTGAGGATGTTTTCTTCCGCCTTGAGGAGGAATACTAGCTACCGTACCTTCCAATATTTTCAGCAAGGCTTGTTGCACACCTTCACCAGATACATCACGTGTAATAGACACATTTTCACTCTTGCGAGCTATTTTATCGATTTCATCAATATAAATGATCCCTTTTTCAGCACGTTCTACATCGAAGTCTGCTGACTGTAAAAGCTTCAGAAGAATGTTTTCAACATCTTCTCCAACATATCCTGCTTCAGTCAGACTGGTTGCATCTGCTATAGCAAATGGAACATTTAAAATGCGAGCCAATGTTTGAGCTAAGAAAGTTTTTCCTGATCCTGTAGGACCAATCAAGCTGATGTTACTTTTTTGAAGTTCAACTCCGCCTTCTTCACTTTCACCCATATGATTGACACGCTTATAGTGATTGTATACTGCAACAGACAACGATTTTTTCGCTTGTTCTTGCCCAATCACATATTCATTTAAAATTTGTTGAATTTCTTGAGGTTTTGGAACTTCTAAAAACTCTCCGTAACCTGTTTCACTAAATTCTTCATCTATGATTTCTTTACATAAGTCAATACATTCATTACAGATGTATACTCCAGGCCCAGCAACGATTTTCTTTACTTGATCTTGAGTTTTGCCACAGAATGAACAACTAACCACACCACTTGTTTCTTCATCATTAAACATGTTACCATACACCTCTATTCTGTTTCCTGTTAATACTTTCCTTCATATATAACATTCAAACTTGTTAAATGATAGCATATATATCAAAATATTGCTACCTAATGGCTTCTTTTGAGTAAGAAAGGGGCCAGACCACAACACTTATGGTCTAGCCCCTTAACATATCACGTTTCAATCACTTAAAACATTGCTAAAGTCGGACTTGTTCAACAAAAACTAAACCTTGCGATTGTATTTCGTTGAGTATTGTTCAATGAAGCAATTATTTTTCTACTGCTGTAGAAGTGATCAAGTCAATTGCTTTCTTCAATGAAATATCATGTTTCAACATGTCTGGAGTCAATGCATTTCTTACAGCATCTGGTTCCATACCATATTCATCAGCTAAGCTCTTGATTTCTTCTTCAACTTCTTCTTGAGAAGGATCAAAGTTTTCTTTTTCAACGATTGCTTCTAAAACTAAGTTCGTTTTAGTTCTGAATTCTGCATCAGTTTCCATTTGTTTGTGTAGATCTTGCTCTGTAGTACCTGTGATTTGGTAGTACATTTCAGGAGATACACCTTGTTGTTGCATGTTGTTCAAGAATGATTCCATTTGACGATGTACTTCGTCATGAACCATTGCATGAGGAAGTTCTTCGATAGTCGCGTTTTCTACAGCTTTACGGATAGCAGCATCTTCTACAGCTTCTTCTGCTGAAGCAACTTTAGCTTCTGTTAATTGTTTTTTCACTTTTTCTTTTAATTCATCAAGTGATTCAACTTCGTCATCGATATCTTTAGCAAATTCATCATCTAATTCTGGAAGTTCTTTTGCTTTAACTTCGTGAACTTTAACTTTGAATACTGCGTCTTTACCTTTTAAGTCTTCAGCTTGGTAATCTTCTGGGAAAGTTACATTAACTTCAACTTCGTCTCCAGCTTTTGTACCTACTAATTGCTCTTCAAATCCTGGAATAAATGAATTTGAGCCTAATTCAAGTGAGAAGTTGTCGCCTTTTCCACCTTCAAAAGCTTCTCCATCGTTGAATCCTTCAAAGTCGATAACAACAGTATCGCCATTTTCAGCAGCGTCTTCTTTCAAGACTAATTCTGCTTGAGCACTACGTTTGCTTTCTAAGTTTTCTACAACGTCTTCGTCAGATACTTCACGGTCTTGTTTTGGAACTTCAAGGCCAGTGTAGTCGCCTAATTTTACTTCAGGTTTAACAGTAACTTTAGCTTCGATTTCCCAAGGTTTGCCAGTTTCCATGCTTTTCACATCGATTTCTGGTTGGTCTACTGCTTCAATTCCTGCTTCTTCAAGTGCAGCAGCGTAAGCTTCTGGTAAGATTGCATTTAAAGCATCTTCGTATAAAGCTTCTTCTCCGTACATTTTGTTGAAAACTTTACGAGGAACTTTCCCTTTACGGAATCCTGGTACTGATAAAGTACCTTTCACCTTGTTAAAAGCTGTTTCGATACCTTGTTTTACTTGTTCTTCTGAAATTTCAAATGACAATACGCCATCGTTGATTCCTTTTTTTTCCCATTTTGCAGTCATGTAAATTACCCTCCGAAATATTCTATTTTCACAGTCTTTTGAAGACTTGCATACTTTTCCATATTACACCACTTAAGCGGTTTTGTAAATAAAAACTGCTATACATTACGTTTTACAAATTTTATTCTTTCTTTTGAAGCTTTTTTATTGACCCTGTTATTCCATCATCATTGCAGCAAGTTCTTCATTTAATCGTTGAATCCATATTTCCATTGTTTGGTTATCCGGATCATCATCTACCAAGTTTAAGAAATAGGCATCATACTGATTAAAACACACGCCTAACCATTTACTTGCGTCTGTCACCACTTCTTCAATGTACGGATACAACATTAAGAAATGCAAATTCACTTCTTGCAGCAGCGCTTGGTACATAGTTGGATTGTCATCTTCGAACTTTTCTTTCAGCAAGTGGACAACTTCTTTAAATCGTTTATTTTCTTCTAAAGACAATTGATTAGCCGGAATAATAAACCGCCTTTGGTCAAACCAATACAATTCAAACTCTTCTGTAACACCTTGTTTTATTAAATGCTCTAAAACAGTGGTTTTAACGATCTCATTTACGAAAGGGTTGCGTAAGACGCTTCGGGCTCCTAACGTATACCAGTCATTGCTCATTTCCTGCATTTGTTTGATCAGTGCCGCTTGGTGTTCAAACGATTTGTCTCCCATCGCTAAAATTTCTTTCAGCAACTCTTGGTGCCGCTTTTTTTCATTTTGCTTATGTCTATTTTGTTCGTGATCTAAAACATATTTCGCAGTATGCCACATTTCTTTGTTAGTTGTTTGGTTCAGCTGTGATAGCTTCCATTGAATAATGCGTTCAGCCTCTTCAAATGAATGGTTTTTGATTAAAATAGTCGTATATAAACTATGCAAACTATCATCACTCTCGTATAACTCGAGTTTATCTTCTGCAACATCTTGTGCCTCTTTGTAGCGTTCTAACTGAAAAAGCGCAGAGACATACATGGCATTGATACTCGATTCTTGCTTGAGCGTATATGCCTCTTCAAAAAAATCGCAAGCTTCTGCCATATTCCCTTCTTGAAACTTATGGACAGCTTTTCTTACATACAATTCATAATTTTTTGGAAAGTCTATTCGTTCTCCCATATTTCACCTGCTTTTCAAAGCTAGATATTTTTGAATACCTAGTATAGTTTACTAAACAAATTTTTCAATTCAATAACTTCAGTTTAACATACTAATGCATTTACGTTAAACCATACGTTGTGATTTTAGAACAATATGTGAGCAGTAAATAATGATAGTAATTTGTTTTTTAAGAAGTGTAAATCATTTTGAGAAGCAGTAAGTGTCCTAAATATTTCATTGACCATTGTGCTTTCCATTTTTTTTGCTAAAACGTATGACTACAGTTTTGAAAAAAAAGATTCTTTCGCTCACTTATAATTGACAACATCTATCATTTGCCCGTTCGCTTCATAAGCGCCTTTCGTGATACTTTTTTGAAGAAAGCCGATTTTTTTCAACAGTCCAGCAGAAGAATCATTTCCAACATCATGACCAGATATAAAATAGTCTAATTGTAAAACTTCAAAACCAAAGGCAATGATTTTAGCGACAGCTTCTGTAGTGTAACCCTGTCGCCAATAATCCTTATTTAACATATAGCCGATCTCGCCTTCATTTTTCTTGTCCTTGATTCTAAACTCAATAACTCCAATCAGCTTCTGGTCTAATTTATGTTCCAATGCATAAAATCCTAGTGGTTGTTCCATATAATAATTGGCAATAAATTCTTCTGTTTGCTGAATTGAGGTATGAGGATCGAATATATAAACCATAGTCTCTGCATCTCTCACATATTCAAACATATCCCGTGTATCATTCAATCCTATTGGTCTTAATATCAAACGATCGGTTTCTAATACTCGATTTTCAGCTAATAATAGGGTACGGCTTTTTTCTGTCATAAATGACTCCTTATCTACGTAAAATTCTTTTCACATATCGTACCATAGTTATTTAACTGTATATACAAATTTTTAAAAAGTATTCCCCATTATTACAGTGACAATTTCAATAAAAACGTGTAATTAATTCATACAAAAAAGCATACAGAAAAGGCTCAATGCTTCCTCTGAATGCTTTATCAACTGAATTCTTTAATCTCTTATTCTTGCCTGCTTTTTAAAAAACTCTGAATTTTTCATATCTTTCTTGAATCAATTCTTCAGATGATTTTGGAGCCATTTTCTCTAAAAAGTCCGTGATCTCCTTTTTCATCGTCAACAAAATTTCTTTATTAGATAAGTCTATTTCGTTTTCAGATTCCGGAAGGATCTTATCAATAACAGATAAGTCCATTAAATTTTCTGGTGTTAATTTCATCACTTCTGCAGCTTCCTTAGCTCTAGATGCGTCTTTCCATAATATGGAAGAAAAACCTTCAGGAGATAATACAGAATACATTGAATTTTCCATCATCCACACTTCATTTCCCATCGCTAACGCGAGAGCACCGCCACTTCCGCCCTCTCCCAATATGATAGAAAGAATAGGTACTTTTAACTGACTCATTTCCAGAAGATTTCGGGCGATTGCTTCGCCTTGTCCTCTGTCTTCAGCCTCTACGCCACAATATGCGCCTGCAGTATTGACGAAGTTAATCACTGGACGATCAAACTTTTCTGCTTGCTTCATCAAACGTAAAGATTTACGGTACCCCTCAGGATGAGCAGAACCAAAATTTCTTCGAATATTTTCCTTTAAATCATGTTCTTTTTGATTTCCGATCACCGTCACAGCTTGACCATTCAGTGTGGCGATTCCACCAACAATAGCTTTGTCGTCACGAAATAACCGATCTCCATGAAATTCTATAAAGTCTTCAAAAACCTCGGTAATGATCTCTAAAGTATTTAGTCGAGAGGTTCTTCGTGAGCGTTCTACGATATCAATAGCTTTTTTCATTTTCTAAGTGCACCTTCTTTGTCAACGCTGTCTAAAAGCTTTATTTTTTGTGTAATTTCAACAATTTACCTAATGTGTCTTTCAATTCGTTACGTGGAACGATTTTATCGATAAACCCATTTTCCATAACCGATTCAGCTAATTGGAATTCATCTGGGAGAGTTTCTTTGATTGTTTGCTCAATCACTCGTTTCCCGGCGAACCCAACTAGTGCTCTAGGCTCAGATAAAATAATATCTCCTTGCATAGCAAAACTAGCTGTCACTCCGCCAGTAGTAGGGTCTGTTAAAACAGTAATATACAATAGACAAGCTTTGCTGTGTTGTGCGATTGCTCCGCTGATTTTAGCCATTTGCATCAAAGAGATGATTCCTTCTTGCATTCTGGCACCACCGGAAGCTGTGAAGATCACTACCGGCAATTCTTCAGAGGTAGCACGTTCTACAGCTCGAGTGATCTTTTCACCAACGATTTGCCCCATGCTTCCCATGATAAATGTAGAATCCATTACACAAATAACAGTCTCATGACCATTTATAGTGGCTTTACCCGTAACCACGGCTTCATTAGTGTTCGCCTTAACTTGTGCTTGTTGCCATTTTTCTTCGTATCCTGGAAAATCAAGCGGATTTGATAAGGGCATTTCTTTATCCCACTCTTCAAAACTTCCCTCATCAGTCACTAACTCGATCCGTTCAGTTGCACATATTCTAAAAGAATATCCGCATTCAGGACACATTTTATCATGCCCTAAATCTTTTGTATAAATGGATTTTTGACATTGAGGACACTTAGTGAACATTCCATTTGGTACAACAGGAACTGTTGTATCTTCTTGTTGTGTTCGATCCACATGAATAGGGATATACACTCGTTTCTTTTTAAACAGTTTCACATTATCACCTCTGGAAAAATTCTTGCTCTCTTCAGTTCATTTTATTCTATACGTGGAACCCAATGTGTCAGAAATTCAGTTTCTAAATAACTCGTATCGTATTCTCCACTGACAAACTTCTCATCGTTTAGCAAATCCTCTTGGAAAAATTGATTCGTAATGATTCCTTCTATAACTAATTCGCCTAAAGCACGTTTCATTTTTGCAATCGCTTCTTCTCGGTTTGCACCTTTAGTGATGATTTTTGCAATCATAGCGTCATAGTAAGGAGGAATCTCGGCTCCTTGATACATTGCACTCTCAACTCGCAGTCCCAGTCCGCCTGACGGGACAAGTAAATAATCCAATCGGCCAGGTGAAGGAGCGAAATTAAAAGCTGGGTTTTCAGCATTGATTCGGCATTCAATAGTATGCCCTGTTAATCTAACATCTTTTTGTTGAAGTGACAAGATTTCTCCTGAGGCAATCAAAATCTGCTGTTTAACAATGTCGACTTCAGTTGCCATTTCAGTAACTGGATGTTCTACTTGAATACGTGTATTCATTTCCATGAAATAATAGTTGCCTTCTACATCTAATAGAAATTCTATTGTTCCTGCATTTTGATAATCCACATATTTCGCTGCTCTTACGGCAGTTTCGCCTAGCAACTGTCTTTGTTCTTCATTGATTGCAACTGAAGGAGATTCTTCAATCACTTTTTGGTTTTTGCGTTGTAAAGAGCAATCTCGCTCGCCTAAATGAATCACATTCCCATGATTGTCGGCTAGAATCTGCACTTCTATATGACGCGCATGTTCGATGATTTTTTCCATGTACATGTCATCATTTCCGAATGCAGCTTTAGCCTCGGATTTGGCATTGACATATGCAGTCTCTAATTCAGTTGAATCAGCAACTCGACGCATACCTTTTCCTCCACCACCTGCACTAGCTTTCAGCATGACTGGATAACCAAGTTTTTCAGCTGCAGCTTTTGCTTCTTCAATGGTACGGATGAAACCATCACTCCCAGGGATTACAGGAACTCCTGCTTCGATCATCAGCTCTCGAGCGTTTGCTTTATCTCCCATTTGATGAATAGTAACAGGTTTTGGTCCAATGAAAGTAATATTCAGTTCTTCACACATCGTAGCAAACGTGCTGTTTTCAGATAAGAAACCAAATCCAGGGTGGATAGCTTGCGCTTTTGTTACGACAGCAGCGCTCAATATCGATTGCATATCCAAGTAGGAATCAGTTGCTTTAGCTGGTCCAATACAAATCGCTTCATCAGCTAATTGCATATGTAAAGCATCACGATCCGCTTCTGAGTAGACAGCAACGGTTTTTATCCCCATTTCCTGACACGCACGTATGACACGTACAGCAATCTCGCCTCTATTTGCAATTAGAATTTTATTCAACATAGGCTTAACGTCCTATGATGAAAGTTAATTCAGCTTCACAAACTTTTTTGCCGTCTACGTAAGCTACACCTTTACCGATTCCTGCATAATCTTTAAGTTTAACAATGTGGACTTCCAACATCAATTGGTCACCCGGCTGAACTTTTTTACGGAATTTAACTTTATTCATTCCGCCTAAATAAGCTGTTTGTCCTTTAAATTTGTCTAACGTCAATAGAGGAATCGAACCTGCTTGAGCTAATGCCTCTAAGATGTAAACACCCGGTAATACAGGCTCTCCTGGAAAATGTCCTTGGAAAACTTCTTCGTTGATAGTCACGTTTTTCAATGCTAATACATGTTCCCCTGGAGTCATTTCATCAACTCTGTCGATGAAATAGATTGGGTAACGGTTTGGGATCAATTCTTGAATTTCTGCAATGTTCAATTTAGTCATTTCTTTTCCTCCTAGAAATACAGCTTTCTGATTTTAAAATCTTATCCGATTTTGAATAATGGCTGGTTGTATTCTACAACTTGGCTGTCTTCTACCATTATTTCAGTAATCGTACCTTCTACTTCGCTTTTGATTTCGTTCATTACTTTCATTGCTTCTACAATACAAAGTGTTTCACCAATCTGAACAGTATCTCCTACTTTTTTAAAATTGGATTTGCCTGGTTCAGGTGATAAATAAACGACTCCTACGATAGGAGACAATACAGCTTCTCCTGCAGTAACTTCTGATTTTGCATCTGAAGACGAAGGTACAGAAACTAATCTGCTCTCGATTGAAGAACTACTGTCTACAGCTGGAGCAGATTGTATCCATTCTGCTTTCGGTTCAGCAGCTGCTGGTGATGCTACAGGAGCATGAGAGTTCTTACTCATTTGTACATTTACGTTATCCATTTGCAAATGGAATTCTTTCAAAGAAGATTGATCGATCAAATGTACTAATTCTTTTACTTGGTTAAAATCCATTTATTTATCCTCCCACTTTTTGAAGAGTGTGACTGCATTGTGCCCGCCAAACCCTAGAGAGTTGTTTAATGCATATTTGATTTCTTTTTCTTTCCCAACGTTTGGAATGTAATCCAAATCACAGTTTTCATCTGGAACTTGTAAACCGATCGTTGGAGGAAGGAAACTTTCTTGTAGAGCTTTCACACAAGCTACTGCCTCAATTCCGCCAGCAGCACCTAACAAGTGACCTGTCATACTCTTTGTACTTGAAATAGCAACATCCTTAGCAGCGTCGCCGAAAGCATATTTGATTGCTTGTGTTTCTGATGAATCGTTAGCAGGTGTACTGGTTCCATGAGCGTTGATATAACCGATATCTGCTGGTGTGATGCCAGCTTCTTCCATAGCCAATTTCATTGCTCGTCCTGCTCCGCTTCCGTCTGGAGAAGGGGCTGTCATATGATATCCATCACCAGTCGCTCCGTAACCTACGATTTCGCCGTAAATGGTTGCACCGCGTTCTAGTGCGTGGTCTAGACTTTCCAACATCAATACTCCGGCACCTTCACCCATAACAAATCCATGACGTTCTTTGTCAAATGGAATAGAAGCGCGACTTGGATCTGAACTTGTAGATAACGCATTTAAAGCTGCGAATCCTGAAATCCCAATTTCGTTGATCGTTCCTTCTGCACCACCTGCAATAATGACATCTGAATACCCGTGCTTGATGTTGCGGAAAGCTTCCCCAATAGAGTTGTTTCCTGATGCACAAGCAGTAACGATAGAAGTATTGATTCCTCTTGCACCTATAGCGATTGAGATGTTTCCAGCAACCATATTACCGATTGCCATTGGTACAAACAAAGGAGCTACGCGTTGAGGTCCTTTATCGTGCATTTTAATAATTTGCTGCTCCATAGCATTCAAACCGCCGATACCAGAGCCCACAATGACACCAAAACGGTCCATATTGGTCTTTTCTGTATCGATTCCGCTCATTTCAACAGCTTGAACAGCCGCAGCTACTCCGAATTGAGAATACTCGTCCATTCGTTTTGCTACTTTGCGATCCATATATTCCTTTGGATCAAAATCTTTCAATTCACCGGCTACTGAGATTCCAGTTTCACTGGCGTCAAATTTAGTAATGGCTTTTATCCCATTTTTCCCTGCTTTTAGACCTTCCCAAAAAGCATCTACAGAGTTTCCTAATGGAGTAACTGCACCCATTCCTGTAATAACTACACGATTCATAAGTATTTGTCCTCCTCTTTATTAACCGTTCATAACCATTCCGCCATCAACATTGATGACTTGACCAGTAATGTAACGATTTTCGCTTAAAAAGACTGCCACTCTAGCAACTTCTTCTACGTTTCCAAAATGTTTTAATGGAATTTGATTGATAGCTTGTTCTTTCATTTTTTCAGAAAGTACTTCTGTCATTTCTGTTTCAATAAAGCCTGGTGCAATAGCATTGACTGAGATTCCTCTAGCTGCTAATTCGCGTGCCGCTGATTTTGTCAAACCGACAACACCTGCTTTACTTGCTGCATAATTTGCTTGTCCAACGTTCCCGACTAGTCCGACAACACTGGACATGTTAATAATGGTGCCACTTTTTTGCTTCAGCATAACTTTTGAAGCGTGACGTATTGTATTAAAAGTACCTTTTAAATTAATGTCGATAGTTTGATCAAAATCTTCTTCAGTCATTCGCATCAATAACATATCTTTTGTGATCCCAGCATTGTTGACCAATACATCGACACTGCCGAAAACTTCTTTTGTTTCTTGAATCAACTTTTGAGCAAATTCAAAATCACTCACATCCCCTAAAATAGAGTGAACTTTTACTCCAAAACCTTTCAATTCGTCAATCAAGCTTTCTTCAATGGGTTTACGACCGTTTAATACGATGTTGGCGCCCTTTTTTGCAAATTCCAAAGCAATGGCTTTTCCTATTCCTCTAGAACTACCAGTAACAATTACTGTTTTGTCTTTTAATTCCATATTCTCATCCTTTTTCTGCAAGAACTGGTTTAATTCATTTTTTGCAGTGTTTTTTCAAATGATTTGATATTTTCAATATTCATTGTATTCACTGATCGATCGATTTTTTTGATGAAACTGCTCAGCGTTTTGCCAGGTCCAACTTCAATAAACGTGTCTACACCCAGTTCGATCATTTTTTGAATGCTGTCTTCCCAATAAACTGGAGACATGACTTGTTTGACCATCATACTTTTTATATGTGCAGCATCTTCAAACGGCACAGCTGTTGTATTGCTGATAATCGGTATCAAAGGATCACTGATTTGATAAGCTAGGATTTCTTTTTCCAATTGTTTAGCAGCTGGTTCCAGCAAACTTGTATGGAACGGTCCACTGACGGTTAAAGGAACAACTCTTTTTGCACCAGCCTCACTCAATCGTTGGCTCGCTATCTCTACTGGTTCTTTTAAACCAGCTATAGCTATTTGTCCAGGCATATTGTAGTTAGCTGGAGAAACAACTCCATATTCTAAAGCTACTTCTTGGCAAATATCTTCAATAACCTTACGATCTAATCCCATAACAGCTGCCATTGCTCCTTCACCTAAAGGAACAGCTTCCGTCATATATTGGCCTCGTTTTTCCACCAATTTTAAAGCTTCAGGAAATGACAATACACCAGCTTTAACAAAGGCACTGTATTCCCCTAAACTTAAGCCTGCAACGATATCCGGTTGGATTCCATTTTCAGTCAGTAAAGCATCGATAGCCATGCTGACAGTCAAAATGGCTGGTTGTGTATACATCGTTTGATTCAATAAATCATTTTCTTCAAAACAAAGAGCTGCCATATCAATTTTTAAAGTATCACTGGCTTGTGTAAAAACATCTTTGACACTGTCATACTGTTCATACAAATCTTTCCCCATACCAACATACTGAGCTCCTTGTCCACTATACACGATTGCTGTTTTCATTCGTTTCGCTCCCTAAAAAAAGAACTAGAAAACTAAGGGAAGCAAAAAGAACTCCTTTTAGCTTTCTAGCTAATATAATCATGATTCTATAGGTTAAACCATTTTTAATTAGATAACACATTTGCTTGATTGATAATAATTTGTTTATAATCGTTCATCAGTTCTTGTATGATGTCATGACAACTTTGTTCTCTTTTCACTAATCCGGCACTTTGACCAGACATGAATGAACCAGTGTCTTTGTCGCCATCGATAACAGCTCTTTTCAGAGCCCCTTTACCCATCGCTTCCAAACGATCAAAATCAGGATTTTCATCACTTGTTATTTCTTTTTCTACTTTTAGATATTGACGCGTCAATTTATTTCTCAAAACACGTACAGGGTGACCTGTAATTTGTCCTGTAATGACTGTATCAATATCTTTAGCTTTTATAATAGCGTCTTTAAAGTTTTGATGAACCGTACTTTCATGAGCTACTACAAATCGGGTACCTAATTGGACAGCGGATGCTCCTAACATAAAAGCCGCAGCCACACCACGTCCATCAGCAATTCCTCCAGCAGCGATTACTGGAATGTTGACAGCATCCACAACTTGAGGAACCAAGTTCATAGTTGTCGTTTTACCGATGTGTCCCCCAGCTTCCATACCTTCACAAATGATAGCATCTGCTCCTTCATTTTCCATACGTCTCGCTAATGCTACTGAAGCAACGACCGGAATAACAACGGTACCAGCTGCTTTGAATTGTGCCATGTATCTGCCTGGCGAACCGGCGCCTGTAGTAACCACTTTTATACCTTCTTCACACACTATCTTTACAATGTCTTCTACATATGGCGAAAGGAGTAATACATTTATCCCGAATGGTTTATCAGTCAAGGTTTTAGTTTCTTTAATTAATTCAAGAACAGTCTCTCCTGTTGCATGACCACATGCAAGTATTCCTAAACCTCCAGCATTTGAAACAGCACTTACCAAACTAGGATTAGCTACCCAAGACATTGCGCCTTGAATGATTGGGTATTTGATACCCAGTTTTTCAATTAATTCTGTCTGCATACAGATATTTCCTTCTTTCTATATGTAGAGTTTATTTTTTAGCTGTTTCTGCTTCTACAAAGTTTACGATATCTTGAACAGTGTTCAATCCTTCTTCTGACTCGATTTTGATGTCGAATTCGTCTTCAATATCATTGATGATTTGGAATAAGTCTAAACTATCTGCTTCTAAATCTTCACGGAAGTTAGTTGTTAATTGCACTTCTTCCTCGTCTTTGTCTAATTGATCCATAATAATTTCTTGAATTTTTGAAAATGTCATTTTTGTTTCCTCCATTAATGTATGTTTTTTTTATTTTTTTATAGCTGAATCAACATAGAACCCCATGTCAATCCGCCTCCAAAACCAGTTAATATAACTTTCTTGTTGCTTCCAAGAACTAATTTACCTCCTGAGACCAATTCGTCTAATAAAATTGGAATACTTGCTGCAGAGGTGTTCCCGTATTTATGGATATTTGATGCAAACAACTCCACAGGAACTTTTAGTTTTTTAGCGATTGCTTTTAAGATACGGTAGTTTGCTTGATGAGCGATAATATATTCTACATCCTCAAACTCAGTACCTGTTTTTTCAGTTAAATCAGTAATGCTTTTAGGAACACTGCGAATAGCAAAGTCAAATATGCTTCTGCCATCCATTTGCAGCAGATCCAAAGCCGAGGAAGGTTGCGTGCCCCACTTTTCGGAAAACTCGACTTTTCCAGCAGTAAGTGCTTCTCCACGGCTTCCATCAGCATGGATGTCTTCCCCTAAGACAAATGAATTCTCTGAAGTATGTTCAAGCAATACTCCACCTGCTCCATCTCCGAACAAGACTGCTGTGCTTCGGTCATTCCAGTCTACGATTTTAGACATTACTTCTCCGCCTAAAACTAGACCATAACGGAAACTACCAGATTGCATCAACTTTTCCGCTATAGACAAAGCATAGATAAAACCAGAACAAGCGGCGTTGACATCAAATGACATCACAGTATGAGCACCTATCTTGTCTTGCACCAAGCTAGCTGTAGAAGGACTCAGAAAATCCGGCGACATCGTTGCAACGATGACAAAGCCAACTTCTTTTGCGTCAACTGCAGCATTTGCCAGAATTCGTTGTGCTGCTTTAGCACATAAATCTGAAGTATCTTCTGTATCGCTGATACGTCGTTCTTTAATGCCTGTTCTGCTTTGGATCCATTCATCAGAAGTATCTAAAAACGATTCTAATTGTTCATTGGAAATGATTCTTTCGGGTACGTAACTTCCAGTACCGACAATTTTTGTTCCCATTCCATTCAACTCTGTTCTCATAAGGATTCTTTTATCCGGTTTAAGAATAAATGTAAATTTCTTAAACCTTTTACTAATACCTGAGCCTCTTCATCGCTCAAATCAGTAAGTGTTTCTCTGACCATATCACGATGAAACTTATCATGCAGACGATAAAGCAAACGTCCTTTTTTTGTCAGACCAAGCCGGACGACTCTTCTGTCTTCTTCACTTCGTAAACGTTCAACATAGCCTTTTTTCACTAAATTGTTTATTGAGACTGTCAATGTACCGACAGTCACGTAAGTTTTCTTAGCTACTTCAGAAGTTGTATGTTCTCCATACATTCCTATGGCTTCGATTGTGTGCATTTCTTTAATGGATAAATCATTGAACCGGCTGCCTCTTAAAGCATTTTCTTCAATAATCAATATTTCGTTGAAGATACTTACCAAGTACGGATTTATCTCGTTGACTATTTTGTCCACATCGCTCCTCCCATCTAATGTTATTCAGTTTTCAATTTTAGTTTGAGCATCAAACTGTTTGACAATCAAAATATTAATCTATTTTAGATAACCTGTCAACAATAAACCGTAACTTTTTGTTCTCAATCTGTGATTTCAATGTCTGTATTTTTTCAAAAGATTGATTTAAAGCAGTTTTTAGAGTGTATTTTAAAATTTATGAAATACAAAAAAAGAAGTTGAATGTGGTCCATTCAACTTCTTTTAGGATTTATAAAACAGTTTGTTCGATATCTTTAAAGTTTACTATGGTTCTGTCTTCCATTAAATCTTTCATTTTTTCTGACGAAAGATCCCACGAAATATCGACCACTGCACTATTTTTTAATAATTTGATAATGACACCTGCCATTTTTTCATCTCGGAAAGTAAAAATAATTTTATCTCCAACATCTGGCTTAAAAGACAACTTGATTTCTTCAATCATCTCAACGGCTTCATTATAAGGCACACCTAGAAGCGTTGCAATTCTAGAATTGCTGGCTCCTTTTCTAAGTTCCACTTCGACTAACGATTGAATTTCTTTGGTAATTTTATTACCCATTTAATCCCCTCATTTCTTCAACTCTAAGAACGTAACTCGAAAAAATAAACTACTTCTATTCATTTCCTCTTTTATTATAACACAATTTTAATTTTTTACAAAATAACGATCGTTCTTCTAATTTTAACCAACTTTTCATCGTCACACCAAAGTGTCTCTTTTTGTAAAATAAATTAAAAACACTGCTGCTGTAGAGCATTTCTACAGCAGCAGTGTTTTATGTCCTCATTTAGCGCACTTTTATTTTTTTGTTTACGATTAAAATTTCTTCATGTACCATTTTCGAGCAGCTTCGAGCTCTGACTGGGTCAGCGAATGTCCACTTTGTCCCCAATCTATCTCAACTTCAGCTCCAGCTTCTTCTAATAGTACTTTTAACTCCTTACTTTCCTCAGGCGGACAAATAGGATCATTTTCTCCGGCTCCGATAAAAACGGACAGCTCATTTAAGTCAGGTAAAGACAATCCTCGAACTGGCACCATAGGATGATGCAGAATGGCTCCTTTTAAAATGTTTGGATAACGGAATAGTAAGCTTCCAGCAATATTAGCTCCGTTTGAATAACCTATAGCTATAACATTTGACCGATCAAATCCATATGTTATAGCAGCTTCATCAATAAAATCAGCCAAATTTTTTGTTTCTTCTTTTAGGTTTTGCTCATCGAAGACTCCTTCAGCTAGTCGCTTAAAAAATCGAGGCATGCCATTTTCGAGAATGTTTCCACGTACACTTAAGACAGGTGACTCAGGATCGATCATTTGCGCTAGAGGCAATAAGTCTTGCTCGTTTCCACCAGTTCCATGAAGTAACAACAACGTTGGTTTCGAAGGATTAAATCCTTTTTTAAACAAATGTTTCATATCCTCTTCCTCTCTTTACTTTATTCTGGATTGATTTCACGTAATTTGATTGGAGTAAGATGTGTTTCCAGTTGATTGCGGTGTTCTTGATATTGCTCAGGAAGCATCAAGCCTTGTCCCATCGTTTCATACGACTCATCATGTGCAAATCCTGGACCGTCAGTAGCGATCTCAAACAATAGTCCGCCGCTTTCCCTGTAATAAACAGCATTGAAATAATTCCGGTCTTTTACCTTGGTAGGATAAAAATGATTTTCACTTACCCAGGCTCTCCAATCTATCAAATCTTCATCATTCTTCGCTCTCCAAGCAATATGGTGGACCGTTCCGACACCTGTTTCTCCTTTGCCGACAGAAGTATTTTTCAAATCGATCACATTACCTTTGTCTCCAAGTGCTGTAAATCGAATCAATCCATTTTCTTCTCCTGATCTTGTAAGTCCCATAACTTTCTCTAATGTGCTTGCCGTTTCACCAGGTGTTGAAGAATAAAGTATTGCCCCTGCAAAACCTTTAATTGCCACATCCGATGTGACACCATTGAAAGTATAGTGATTTCTAGTTCCGCCTTTACGAGCAACCAGTTCTAATTCTAAACCATGTGGATCTTGAAACATTAAATAGTCTTCTCCGAAACGAGTCGCCTTTTCAACTTCGATCTCAAAAGCAGTCAGTCGATTTTCCCAAAATTCTAACGAACCTTCTGGTACAAGATAGCTTGTTACACCTACTTGACCATCTCCGATTTTTCCTTGGCGTGAGTTTTCCCACGGAAAGAAAGTAATGATCGTTCCAGGTTCTCCGCCTTCATCCCCAAAATACAGATGATACGTCCCTGGATCGTCAAAGTTGACAGTTTTTTTAATCAGCCTTAATCCTAGTACTGATCCATAAAAATCAAGGTTATCTTGCGGATGTCCCACAATTGCAGTGATGTGATGTATCCCCAATGTTTGTTTTGTCAATCTGATCTCTCCTAATTTATTATTATGGTTGAGTGACGTTTATTTGTTTTTTGTGCTTTGTTCAGCTGCTGCTAAACCTACTTTTTTCACTAAAGGAATAACGGTCTCCAGCTCTTCTTCAGTTAGTACAGAAAATAATTCTGTGATCATCTTTTCATGCATTGGAAAAGCTTCCTCCATGAATTTTTTCCCTTTTTCAGTAATGTGAGCAAATATCACTCTTCGATCCGTTGCACAAGGTTTTCGTTCGATATGTCCTTTTTGCTCTAACTTATCAATGACATAAGTCATGCTGCTGCTGGACAACAAGATTTTTTTTCCTATATGTTGGATTTGCTGCTCTCCTTTTGAATAAAGTAATTCCAACACAGCAAATTCTGTAGGATTTAATCCATATTTCGTCATATCTTGTTTAATGACATCTTGGGTACTTTGAAATGCTCTCAGCATGACCGTAAGAGCCTTTAACGATAATTGTTCTCTTGTCATTTTATTCACTCCTTATCATCAAATCATATCTAACTAAATAGTTAAAAATAATTTATCTTCAATTCGAGGTAAATGTATCACACATTTTACATTTATTCAAATCATATTTACCCTTTATCTTGCTGTGACAAATAAAAATACAGTACAAAAGGCAGCTTGCTGCTTTCTTTTGTACTGTATTAAAGTTATGCCCGAAGTGTTTTTAATACTGAGGACCATGCATTGACTTGTTCCAACATAGTATTGACTGTCTCTACATGTAGCTCTTGCGGTTTAAACGTAGCCATATTTTCAAAATCCACGAATAAAGACAATGCCGGGTGTGTACGGACAGTTGCGACTTGAAGTTCAGCTAAAACAACCCGTAAAGCTTCTGCTGCCCGGACTCCCCCAGACGATCCATAACTAACGATTCCTGCAGCTTTATTATTGTATTCAGTATATAAATAATCAATCGCATTTTTCAAAGCTGATGTGATTCCATGATTGTATTCTGGAGTAATAAAAACAAACCCGTCTAAACTGGCGATTTTTTCAGACCATGGTTTTGCCTCTGGAGTTTTGTAATCTGTACTGTAAGCAGCTGATATCGGTTCATTATACATAGGTAAGTTGTAATCTTTGATATCGACGATTTCATATTCTGCATCACCGCGTTGATCTCCAATTTGCTTTACCCACCCTGCAACTTGTGGGCTGACTCGATTTTGACGTGTGCTACCTGTTATGATTCCAATTTTATTCATACTCCATTCCTCCTTAAATAAGTAAGTTAGTTTTGTGTAAGGATAATAAACTATACTTTCCTTACATAAAGTAACTGTATCTCACAAAGAGAAAAAGCACAAATAAAACCCATTCGAAAATTAAATATACTTTATAAATCAGAAGGCGTAATGATTCCTATAGGATGTTCAGAGACCTTCCCATTTTCAGTGATCAGCAACGCATCAATTTTACGATCGTTTCTTAATAATTCAGCCGCCACATCTACGCTCATGTCTTTTCTGATGAATAAATAATTGTTGCTTTTGTGATCTTCTATCAAAATTTCTTCTGTAGTACTTTGCCGCAGGTCCGTCGTCAACAGTTCAGAATGATTGGCTAACCAATAAGCTATTCCATTCTCAGTCAATAAACCTAACAATTTTCCCTTTTTATAAACAGGGAAATGAGTAATCCTCTGATTTTTAATCGTCTCCAACACTGTAGTAAATAAATCATCCGCTTGGAAATGAACGACTTTTCTTTTGAAAGCAGGATACACTTTAGGCGGACTTTTAATTTCTGCTTCGATCATTTCGATTCGTTCAACCACTTTATCTGTCGGTACCGCTAAATACTCATTTACAGTCAGCTTTTTATGTACCAAGACATTTCTTAGGTCAGCAAATATTTGCAAATCATTCTTATACGTTTTTACTCCGCTATTGCGGTGTTCATTCTCATCCAATAAATGATAAAAAGGCTTTTTATATTCTTTTTCATTGCTCAAAAAACTTAGATGGTTGTGGATGCGATTAAAACTTGCTAAAAATCGTTCCGCATTTTCCATTTGTACCCTCCCTTTCGAGATACTTTTCCTAAACGTGTTTTAGAAAAAATTGAGCCAATTTACAATGGTAGACCACCCTAAACTGTATAATGCTACCGGAATAGGTTTTCCCAATAAAATAATTAATCCAAACTTCTTCAACGACATTTGAGTCAGCCCAGCTAAGTAACATAAAGCATCATCCGGCGCCAGTGGACCAAAGATTCCGATGGCAAAAACTCTGTCAAAAACCTTACTGTCGTTCAACCATTTAGAATACTTTTTGAAAATCTTTTCATTAAGCATTTTTTCTACTAGCGGCTGTCCATATCGTTTGGAAATTAGAAAAGCTCCAAATGAACCTATGCAAATCCCTATATAATTATAGAAAATACCCCAAACGGGACCAAACAGAATAACTCCTGCCACGCATGTCACTGCCGCGGGCAACACCGGAAGAATAACTTGTAAAAATTGAATAAAAATGAACACGATTATGGCTTGCGCCCCAAAACTTTCTACGTATTCAATTAGGCTTTCGCGAGAATCAAATACCCCATGATGATATCCTAAATAAATAAATAAACCAGTTACCACTAATCCCGCCACTGTTAATAAATCAAACCAATTTAAACGGAAGTTTTTTACGTATTTCATAAATCCTACCTCTTTTTCTACATGCGTTATCTATTATCTTACAATGATTGTACGATAAAAACACGCAGTATGCACTCCTACTTTTGACTGATTTCTTTTTTAGCCAATCTATTAATAGCTGAAAAGACGATAGAGCATATAAATGTTCAGCTAATTTTGTTCTTGTTATACTATAAATAGCCTAATGGTTTAATGATTATAGAAAGGATGAGGACTTTGACAAATAAAACGAAAGTCGTTTTTTTAACGTTGATTAGCACGGGGATATTGGGTGCATGCAGTTCACAAACAACTGACGAAGAACAAAGCAGTTCTTCTCAATCTTCTAGCGAGACTACTGAAACGGAAGAATCAAGTTCTGAATCCGCAACTTCTTCTGAGGAGTTATCATCTGATACAGCAACTGGACAAGGGATCAATGAACAAGCATTTGATGTCACTTTAAATGATGCTGTAGATATCTACAATGACAATCATCCAAACACGTCTATTGAATCCATTACTTTCGATGAGGAATCTGGCAAATATGAATATGATATTGATGGTTTTGATGATACAACCGAATATGGACTTACCATAGATGCTGCTACAGGAGAAGTCACTGAAAACGAAACAGATAACGAAGATGATGATGACAATAATGATGCACTCAATTTGGATAATATTTTAACTCCTCAAGAAGCCATGACTGTTGCTTTAGAAGACGTAAACTCAGGATATGTAGATGAATGGCATTTAGAAACGGATAACGGAACGACGGTTTATGAAATCAGTATAGAAGATTCACAAGAAGACGATGATGATATTGTATTGAACGCGGAGACCGGGGAAATTATAGAACGCTAAAACCAAACCGACTGAGACGCAATTGTCCCAGTCGGTTTTTCGTATCAGCTGATTTTGGTACGGTACATTTGAACAAATATTTTTGTATAAAGTATAAAAGAAAGCAGCAGAAAAAAAACAGTGATGATCATTAAACTATTGGCAACAATTGTGCCTACATCTGGAAAAGCTACTAAAATCGTCATACACGCATAGAAAACTGCTGTAGATATTTTACCGTACCATAACGCACCATCCAATTTTTTATTTTGTTTAATAAGTACAATATTCCATACCAACATAGACAGTTCCTTTATAACAAACAAGAATACGATGATCCACATATATTCATAACGCACCATCAAGCAAAAAACGATAGCTGCTTGCGTTATTTTGTCCGCTATCGGATCGATTAGTTTGCCAAGGTCGGTTATCTGATCAAATTTTCTTGCAATAATACCATCTACTAAATCCGTTATACCCGAAAAAAGAATGACCAGACCGGCAATTCTGTAATCATTCATACTTTCAGCATTTAAATAATAAGAAATAAATACTGGAACCAGCATTAGACGAATGATGGATAATATATTAGGGATAGTCCATATTTCTTTCCACTTAAAGGTCATTTGTTTTCCCCCAAACTCTATTGTTTATAAATCTTCTATTTCAATAGTACACTATTACTTTTGTTTTTACACAGATGTTCTTATATTACCTTAGCATTTATCTATACATATATGTATCCTGGAATAGAAAAAAGTCTGGAAATTTCTTCCAGACTGTAGTTTCCTAAAATGATTATCTTTCATCAAAATCGAAGGAGTCGATCGAGTAAGTAACTTTTGATAAATCGCTGACACTGAAGAAAGTTTCTTGATTTTCCATTGGAACTTTGAAGTAGGCAGGCATAACTGTGTCTGGCTCTAAGATACCAAATGAATCTTCTGTTAGAGTAAACGGAGCTTTCTCTAGAATAACAGCCCCATCAGTCGTACTCATACTGACAGTTAAATCAATATTTGTCATTGCCATATCTGTACGGTTTACAACAATAAATACCGCTTGCACGTTATCTTGTCCTTCTTCTCCTAAAAACAATCCTGTAAAGTGAATGGCTACATCGTTTTCAATACCCAGTTCAGGTGTTTGACTCATTCTTACTTGGATTTCTTGCAGCAATTCATCATTTTCCAATGTAAATCCTTGATCGATTTCAGATTTTTGCGGAACTAGCGGAAACTGAGTAGCAACCTCTTCTCCTGATCCACTTGCACTTTCTGATGAACTGGATTCTGATGACGCTTCAGACGAAGAAGACTCTTGTGAGCTTTCTTCAGAACTCTCTGCACTTGACTCTGAAGATTCGCTTGGCTGTGATTCTTCAGTCGCTCCCCCCATCATGTCGCATCCTGCAAGGAATGCCGATACCCCCAATAATAATGCCCACTTTTTCATTCTGATCTCCTCCTATAGTATGCTGCCCCTTTCTAGATAAAAAGCTTATCAATCAAGAAACAATCGTTTTCTTTCTTTAATTCAAATTTATTATACCCTAGAATATTTGAACTTCAAAACAAAATACTCTTTAATTCATTGTCAACTTTTTTTCTTAGCGTTATAATCAATCTGTAAAATAATTTTTTTGGAAGATTACCCAAGTTCGGCTGAAGGGGACGGTCTCGAAAACCGTTAGGCGATTTTTTCGCGCAAGGGTTCAAATCCCTTATCTTCCGTTGTTTTATACCTATTTTTTTGGGAGTCACAAATCGGCTATCTAAAAAGTCAGCTCAAAGATAGCTACACCTTTGAGCTGACTTTTCAATTTATTAAAATCGATCTAAATGATCATCTGATTGGGAAGATTCTTCTGCTTCCTCGTAAGGATCAATGTGCTCTGTTGTATAACCCTTTTGCTCATCATAAAGACCTTCATCTACATCCAATTCTGGATAACCCACTAAGTCTCGATAGAAAACTTGAGAAGCTGTTTTTCGATAAGGTTCAACATATAATGATATCAGAAACAGTGCTAAACCAAAGGCCAACACAACTAAAAGCATTCCCAATAAAAACCCGACAAATTCATCATTAGCATATATACTGACTTCTTGAAATTGATATCTGATTGTATTGATGCTTCCAAAAATAAAGGCCAAAAACAACACTATAGGAATAAGATACCAAACGATAAAAGAAAATTGTAATGTAAAGAATTTCCATTTCTTGCCGTTCATTATTTCTTTACTTCTATTAATTGCCCCAACAACATCGACTTCAGGATCGTCTTTATAAATATTATAGGCTTGACTATAACTGTAAGACTTAATAATCCCGGGAATCACCAGTAATAAACTCCAGAAGAACACGAATAGTCCTGTAACAATGGAAATTCCCAGAACTTTAAAAAAGCGTTTAGAATTTATTGCTTGAAATATTCCTTCTACTGTCAGCTTTTCTCCATCGACCATATCCAATAACGCCCAATCATACCCTACTACGAATACAGCGGAAATAAAACTTACGGCTATCGAGCCAAAAGAAGCAAAAATACTTGCTGCAGGTGATATCGTTTCGGCTCCAATAGCATATGGGTCAGATAAACTTGACATAACATCAGCAAATCCTCCGCCTATTCCAGTAACACCAAGCAATACCTCATTAATAATCGCTGTTAGTATTCCAACTACAAATAAATTCAATATGGCTATTTTCCAATTGCCTGCTAACCGTGCTTTTGCTTCTCTTTTTATTTCTTTATTTGTCATAATTACTCCTCCAATAACTGCATTCTTTTTACTTTGTACTACTTGCTGTTCCTTTCATTAGGATTCCTATTTACGTATTTGTTTTATTATACCAAAAAAGGAACTCTTGAAGTGTTTATTCAAAAGAATTCCTTTTTCAGCAAAATATTTCCTTAATGAGATCATTATTTCTTTTTTTTATTTCTTTTTTTTATTTCTTTTTTTTGGTCTTAAGAAGTAGATCAAGGATAACAGCAAAGAAAAATAAATCCCGATATAGCTGAAAGCAAATACCATGATCATTCTGATCATTTTTTTCACCAGCTTTCTTTTTATTTATCTTGATGATCAGACTCAATTGTATGATCATTTTGAAGAGGAGTGTTGTCAACATCCATGGGTTCTAAGCTTTGAGGCGGGATTTTAGGATCTGTCCCTGCACCTAGCGTATTCGAATTTACAGGATTACCAGTCCATCCTTCCTTACTTAGTTCTTGGTTAGCTTTTGTTACTTCATGATTTTCGATATAACTTACTTCATTGTCTGCATCCCGTTTTCTTTCTTCAAAAGGATAGTTGAACTTATCTTGTACATCTGTTGTTCCATCATCTGAAGTATGGATATCATTTGAATTTCTAGTGATCGCAGCATCCGCATCCATACCTGTACCTGGAATAATTGGATTCACGCCTCCTGGAGTCTCATTAAAATCGCCTGTTTCCCCACTAGTCATACTAGTATTTTCGGAAGGCTGAGTTGTCTGAGTTTCTCGTCCCATTGTAAAAGTTGTTTTATCTTCCACAAGAAGAACAAAACCGTTGTCATAAATCACTTCGTTGTATTGTATTCTAGAAGGTTCATCTAAATCATATGCACCTAATGGATCTGTTTCATCGCTGCTGTTACTTCCAAAGGTCTCTTTTGTTTTATCCAGCATTCCTTTGTCTTGTTTTTTCGTAACCGTCTCTATTTTTGCTGATGTTCTTCGCTCCAACTGCTCTTTGTTTTCTTCTTTAGTTAAGATGGTAATATCTTTTTCATCATATCCCAAATCTACCAAATCATTTATTTTATCTACTGCTTCTTCTGCCGATAAAAAACCATCAAGTGCTTTATATCCCATAAAACCATCCCCCTAATTTCTTCTACGAGTTTATTTTCCCTTATTCAATTTTATCGTATCAAATGAAGGTCAGATTTCCAATTGATTAGGCTTATAAAGGTTTGGTTTTATTGTTAATGCGTAAACTGCTTAAAATTCATACAATTTTTTATCGATATTATAAATTTCAAAAAAAAAAAAAAGAACCTCATCATAGAGGTTCTTAATCGCATAGGTGCTTTAAATTTATTAAGGACTAATTTTTTAAAATTATGTATCAGCCTATTATTACGTCTCAGGAGGGATTCGAACCCCCGACCGTTCGCTTAGAAGGCGAATGCTCTATCCTGCTGAGCTACTGAGACAAGTTGTTTAACCAGCGACAAGATTTATTATAGGCAATAATGAATAAAAAGTCAACAAAAAACTTATAAATATGTAAAAATTGTTTTTTATTTTTATTCTCACCTTTAACACATAGAATAAAAACGATTTTAAAATGTGAACAACCTCTATGTTGCAATAGAAGTTTAACGTTAACTTTCTTTACAAAGAGAACAAATGTTCGTATAATGAAATAGAAAAGGAGGAGTTTACTTTGACCACTTCTATCATGACTGGAAAGATAGTATCCGACATCAAAATTATTAACACTAAAAGCGGTACTCCATTCTGCAGATTTACTTTACTGTCCAACCAACAAAAATTCAATTGCTTGATTGCCGGAAAAAAAGCTTTTAGTTTTCTTTATGAAGTATCGTTAAATACAGAGGTTGCCCTTCAGTTCACCATCAACGATCGCAATCAATTAGTTGTACGAAAATTCAAGATCCTAAAAACTGCATCGCCATTCAACTCGCTCTTTGATTATAAAGGAAGAAAAATGCCGCATAAGAAAGTTATGCTTTAAGTGTATTAATAGACTACACCCTCCAACGTGGTAAAATAAGACTATACACTAGAAGGAGTGGTCGTCTATGAAAGACCCTAACAATGATAAGTCGAAAAATCACGATAATGAAAAAGATGAGAGCTCTTTTCTTGCCATAGGTTTGTCGTTGGGTGTTTCTATTGGGAGTGCTTTAGGTCTAGTATTCGACAATTTAGCTATAGGGATAGCTTTAGGCATAGCACTTGGTATAGCTGTAGGTTCGAGTATAGATGCTGCAAAATCTAAAAATAGGACAAAATAAAAATCGCCCCTAGCTTTTATTAAACTAGGGGCGATTTTTATTGACTTATAGAGATCAGAAAAGGACTCTCTGTTTAAAATGAATTCTTTTCTTCATTTACTCTATTATCTTTTATCCTTGTAATCATACATACATGATTATTTAACAAACACTTAAAATAAATAGTCGGGAATTATGTGTATAATTGAAAAATAATCATAAATAAGGAGCTTTTATATGGAATTGACGATATACAGCATGAAACTAAACGGGTATAAATTGGAATTGACCTACAATAGTTTAGGTTTTTGTGTGAGCCTGCACTTTGGTGAGGAAATACATATTTATCAATATGATGATATAATAACAGCCTTAAATAGAATGGATAATTTGATTCTATCTTTCTATAACTAGCCTAATATAAAAGAAGCTTCTTACTAAAGAGAGCTTCTTTTTTGTTAAATGGTTCTATACAACCCTCTTTATTTTTCTTTTCTCTGATTTCTTTTGTTATAATAAATAATAAGAGTATTTATCCTTTAAGGAGAGTGTTGAAATGGGACTAATTGGTGGAATAATCGGGAATGCAAGCAACGTTAGCGCAGAAGATGCGCGTAAAAAACTAGGCAGTGTAATTTTAGATTCTGAAGATATCGATTTAGCCTTTAAGTTAGTACGCGACTTGATCGTTTTCACAGACAAACGATTGATCATCATCGATAAACAAGGAATGACTGGCAAAAAAACTACTTATAATTCCCTGCCTTATAAATCGATCAGCCGTTTTTCGGTAGAAACTTCAGGACACTTTGATTTAGACGCCGAATTAAACATTTTTATTTCCAGCGCAGCTGAACCGGCTGTCAGCTTGCAGTTTACGAAGGATAAACATATCGAAACGATTCAACAAGCCTTAGCTCTAGCAGTTTTAGGAAAATAATCGTTACAATTGAAACGAGGTGCGAATGATTGTTATTCGCACCTCGTTTTTTGTTTAATACAATTTTAAGTATTGCTCTCTTTCCCATTGTGAAACTTGAATACGAAAAGCATCCCATTCTACCCTTTTCGCATCTACAAAGTTATTGTAAATATGTTCTCCTAAACCATCCTTGATAACGTCGTCTTTAGACAGTTCTTTAATAGCTTCCATCAGAGTAGCGGGCAGATCGTAAATGCCATTTTCATGGCGATCTTCCTCATCCATAGCATAAATATTTCTGTCAATCGGTGC
Organism: Desemzia sp. AGC72; assembly: GCF_057334175.1. Taxonomy (NCBI): domain Bacteria; kingdom Bacillati; phylum Bacillota; class Bacilli; order Lactobacillales; family Carnobacteriaceae; genus Desemzia; species Desemzia sp. AGC72. The sequence goes on from NZ_JBHFIG010000021.1 coordinate 554,629, forward strand.
TGGCAGTTCTAGTTCATTTTTGATCCCATCTAAACCAGCTTTTAATAAAGCCGCCATTGCCAAGTAAGGATTGGCACTTGGATCAACACTGCGTACTTCAATTCGTGTAGACATTCCACGTGAACCTGGTATACGAATCAGTGGTGAACGATTACGGCCGCTCCAAGCAATATAAACTGGAGCTTCATAACCTGGAACTAATCGCTTGTATGAGTTGACTGTTGGGTTGCAAACGGCTGTAAATGCACGAGCATGTTTTAAAACTCCTGCAATAAAACCACGAGCAGTATCACTTAATTCCATCTCGCCGTTTTTATCATAAAAAGCATTTCCGTCTTTTGTAAAAAGAGACAAGTTGAAATGCATACCCGAACCATTTACACCAAATAATGGTTTCGGCATGAACGTGGCATGCAACCCATGTTTACGAGCTACTGTTTTCACGATTAGCTTAAAGGTTTGGATATTGTCACACGCCTCAACAGCATTGGCATATTTCCAATCAATCTCATGTTGCCCAGGTGCTACTTCATGATGGCTGGCTTCAATTTCAAATCCTAACTCTTCCAGTTGCAGTACGATATCGCGACGGCAGTTTTCTCCTAAGTCTACTGGCGCCAAATCGAAATAGCCGCCGTGATCATTTAATTCCAATGTCGGTTCATTGTTTTCGTCTAATTTGAACAAGAAAAATTCCGGTTCTGGTCCAAGATTAAATTCAGTAAACCCTAAATCTTCCATCTCTTTTAATACACGTTTCAAGTTGGCACGTGGATCACCCATAAAAGGTTCGCCGTCTGGATTGTAAATATCACAAATCAAACGAGCTACTTTCCCATTACCTTCTCCAGCTCCCCATGGAAAAACCAACCAAGTATCTAAGTCTGGACGTAAATACATATCACTTTCTTCAATCCGCACAAATCCTTCAATTGAAGAACCGTCAAACATCATTTTATTGTCTAACACTTTCTCTAATTGACTGATGGGAACTTCTACGTTTTTGATAGTTCCCAAAATATCTGTAAACATCAAACGTAAAAATCGTACGTCCTCTTCTTTTACAGTTTGTTCAATGTGTTCTTTCGTCATTTTTACCATAATAGCTTCTCTCCTTATAAAGGTTATTTTTTAGGGTTGATTCCGAAATGGGTGGTTCATCATTTTATTTTTATCTTTAGGAGACAAGCCGCTAATGGATAAAAATTCAGAGTACAAGATTTTCCTTACATCATCATCTGTTAATGCTTTTTCTTTTTGCTTCGATTTATCATTTTTTTCTTTCTCTTGCAATTCATAAATGCGTTTGATACCGGCCATATTGATGCCTTCCGCCAAATAATCTTTGATCTCGAGGAGTACATCAATGTCATTCAAAGAATACATTCGTCTGTTTCCCTCGCTTCTTTGAGGATGAATCAAATCTTGTTCTTCATAGTACCGTATCTGTCTAGCAGACAAATCGGTCAGCTTTATAACTGTACCAATTGGGAAAACAGACATCGACCTGCGCAATTCTTTTTCTTTCATTTTTGTCCTCCTCTCAATTACTTTAACAGATTAACAGTTAGAAAGACGCATGTCAACCACTATTTTTATTTTATGTGAGGTTTCCTCCCATCAAATTCCGAACTTAAATAACTATAAAGGTTTTTAAGTTCCGAATTGAAATTTTCTTTTTTCATCTATACCACTTTTTCGTAATAGAGTGAAGTTGATTGTTGACTGACAAGAGAACAGTGTTTATTGGTAAAAATATCTTGAATTCACTAATAAAGTTATCGAATATCAGCAAAAAAAAACAAGCTTCACTAAAACAAATTGTTTTAGTAAAGCTCATTTCATCAGTATTTAGCGTTTAAAATATTTTTGTTGTTCCCATGGAGATACTTGCTCATTATACTCTATCCACTCTTGCGTTCGAATGGTAATAAAGTTATTGTACATATGTTCTCCCATTGCTTCTTTCATTAACGTATTTTTTTTCAGATAACTAACCGCTTCATACAAAGTTGCGGGTAATCGCTCAATATCTTGTTCTCCGAGTTCTGTCGAGCTCATTTGATAAATGTTTTTTCCGATTGGATCCGCAACGACTTTACTTTCCTGAATACCGCTTAGCCCAGCTTTTAGCAAAACAGCTAATGCAAGGTAAGGATTGGCGCTCGGATCAACGCTGCGCAACTCTACTCGTGTAGACATTCCTCTTGAGGTTGGGACACGTACCAATGGCGTCCGGTTGCTTGCGCTCCAAGCAATATGAACTGGTGCTTCAAAGCCTGGCGTCAATCGTTTATATGAATTTACTGTCGGATTGCAAATAGCAGTATAAGCTTTGGCATGTTTTAAAAGACCGGCAATAAATTCGTGTGCTGTTTTGCTGAGTCCCATTTCATCTGCTTCATCATAAAAAGCATTCCCATGCTGATTGAATAAAGACATATTAAAGTGCATTCCCGATCCGTGTACACCATTGATTGGTTTCGGCATGAAGGATGCATGTAATCCATGTTTACGAGCGATTGTTTTTACCACTAGTTTAAAAGTTTGGATGTTGTCACATGCTTCTACAGCGTCTGCATACTTCCAATCGATCTCATGTTGCCCCGGTGCGGCTTCATGGTGACTGGCTTCAATTTCAAAACCTAATTCTTCCAGCTGCAATACAATATCGCGACGGCAATTTTCACCTAGATCAGTAGGCGCCAAGTCAAAATAGCCTCCATGATCGTTCAATCGATGAGATGGCTCTTTGTTCTCATCTAATTTGAATAAGAAAAATTCAGGCTCTGGTCCTAAATTAAATTCTGTGAACCCTTCATTCTCCATCTCTTTTAACACTCGTTTCAAATTAGAACGCGGGTCTCCAGAAAAAGGTGTACCATCAGGGTTATATACATCACAAATCAACCGAGCAATCTTCCCATACTCTGTATCCCATGGGAAAATAAGCCAAGTCGATAAATCTGGTCTCAATTGCATATCGCTCTCTTCAACTGCCACAAATCCATCTATTGAAGAACCATCGAACATCATCTTATTGTCCAAGGCTTTTTCCAATTGACTGATAGGCACTTCCACGTTTTTGATAACTCCATCGATATCCGTAAACATTAGACGTAAAAAGCGGACATTTTCTTCTTTTGCAATTTCCATGATTTCTTGTTTTGTATGATTTTTCATTGGTTTGTAAACAAACTCCTTATTATTTTTTTGTGTTTCTTATTACTTTACTGTTTCTCTCTATTATTAACCTAACATAATTCAGATTGGTCTGTCATGGAATAAGCACTGACGACAAAAAAAGACTGGCTGCTTTACACCAGTCTTTACATTGTTCAATTTTCAAAATACAGTTCAGAAACAGCTGCGGTTACAGCTAATTTTACATGCTCATAAGTCAATCCGCCTTGGACGTATAATGTATAAGGGGCACGAATAGGACCATCCGCAGTCAATTCAATACTAGACCCTTGAACAAAAGTACCAGCTGCCATAATCACATCATCTTCATATCCAGGCATGTAAGCGCCGATTGGAGTTACATGTGCATTGATTGGAGAATACTTTTGAATCGTTTGAGCAAATTGAATCATCTTATCTTTTTCACCTAACGAGATCATTTGAATCAGATCCGTACGTTTCTCATCCCATCTAGGAGTAGAAGAAACATTACACGTCTCTAATAAAGCTGACGTATAAACGGCGCCTTTCAATGACTCGCCTACTGTATGAGGAGCCATGAAAAATCCTTGATACATTTCAGGCAAACTATATAACGAAGCTCCCGCTTCACGACCGATTCCCGGTGAAGTCAAACGATAACCGCAAGCTTCTACCAAGTCCAAACGACCTACGATATAGCCGCCGATCTTAGCCAATCCGCCACCAGGGTTTTTGATCAATGAGCCCGCCATCAAATCAGCGCCCACTTCTATTGGCTCTTTTTCTTCTACAAACTCTCCATAACAATTGTCCACAAAAACGATTGCATCTGGAGCGATGTTGCGAACAAATTGAATCATTTCTTCAATTTGAGCGATAGTAAATGAAGGTCGACTGGCATACCCTCGTGAACGTTGAATAGCGATGACTTTTGTAGCAGGTGTCATTTTTTCTTTTACTTTTTCAAAATCGACATTGCCGTCTTCCAAAAGCTCAACTGCATCATATCCCATATTGTATTCTTTGAAAGATCCGATACCATTGCCTGTTACACCGACAACTTCCAATAAAGTATCGTAAGGTCGTCCTGTAATATACAACAAATCATCCCCTGGACGCATGACTCCGAATAATGCGGTACTAATCGCATGAGTACCTGAGATCAATTGCGGACGGACAATTCCAGCTTCTGCTTTGAATACATCAGCGTAAACCTCTTCAAGCGTGTCTCTTCCAAAATCATCATAACCATATCCGGTTGATGGATTAAAATGCTGATCAGATACTTGTTTTTTGCGAAAACTATCTAAAACCTTTTTTTGATTGATTAAAGCTGTTTCATGTATTTGAGCTACAATCGGTTGAATTTTCTTTTCAACTTCTGTGACTCGTTCTTGCAATTCTGGTGCAAATTGATTCTTCCAACTCATTCTCTTTTCTATTCTCCTATCCATTTAGACTTCGCTTTAGCGTAGCCTTTTACCACATATACATTTTTTTCTTCGTCATAAATTTGAGTAGCCACTTGAGTTTCTTGTTTCAGTTGAATCAACATGTCTCCTTCATCTACAGGGACTTCTAGACGATAAGGCTCCATGATTTCTTCAATTTTTTCCATCAATTGATCCAACAGCAAATCAACATCTGCTTCGTTTCTAGCTGACATCACAATATTTGGGAAATAATCCGGATAAAACGGTTCAGTGATCAAGTCGCTCTTATTGTAAATCGTTAATAACGGCAAATGATCCATCTCCAAATCAATCAGCAAGTTCGTAACTGTCCGCTCATGCTCCAGCATATTTTCGGCAGAAGCATCTACAACATGGAGTAATAGATCCACTCCTCTAGTTTCTTCCAAAGTTGAATGGAAAGCCTCTATTAATTGTGTTGGAAGGTCTTGGATGAATCCAACTGTATCCGTTATTGTGACATTCAAGCCGCTAGGCAATTTTAATTGTCTTGTCAGAGGGTCCAAAGTAGCAAATAATTTATTTTCTTCATATGTTCCAGCATCTGTCAGCTTATTCAATAAAGTCGACTTTCCTGCATTGGTATAACCTATCAATCCGATTTGGAATATATTGCTTTCTTGTCGCTGTTTCCGTGTACGAGCACGGTGTTTTTCAGTTTCAGCAAGCTCTCGTCGAATATCTGTAATTTGGTCGCGGATGTAACGTCTGTCCGTTTCTAATTTCGTTTCCCCCGGACCTCTTGTTCCGATTCCCCCACCTAATCTGGACAAATTGACACCTTGACCAGCCAATCTTGGCAACAAATACTGCAACTGAGCCAGCTCTACTTGCAATTTACCCTCTTTACTTTTGGCATGCATAGCAAAAATGTCTAAAATCAACTGCACGCGATCAATGACTTTTATATCTACTGCATCTTGTATATTTCTTGTTTGTGCAGGGGTCAATTCATGGTTAAAAATGACCGTATCTGCTTCTAATTCTTCCACCAGCTGCAGCAATTCTTCTACTTTCCCTTTTCCGAGGTAAGTACGTGAATCCGCTCGACTTCTTTTTTGAGTGATTTGTCCAACAACTATTCCTTGAGCAGTTTCTGTCAATTGCTCCAGTTCTTTTAACGAATAATTAAAGCTGTAATCTGCTTCAGTAGTCTGCACACCAACTAATATGACTCGCTCTGCTTTCTCTTGCGTCTCCATATAAACACTCCTTTTATAATTTCAACTCATGACTAAACGGTTTGAAAAAACGTTTCAGCTTCTGCAAGAACTTTTTCCAAATCTGTTGGTTGTTTTACTAAATCCCACCAACTAACCTTTTCCATTCGATTTCTAAACCAAGTTAACTGTCTTTTTGCATAACGTCTAGAATTCTGCTTGATCTGCTCAACGACTTCTTCTTCAGTCTGTTGATCATTAAAGTAGGGAAACCATTCTTTATAGCCGATTCCTTTAGCCGCTTGAGTATCTTGCAAGTTGGAGTCGTATAAAAGCCGTGCTTCTTTTTCTAATCCAACTTCAACCATTTGATCTACTCTCAAATTGATGCGTTCATAGAGTACAGATCTCTCAGTATCTAAGCCGATAATTTTAGCATCGTAGATAGAGCCTTTTACTCCGCGTTCGTTTTGATATATAGAAAATGGCTGTCCAGTAACATGATAGACCTCTAAAGCACGGATTACTCTCCGTTGATTATTGAAGTGAATCTTGTTAGCCGCCTCAGGATCTATTCGATTCAGCTTTTCCCACAGATAAAGATTGCCTTCTTTTTTCGCTAGAGCTTCTTGTTCTTTCCTGAAAGGTACATCGGTCTGACCTTCTCCTCCGTAACTCACATCATACAGCAAAGATTCAATGTACAGTCCCGTACCTCCTGCAATGATTGGAACCTTACCTCTGGATGTAATATCTGCGATCAATCGTTTGGCTCTTTTTTGAAAGTCCGTTACTGTATAACTTTCGTTGGGTTCTACTTCATCAATTAAATAATGAGGAATCCCATCCATCTCGTCTCGCATCACTTTAGCTGTACCAATATCGAGACCTTTATAGATCTGCATGGAGTCTCCGCTAATGATTTCTCCATCCAAAGCTTTGGCCATCTCAATACTCAGACTCGTTTTCCCTACTGCTGTTGGTCCCACAATAACAAGTATCTTAGTCTTTATGAGTAACACTCCTTTGTACTTCAATACTCAGTTTTCTTCAAGTAAAACAAGTTGCCCGTCAAATGAGTAAACTTAGTAAACCTTCTCTTATTTATTTTCTGGTTTATACTTGATGTGAATATTGTTTGATTTCTATTTTCTACATAATTATACCATATATCCACTATGATTTATCTTGGAATCACTTGTCATCTGCCTGTTGTTTAACGAGAAAAGAGCCGTCTGATAACCCAAATGCACAATCTGGCTTCTTCCCTTTACAAAAGGAACGTATGTTCGTATAATGAGATAAAAAAAGTCCTTAGAGAAATTGAGCAGATTCATTCTCTCCAAGATACGTAAAGGAGTGTTTAAAATGATTACCATCGACTATTCAAAAGAGCCGAGGCGAGATGTTTTGTGTATCGATGTCAAATCTTTTTTCGCTTCCGTGGAAGCTGTTAAACGCGGAAAACATCCGTTGACAGCTTCTATCGTTGTCATGAGTAAGCCTGAAGAGAACGGCGGATTAGTCTTGGCTGCTTCACCACGAGTTAAACGAGAATACGGAATCAAAACAGGTTCTCGGCGTTTTGAAATTCCTAAGCGCTCCACTATCCAAATTGTAGAACCTAGGATGGGACTGTATTTAAAAGTCAATGGATTGATCAATGAGGTGTATAAGGAATTTGTCGCAGAATCGGACTTACATATTTATAGTATAGATGAATCTTTTTTAGATGTCAGTTTCTCACATGCTTTACATGGCTCTACTTTAGAGATCGCTCATAAGATCCAGCGAAGGATATGGGAACGTTTCAGGCTTGTGGTAGCTGTAGGTATCGGAGACAACCCCCTTTTAGCTAAGCTAGCTCTAGACAACAAAGCTAAAGACCACCGCCCATACATAGCAGAATGGAGGTATGAAGATATTCCTCATACTGTATGGAAAATCAGCCCTATCACAAGTATGTGGGGCATCGGAAATCGTACCGCCAAAAACCTGTATCGTTTAGGGATCGAATCAGTTTTCGGTTTGTCTCAATACAATGTAAAGTCTCTTAAACGAATCCACGGGGTTATCGGCGAACAACTTTTTTATCATGCTCACGGTGTAGACCACAGCGTTTTATCCGAAAAATATATTCCTATCTCTAATTCTTATGGAAAAAGCCAGATTCTGAATCGAGATTATACCACAGCTTATGAAATTGAAGTGGTAATTCGTGAAATGGCTGATCAAGTAGCTGCTAGGTTGAGAAAATACCAAGCTGAAGTGGGGATGGTCCATTTGACAGTGGGTTTTTCTCAAGATGTTTTAGAAAAAGGATTCAGTCATCAAACGACAATCTATCCCACAGCAGCAAGCAATCCAATCATCGATACCTGCTTGTATTTGTTTAGGAGCCATTACCGGGGTCAGCCTGTTCGTACTATTGCAATTCAATGCGGTAAGATCCAATTAAAATCTCATTTACAGTTAAACTTATTTGAGAACCCAGAAAAGACGATTCAACAGGAGAGTTTAGAGCTGATTATCGATCGTATACGGAATAAGTACGGTTATACTTCTCTGATTCATGCCAGCAGTCTGACTGCTGGAGGAACAGCTATCCGTAGAAGCAACTTGATTTCCGGTCATCAAGGCTGGTATGAGTAAAAAAGGAGCTGGGAAACAACTCCCAGCTCCTTCATTTTTACGAATATTGGTTTCGTGAAGCGACTCGGGGCTAAGCGCCTTTTTCCGATTCTCTCCATAACAATATCAAGATTCACTATTAAGTATGATTTATCTAGCTTTACGTTTGATTTTGCCAGACCATTTTTTGTATCCGCCTTTTAAGGTGTAAATGTCTGTGTAACCAGCTTTACGCAATTTCAAAGCAGCGCGTTTGCTGACTGCATGATTTTCGTCATAAAGGTAAATTGGTTGGTCGCGACGAAACTCGTTGATTCGTTGTTTAAAGGTTGAATAAGGAACATTCCGTGCTCCAAGAATATGACCTGCATCAAATTCATCCTTTTCACGAACATCGATCAATTGAACTTTTCTCAATCGCTTGCTGAAGTCTTCTTGATCCAGTTCTACTGAAGCTTGTTTACGTCTCCAATATTGAACCAATTCGTAAATCGCCCAAACGATGATAAATCCCCATAAAATATAATTAATTACTGTACTTGTATCCAAAATCTAATGAACCCCTTTCTTTACACATCCTTGTTCACTTATTGATTTTACACAAGAATGAATGAATTTACTAGAGGTATTTTGTTTCTCAAAGAGAAGCTTATCATTAAAGAGACAGCAATTCATACAATTGTTGATTTTCAATATCGATCAGCATTTCATAGCTCCATCCAAATAAACAATATTTCCCATTCTCAGAAATTAAAATCGGCGCACTTTCCGGAACTTCAATGACTGTATTCAATTTTCCAGTTTCAAAATCAATTTCTGAAAACATAAAATTCCCCGCCTGTTCTTCCAGCGAAACAGCCTCTTGTGCAAAAATCCCATAGATAGCTGAGTCTCTTACCGCTTGTGTCAAATGCGGGAAAATAATCCTCTCATTCATCGTTACTTTAGGAACAACCATAAACCCGACATCTACTAAAAACGGATACTGGTACGTCAACATAATTTCTTGTTCGTCAAAGTCTGAAGGCGTAAATTTAATAAAAGAATCTTCATGTAAATAAAAAGCAGAAACATAAGAATCCAGCAATAAAATTTCATCGCTTCTAATATCTCCCATATAGAGTTTTCCAGTTTCTAGAGAAAAATCTTCTCCATTATCTACGAAAAGATACAGGTTTTCAGAGTACCATTGAGGCTCCAAAGAAGCTGACTCCACTTTTTTATATTCATTTGTTTCCATATTCCAGTTATAAACTGCTGTATTATTTTCCCCTTCATAATAAGAAATAAAGGCTAGAGAAGGATTTTGAGTACTGACATTGATATCGACAAATCCACTTGATTGAATCTCCTGTTCTTGTAAAACATCTCCTTCAAAGTTCAAGACGATTAAAGAGGACTTTGCATCTTTTACCAATTGGACGATGACTTTCTCTTCTTCCATTATAATTTTGGAAGCTAAGATAAAAGAATCTATTTCATACAACAAGTCAAATTCGCCGGTCAGAATGTTGAAAGAATATAATGAATCTCCTTCTACACTACCCGCTTGAACAATTACTTCTTCAGTTGATTTCCATCCGATTACTTTACGAAAGTCCTCTTTGTCTAAAGGAATTTGCTCGTAAATAAGCTCGCTTTTGGATTCACTATCTTCACTTGGTACTGACTCGTCTTGAGAGTTGCAAGCACTTAAGAAGAAGATAATGGGCAGAAGCAGTAAAGATAGTTTGCTTGCAGTTGTCTTTTTCATATTATCACCCTGTAGTTGAGATTCCAACATATTTCAATGTGTTTACTATTTTTGCACGTTTATAACAATCTTATGATCATTATAACACAGACCCTTTTTCGACTCCTTAAAAAAGGCTTCACTTTGAATTTACTGCACAAAAATAACCAAGGCTTATTTTCTGCCCTGGTTATTTTTATGGTTTAAATGATAGTTTTGTTAACCTTCTAAGGATGATTTAACTAATGAACTAGCTCCGATTACACCAGCATCATTCCCTAGTAAAGCTAAACGAATCTTAGTAGAATTGCGAATAGTAGGGAAAGTATATTGTTCAAAATAAGGTTGGATTGAATCTGTTAAAATTTCTCCAGCACGTGAAACACCGCCACCTAATACAATAGTAGAAGGGTTTAAAATATTGGCTAAATGAGAACTTGCCAATCCTAAGTAGTAAGCAACTTTATCAACAACAATACGCGCTAGAGGATCTTTTTCTTTCGCCAAATCGAACACGTCTTTTGCTGTGATCAATTGTCCATCATCGATGCTGTATTTCAATTTCGAATCTCCAGCATAACTATCAGATAATTCTCTTGCTAAATGAACAACGCCGGTAGCACTTGCAACAGTCTCTAAACAGCCTGTTTTTCCACAAGTACATTGGAATCCATTTGGTTCAACAGTGATATGCCCCACTTCTCCAGCTGCTCCTGTAGCTCCATGAACCAATTTTTTATCTACGATGATTCCTCCGCCAACACCAGTTCCTAAAGTCAAGAATACTACATCAGGCTCACTTTCCCCTGCGCCTCTCCAAGCTTCCCCTAAAGCAGCAACATTGGCATCATTATCGATAAAGAATGGGATGCCCGTGCCTTCTTCGATTTGGTGACGAACCATTTGTAATGTTTTCCAGTTTAAATTGTAAGCTCCAATAACCGTTCCATTTTCAGCATCAACTGTTCCAGGAGACCCCATACCAATACCTAGGAAATCACCAGTTGTCATCCCATACATTTCTATGTGTTTTTTTATAGAAGCGATAATCGAAGGAACGATTTTAGTTCCTTCTTCTGAGATATCCGTTTCAATACTCCACTTTTGTTGAATATCCCCTTCAGAAGATAAAATAGCAAATTTCACAGTTGTTCCGCCTAAATCAATTCCAATAATTTTCTTTGACATATGTACTCCTCCAACTATTCATTTTTTTCTAATCTTTCTGTTTCCAATTGATGTTCTTTTTTCAGTACTGCCATAGCCGATGAGTAAGTTCGTTGATCAATCAGATGATGTTGATAGATTTTTTTTATCTCATCCATCATCAATTCAATATCCCACAACCTTTCACCTACGTAAACAAAAATACCGAACTGTTTCAATAATTGCTGCACATCATAAACACTTCTAAAAGACTGATCCATGTTAAAACGCTCCTAATGTACGGAAATAGCCGATACTCAACAACACGATCAGTGCAGCCGCAAATCCTGCTCCATAAAGCACTCTTTTTTTCTTCCATCGCGGCAATGGTTCAGGAATGCTGATAGCTGTAGACATCAAATATCCACCTGCCAAGCCCCCTATGTGTCCCGCTAAATCTACAGAAGTATTAAAAAAGCCGAACACCAAGTTGATTAAGATCAAGGTTCCAAAGTTTCGTGCCATATGCTGGATAGCCGGATTACCAGTATAGGTTTTCCCTAAAAATAACGTTGCTCCGAACAAGCCGAATAAACTTGTGCTGGCACCTGCTGATACTGAAAATGCATTAAAAGCGAAACTGGCTGCATTTCCCATGATCCCGCTTAAGAGATAAATCAATGCAAATCGCCAATGCCCTAGTGTCTCTTCTAATTGAATACCTAGGTAATACAGAATAACAGAATTCATTATCAAGTGTACCCATCCAATATGAAGAAAAATTGGTGTGAGCAATCTCCACCATTCTCCTGCAACAAGCAGTGGATTAAATTTAGCCCCGTAGCCAATAAGAGTAAGGGTGTTCGTACTTCCTCCATCAAGAGTCATTAAAAGAAACATGATCAATTGAAGTCCTAAAAAAGTATACGTTACTACTGGCTTTCTAAAAAAACGCTTTAATTTCATTTGATTTTGATAATTCATAGAACGGACTCCATTCTTAGTCATTCATTTTATTTGTCTTTTCAAGAAATTATTATACCACAAAGAACTCATAGCAAAACTGAAAAATACGTTTTCCTGTTAGTTATTTTGCTCTCTTAAATATCTACTTTCAATCACTTCATCCTTTACAATTAGAGCATCCAATGGAATATCAAAAATTTCTGGATTCCAAGTATCGTTTTGTTGGGATTTTAAGACTAACGAAATCTTCACCCCCCTATAGTCTGTTAAAAAGCGATCATAATAGCCTCCGCCAAAACCAATTCGGTAGCCGTTTCGAGAATAGGCTAATCCGGGAACAATCATCAAATCAATGTCATCTTTTTCAACAGCTGATAAATGAGCAGCTGGTTCAACAATCCCAAAAGAAGTTGTTTTCAAAGGGGTGTCAGGAGTATAGAGAACAAAATCCATTACTCTTTTCTTTTTGGCTCGCGGCAAGACTACTTTTTTCCCAACTTTCCAAGCTTCTTTGATTATAGGTTGAGTGTCGATCTCAAAATCTTGAGACATTGTCACTGCAATAGTATCAGCTTTTTTCCAATAATTTGATTCAAACAATTGCGTATATAATTGGTGTTCTTCTGTTTCCTTTTCTTTTGTACTTAGTTGTTTCAATAAAGCGATTTTTTTATTACGTATCTCTGTTTTATTCAAACTGTATCCCTCTACCCTCTTTTTACCACTAGTATAACAAAAAAAGAGCTGAGGTTTCCCAGCTCTTTTTTTAATAGCTTATAATTGCTCTCAAACGCGTTTTCAAAAGAAATAACACTATCAAATCAGATAGAATTATTTAGTTTCGCGGTGTAGAGTTACAGTACGTTCTCTTGGGCAGTATTTTTTAAATTCAACACGGTCCGGATTGTTACGTTTGTTTTTCTTTGAGATGTAATTACGTTCTTTACATTCAGTACATTCCAATGTGATGTTTACACGCATGATTTTCCCTCCAAGCATTAAACAATATTTGAAGATAGTTATTTATCCAATCTTCCGACTTGATAATGATACCATCTTTTTATATTAGATTCCAGTATTTTTTTCTTCTTTGTAAAGTTTTTTTACTTTACATAACCAAATCGTCAACTTTTACTACAAATGTCTCGTAAGGGCTTAAGACTATTTCATTCAAATTATACGACTCTTTTTTTCCATTGCTGATGATTGGTTTCAAACTTGTTGTTTCTTGGGTTAAACTAACTTGATTTACAGTCTCGCTGAAATTCGCAACAATCAACCACTTCTCTTCTCCATAACTTCTAGTATACACAAAAAGCTCAGGATGATCTGGAAGTAGTAGTTCATATTTGCCGTAAACGATCAAAGGGTGTTCTTTTCGCAGTTGTATCAACTTTTGATAACAGTAAAAAATCGATTGATCATCGTTCAACGCACTTTCTACATTGATAGCAGCGTAATTTGGATTCACAGCTAACCATGATTCACCAGTTGTAAAACCCGCTTCTGCTGAACAGTCCCATTGCATAGGTGTTCTAGCATTGTCTCTCCCCTTAGCATTGATCGATTCGAAAATTTCTTTTTCTGAGTAGCCTTCTTCGATACGTTCTCGATACATATTCAGGGTTTCTACGTCATCTGCTTGAGAAATATCCGTTATCACGCTATTCGTCATCCCGATTTCTTCCCCTTGATAAATATAAGGAGTTCCTTTCATCATATGCAGTAAAATCGCAAACATCTTCGCGCTTTCTACTCTAAATTCTTGATCATTTCCCCATCTGGAAACAATCCTCGGTTGATCATGATTGTTCCAGAATAAACTATTCCAGCCTTCTTCTTGAAGTTCATATTGCCATCTCGATAAGACTTCTTTCAATTCAATAAGAGATAAAGGTTTCAGATCCCATTTAGATTTATTTGGCTGCTGGTCTAAATTGACATGTTCAAATTGAAAAACCATAGATAATTCTTGACGGTCTTCTCCTGAAAACAGTTTAGCGTCTTCTACAGTAGCAGAATTAGTCTCTCCTACTGTCATTACGTCGTAATTTCCAAAAGTATTTTGATTCATCTCTTGCAAGTAGTCGTGGACACGCGGTCCGTTAGCTGTGATTCCTTCATCTGGTACTTTGCCGATCAATTCAATTACATCCATCCTAAACCCGCCGATACCTTTTTCCAGCCAAAAATTCATCATATTATATATTTCATGACGCATTTCTTTGTTGTCCCAGTTTAAATCAGGTTGTCGTTTACTAAATAAGTGCAAGAAATATTGTTCAGTCTCATTATCATACTCCCAAGCTGACCCGCCAAAAACTGATCCTAGATCATTTGGCACTTCTCCATCGACTGGGTCTCTCCATACGTAATAATCTCGATACTCGTTATCCGTTGATTTTTTAGCTTCAACAAACCACTTGTGTTCATCAGATGTATGATTGACTACCAAATCCATCACTAATGAAATATTTCTTTTTTTGGCTTCAACAATCAACTTATCCATATCCTGCATAGTTCCGAATTCTGCCATGATGCCATAATAATCGCTGATATCGTACCCATTATCATCGTTTGGCGATTGATAGACGGGACTAAGCCAAATAACATTGATGCCTAACTTTTGTAAATAATCTAAGCGTTGGATGATGCCTTTGATATCGCCAATTCCGTCTCCATTACTATCTTGAAAACTTCTAGGATAAACTTGATAAACCACTGCATTTTGCCACCATTTTTTATTCATAATAATCTCCTCACAACTCTTTGATAAGGCTTTCAATAATAGTTTAGCATACCTGTTCCCACTTCTGTTAGTAAATATTTTCGTCTTGCAGTTTACGATTAAAGACTGGAGTTAAATATTAAGTTTTATTTACACGATAGGTTTTACGCCAAGATTGTGGTAAACTTTTTTGTGGAAGTAAATTATAAAGAGGTGAAATAAATGGATTTATGGATTATCGTTATTGCTTTACTTGTCATTGCAGTTGCTTTAATGATCTGGTCGTTTTATAAGCAAGATAATGGTGAAAAAGTACAAGAAGAATTCGAAGAGCTTTCTTTACAATGGTTGCAAGAAATCAATCATTTGAAAAAAAGAGTGTTGTCGCTTGAATCAGAGTTAAATATTCAATCTGAGGAATTGCCTCTATCTGACAAAGTTCATGATGTTTTGAGAAAACACGTAGTCACTTTGTATACTCAAGGCATTGCGATAGAGGAAATATCTAGTCAAACACGCTTGTCAGAAAAAACAATTAAAGCAGTCATTGATGACTATGTTTTAGAAGCCTAATAAAAAGGAGGTACATAACTTGAGTAAACCAGCATTACGTTACTTAGCTTTAGGTTTCTTAGTCTCTGCGATCATATTGGCCGGTTATCGCTCGTTTTTATATGAACCGCAAGTTGCGGATTCGAGTGAATCAAAAACTGCTCCATTGACCCAAGATGAGTTGAGTTATAAAGAAAAGTACGAAACCTTACTGGCAGAAACAGAGTTGGCTGAATTAGAAAGCGGCTATGTTGATGAAAGTGAAAGTACGGAAAACACAGAACCTGCTGAATCCGATGAAGCTGCTCAAGAAAGCAGTGAAAGCAAAGAAGAAAGTGAAGAAGTCGTGACTGCAACAGTGATCATTAAAGAAGGCGATCCAAGCAGTACTGCAGCTCGCCAACTTCAAGAGCAAGGCATTATTGAAGATTCTGCAGAATTTGATAAATTTTTAGAATCAAATAACTTGTCTAATTTAGTCCGTCCAGGTAATTTCACAGTCAACAGCGGCATGTCATTCCAAGAAATTGCTGACATTCTGTTAAGTGAAAGCTGATTTGTTTCTATTATCCAAAAAAGCGTCCAGCTCATATAAAGAGCTGGACGCTTTTTTATTGTTATTCACTGTCATTGGAAGAATCTTCTGATTCATCTTCAGCATCTTCTGGTGCAGTGTCTTTAAATTCGCCTACTTTGAAATAAGCATCTAGTGCTTTTCTTGCTACAATAGTGTTTTCATAGTTTGTATTGTTCAATGGTAAATAAGGAACAACCACGGAGATGGCAATTTCTGGATTGTCATAAGGCGCATAGGCAACGAACGTTTTGGTTATAACACTGTCCCCTTTATAACTTGTTTCTGCTGTTCCAGTTTTCCCAGCAGCTTCATATTCTGCACCTACAAACCGAGAACGAGCTGATCCATTAGCTCCATGAATTACTTGATAGAATCCTTGCTGTACTCTTTCCAATGCTTTTTTTTCAACATTGATAGTGTTTAAGATTTCAGGCTCCAATTGAGTCCTGATTGCACCTAAATTACCATCTTCTCCTGTTGACCAAATTTCATCGACTAATCTTAGGGCAATTCGATTCCCTCCATTAGCGATCGTTGAGACGTATTGCAATAATTGAATAGGTGTATACGTATCATATTGGCCGAAACCATAGAACATTGCTGAACCTCCGTCAGGGTTCGGTCCTACATATCCAGTAGCTTCACCTGGCAAATCAATACCTGTTTCAACTCCTAGACCAAACTGATTAAAATAGCCTCTTAGTTTAGCTAAAACTTGATCAACATTAATCGTTACTTTTTTTCCATTGGCAACGTTATTTTGTCCACCCATACGCAATACTAATTTCGCCATATAAACGTTGGAAGAAACTTCTAAGGCTTTGATATCGTTTACTGCCACACTTCCACTACGGTTAAATACTGAACTGATTGTTTGAGATCCGCTCAATCTAAGCGGAGCATCAACTATGACATTATCATCGTATGTCAGTGCTCCGTCCATATAACCAGCTAAAACCGTAGCACCCTTGACAGCAGACCCCATCTCAAAAGCTCGATTGATATTATGAAGGGCAGCGTCTTCGATTTTACCTGTTTCAGGGTTATACTCTTTTCCTGCAAGCGCTAGTATCTCACCGGTTTGTGGATCTGCAGCTGTTATATAAATGCTGTTGTTATGTCCTTGACGTTTCCCTAATGCCTCAATAGCAATTTTCTCCAAAGTCTCTTGATAATCCATATCAATAGACAAGACCAAGTTGTCGCCTTTTTTACCAGCGTATTGTTCAATCGTTTCAATGATATCTCCGCTGTTGTTGGTTTGCGTTTCAGATTTTGATTTTGAACCGCTAAGAACAGGTTCATATTCTTTTTCTAACTGACTGTTTCCAACACGATCATTTCTTGCATATCCTTTAGCCAAATAAGTGGACAACTGACTCTCTGGAACACCTTTATCCTCTGAGCTGACTTCTCCTAAAATACTCTTCAACATACCTTCTTGAGGGTAGTTTCTGATCCAATCTGTCCCAGTATCTACACCAGGCAGCGCATGAAGATTCTCGCTGACTAAAGCTATTTCCTTGTCCGTTACACCGTCGTTTTTAATGTTTATCGTTGTTAACGCATAAGCTCCATTCATTTTCTTGAATATAGCTGCAGCTTCTTTTTCTACATCGGACAACCCTGCAATATCTTCATCGGTCACTTTAGAAATTTGCGTTTGATAAAACTCAGGTCCGGTTTGTTCTTTTTCTTTGTCTGTTAATCGTTTATTTAATTTTTCTTCATTCAATACTAACCAGAAATCTTGCAGATCACGCGGCGTAATATCAAATTCTCTTTCGTCTCCTACTCTCACTTTATGAGGCATATCGATAAAAGACGCTAGATCAACAGCTATTTTAGCCATGTCTTCTGAAGCGACACCTTGTCCACGAGTGTAAGTAATCGTTTGAACAGCTGTATTCCCTACCAATTTGCGATGGTTAGCATCATAGATTTCTCCACGAGGTACGTTTCCTGTCGCCAAAGTTGTTTCAGTACGAGCTACTTCTGCTTCAAATTCTTCACCACTAACGATTTGCAAATAACCAAGTCTCAATATCAGCATCGCGAAACAAGCAAATACACCAGCAAATAAGATATTCAGCCTTAAAGGAATGTGCGACTTACTCTTTGATTGTTTCTTTTGATTCGATTTCAAATAAACACCTTCCTATCACATAGAACTCCGTATATTGTAACAGATTATTCCATCTATAACCATAAACAGAAGAAAGTTTTAAATTTTCAACACATTTACTATGCGGTTCTTTTAAAATTTTTTAGCTTAATGGATTATTTCTCTTCTTAGAGTATGCTATTCTAGGAGTAAGCAATTTTTATGAGGTGATCACTAATGAAAAACCGACTTGGCTTGCTTATTCAAAAGCAATGGCCATTATTTCTAGCATTTTTAGTTCCTTTTATGATCATGTCTATTCTTCATGCTATTAAAGGCGTTTATCCTTTTGGGAATGAGACACTGTTAACGATCGATTTGGGACAGCAATATGTTGATTTTTTCGCTTATTACCGTAAAACGCTGCTTGAAGACCCAAGCGGGTTGTTTTATTCTTTTTCCAAAGCTATCGGAGGAGACTTGCTGGGCTTGTGGGCGTACTATCTAGCCAGCCCGTTGAACTTGATTTTTCTGCTTTTTCCTCACCAGCAAGTTTCTTTAGCTGTAACCGTACTGACAATGCTGAAGTATGGTTTAGCAGGATGGAGCTTTGCTTATTTGCTCAAAAAAGAATTTGATGGGGACGGCTTTACTATAGTAGCTTTTTCTACTAGTTACGCATTGATGGGTTATACTATCGTCAATCAGTTCAACATTATGTGGCTGGATGGGATGATTTTCCTCCCTCTCATCATACTGGGTCTGGAACGTTTGATAAAAGAACAAAAAGGACTCCTATACTCTATTTGTTTGGCACTTTCGTTATTCGCTAATTATTACATAGGGTACATGATTTGTTTCTTTTTGGTTTGCTATTTTATGTTTCGATTGATCAGTTTTGATTACTCTATTTTCAAAGAAAAAAAAGACAAATCAACCACCGTAATCAAAACCAGTTTTCTGTTTATTTGGCATTCTTTATTAGCAGGCGGTTTATCAGCTGTCTTGCTTTTACCTACATTACATTCTTTAATGGTCGGAAAAGCGAGCTACACCAAGCTGGATCTAAAATGGGAAGCAGACTACCCTTTTCCTGAGATCGTCTCAAAGTTTTTTGTAGGAGCTTTTAATTTTGATCAAATGCCTTCCGGATACCCTAATCTGTTTATCGGCAGTTTGGCATTATTGTGTTTTTCTTTTTATTTCTTTAACCGTTTAATTCCTTTAAAAGAAAGGTTAACAGCTCTTTTCGTAACGGGTTTCTTTGTTTTTTCAATGAATATCAGTGCGATGAATAAAATCTGGCATGCCATGCAGTACCCTAATTGGTATCCTTATCGATTTTCATTCGTTGTCTCTTTTTTCTTGTTATTGTTGGGCTACCGAAGCTTTACTAAACTAAAAGGAGTCAGTCCCTTAACGACTTTTCTGACTATGATCATTGCTACAGGTGTCGGAATATATGTGTACAATAAAGACTTTGATTTCCTTACTCCTATCCAAATCATTATTACGCTGCTGTTTATTTTCTTGATTCTTTTATTGCTGATATTAAAGCCTCAGCAATATAAATGGATGGGTTTGGTCCTGTTCCTTGTCACGAGTATCGAAATGACCGTAAATGCAGGCATTTCTTTATCAAGACTAAGCTATGTTGATCAAGACTCTTTTTCTGTTTACCAACAAGGCCAACAACAAATGTCTGACTGGTTCAAACAATACGACGATGGTTTTTATCGCATGGAAAAAACTTTTGTCCGAACTAAAAATGACAGCTTCCAAGCAGATTTCAATGGCATCACTCACTTCAGTTCAACGTTTGAAAGCACAGTACCGGAATTGTTTGGCCGTCTAGGTAATCCGGTTGGAGGAGGATTTTTAACATATTCAAATGGTACTCTTTTAACGGATGCACTGTTTGGAGTTAAATATTATGCAAGTGAACAAAACGACTTGTACTGGTCTGATCAAGAAGATATATCTGTTTTAGTAGAAGAAACTTCTCAGCCCTTAAAACAAAATCATTTTAGATATGATACGTTTGAATCAGCTTTTCCGTTTCTGGCTAAAACTTCAACCAACACAGATAAATATCAATTTACATTGAAGCAGACAAAACCAGATTTAAAAGACTATCAAAAAATTGCAGCAACTGATCAAATCCTATTGTATAAAAATCCATACGCTTTACCAATTGCTTTTGGTAGTTCAGACAACATCTCTTCACTTTATCTGCAACGAAAGCGTCCTATTGAAATGCAAGAAAATATACTGAACGCCTTAGTAGGAAAAGGGAAAACGACGACATACTTTTTTCCAGAGGAATTTACGAGCACTATTTATCAGAATTTGCTGCTGTCTGAATCAAGTTTCGAACCTATCGTTACCGTTGAAGAACACGATAAAAAAGCCTCCGTTAAATTTCAATTCATACCAGAGACAAATGATGCTTATTATTTAACAATGGGGTCAGCAATTGGTGAAGATGAGGTTAAACTATCTTTGAATGGTGAGCCTTATGCTTTTTATGACAGTTCAGACGAAACATTGGTCTACAATATCGCAAATAATGATTATGGAAAAACAATGACATTTGAATTGGAGTTGATAGAAGATTCTGTGTCTTTAGAAGATATTCAATTGTATCGTCTAGACACTGCTGCTTTCACGGAATCGATCACTACTCTCCAGTCTGGCGGAATGAAAGTTGAACAATACGGAAATACCCATATTGAAGGTGTCGTGACGATCCAAGAAAATCAAAACTTTTTAATGACTTCAATTCCTTACAGTAAAGGTTGGTCAGTGTCGGTAGACGGCACACCTGTTCAAACAAAAAAAGTGGTGGATAGTTTATTAGGCATCCCGATACAATCAGGAACTCATCGAGTGGTCTTTACTTACCGTACTCCTTACCTTTTTGAAGGGCTTATTGTTACAATGATCTCTATTGCACTATTAGGAATTACTTTTTATATCCAAAAAAAGAACCTGTTTAAATCAACCCAATAAAAAAGACAAGAAACTGAAAAGTCAGTTTCTTGTCTTTTTGCTTTATTATTTAGCAGCGTCGTAACGTTTGCCTGCTTCTTCCCAGTTTACAACATTCCAGAATGCTTCAAGGTATGCTGGACGTTTGTTTTGGTAGTTTAGGTAGTATGCATGTTCCCATACATCCACTCCAATAATCGGTGTTTTACCTTCTGTTAATGGAGAATCTTGGTTTGCAGTTGAAGTAACTTCAAGTTTGCCGTTGTTTAATACTAACCAACCCCAACCAGATCCGAATTGACCAACAGCTGCTGCTGATAGTTCTTCTTTGAATTTGTCAAAGCTTCCAAAAGTTTCTTCGATAGCTTCTTTTAGAGCGCCAGCAGGCTCTCCGCCACCATTTGGAGACAAGATTTCCCAGAAGAAAGTATGGTTGGCATGTCCGCCACCATTGTTACGAATCACTGTACGAACATCTTCAGGAACAGCTTGTAGATCAGCTACTAATTCCTCGATTGTTTTTTCAGCTAATTCAGGGTGCTTCTCAAGTGCACCGTTTGTTTTTTCTACATAAGTTGCATGATGCTTGTCGTGATGTAATTTCATTGTTGCTTCATCAATATGTGGTTCTAAAGCATCGTATGCATAAGGTAATTCTGGTAATTCAAAAGCCATTGTGTCATTCCTCCATATAGTAAAATATTTTGCTTACTAATAATAATTTAACATTTTTTATAACCGATTACAATTCAAAGTGATGATTGTGTGAATATAGTTGTCACATTTCGCCTCAAAAGCACCCTATATAGGTGTTCACATAAAAAATAATCTCTTCCCGTTTAGAATCCTTATTTTCCTACTTTTATCTAGTTGAGTTTACTTTTATAACAGTTTACAATTAACGAGTACTGTAAGAATTATCTAAGGAGGAATAGTTATCTCATTATCTCAATTATTTAAGGCATCATTGTCTCGCCCAGAGCAATTGATCGAAGCAAGACATGTCAAAACCAGAAAGATGATTTTCTACATTTTATTTTTATCTTGTATTATTACGTTGCCAGTTTGGATCGAAACCAACCGAACTTTAAACGAATTCATTCAAGATGGACAAGAAATTGCAGAGAATATTCCAGCTTTTAAAATAGAAAACGACGAGCTTGTTCCTCAAGATCAAAATGGAAGTTTTATTTATCAAACAGATTCGATTATTTTCGCATTTGACCCAAACGGGAAAATCACTCCTTCTGACATGGACAGACGAGTTTTTAATGATACGATAGGCTTTTCTTTATTGGAAAAAAATCTCTACTTATCCATTCCTTTTTATCCGATGGAAATACCCTATACCCAATTGAATGGTCTTAGTGATGTTGCAGTGAAAGAGGTTATTTCAGACATGCAAGACACTAATCCTTTGATATTATTACTGACTTTTGTCATCCTGTGGATCAGTTCGATCATATTGATCGTTATTTACAACTTTTTGTATACGGTTTTTGGTAATTTAGTAGCTGCTATTGCGAAGAAGCCTATCCGATTCAAGGAAACGTGGAGAATCGTTTTGTTCGCTTCAACTCTGCCGACAATTCTTTTTGCACTGTTAAATGCATTTGATATTCAACCGTTATTTCAAATTGAGATTCAATTGATCATCACTGTATTCTTTTATTATAAAGCAATAAAATCTCTTTCACATTAGTCTTACCTATATGAAAAAAGCGCAGAACCTTCTAAATGGGTATCTGCGCTTTTTTTGCCTAGGGTTATAAGGTTCCCCTATAGAATCAACGTTTCATCTGCTTTTTTTATTTTTCTCAGCAAATTCTTTGAATAATATCTATATATTTGTTACAATCAAAAGTAAGCAAGTGTTTGCTTGCTTTTAGGAAAGACCTCGATAAAGCAATGTACTGCTTTAAAAGACTATCCTAAATTAGTTACTCTTTTGCAACTTCATTCCAAGTCTAATGGTTACACATCAACCAATATTTAGACAATGGAGTTTATTAGATGATCTTTTTTACAGGAACTGAATAAGTAATTTTACAACTTTCGCTCATTACCTTTAGTGTGGATGATTTCTCATCCATTATCCTTGAATGTATACTACTTTTAACAATCCTTTCTTAATTTATCCAATTAATTTCTTGAGACTAATTGGACCCTTCAGATAGAAATTCAGCATCTTTATTTTATGATAACAACAATGAATATCATAAACAATCTGATATTGGCGGAACCCATCAGATTCAAATAATTCCATTTGCCGATTGTATGGGTATATAATTATTATTGCTAATAGAACTGATTGAATAACCTACTGTGTAAAAAACAGTAAACTGTTCGTTCATAGGATTGATAAAATAATCGTTCTCATTATGGTAATTCGTCCCCTCTCTTTTACTGCTTATTTTAATTATTTTTCCTGCAGATAAATCAGTAACCTTATTCCTTAGTCTTTTGGAGTAGTACGAACACTATACAAAAAAGGAGAAATGTTATGGATTTTAGAACTGAAAAGTTAGATACTATCTTGAATCAATTTGACAGCAACACAGAAAAAGGGTTGACCCCTGAAAAAGTGGATGAGCACAAAGAAAAATATGGTCTCAACCAATTCGATGAAGAAGAAAGCGAATCTTTATTTTCAAAGATTCTTCATCAATTAAAAGACGTTACGGTTATTATCTTGATTTTAGCCGGTATAATATCCACTTATATTGCGATTACTGAACACCCCGATGATTTCTCCGAACCAATCGTTATCTTCTCTATCGTAATCTTGAATGTTGTTTTGGCTATCCGGCAAGAAGGAAAAGCTGAAAAAGCTTTGGCTTCCTTGCAAGGCTTATCAGCTCCACAAGCCAAGGTCATGCGAAATGGTCAGGAAGAAGTTGTTCCTGCAGCTGATTTAGTTCCTGGAGATATCTTGCTGATCGAGTCTGGTGACCTTGTCCCGGCTGATGCTCGTATTCTCAACAGCAGCGATCTTCAAGTAGAAGAATCTGCTTTGACTGGAGAAAGTGTTCCTGTAGATAAAGACGAAAATGCTGAAATCGAACCTGACAGTCCTATAGGAGACGTATTCAACACAGTGTTCTCAGGTACATTAGTCACGAACGGTCGAGCTCAAGCAGTAGTAGTTGCGACCGGTATGGATACAGAAATGGGTGAAGTCGCAGGCTTATTGAATCGTACGACTTCTGGGAAAACTCCGTTGCAGAAACGAATGGATCACTTAGGTAAACAAATTAGTTTATTAGCTCTGATTGCTGGTGCGATTATTTTCACTTTGAGCTTCTTCCAAGGAGAAGCATTCATTAACAGTTTGATGACTGCTGTGTCTCTTGCTGTTGCTGCAGTTCCTGAAACATTACCTGTAATTGTTACGATTTCATTAGCATACGGTGTTCAAAACATGGTGGAACGAAATGCGATCATCCGAACGATTCCTTCAGTAGAAACATTAGGTAGCGCTTCTGTTATTGCTTCGGATAAGACTGGTACATTGACACAAAATAAAATGACGATTCAAAAATTATGGGCTTACCCTAATAAACCGATTGATGCAGAAAGGGATCTTGGTGAAGATGAAAAGTGGGTACTCAAAATGATGAGTTTAGCTTCTAACGCTGCGATTGAAGACCGAGATGGCGAAGAAGTCATTAGCGGTGACCCTACTGAAACAGCGATTATTCGCTTGTTGCAAGAAAAAGGTCTGCCTAAACCCGAATTAGACCAAACGTATCCTCGTATTCATGAGATTCCTTTTGATTCGGAACGGAAACTAATGACGACTGTTCATAAACTGGATGATGGTTATATTTCTATTACTAAAGGTGCTTTTGACCGCCTGCCTATCAAAACTTCTACTACGGATGAAGTAGGTAAAGAAGCTAGAACGATTCATGATTCATTTGCTAATGATGCTTTACGTGTTTTAGCTGTAGGATATAAAAAATACGATGAACTGCCTGATGATCTAACACCTGACGAACTGGAAAGCGACATTGTTTTTGCCGGAATCGTAGGGATGATCGATCCTCCTAGAAAAGAAAGTATTCAAGCTGTTAAAGAAGCTAAGTCAGCTGGTATCAAAACGATTATGATTACTGGAGATCATGCAGCAACTGCTTCTGCTATCGCTGACCAAATTGGTATCTTTGAAGAAGGCGACAAAGCCATCACAGGAAATGAGTTAAGCAAACTTTCAGATGAAGAATTGAAGAAAAACGTTCGCAACTACTCGGTTTATGCTCGTGTGTCTCCAGAAGATAAAATTCGTATCGTTGAAGCATGGCAATCCCATGGAGAAGTTGTAGCTATGACCGGGGACGGTGTTAATGATGCTCCAGCTTTGAAAGCTGCTGATGTGGGTACAGCTATGGGAATTGCAGGTACCGAAGTGGCGAAAAGTGCTTCTGATATGATTCTAACGGATGACAAATTCGATACGATCGTTCACGCAGTTGAAGAAGGACGCCGTGTTTATGAGAATATCAAAAAAACTGTTTACTTCTTGTTATCATGTAACATTTCTGAAATTTTAATCATGCTGATTGCTGTTATTATGGGATGGGGACTACCAGTTATTGCAATTCAATTGTTGTTCATCAACGTTGTAGCTGATGGTATTCCAGGTTTTGCTCTTAGTAGAGAATCTGCCGATCCAGAGATTATGAAAAACGATCCGATTGGTAAAGGCGAAAGTATTTTTGCAAAGGGCGGATATAGAAACATCGCTGTTGCTGCTTTGACCTTCACGATTACTACCTTGATTGGTTTCTATATTGGCTCGTTTGTTGATATTGATTCTGCTGTCGTTGCAAGCCATGAAGTCGGACAAACAATGGCATTCATGATTCTTGGGTGGTCATCTGTACTGCATATTTTCAATGCTCGAACCAAAGAATCTATTTTCAAATCTGGTATAACATCCAATAAGAGTTTATTCTGGTTAGCTCTCTTGTCAATAGCTCTATTAACAGTAGTAGCTTTAGTCCCTGCTTTAGCTGGTATCTTTAGTTTAGTTGAACTCAGCATGACTCATTGGATGATTGCTATTGTTCTATCTGTAGCGATTCTTGTAGTCGTTGAGATTCAAAAATTTATTTTACACAAAATGAATAAATCATTCTAAAATAACTGAGTATATAAAACAAGGCCTTGAGAATTTTCTCAAGGTCTTTTCATATCCTATAAAAAGAGCTTTTCAAAAGATCTCTCTTCTGAAAAGCTCTTCTTTTATTTATCAAAGAGAATCAAAAAAGCCTGATCAGCTTTTTTTAGCATTCTCTCCACGATTTTTATCGATCCGACGTTTTCTCTGGTTGTTCTTTTTGATTTCACGACTGATCTTTTTCTTATATCCTGGTTTGACATTTTTCTTTTTCTTTTTCACATAACCGCGCAAAGAAGGACTCAACGTGTCTTTTGCTGTATCTGTTCTCTTCTCACGGCGTTGACGGTCATACGTTTCTTTGATCTCGCCTTTTGAAATTGTCTTCGGTTCAAATTTAACCCCGATTTTTTCAATATCATTTACAAAGTTCTCTTCACTTGGAGCATACAGTGTGATGGCGATTCCTTTCATGTGGTTTCTTCCTGTTCTGCCCACTCGGTGAACAAAGAATTCTACGTCATTAGGAATTTCAGCATTGATTACATGAGATACTCCTTCGATGTCTATTCCTCGAGAAGCTAAATCTGTTGCTACAACGTATTGATACTCCAGATTTTGGATTTGTCTCATTACTCGTTTACGCTCACGTGGTGGAATATCTCCATGAATAGTAGCCACTTTCAACCCTCTAGATTTCAAGCCATCTGCGATTTCTTCTACTCTTGCTTTTGTATTTGCAAAAACAATTGCCAAATAAGGCTGTCCAATGGTTAACAATTGATAGATGATATCAATACGTTCTCTACCTTTAGTTGAAATCAGCCAGTTCTCAATTGAAGGTGAAATAACATCTTTTGGAGCAATCTGCTCGAATAAAGGATTTTCCATATACTTTTTCAAGAATGGTTTCAATGTTTCTGGTATCGTTGCAGAGAAAACAAGCATTTGCAACTTGTCCGGCATTTTTCCAGCTATCTTATCAACGTCTTCCAAGAATCCCATATCCAATGTCATATCTGCTTCATCCACTACAAAATACTTCGCTGTATGAACCAATAGTCCATTAGCATTTACCAAGTCTAAGATTCGTCCTGGAGTACCTATAGCAATATGCGGTTGCGTGTTGGTTAATTTGTTCAATTGGCGTTTTTTATCAGTTCCACCGACAAAGTTCTGAACAATCACTGCGGGGTCAGATTTTTCAGCTAGTTGTACAGCAGCTTGATACAATTGTTCAGCTAATTCGCGACTAGGTGCAGTAACTACAACTTGTACTTCATTACGAGTTACATCGATTTTATTCATTAACGGCAGCAAAAAGGTATGCGTTTTTCCAGAACCTGTTTGTGATTGTCCGATAACACTTCTGCCTTTTTGAATAGCCGGAATCAAACTCTCTTGAACCTCAGTTGGTTCCTTGAATCCTAATTCTTCGATTGCTTCTATCAAAAATGGTTGTAAATTAAATTTTTCAAATGGATGTCCCATTGTATCGCCTCTTTCTTTCCTTACTATCTTTCAGTTCCCATAGTAAAGTTGATGCTTTATTTTAGTATTCATTAGACTTGCCTACTTCACAAATTTACCACATTCATTCGTTTATATAGAATAACGTATATTCACAGTTCTATGACTTTGCATCTTGAATAGTATAACACAGAATACCTCTTTTTCTAAATAAGAATTCTATCTGATAGTGTTTTTATTTCATCTATCAGTAGCGCTTCTTCAAGCTCATAAACAGATAAACCCCTGAAATGATCACTAACACAACGTAAATCAGTATAAAAACCTCTAACAA
Source organism: Desemzia sp. AGC72 (assembly GCF_057334175.1). Taxonomy (NCBI): domain Bacteria; kingdom Bacillati; phylum Bacillota; class Bacilli; order Lactobacillales; family Carnobacteriaceae; genus Desemzia; species Desemzia sp. AGC72. Next base: position 582,779 of record NZ_JBHFIG010000021.1, read on the forward strand.
CAGCTGTTCTGACAAGATATATGCCACTGCTGTCCACATAAGCGTAATCACCCCTGTAGTTACCAAAAAGCTGCTGACAAGGGATATGATTCCTTCCGCATCTCGTTTTTTAATCACTGGAACCATCAGTTTTTGAAATTGCTCTTTTTTAAACAGCATGCCATCTGTAATAAAGACTATACTGACTAGAGCAAAAACCAAATACAGTATTTCCATTTCTTTCACCCCATTGATTGTTGATTTCTATTAAAGTATACGCGAAAAACACCTCTATTTAAAAGGAATACCTCATTTCTTTTGTTAATAGTCGCATTCCGAACAAATCTATAAATAATAAAGAAACAAGTCAAAAAATACCATCTGTCTTAGGATTTATTGTCAGCCTATGGTAAAATAAATATGTTATCACTTTTTAGAGAGCACTCAGTTCCTCTATCTGCACAAATCAAAGAAATATTTCGATTTCAAATAGAATGATTGATTCTGCTCACAGAAAAAAGTACAATAAATTGAAACAAATCAAATACAAAAAGTAAGTATTTCATTTATAAGGATTACTTGAAAGAGAGGTTTTATTGGAGTGACTAAAGAAAAAAAAGCTCTATTTATCATCTTTGGCGGAACTGGAGACTTGGCGAACCGTAAGCTTTATCCTTCCCTTTATCGCTTATATAAAAACGGCTATTTAAATGAGCATTTCGCGGTTATCGGAACTGCCAGAAGAGAATGGTCTGACGAATATTATCGAGAAGTTGTTGTGAGTAAAGTAAAAGATTTGGCAGACACTAAAGAACAAGCTGAAGAATTTGCCAGTCATTTTTACTATCAATCTCACAATGTGACGGATCTTGAACATTACACAACGCTAAAAAAACTTGCTGAACGTTTAGACAATGAGTATCAATTAGAAGGCAATCGAATGTTTTATTTAGCTATGTCACCTAATTTCTTTGGTATCATTGCTGAAAACATTAAAGAACAACAATTGATCACTACGGACGGTTTCAATCGCCTAATCATTGAAAAGCCGTTTGGTCATGATTACCAAAGTGCTTTAGAGCTGAACACTCATATCCGCTCTTCATTTGAAGAAGATCAAATCTATCGTATTGATCATTATCTCGGAAAAGAAATGGTGCAGAACATCTCGACGGTCCGTTTCGGAAATCAATTGATTGAATCGATGTGGAACAACCAGTATATCAATAATATCCAAGTTACACTTAGTGAATCACTAGGCGTTGAAGAACGTGGGAGTTATTACGACACCAGTGGTGCGTTAAGAGATATGGTCCAAAACCATGTTTTACAAATCGTTGCTTTATTAGCTATGGAGCCTCCTTCTATTATGCATGATAACGAAATTAGACAAGAAAAAATCAAAGCGTTAAGTGCATTGCGTTTATATTCCAAAGACGAAGTCCGTTTGAATTTTGTGCGTGGACAGTACGGACACAGTACTGTCAATGGAGAAACTTTGTTGGGATACCGCGAAGAACAAAATGTTGCAGAAGATTCTCAAACAGAAACTTTTGTAGCTGGAAAACTGTTTATTGATAATTTGAGATGGTCGGGTGTTCCGATATACATTCGAACGGGTAAACGATTAGCTGAAAAAGGAACGCAAATCGATATTGAATTCAAAAATATTCCACATCAATTATTCCAAACAGAAAACGACGAACCTCTTCCACCAAATGTATTGTCTATTTTCATTTCTCCTAATGAAGGTTTTTCTTTACAGCTGAATGCTAAGAAAATTGGACCTGGAGTGAAAGCTGAGCCAATCAAATTAACCAGCACTCGTTCTGCTGAAGAAACAGCAAACAGTCCAGAAGCTTATGAAAAGCTTATTTTAGATTGTTTGAATGGCGATGCGACAAATTTTACGCACTGGGATGAAGTAGCCAGCTCATGGGAATTTGTGGATCGAATCAGAGAAGCTTGGGACGAAACCACTATGGAATTCCCTAATTACCCAAGTGGTTCTATGGGCCCTATAGAAAGCATGCACTTGCTGAAAAAAGATGGATTTCAATGGCATTGGTCACCAGTAAGAACCATTGCAGATGAAATGACTGAGAAATAATACAAAAAGGCAGTACCAAAAAGTTCTTTTGAACTTTTTGGTACTGCCTTTTTGATTGCTTTTTAAACGAGTTGTGTAAACCAGTCTTCCTGTATTTTCATGTCCTCTTTTTTAGTCAGGGTTTTTCCTGACAAAAAAGAGGACATGAAAATCACTGAAGCCTTAGCGGTTTACTCCACTCTCTGGTTTAAAACGCGTTGCATAAAGCAGCTTATGCGTCTATAAGCCTAAACCAACTGTCAGGTAAAAAGCACCTGTCTGTTGGTTTAGGCTTATAATCGATAGGCTGAACGCTTTACTCCACTCTCTTATTTAATAAGCTCTTGCTAGCCATACTGTGTGTTTAGCTGGTTTACCTGTTACGATACAAGTTTGTTTTTCTACTGGTGGGTTGAATGGGATGTTACGTGTTGTAAATCCTGTTTCTTCTTTGATTTTAGCCTCTGATTCTAATTCGCCGTCCCAGCCTGCTAATACAAATCCTGGTGTTTCGCCAGCTGCTTTTTTCTCTTCGATATGAGCTTTTAAATCATCTAAAGTATCAATTGTTGTATACTCGTTTTCTTTGCGGAATTCACGAGCTGTTTCCAACAAACGTTGCTGCATGATTTCTAGAGCTTCCGGCACGTAATTTAAGATATCATCTAAAGAAACGGCTTCTTTATTTGCTAAGTCGCGCATTTTAACCATTACTTGATTGTTTTCCATATCTCTAGGACCAAATTCAATACGCATTGGAACACCTTTCAGTTCCCATTCGTTGAATTTGAAACCTGGCGAGTTGTCACTGTCATCTAAGACTACACGGAACCCTTTAGCTTTTAACTGCTCTTCTAGAACAGCTAATCGCTCTACGATTTCTGGTTTCTTTTTCCATGGTCCTACAGGTAGAAGAACGATTTGTTTTGCGGCTACTTTTGGCGGCAATACCAATCCTTGTTCGTCACCATGTGTCATGATCAAAGCACCAATCAAACGTGTAGAAACTCCCCATGAAGTTGTGTGTGCTAATACATGTTTGTTATCGCGATTCAAATATTTGATGTCAAAAGCTTCAGCAAACTTAGTTCCCATATAATGAGAAGTTCCGGCTTGAACAGCTTTTCCATCTTTCATCATTGCTTCCACAGAGAAAGTATCCACTGCACCAGCAAAACGCTCAGAAGGTGTTTTTTGCCCTTCGTAAACAGGTACAGCTAACAATCCTTCGATAACTTCTTTATAAACTTGAAGCATACGCATCGTGCGGATACGAGCATCTTCTTCTGTTTCGTGTGCCGTATGTCCTTCTTGCCATAAGAATTCAGACGTACGCAAGAACGGCAAAGTTTTCTTTTCCCAGCGGAATACATTTGCCCATTGGTTGATTTGCATTGGCAAGTCGCGATAAGAGTTTACCCAATCACTGAATGCAGTCCCAATCATCGTTTCAGAAGTTGGACGCAAAGCTAAACGCTCTTCCAAAGGCTCTCCAGCTGCTTCAGTAACCCATGGTAATTCCGGACTGAAACCTTCTATATGATCTTTTTCTTTCGTGAAGAATGATTCTGGGATCAACATTGGGAAATAAGCATTACGAATCCCTTCTTCTTTAAAACGCTTGTTGAACTCTTCTTGAATGTGTTCCCACATTTCATAGCTGTCTGGTTTGAACACGATACACCCGCGAACTGGGGAATAATCCATTAAATCAGCTTGCTTGATCGTTTGGATATACCATGCTGAAAAATCTTCTTTTTGTAAATTACTCATTTATTCATTCCTCCTACTATAATTTGTGCAAAAAAAATAAGCATACTCCATCCCTAGAAAAGGACGAAACATACTGTCATGTATCCGCGGTGCCACCTTAATTGGTCATTGACCCAACTCAACTTCCGATAACGGCGGACGCCGGTTATATTTCTATAACGTATTGTCAGGAAGGTTCAATCAATAAGCGGGGGTCCTTTTTTCAGCAAATAAAAGACTCTCTTTTACCCATTATTCATTTACTAACCCTAACGCACCTACATGGATATTGTAAGCTAAGTCAAACCAAAATACAAGCTGTTTTCTGGAACAAGACCATTCCATTTGTTTTGCAGATTGGTCTACCCCTTGCCGGCAGGTTACTTTTTACAATAAAAAAACCGGCAACTGTTGGAAAATATCCAATCATTGCCGGTCCTAACTGTTGTTAGCTTTCAGGACGGATAGAAGTTTGTTTCAACCGTTCTTGATCATCGGGGTCACTTCCATAGCGAGTGCCCGTGTTTAAAGTTTCCATCAATTCCATCTCATTGCTGGTCAAGCTGAAATCAAATACTTCGCTGTTTTCTTGAATGCGAGAAGCGCGAACAGATTTAGGAATAATAACTTCGCCTCTTTCCAAGTGCCAACGTAAAATGATTTGAGCTGGTGTTTTTCCGTATTTATCTGCCAATCCAAGAATGATCGGTTGTTGGAATAAGTCTGTTTTTCCTTGTCCTAATGGACCCCAAGCTTCATGGACAATACCGTTTTCTTTCATGTATTCATGCAGCTCATTTTGCGGGAATTCTGGATGAGTTTCGATTTGGTTGATCATCGGCTGCATCAACTCTTGATTTTTCAAATCTTCTAAATGATGAATTTGAAAATTTGAAACACCGATAGCTCTTACTCGTCCTTCTTCATATAACTCAATCAACGCTTTCCATGATTCTGCATATTTTGGTGCTGCCCAATGGATCAAGTATAGGTCTAAATAATCTGTATCTAAACGATCCAATGTTTCTTGGAAAGCAATTTTTGTTTGCTCATAACCTAGATCGTAGTTCCAAACTTTTGAAGTCAAGAAAATTTCTTCCCTTGAAATACCGGATTCTTTTAATCCTTTAGATAAGTATTCTTCATTCCCATAAATTTTAGCTGTATCAAAATGACGGTATCCCGCTTCTACAGCAGCTTTCACTGCTTCTACAAGCTCTTCTTCATCTTTCATTAAAAAGACACCTAGACCTAATTTCGGAATTTCTACCCCATTATATAATGTGATACTTTCTGTTAAAGGCTTAACCATTTTAGCACTTCCTTTTCTTGATTGTTTTCTTTCTACAAACTTGACGTATCGATGCCTTCTTGCTTCATGAAAAACGATTTTAGATCATTTTTCAATTGAGCTATAGCATCTTTTTGATCACTTTCAAAATATAGCACAAGTAACGGCTCATGCAAACTCATGCGCATTTGCAGCCATCCTGATCCGTATCTACCCAATGTGTTAACACGAACACCTTCTAAGTTATCAAGTTCCACTTCCAAATCAGGTGCCTCCTGAATAAACTTGCTGAATGCCTCAATAACAGTTTCTCCCGTTTCGTGAACGGTGTCTGTAGTGATTTTAAAGCGAACTTCATCTGTTTCAACAGGCTGTTTTAAGTTCTCCAACAACGAAGAGAAATTTTTTCCTTCAACAGCCATTTCTGCATCAGCGATCAAGATTTTAGCGATCAAATAAGCCCCATCATCCAAGAAGTAATTTTCTTTCAAAGCAGCGTGTCCGCTTGTTTCGATAGCTACTGATGTATGAGTCCCCTCTTGGTTTAATTTGATAGCTTGGTTGATCACATTTCTATAACCGGTAATGTAGCGGTTTTGGTGACCTCCAAGTTGTTCAATAAAGTCTTTTAGATGCTCTGATGTGGCTGAACTTGTCACGATTGTTGTTCCTGGATTTTCTTGAATAGCAATCGCTGAAATCACAGCAATCAAATTATTTCGGTTTACTGTTTGGCCATTACGGTCTACCAATGCCGAACGGTCAACGTCTGTATCAAAAATAACCCCCATATCAGCTTTGTTTTCTAACACAGCAGTTTTGATGCTTTCCATAGCCTCTTTGTTATCCGGATTAGGAACATGATTTGGGAAATGGCCATCAGGTTCTAGAAATTGGCTTCCAGAAACATCGGCTCCCAATTTTTCAAGCACCTCAGTAGCGAAAAATCCACCTGCACCATTCCCGGCGTCCACTACAATATGTTTCCCTTTTAACGGCATATCCGGATTCGATGTTGTTTTGATACCTGAAATAATTTTTTCTCGCAGATCTGCAGAATAGTCTTCCAATAAGTTTTTTTTCATCGTTACACCTTGGTTGTTTTCCCAAGTTACGGCATCCCAATCGGCATTTTCTAATATATAAGTGATATCCTCATGCTCAGCTCCGCCATCGGCAGTGAAGAATTTTAAACCGTTGTATTCAAAAGGCAAATGGCTGGCTGTAATCATAATCGAAGCTTCACAGTCATATTGTTCATACTGAGTAGCCATGAAAAGTGCAGGGGTAGTAGCTAATCCCACATCCACTACATCGATTCCTGTGTTTGTTAAAGCTTCGATCAGAGCAGCCTTGATCCGTTCTCCAGACAATCGGCTGTCATGTCCTACTGCTACCTTTACGGGTTTATCTAAACTGTCCACACCCAATTGTTTCTTTTCTTTCAACCATACAGCAAATCCGTATCCGATTTTTTCAATCACTTTATTAGGCAGTGTGACTTCCTTATCCACTGTCTGCATAGCGATTCCTCGGATATCAGATCCATTTTGTAAAGCTGATAAATCATTTTTTTGTGTATTAGACAATTCCGCACCTCATTTATTTGTTTTTTAACATTGAGTTTTTTATTAATGAATATTCACGAATTGTTTCAAATAATCATACATCTTTTGGGCATTCTCTTCATCTTTAGAAATCAACAAGCAAGTATCGTTTCCTCCGACAGAAGCCACAACTTCAGGAAATTCGATCGTATCGATCAATGCTGCTGCTACATGAGCATTACCAGGGATAGTTACCAGAATGGTCATAAATTGAACCCGTTCTAACTTCACTACCACATCTCCTAAAGTGGATTGCAGACGTTCCTCAACTGAAAGGTTATTTGTTTGATACAACGTATACTTCATACCGCCTTGCGGAGTAGACGTCTTAATCAAGTTCATTTCTTTGATGTCTCTAGAGATTGTTGCTTGAGTTGCGTCCACACCTTCTTCTTTTAAATAATGGAGCAATTCATCTTGCGTAGAAATATCTCGATTAGTAATAATTTGCTTAATTGCTAATTGACGATTTGTTTTCTTCATGTCAAAACCTCCATATGTAATTCGTATCTTTGTCTAACAGTATATCAAAAAACATTAGAAAGCGGTTAATATTTCGACTAATTTTACAAAAAAAATGAATAAAGATTCTTTTTCAGGAAAAAGATAGCAACTTACTACCTATTTTGTTATAATTAGCTGTACAAAATTGAATGAAATGATCGTAGATGAAGAGAGTACTGCTTAAAGATATTAAAAGCGAGCTGGGATGGTGTAAGCCAGTAATATATTTTTGCAGGAAGCGCACTTTTGAGAGATGAGAGCGAAATGATCCACCTGAGTAGTTCCATCCGGCTTATTCAAGCCGTTACCCTGAATCAAGTGGTTATGTCTTCAAGGCATTACAATGAGAGTGGTACCGCGGGAATTTCTCGTCTCTTTTTTAGTTTATTTATGGAAATAACTAGAAAAGGGCTATTTTTTTATCCAAAATTCCGTTTTTTAAAGGGTGTTGGTTTTATTCACTTTTATACTTCTTTATTGAACAAGCGGCGAATCGGATGCTCTGAGCGTAAAGTAGAAACTAGTGAGGTTCACCCTTCTTACTCTATTCATTCATAATGAACATAAAAACTAATTAACTGGAGGAGATTTTAAAATGAATTACAAATTGCAAATTGCTCAATCTTTACACGAACACGTATCAGAATCATTATCTTTAGAAGATATTCTTGCCTTACTAGAAAAACCTAAATCAGTTGACCATGGTGATGTAGCTTTTCCTACATTTTCATTGGCTAAAGTTTTTCGTAAAGCCCCTCAACAAATCGCTGCTGATCTAGGAGAAAAAATCAGCTCTCCTATCGTTGAAAAAGTAGAAGTTGTCGGCCCTTACTTAAACTTCTTCTTAGATAAAAAATTCGTCAGTTCAGCTGTACTGAAAGAAATTTTAACTCAACAAGACCATTTTGGTGCCAGCAACATCGGTGAAGGAAAAAATATCCCTATTGATATGTCGTCACCTAACATTGCCAAACCTATTTCTTTAGGTCACTTACGCTCAACAGTTATCGGAAATGCATTAGCAAACATTGTTGAGAAAATGGGTTACAACCCTATCAAAATCAATCACTTAGGTGACTGGGGAACTCAATTTGGTAAGTTGATAACCGCTTATAAACTTTGGGGATCCGAAGAAGCTGTCAGAGAAAATCCTATTCAAGAACTATTGAAATTATATGTCAAATTTCATGATGAAGCAGAAGAAAATCCTGCTTTAGAAGATGACGGTCGCGAATGGTTCAAAAAACTAGAAGATGGGAACGAAGAAGCTGTTGAATTATGGAAATGGTTCAAGGCTGAATCGATGAAAGAATTCAACCGCATTTACGATAAACTGGAAATAACGTTTGACTCTTTCAATGGAGAAGCTTTCTACAATGATAAAATGCAAGAAGTTGTCGACTTATTAGAAGAAAAAAATCTTTTGACTGTCGATAATGGTGCTAGTATCGTTGATTTAGAAAAATATAATCTAAACCCTGCTTTAATCAAAAAATCAGACGGCGCTACATTATACATTACACGTGATTTAGCAGCTGCTATTTATCGTAAACGCACTTACGATTTTGCTTTATCTCTTTATGCAGTTGGTAATGAACAAAGCAATCACTTCAAACAATTAAAAGCTGTACTAAAAGAAATGGGTTACGATTGGGCTGATGATATGCACCACGTACCATTCGGCTTGATTACTAAAGATGGTAAAAAATTATCTACTCGTAAAGGGAAAATCGTTCTTTTAGAAGAAGTATTGGATGATGCTGTTTCAGTAGCTTTAAAACAAATCGAGGCTAAAAACCCTGATCTAGAAAACAAAGAAACTGTTGCAAACCAAGTAGGTATCGGAGCTGTTGTCTTCCATGACCTTAAAAATGATCGTTTAAACAACTTTGACTTCACTATCGAAGAAATTGTTCAATTCGAAGGCGAAACTGGCCCTTATGTACAATACTCTAGAGCTAGAGCTTTAAGCATCTTGCGTAAAGCTGATGCAGGAGAACTTTCATTAGATGCTGCTTATGCTTTAAATGATTCTTACAGTTGGGAAGTTATTAAATTGATCCAAGAATATCCAGAAACTGTTCAACGTGCTTTTGATAAATTAGAGCCTTCTGTCATTGCAAAACATGCGATTCATTTGGCACAAGCTTTCAACAAATACTACGCTAACAGCCGTGTCTTAACAGAAGATGCTGAAAAACCAGCTCGCTTGGCTCTTGTTCAAGCAGTAGCTATTTTGCTGAAAGAAGACTTGAGATTATTAGGCGTCCACTCACCGGACCAAATGTAAAGAGCGAAATAAGCTGCCCTGAGCGGTTTGTCTTCAAAGCACAAGCTAAGGAGATTTGCTCAGCCCTACGAACACATGAATACAATCTAAAAAACCAGCAGTCCCATTAATTGGACTTGCTGGTTTCTTTTTTGTTTCGTCTCATAGTAAAATGTTCTGGTACTGGATCATGTCCGCCTCTAACGAAGGGGTGACAACGCATAATTCTTGAGATCCCCATAATCGAACCTTTCAGTGCCCCATGCTTGCGAACAGCTTCAATAGAATATTGGGAACAAGTAGGATGATAACGACAACTAGGTGGAAACATTGGAGAAATGGCTTTTTGATAACCGCGTATCATCAAAATAATTATTTTTTTCATTTAGTCACCTACTATTTAATATGCTTATCATTATAAAGTGTTCTCTTACTAATGTAAAGTAAGAGAACACTTCTTTCCATATAAGAACATCTTCTATAACTTCAAGTGATTATCGGCTTTTCTCTTTTTGCGAACGGTACATTTCAGCGTAAATGCCATCTTTTTGAATCAATTGATGATGATTGCCTCGTTCAACGATTTCTCCTTGATTCAACACCAGAATTTGATCTGCATGTTGAATGGTAGATAATCGATGGGCGATAATAAAAGTCGTCCGACCTTTTTTCAATACATCCATCGCGTGTTGGATCAATTCTTCTGTCTCTGTATCAATACTAGAAGTCGCTTCATCCAAGATCAATATCTCAGGATCAAAAGCCAATGCTCGAGCAAATGAGACCAGTTGACGTTGACCAGATGAAAGCGTACTTCCTTTATCTACTACTGGTTCATCAATTCCCTTTGGCATATTGTGCAACAAAGTTTCTCCGCCCACTTCTTCAATTGCTTTGATTACTGCTTCTCGACTGATAGAAGCTTCTCCTAAAGTAATATTTGATTCGATCGTTCCTTTAAAGAGATAAGGATCTTGCAGAACGATCCCCATGTGTTTCCGCAAGCTTTTTCGAGAAACTGCTGTAGTAGGAGTTCCGTCGATTCTGATCGTCCCTTTCGTTGGATCATAAAAGCGGAACAGCAAATTCATGATCGAGCTTTTTCCAGAACCTGTATGCCCGACTAAGGCCACTGTTTCCCCTTTTTTTGCTGTGAAGTGAATGTCTTTCAAAACATACTCTTCCTCTTTATAAGCAAAATAAACGTGTTCAAAGGATACTTCTCCTTCTTTAAAATCTAATTCTTCAGTTTGTTCTTCTTCTGTTTTTACCAGTTTCATTTCGAATACTCGTTTAGCTGATGCCATAGCAGTTTGCAAGTACGCATACTGTGTCACGATTCCTTGTATAGGATTAAACAGTCGCGTCGTGTAATCAACATACACATACAATACACCTACTGTAATCCCTAAAGTCCCTGTTAAATAACCATTACCAAAATATAAGACCAATAACAGCAGAGTTATGTTCTTGACCACTTCTACAAAACTGAATGAGCCTAATGAATCCAGCATCGTAAATTTCAAACTATACGAATACCATTCATCATTAACGTCAGAGAACTCTTTTTCCATTTTTTCTTCTTGTTGATAAGCTTGTATAATAGACATCCCTTGGATCGATTCATTCAATGTTCCATTGATCTCACTGACTAAAGAGCGAATCTTCGTTGTAAACGGAACGGCAAACTTTTGATAGACAACTGCCCACAAAATAAAGAAAGGAATCAGCAGCATAGTCGTCAAAGAGAAGGAAACATTGATCTGCATTAAAGCGATATAGATTCCAACCAGGTAAATTAAGTTGGTCAATACTTGTCCAACGACGACGACATAAAAAATCCTCAGTTGTTCTGTATCATTGGTGATTCTCGAAACGACTTTTCCTGCAGGCAAATTATCGAAATATCGAATCGGCAACTTTTGAACATGAGAAAACAAATCATTTCTCATATTTTTTACAACTTCATTTGCACCGATTGTCAGCAATAAAAAGCTGAAGTAGCGCGAGACAGCTGTTACAACAGCCAGTCCAAAGAAAATGGACAAATAGCGCAATAACGAGTCTACTGCAAGTACAGATTGATTCGAAGGAGCAATTACTCCATCAATAATTTGTCGAATAATCAAAGGTCCAGCTAAGTCGGATGCAACTGCTGCAACCATAAATAAAATACCAAAGAAAAAATGCACTTTTTTCTGAAATGAATAACGAACCAACTCTTTAGCTGTATTTTTCATCCATGGAGCCCTCCTTTAACTGTTGTCTTTGGTATTGGGTCCCATACCAGCCATTTTGAGAAATCAACTCTAAGTGAGTACCTTCTTCAATAATTTCTCCATCTTCCAACACAATGATCCAATCAGCATGATGAATCGCCGATAAACGGTGTGTGGTAATAATTGTTGTTTTTCCTTTTCTGACTTTTTGGATGTTATCAATAATTTTTTGTTCTGTTTTTGCATCGACCGCTGACAGCGAATCATCCAAGATCAAGAATTCAGGGTTTTTGATTAACGCCCGCGCAATAGATACCCGCTGTTTTTGTCCACCAGAAATCGCTACTCCTCTTTCTCCGATCAACGTATCCAACCCTTCAGGCATTCTAGCTAGATCTTCTTCAAAATTGGCTAAACGAACAGCTTCCATGATTTCTTCATCTGTAGCGTCTGCTTTACCAAATTTGATATTTTCTCTAATGGATCGAGAAAACAATGTATAGTCTTGAGGTACATAACCGATCATCGGGCGCAGTATATCGCTTTTTAATTCGTGGATAGCTTCTGAACCGACTTTGATTGCTCCGTCTCCCACAGGGTATTGACGCAGCAACTGACGAATAAAAGTCGTTTTTCCGCTTCCGGTTTTCCCAACGATTCCAAGCGTTTTTCCTCGTGAGATCTTTGCTACGACACTCGTCAAATTAGATGATTCAGAAGAGGGATATTTGAATGTTACTTTAGAATATTCTATATCATGACCTACTAAGTCACTTTTGCTTCCTTCTTCATCCATGTCGTCAGTAGCTTCCAACACTTCTGCCACCCGTTTCATGGATGCACTACCTTGCTGTACCAAGTTGATTAATTCCCCAACTGCTTGGACAGGCCAAACCAGCATCCCTAAATACACTTGAAAAGAAATCAACTTTCCTAAAGACAATTCTCCGTTGGAAACTAAAACCGCTCCATATCCAAAAGCGATAACATAGCTGATTCCTAATAAGATTTTTGTAATAGGGGAAAACAATGCATTGATTTGAGCCACAGCAATATTTTTCTGCAATACATCTTCTGTTTTATCAGCAAACCTTTTAGCCAGAGCGTCTTCTTGAACATAAGCTCTGACAACTCGCACACCTTCTACTCCTTCTAAGACATCGTCATTGATGTCTGCAAAAGCCGTTTGAGATGCTAAGTAGCGTTTATTGACTTTATCTCCCAGCACTTTTAATAAATACCCCATCAAAGGCATGGTCAACATAGACCATAACGTCAATTTCCACGACACAGACACAAACATCATCGTCAAAATGAATCCTAAGAATACGGTAGAGTCCATAGTGACCATGATTCCGTACCCAGCCATTTCAGAAATAGCATCTAAATCATTTGTTGAGCGTGCCATTAAATCCCCAGTGCGATATTTTTCATAAAAAGCAGCTCTCATCCGTAAATAATGTTTCATCAATCGTTCGCGCAATTCTTTTGCCAGTAAATTTCTTCCACCGAAAAATAAGTATCCCCAAAATACTTCTGTCCCGTACGTCACCACAATGGATAAAAAGAAAACTCCTAATTGAAGAAGCAGCTTTTGAGTGGTTAACGTATTGGAATAAATTTGATCGATGACATTCCCGATAATATATGGTGGAATCAGCACTGCACCATTTGAAAAAAGCATGGCAAATATGCCCCAACCATATCTTTTTTTGTGGCTTTTAAAAAAAGGCCACAGTTGTTTAAATAAATCTTTCATTCTCTCCCAACTTTCTAGCTCCCCTATCTAAAAAAAGTCAAAAAAATAGCACTTATCTATAAAAAAACAGATGAGTGCATTATTCTTCACATTTACTCGTCGATTTTTAAATAGAGGGATAATCTGTATTTATGAGTGTGTAAGATTGCAACATTTTTCATAATAGATCTCCTCCGTTTCTGTAATATTTCCTACAAGTCATATTGTAGCCCTTTCATTAAAATTAAACAAGAATTTTCATCATAAAATAACAATATTTTTAATAATGCTCTAAAAATAAAAATATACAACAAGTGAAAGGACTCTATCCTTTCACCTGCTGTATGTTTTTAGATTAATCTATTTTATCATTTTCGTAATGATGTTGAAGTTCTAATCCGTTGAACGATTGTTGGCGCATCACTTCGTAGATCATTATAGCAGCCGTATTAGACAAGTTCAGCGAGCGCACATGCTCATCATTCATCGGCAATCGAATACATTCATCCTCATGCACTCTCATGAATTCTTCAGGCAATCCTGTTGTTTCTTTTCCAAATAAAAAGTAATAGTCTTTTTCAGTATCCGTATAATCAACATCGCTGTAAGTACGATTGGCGAATTTGGACACTAAAAAGAGTTCCCCTTCTTTGCTGGCTTCTAAAAAAGCTTCCAGATTAGCGTGATACGTAATATTTACGTCATTCCAATAATCAAGTCCTGCGCGTTTTAAATGCTTATCATCTGTTTTAAACCCTAAAGGTTCAATCAAATGTAAATGAGTATTTGTTGCCGCACAAGTACGAGCAATGTTTCCTGTGTTTGCTGGAATAAGTGGTTCAAATAATGCAATATGATTGGTCATGTCTGTCTTTCTCTCCTGTTCACTTCACTTGATTAAAGTACTTTTTTGTTCGCTATGGCTTCAATAGCCAGAGTGATTTCGTGATACGCTTCTTCATCCGATTCTTTTTCTAGGGCTTCTCTCAAAAACTCCAGCACCATTTCATCTCTTTTAGTGACGATCTTAGAAATAGACCAAGCTGCTGTACCTCGTATCACCGGACGAATATCTTCTTCTATGCACTGCAATAAATCTGGAAGAGCTGTTCGATCTCTCTTGTTGCCTAGAGCAATGATCGCATTTCTTTGGAGCGGTTTTTTGCCTCTCCACGAGCCTGCCATTGAGCCGAATTGCTGCTTGAAATCTTTATTGCTGATTGTTAATAATGGTTTCAGTTTAGGTAGGACTTTTTCTGGATCTGGCTCCATTTCAGGATGAAAATGAAAATCTTTTCCTTTATTATAAGGACAGACGATTTGACAGATATCACATCCATAAATGACATGACCCATTTTTCGTCGATACTTTTCATCCATCATCCCTTTTGTCTGTGTTTGATAAGAAAGACATTCTTTCGCATTGATCCTGCTGTCACCTAATAGTGCTCCTGTTGGACACGCCGTCACGCAGCGCATGCATTCCCCACATCCAAAGGGAACAGGTTCATCTGGTTCAAAGTCTAAATTAGTAATAATTTCTCCTAAATAAACATAGCTGCCAAACTCTTCTGTTATTAAAAGTCCGTTTCTTCCAATAAAGCCTAATCCGGCTCTTTGTGCTACGGCTACATCCACTAATTCACCTGTGTCTACCATAGGTTTAAACTCAGCATCCTCACCGGCTGCTTCACGTATAAAGGTTATCAAGTGATCCATCCGGTCACGCAAAACATCATGGTAATCTTGTCCCCAAGAAGCTCGCGCAAATTCTCCGCGGCGAACACCTTTTTCTCTTTCAGGATTCTCTGCCAGTTTTGTCGGATAAGCTAAAGCTATTGCGATGATCGATCGAGGTCGACGAAAGATCAATTCCGGATAAACGCGTTCCTCAATGACTTTGTGTTCAAATCCAGAGTGGTATCCTTTGCTTTGTTGAGTACGGAGTTTTTCTTCTAAGCCTTCAAAAGGTTCAGCAGTCGTAAAACCGATTTTATCAATTCCGATCCGCTTACTTTCTTTGATGATCCGTTCTTTTAATAACGTCCCATTGACCATATTTCATCCCAACCCTTTAGTTGTTTCCATAGTTTAAGAATCAACTATATTTTAACACAATGTTGCTGTTTCAGGGTACTAAGGACTTATTTTTTTCGACAAAAAAAACGTATCGCTTCGGTGTCCAGCACTGCGAAACGATACGTTGGTGAGCCATTTTGTACTCATTAACTTTTATCAACATCTGATGGGATTACTGATAAAAACGAATGAACCTGTTTGGCTTATAAATAACAATATACCATCACGATGCGACTAATGCAAGGGAATACGTTGAAGTAAATTTGTCCATTTTGTGACTTTAGACTTTATCCTTTTTTCCAACTAATAACCGTACATGAATCGTGATTTCTTTAAGAGGATGAGCACGAGCATAATCAATTGATTCTTGACTGGCTCCCCAACTCAATGGCGTCATTTCGATCAAATCATGATAGTTTTCAAGCGTCAACGGGAACGTATATTTAATTGTATCGGTTTGAGTATCTTCAAAATGTTCTTTGAACTTTGCCACCACTTTATCATTCGAATACGATTGCTTATCTTCTCTATCTCGATACAATAAACTTCTCAACTCAATCAAATACTCTTTTTCTGGTACTATTTTCAAACATTTCCCATTTGGTTTCAACATCCTGTGGAATTCTTTGTAATTAGAAGGAGAGAAAATATTCAATAAGGTGTCATACTGCTCACTTGCAAATGGAGATTGAGCCAAATCAGCGACACACCAAAAAGCATTTTCAAAATGGCTGGCTGCTAAAGATATAGCATCTTTAGAAATATCAAACCCTATTTGTTCTCCTTTTAATCCTAATTGGGACAAATAATGTAATTGCGACCCTTCTCCAGAACCAACATCAATCGTAGCTCCTGATGTAGTATCAATGTAGGAATAAATAACTTCTAACATTTCATTGAACAACCCCGCTTGAGCGATTCTGTAACGAGGGGATAACATGTCTGCGGTATAATCATTAGACATTGTTTTCGTCAAAAAATGGACTGTCCCTTTTTTGGAAATATTTAGAGAGTGACCTTGGTCGCACTCTAAACTATTTCCTTCAATTTTATAAAAAGATTCTTTGCAAACAGGACACTGAAACAAATCCATGTGTTCTTGCAAAAAAAGTTTAGCTCTTTCAATCTTTTTCAACCTTGTAAAACTCCTCAATAATAAATTCTTTTTTATGGTGTGACTTGTTCTTTTTTGATCTGAGCGGTCAGGTCATAAATCAGCGGATTCAACCAGCTGATTAAGCCAGGAACTGGATAGTGCTCTTTTTCCAATCGAGTTACTTTCAAATAACTGTCTTCTTTTAGACTGAATGGAGACTGATTTTCGTCACTAGAATTGTACTCGATTTCCGCTTTTTTTCCAACCGCTTTCTCAATCATCTGCATCAGCTCTTCCACTTCAATCGTTTCATTTGAACTGGCATTATAGACACCTGTTTTATGGTTTTCGATCATCCACATCATCACGTTTGCCACTTCACTGCCTTTAATAAAACTGATACGCGCATCTGCTCGATACAATCGGAAGCTCTCTTCACTCATGATGTGACGAATGTAGTAATGCAACCTCTGCGTGTAGTCATCTGTATCGAGTACGATAGGAATTCTCAAAGCTGCTGTAGGAAAAGCTTCATCTTCAAACAATACTTTTTCTGCTTGTCTTTTTCCTTCTCCATACGTAACTTTTTTCGTTAAGTCGATATCAAACAACCAAGGATCAAAGTCGGTTTCACTAAAGCCGTCTTTACTTCCTCTGTAGACAGCCAATGTTGAAGTGAATAAATAATACTCCACTTTTCCGCCTAATTTCTCTTGGATCAATTTCGCATCTTCTTTTGTAAAACAGATATTGTCTAAGACAACATCCCATTGAGTTTGGCTTAATTGCTCCCAACCTTCGTGTGATGGGTCAGAACGATCTAAAATAACATGGCTGACATTTTTTCCATAAGGAATTTTATTATTTCCCCTCGTAGCAAATGTTACATGATAACCATTTGATAATAGTTTATCTGCTATTTTACGTCCAAAAAATCTAGTCCCGCCTAAAATAAGTACTTTTTTCATTATTTCCCTCCTCACAAGAATAGCATTTCTTTTGTAATCTTCAGTTTTTTATACGTTAACTGTACCATAAGTTATATTCTTTTACATTAATGAACTTGTTTTTTACACAAATCGTAAAACCTTTTATTTGCTGGTCAAATTCATCAATGGTACATTAAAAAAAACAATCTCTATTGAAAGGATGACTACTATGCCATGGAATATGAATGACTACCCAAATGCCTTTAAAAATTTCGACCCTTTGCTACGCAAAAAAGCTATCGACATTGCTAACGCCTTGTTGGATAATGATTACCCAGAGGATAAAGCTATTCCTATTGCGATTTCGCAAGCAAAAGAATGGATGGAGGATGCTTCTGACAAAGAAAAAGATGAGTACAAAAAAGAAGCTGACCCATCAAAAAATGATCGTCATGAATCTCATGCAAATCCTGATTTATTGGATAAAAATGTAGAAGTCTTTTTCGAGGATGATTCTTGGGCAGTCAAAACAAAAGGGGCAAAACGTCCTAGTGAAACATTTGATAAAAAAGCTGATGCTGTAAAACGTGCAAAAGAAATTGCTGATAATAAAGATTCATCCGTCATTCGCTATACAAAAAAAGGTAAAAAACAAGATGATTGAAAATCAGCTCAAAAACACCTGCAAGATTAATCCTGCAGGTGTTTTTGAGCTAATTTTTAAAAGAATTTTCTAGATCCAGTTCTTCTTGAAAAGCGTCTTGATACAACTCGTATTCTCTTTCGCCTTGTCTTTCAATTTTTGCTTCATTCATTTCTTGTTTAGACTGTTTAGCTAGTTCTCCAGCAACGGTTTTTACGGCGCTGCTTGTCTCAGACAAATCAGTTTTTAATTCTGTTGTCGTTTGTTTCAAGTCATGAGTAGCAGCTTTTAAATTTGCTTTAAGCAACTCTTTGCTCATCGAATTTTTCTTTGTCAATCCTTTAAGATTGTCTTTTAATATAGGTCCGTCTACTCTGGCTTGTCCTGATATTTTTTGGGAAGCCTCTTTAAAACTAGTCGAAACATCTTGTGATGCATCTTGAAGCATGGCTTTAACGTCCCCGCTCTTTGTTTTTACAATATCATAATAATCTTTGCTGGTTTCTTTCGTGTAATCAGCCTTTTCTCTTAATTCTTCTTGTAATTCCTGACCTGATTTAGGTGCATATAGCATTGCAGCAGCATAAGCAACTGCTCCTCCAATAACGGCTCCTAACCAAAAAGTTCCTTTAGACATCTTCATCCACTCGCTTTCATTAATAGTTTTATCGACTTATTCTGATCTTGTCTTTATCAGTCTAGCATTTCAATAAAAAATACACACTTTATTTGTTTGAATGAAGGTTTTTTTCTAAAGTAACCATCTCTGCACACAAGCAAATCATCTGAACAGCTTTTTCGACTTCTTCAATCGATACGGAAGTTGGAGCTAATCGTATACTGTTGTCTTTAAGATTAGTTCCATAAGGATAAGAGGAATTAGCTTCTGTCACACTTACCCCGATAGTAGCTAAAGCTTCTACTATTTCAGTCGCACATCCGTCTTGGGTAGTCAAATGCACAAAGTATCCTCCGTTAGGATTTGTCCACTCTAATATTTTTTCATCCTTAAAATAATCTGAAAATAAAGCGTTGATTTTATGGAACTTCGGCTGCAAAAGCTCTGCATGTTTTCCCATATGCTTCAATAAGTGAGTTTTATTTTTCAGAAATTTCACATGTCTTTTTTGATTCACTTTATCAAATCCAATCGTTTGATCAGATAAGATGTCCGTAAACCATTCGATGTTTTCTCTAGAAGACGCAAGTGCGGCTACTCCTGCTCCTGGGAAAGTAATTTTAGACGTTGAGCAAAACATCCATGCTCGTTTTTCTGACCCATATTTTTTACAAATCTCTAATAGATTTTTGACTTGCTCTTTAGTATCAGTTAAATGATGGACTACATAAGCATTGTCCCACATGATAGTGAAATCTTCTGCCAAGGTTTTCATGCTGGCCAATCGTTCGACTACTTCATCTGAATAGGTCGTACCAGTAGGATTGCTGTACACTGGAACACACCAAATACCTTTTATAGAAGCATCGCTGGCAGTCAGTTTTTCCACTTCATCCATATCTGGTCCTGTGTCAGTCATAGGAATCGGAATCAATTCAAATCCCAGTTTCTCTGTCATATTAAAATGCCTGTCATATCCTGGGCTTGGACAAAGAAATTTTATTTGCTCCTCTTTAGACCATGCAGCATCTCTATCAGGCTGACCTAAAAATAATTTACTGACTAACACCATATACATCAATTGCAAACTTGAGTTTCCTCCAACAATGACCTCTTCTGGTGCAGTTTCCAATACCTCAGAAAAGAATTGTTTAGCTTCAGGAATGCCAGTCAATATTCCGTAGTTGCGAAGATCCGACGTGCTTTCTTCATATAAATCCTCAGGCGATAATACAGTCAACATGGGTTCAGATAATTGAAGCTGATCTTTTCCAGGAACCCCTCTTTTTAAATTCAATTGCAAAGGGTGTTTTTTAACGGTCTCGTATGATTCTTTCAATTCAGTTAGACGCTGTTCTTTTTCTGCATTTGTTTTTCTCATCTTTATACTCTCCTTAAAAGAATAATACGTTCTTCATACCTTAAATTATATCCAATATCGTACAGTAAAGAAAGGAAAACTCAAAACACATCAACTAAGGTGCAGTAGATGGAAAACATATTGAATCTTATATCTATTTACTTTGAAGTGGACAATAAGGAAAATAAACACTTCTTGTCGCGTATTAGTATGGGATTCCCCTTTATTCTGAAGGGCAAATGTTTGAATACTTCGAAACTATAGTATATCATCATTTTAAAGAAGCTCGTCTGATGATACCGCTTTATTAGCGCACATCATCTTTAGGCTGCTCATATTACATAAAAAGAAAGGTCAAGGTGGTCATATTGGCAAAAAAAAGAAAAACATGGCTTTCTTTAACCCTTACAGTAGGAACTGCACTTTTATTAGCTGCTTGCGGAGGGGGTAATGAAGAAGCTTCAGATAATAACACAGGAACGGATGGCGAAAAAGTTTCCATCGAATTCTGGTCCTTCTGGGGATCAGGACTAAGAAGAGATGCCATCGAAGAAATTATTGAAGATTTCAATACCTCTCAAGATGAAATAGAAGTAGAATACGTTTATCAACCTTGGGGCGATATTTGGACAAAATCTTTAGCTTCTATTGCAGCAGGAGATCCTCCAGATGTCATCGTTCAAGACATCAACTCTGTTCAGCAGCGTGCTGAAGCAGAACAATCAACTAATATTCAAGAATACATCGAACAAGATGGCAACGAAATGGAATCCACTTTTTACCCTCACTTATGGGAGACCGTGTTTTACGAAGACAATGCTTATGCGTTGCCGTTCAATACCGATACCCAAGTCTTGTTCTACAACAAAGATGCTTTTGAAGAGGCTGGTTTAGATCCAGAAACACCGCCTGCTACATGGGAAGAATTAGAAGAATATGCTCGTGCGTTAGATGTCAAAGACGGAAACTCATGGGAAAGAATCGGTTTTTATCCGTTATGGAACCTTGGAGCAGATGTTTGGGCTTTGAATGCAGATAATGGTGTTAGTTGGTTCGATGAAGAAGGTAATGTAAAGATCAATACACCTAAAAAAGTCGAAGCTCTGGAATGGGTTCTTGAATGGCAAGATTACTACGGTCCTGAAACAATCAATTCTTATGAGGCTGAATTCGGGAATGGTGTCGCTGATCCTTTCATTTCTGGTCTAGTCGGTATTCGTGCTCAAAACATCAATTACTATACGAATTTGCTTGAAAATGCGCCTGAAGACTTTAATTTCGGTGTAGCTCCTCTGCCTGAATATGAAGAAGGAAGCGGAAACTGGTCATGGGGCGGCGGATTCGTATTAGAGATTCCAAAAGGTGCTGAAAATCCTGAAGCTTCTTATGAGTTTATGAAGTATCTGACTTCTACTGAAGTCCAAGAAAAATTTGGACTGAACAGTTTTGATATCATGGCCAACCAAGAAGCAAATACTAATCTTATCGAACACCCTGATTTAGATGAAGAAGGACAAATGATCTATGAAATGGCTGACCGCAATTTAGAGAGCACTGTCATTACCCCTGTACCTTTGACAGCTCCTGACTTCAGTCCTTTGGTAAATGAACAAATCGACGGAGCAATGTTGGGCAACCAATCAGCTCAAGAAGCATTAGATGCTGCACAAGCTTCTGTCGAAAATCTTGTTGAGCAAAATCAATAGTTTTAAAATAAAGAAATGTTTCGATAAACACGGTGACAGAGGACATTCTTTGTTGCCGTGTTTATCCATATCATGGAAGAGGTGAATCAATTGGCTGCTGTAAAGCAAAAGAAACCATCATCAAAACGGAAAAAACAAGAAGCTCTGTGGGGGCTACTGTTCGTCTCCCCTTTTATTATCGGGTTTATTATTTTTATGTTGGGACCTATGCTATTTTCTTTTTATGGTAGTTTAACAAATTATAATTTAACATCTAAAATGGATTTTATTGGATTCGATAACTTCAAGCGGATGTTTACTCAAGATGAACTTTTTTGGAAATCACTTTATAATACCGGCTATTATGTATTATTTAATGTTCCTTTGACGGCTATAGGGAGTGTCCTCCTTGCTGTATTATTAAACCAACGTGTTCGAGGAATGTCAGTATTTCGGACGATTTTCTACTTGCCTGCTATCCTATCAGGTGTCGCAGTATATGTTCTATGGATGCAAATGCTGTCTCCTACATCTGGATTGATCAATACTGTGTTGGCTTGGGTCGGAGTGCAAGGTCCGGCATGGTTGTTTGATCCTGAATGGACTAAGCCAGCTTTGATTTTAATGAAACTATGGAGTGTCGGCGGTGCTATGCTGCTGTATTTGGCTACTTTGCAGAACGTACCTAACCAGCTGTATGAATCAGCTGAAATAGACGGCGCAAGTGCTTTTAAAAGATTCCGCCATATTACATTGCCTTTAATCACACCTATCATTTTTTATGATGTGGTAACATCAACGATTGGAGCTTTTCAAATTTTCCAAGAAGCTTATGTTATGTCAGAAAGCGGCACGAACGGCCCGGCAAACTCTCTCCTCTTCTACAACTTGCACATGTGGAATAAAGCTTTTGTGGCTTTTGATATGGGATATGCTATGGCTATGTCGATGGTTTTATTTGTTATCGTATTAGGTTTGACTTTTGTAAACTTAAAACTAGCTCCTCGCTGGGTACACTATGGAGGAGGTCGAAATGGATGATTGAAAACACTGCATCAACTGAATCAAAACAAATGGATCAAGTCATACCAAACCAGCACCACTTTAAGAGCAGAAAAAGGCAGCAAAACTTAAATCGCTTGGTTACTTATATTTTATTGCTCGGAGTTAGTGTCGTTTTATTAGCTCCACTCTTTTGGATGGTCTTTACTTCTTTAAAACCTATGGAAGAGGTTGTAAAACTGCCTCCTTCCTTTTTCCCTGAAACTCTTCAGTGGTCAAATTATACTGAAACGATTGAGTCTTTCCCGTTCTTTAAATATGCCGGCAATACTCTATTCATTACATTCTTTGTCGTCTTAGGGAATGTCGTTTCCAATTCCTTTATTGCTTATGGTTTTGCTAAAATTGAGTTTCCCGGTAAAAATCTATTATTTTCTCTCGTATTAGCTACAATGATGATTCCCAGTTTTGTTACCATGATTCCTCAATACGTTTTATTTACGAAGATTGGATGGGTAGGAACATATTTACCGTTGATTGTTCCCTCTTTCTTCGGGAGTGCTTTTAATATCTTCTTGATGCGTCAATTTTATTTATCCATCAATGATGAATTGATCGAAGCTGCCCAAATAGATGGAGCTAATCATTTGTTTATCTGGAGCCGTTTAATGGTTCCATTGACTAAACCGGCTTTAATCACTATTGGTATCACTTCATTTAATGGAGCTTGGAACGACTTCCTGGGACCATTACTTTATATTCATGAAGAAGATATGTACACCTTGCAGATCGGGTTACAAACATTCCAAAGCCAATCTTCTACTCAATGGAACTATTTGATGGCCGGAGCAACTTTAGTCATGATTCCTACTGTTTTATTATTCTTCTTTGCTCAGAAATACTTTATTCAAGGAATGGATTTAACAGGAGGTACAAAAGGATAATCGGTTATGTCTACAGAAAGGGTATCAATCATGAAAAAATTTGATTTTTCAAATGGGATCGTTGTAGCTACAGAATGGATTTCTCGTTTGGCTATAGCAAATCTGATGTGGCTGATGTGTTCTCTCCCTATAGTTACACTCATACCAGCTACTAACGCTTTATTTCATGTTTTTGCTTTATGGTCGAAAGGTGAAGATACCCCTGCGACAGCAAAAACTTTTTGGAATTCTTTCAAAAATCAATTTTGGGACAGTTATAAAGTTGGTGGGCTTGTATGGGGAGTTTTAGTCGTCTTGCTGTTGGACAGCTGGATTTTAACTTTTCTAGCTCAAACGCAAGCTTGGCTGCACATCTACAAATACGTCTTGTACATTACGACTATTTTGTTCAGCTTAACTTCATTGTATTACTTCCCTTTAATCAAAAAAATAAGCGGAACTGTACCTAAACAATTATTGACCGCTTTTTGGTTGTTGATTAGACATCCAGTACTGAGTCTATTATTGGCAGCTGCCTGTAGTTTGCTGGTGATTGTTCTTTCAAGATTTCCAGCATTGCTGTTCTTTTTTTCTGGCAGTGGTATAGCAGCTTTAGCAACAGTGTTTACTAATAAAGCAATCTTTCACAGTAATATGCGGAAAAAGAACAAGCTTCCCGCAGAACATCAAAAATAAAAGCCAAACACTTTTTTAGTGTTTGGCTTTTATTTTTGTTTTTAACCTATACAATATCCTTACGTTCTATTGCTGGAAACAATCTAATCAATACTATACTGATTAGATACAAGATAAATAAAACCGTAAAAATTCCCAACATGCCAACACCCATCAATTCCAATCCTTTTTCTAAAGCTGCGTAATCAACATCAAACATTTCCTCGCACCCTTTCTTTTGGGGATCTTAAGTAAAGAAATTCAATACTAATCCCCCAGCTACTACCGAAGCAATTTGTCCGGAAACATTAGCCCCTATAGCATACATCAATACAAAATTCTGAGTGTCTTCCTCATGTGCCATTTTTTGGATTACTCTTGCCGACATCGGAAAAGCTGAAATACCGGCTGCACCAATCATAGGATTGATTTTTTCTTTTCGAAAGAGATTTAACAGTTTGACGAATAAAACGCCCCCAACTGTATCCATGACAAATGCTACCAATCCAAAAGCAATAATCAACAAAGTATCCAGTCGCAAAAATTGATCGGCTGTCAATTTCACAGAAATCGTTAGACCTAATAAAATACTGACTAAATTGACTAACTCATTTTGGGCTGAAGAGCTCAATCGATCCAACACTCCACATTCCCGAATGAAATTACCGAACATCAAAAAGCCTACTAAAGGCAGCGATGCTGGAGCAACGAAACCGGAAATCAAAATAACAGCAATCGGAAAAATGATTTTAGTTGTTTTTGATACGGCTTCTGCTTTGTAAGTCATTTTGATCTTGCGTTCTTTTTCGGTCGTCACTGCTCTAATAGCAATAGGCTGAATAATCGGCACTAAAGCCATATATGAATAGGCTGCTACAGTAATAGGACCTAATAAATGCGGAGCTAGTTGATTGCTCACAAAAATGGAAGTAGGCCCATCTGCTGCTCCTATGATTCCTATAGTTGCTGCTTCTTGTAAATTGAATCCGAAAATGATCGCAACTAAAATAGTAAAAAAAATACCGAATTGAGCTGCTGCACCAAATAGAAACATAAACGGATTTTTTAATAAAGGACCAAAATCAATCATAGCTCCGATTCCAATAAAGATCAATAAGGGAAATAATTCATTAGAGATTCCAAATTCAAATAGAACATCCAAAATCCCTTCTTGATTTACTCCGTTTACTTGTTGACTAATCAAACCTGAACCAGGGATATTTACTAAAATCACCCCAATGCCTATAGGTATCAAAAGGGTTGGTTCATATTGCTTTTTAATGCCTAAATAAATCAATAAAATTCCAATAGCCATCATTACCACTTGACCTGCACTAACAGCTGACAATCCATCCACAAACGATTCCATATAAACCCCTCCTGCCCTGAGAGCCAACTATTTGCCAAAGAAAGACATCAATACTCCTGCTGCAACCGCTGAACCTATCACTCCAGCTACGTTGGGTCCCATAGCATGCATCAATAAATAATTAGAAGGATCGTCTTTAACCCCTTCTTTCTGCACTATCCGAGCTGCCATCGGAACTGCTGAAACTCCAGCTGCTCCAATCATAGGATTGATCTTCCCATTCGATAATTTACACATCCATTTTCCGGCCAATACCCCTCCTGCTGTTCCTGCTGCAAACGCAATCAAGCCAAGTATCACTACTTTCATAGTTTCTACCGTTAATAGAATATCACCGTTAGCTTTAGCTCCAACTGTTATACCTAACAATATGGTTACGATAAACATGATCGATGATTGCAAAGTTTCTGTTATTTTTGGAACAACATTACTCTCTTTAACTAAATTCCCTAACATTAACATCCCTATCAACGGTGCTGAAGACGGTACTAATAAAATAACAAATATAGTAGTAACAATTGGAAATAAGATCTTTTCGATTTTGGATACTGGTCTTAATTGCTCCATTTTAACTTCCCGCTCAGCTTTAGTAGTCAATGCCCGTATGATTGGCGGTTGAATAATTGGGACAAGAGCCATATAAGAATAAGCTACTAATGCAACAATAGGTAATAAGTGTTCTGCTAATTGACTTGTCAAATAAATAGCTGTCGGTCCGTCAGCGCCTCCAATGATACCAATGGATGAAGCTTCTTCTGGAGTCAGTCCAAAAGCCAATGCCCCGAAGAAGGCAATAAAAATTCCCACTTGAGCTGCGCCACCAAGTAACAATGTAATAGGATTTGCAATCAATGGTCCAAAGTCAATTGTTGATCCTAGACACAAAAAAATCAGTGGAGGATAAATCCCCAATCCTGTTCCTTGATAAAGATAATACAGAAGCCCACCAGACGCTTCTTGGGTTGACGAAATCATCAGATTTGTCAAAGGCAGATTCACTAATAGCATACCAAAGGCTATCGGAAGCAATAAATAAGGTTCATATTGTTTTTTGATTGACAAATAAAGAAAAAGGCAGGCAATTAGGATCATGATAATATCCTTATAACTCAAGTTAGTCAATCCTGAAGAGGCAATGAGTTTATTTAACGATTCTCCCACATGTTTCCCCTCCTCACCTTAGGAAATCACAACCAATAAATCACCAGAATCTACAGTTTGATTGGCGGCTACTTTTACACTTGAGACCATACCATCAATTGGCGCTACAATTTCATTTTCCATTTTCATAGCTTCTAGTATGCAGAGCACTTCTCCAGCCTTAATTTTTTGCCCGTCACTTACTGATAAACGTAAAATCGTTCCCGGCATAGGCGCAACAACATTGGCCTTTTCCGGGGTTGTTGACTGTTGCACAGACTGTTTTTGTTGTATTTTTTCAGGTGTTTGCAGAGGATTTGAGGTGGAAGCTGCAGAATCGACTTCTTCCACAGACACTTGGTACACTTGTCCATTAACAGTGATTTCATAATGTTTCATGATTTTTCCTCCAGACTAACGTATTCTTTTGATTGAAGTAATACGATACTGCTTATCTTGGTGATCGTTATTCGCAAGTATTAACGCCATTAAAGCAGCAACTGTTTTGAGTTCTTCATTTGATTGTGGGTCTACAGAGAGAGTTCGAGAAGGTTGGTTATTTCTTTCTTCCTTAGTATCTTCCATATTCATTTTCATCTGCAGATTATTGTTTTTTCCAGAAAAAAATTTAAACAAGTTGATAATTAGCTGAAGACCGATCAACACCAAAAAAACTACTAAAACACTTATCACAGCAATGACAACACCATCCATGATAGTAAAATCTCTCATACCATCCCTCTTTTCTTACATAGTAGCAGTAATGCGGATGATTTCATTTTCCTTATCTTCTTCTTTACTAACTTGATGTGTTTTTTCTTTTAAATGATACTTCTTTTCAAGGAATTCTTTACCAACCTTCGGAAAAAGTGCGTAAGTCAGCACATCTTCGTCTGATCGCCCAAGTTCTCCCAGTTCTTCTTTCAATCGATTAAATTCAGAAGGTATATGGTTCGCTGGGCGATCAGTAATCACGCTATCCTCATGAATAATCGATTTTCTAAACTCTTCATTGACAGGCACCGGAGTTTTACCATAAGAACCGCGTAAATATTCTTTGATCTCATTTGGAACCATTTTATAGCGTTCACCAGCCAACACGTTGAAGACTGCTTGTGTTCCCACCATCTGACTCATCGGTGTAACCAAAGGAGGGAATCCCAGATCAAAACGAACACGTGGAACTTCTTTCAACACCGCATCATACTTGTCTGTTGCATTGGCTTGTTTTAATTGAGACAGCAAATTAGACAACATTCCACCGGGAACTTGATAAATTAATGCTTTTGGATCAGATCCCATTACTTTAGGATTCATTAATTCGTTGGCCAGATACTTGTCGCGAATCGGTTTAAAATAATCGGCGATTTCTTCTAATAAAAAAACGTCTAGTTTCGTTCTCCGTTGGCCTTCATTTAAACAAATGGCCATTGTTTCCGTCGGAGGCTGACTTGTACCTTCTGCAAAAGGAGAAATAGCTGTATCAATCATATCTACTCCAGCTTCTACTGCCATCAGATAGGTCATATGAGAAGTTCCGCTCGTTGCATGTGTATGCAGACTAAGCGGTACACTGATAACTTTTTTGAGGGCACTAACCAATTCTTTTCCTGCATAGGGAGTCAGTATCCCAGCCATATCTTTGATACAAATCGAATCTGCTCCCATTTCCTCCATTTCTGAAGCTAACTCTACAAAATAAGGAATGGTATGCACATCGCTGATGGTATAGCAAATAGTTAATTGAGCATGTCCGCCATACTTCTTTACCGCTTTTAAAGAAGCCTCTAAATTACGAATATCATTTAAGGCATCAAAAATTCTAAAAATATCAATACCATTTGCCACGGACAGCTCGACAAATTTATCCACCACGTCATCTGCATAATGGCGATATCCCAATAAGTTTTGGCCTCTCAATAACATTTGCAATTTAGTATTAGGAGTTTGCTTTCGTATTTCTCTTAGTCTATCCCAGGGATCTTCATTTAAAAACCGAATAGCTGCATCAAACGTTGCTCCACCCCAGCATTCCATCGAAAAATATCCTACTTTGTCCATCTTTTCGATAATAGGCAACATATCCTCCGTAGACATCCGTGTAGCCATTAAACTCTGATGTGCATCTCGAAGAACCGTTTCAGTTATTTCGACCATCTTTTCTGTCATTGGTATTCCTCCCAAGTTCCTAATGACGATTGCACGCGCTAATAAAAGTGATTTCTTTAGATAATTAATAACGAGTTGAATGATCGCTACATCATACAACTCGTTTTCCTGATTATTCAGGTTTCATTTATCAAGCTCAAAATCGCTTTTAGAGCTTCATTAGGCAACACATTTAATGCATTTTTTTGTGCTTGTTCCCGTATAAACTCTCCACGCATTTTCATTCTTTCATCTACCAATGAAGCATATGAAGAATCTGTAAAATCTGGTTTAAAGTCTTCAATGACCATATACTGGAGGTCTGTTAAGTGTCCAAAACTTTGAAATTCAGCTGTATCATCGATAATCGATTCTATAGCACCAAGTGTAACCTCTTTAGGTATTTTTTTATCTAAAAAGAAGCCCGTGTTAAGAATGTAACAATCCGTTCCCAATTCTTCAAACAAATATTTAAAGTTATTGTAATCATCTATCAACGGATAGACTCTAAATGGGTTGGCGTAAGGCTCTATAACAAGTTTGTTGATGTCGACTCCTTTTTTCAATCGTTCTGCAGTTGTTCTTTTGGTAGCTAAAGTGGCACCAAATGTTGTGGCTAGAATTGGGTCATTGATCTTTAATACTGGAGGTAAAGAATCATCTTTCATGATCCAAAATACAGCATTGATCGGCTCTTCAAACTTGTCTACACGATTTGGTGTTGAGTAACGAGATTTAATCGTCCGTCCATTTCCATTACGCAGATCTTCTGTCAATAATACTTTATTTCCGTTTTCATCTTGAGTTACACCTACATTTTGAACGGTGACAAAATAATCAACTTCAGGATGATCCGATGGGTAGTCTTGAGTTTTATCAAAATATGCTGGTTCCAAAGCAATAGAAGAACCATCTTTCAATGAAATGATAAAAGCATCATCATGCAATACTTCAACTTGATACTTGTTATTGTGTTTAGCATGTGTCAATGTTGATTTCCCAGATCCGGACAACCCGAAAAAGGCTGCCACATAACTTTCATCTTCTTTCAATACAAATTTTTTCTGCCCACCATGACAAGAAACATATCCTATATTATGGGCAATATTCCAAGCTAATGTTAGAGTCGCTTTCTTTAATTCTCCAAAATAATTCATTCCAAGAATGATGGCACAATTATGCGCTGAGTCAAAATAAGCCAATCCTAATGGGTAATCAGGATGGTGCCAATTCGCATCTTGATAAATTAAAATATCTCCTTCATTGATTTCATCAGACTCTTTATACATATCATCGTAGAATTCATTAGTGGCTTGGAAGTTAAGCAACCATGAATAAAGATTGTTTTCTTGGCCTTCTGGTACAGTCAGATGAGCTTTTACCATAAAATCAGGATCTAGTCCTACATAAGCACTGGTTTTGTACCTATTTGTCTTTGTTCCATCGTAAATAGCATCCAAAATCAGAGTTTTCAACTTAGCATCTTCTTCTGGATTTTCGCCATATATTCTTTTTGCTGCAGCAGTTCTACCTACTACAGAATTCCCATTTTCTACAAGTATCTTAGCATTTGATGGTAAATCTAATTTATCAGGATATTTTACAGGTAAATCAGTGACTATCGTATTTATAGCGTCATGAGCTATCTGGTATGCTTTATCTATAGAAGTTATTAGTTGGATGTTGTTGCTGTACAGAGAAGTTTCAACAATAGAACGTAAGGGAGAAAAAAGGTGATTGGATCGGCGTATTTCTGCTTTTAAAAATCTATCTTTTGTTGACAATGGCTGCACCCCTAACTTTTTACAGTATTATGGAATCTATTCACCAAACAACATTTCGGCTAACTGCTTTTGTTTTTTTGTATTGACTTTCCTCACCTGCCTTTTTCTAAATTAAATCAGTGAGAAATCTTTGCAAAAATTTCGTTAATTTTTTTAACACTAAACCCAATCATTAAATCTATACGCCTAATACACCATTATATTAACAGAAAACAACTATTATTAATAGCGCTTACTATCTAGTTTAAAAGTTTTACTGGTTCAGCTAATGATCCTATCCTTTTAAATTTTTTAATTCCTGCACAGTTCCATAACCCAGAAATACAAAAAACCTTGAGAAGTCATATTATCTTCTCAAGGTTTTTCATTTAACCAACAAAATGCCTTTTGGTTCTTTGTTTTATTCTTTTTTATTTAATGGATGATTTCCACTTTTTATTCTATAGCCTATAAAAACAATATAAGCCCCATATAACATCACAAAAACTGAAACGAGAGGTTGTATAATCATAGCAATAGCACCTAAAATTATAATCATGCTGCCAACGATCATTTGCCATTTACCAAGACGCTTATTCATCTCCGTATTCTCCTCTTCTTTTTTCTTTCATTTAGTATAACAGAGCTTTACTATCATTTCTAAATATTTTAGATTTTGATATGAAGTAGAAATTTCACTACCAATATAAATGGTACAAATTAATTGTTAAAATTTTAAAAAAAAGCTGAACTCAACGAGTTCAACTTTTGCTTTGATACCGGCGGCCGGAATCGAACCGGCACGCCCTCAACGGGCACTGGATTTTGAGTCCAGCGCGTCTACCAATTCCGCCACGCCGGCATAAATAATACAAATTTTCTATCTCTATAGATAAGGCGGTAACCGGATTTGAACCGGTGATGAAGGTTTTGCAGACCTCTGCCTTACCACTTGGCTATACCGCCATATTTAAGTAACTGGGCTAGCTGGATTCGAACCAGCGCATGAGGGAGTCAAAGTCCCTTGCCTTACCGCTTGGCTATAGCCCAAAAAAAGGGCGACTGATGGGAATCGAACCCACGAGTGCCGGCGCCACAAGCCGGTGCGTTAACCACTTCGCCACAATCGCCATGATTTAATTCAAACAACAGGGGTAGTAGGAATTGAACCCACATCGATGGTTTTGGAGACCATAGTTTTACCATTAAACTATACCCCTAAATAATGGTGGAGGGGGGCAGATTCGAACTGCCGAACCCGAAGGAGCGGATTTACAGTCCGCCGCGTTTAGCCACTTCGCTACCCCTCCAACAATGGCTCGGGACGGAATCGAACCGCCGACACCTTGAGCTTCAATCAAGTGCTCTACCAACTGAGCTACCGAGCCATATCTTTTAGGTAATACTATTCATTTTTTAAAATGACGGTCTCGACGGGAATCGAACCCGCGATCTTCTGCGTGACAGGCAGACATGTTAACCCCTACACCACGAGACCATAATTTGTTGCAATGGAGGTTAACGGGCTCGAACCGCTGACCCTCTGCTTGTAAGGCAGATGCTCTCCCAACTGAGCTAAACCTCCAGGTTTAAACTAACCTTATAAATGACCCGTACGGGATTCGAACCCGTGTTACCGCCGTGAAAGGGCAGTGTCTTAACCGCTTGACCAACGGGCCATGATTTACATTTTTCAACGGAGAGTAAGGGATTCGAACCCTTGAGACAGTTTTCACCGCCTACACGATTTCCAATCGTGCTCCTTCGGCCAGCTCGGACAACTCTCCAGATTCAAGTATCCTTGATACCCTATACATGAAAAAATACTATGT